>NZ_JBIAKL010000001.1:0-810081 GCF_042872445.1 Micromonospora sp. NPDC005257 | reverse complement strand
AACGTGCGACCCCGCTCGACCGCGAACGACACACCGTCCACAGCCCGCACCACACCGTCCTCGGTGTCGAACCGCACCCGCAGATCCCTGACCTGCAGGTACGGGCCTTCGCCGCGACGCGGCGCCGGAAACTCCACCATGTCCGATCCCTCCCGTCAGCTCAGCCGGACCCGTGGGTCGATCACCGCGTACAGCACGTCGACGACGATGTTGGCGACCACGATGCACACCGCCGCCAGCAGCACCGTCGCCATCACGACCGGCAGGTTGAGGAACTGCACCGCCTCCACTGTCGCCTTGCCGAGACCCTGGAGGCCGAAGATGGTCTCGGTGATGAACGTGCCGCCGAGGCTGCTGCCGATGTCCAGTCCGGCGATCGTGACGATCGGCGTGATCGCCGCCCGCAGCGCGTGCCGGGTGTGCACCTTCCGGGCGGGCAGTCCTTTCGCCCGGGCGGTACGGACGAAGTCCTCCGACAGCGTCTCCAACATCTGCGCCCGGGACAGCCGGGCGTACAGCGCCGAGTTGAGGAAACCCAGCGTCATCCAGGGCAGGAGCAGTCCGGCAGCCCAGCGGGCCGGGCTCTCGGTCAGCGGGGTGTAGCTGGGGAACGGCAGCAGCCCGGTGGAGTAGACGAGCAGGTAGAGCAGGATCAGCCCGAAGAAGTAGACCTGCATGGACGCCCCGGCCAGCGTGACGCCGATGGCGGCGCGATCGAACGCCGTACCCCGGCGTAGTGCCGACACCATGCCGAGCGAGATGCCGAGGCCGAGCCAGAGCACGGCGCCGCCGAGGACGATGCTGAACGTCACCGGGGCGCGCTGGGCGACGATCTCGGTGACCGGCTGGTTGTTGCGGAACGAGTAGCCCAGGCAGGGCGCCGGGCAGTCCTGCCGGAAGTCGCCCTCGCCGTAGGTGCGGCCGGCAAAGACGCCGCTGACGAAGTCGGCGTACTGCCGGGGCAGCGGCTGGTCGATGCCGAGGCGGCGCTCGACCTGGGCGATGTCCTCGGCCGTGCAGTTCTTGCCGCACATCACCTTCGCCGGGCTGCTCGGCACCGCGAAGAAGAGACCGAACGTGACAAGGCTGATGACGACCAGGGTCAGGGCGGCGACGAGCAGCCGCCGCACGACGAAACGGAACACGGGAGCACCTCCCCCGGGTGGGGCGCGGGGACGGCAGCCGTGACCGCCGCCCCCGCGCGGCTGTCACTTCTTCACGTAGATGCCGTTGAGCGAGATGATTCCGAACGCGTCGCTGAGGAAGGCGTTGCCGACCTTCGAGCCGTGCAGCTCGTAGGTGGCGTCGTAGTAGCAGGGCACGACCGGGGCGTACTTCTCCATGATCATGCGGTCGAGCGCCATCCAGCCGGCGTCCTGCTCGGCGGCCGGCAGGCCGCGGACCCGGTCGATCTCCGCGCTGACCGACGGCTCGTTGAGGTACGACATGTTCTGGTTGCCCTCGGCCACGATCTCCCGGCCGTCGTAGACCGGCGGGATGACTGTCGAGCCGGTGGGCCAGTCCGAGCCCCAGCCGGTGAGGTAGAGGTCGTACGGGTTGTCCTTGCGGCCGACCTCGTCGTAGTAGCTGCTGTTGTCAATCGGCTTCATCACGATGTCGAAGCCCATGTCGGTGAGGTTCTTGCGCAGCGCCTCGGCCTGCTGGGTACGCAGTTCCAGGTTGGAGTGGGCGAGCACCAGCTTCGGCCGCTTGCCGGCGAGCAGTTCGGCGGTCTTGGCCTTGTCGCCGGTGACCGGGGCGTTGAACACGTCGTACGGGACGAAACCGGCTGTGGTGGGTGACATGAGCGTGCTGGCCGGCGAGCCGGCGGCCTGCCCGCCGAGCACCTTGAGCAGGGCGTCCTTGTCGACCGCGTAGTTCAGCGCCCGCCGTACGCCCAGGTCGGTGACCCGCTGGGTGTTGATGCTCAGCACCCAGTTGTACTGCGTCGGGCCGCGCACCACCCGGCCGGCGACGCCGGATCCGGTGGTGCGGGGCAGCACCGACGGCGGCACGTCCGACCAGCTCAGCGCCGCCTGGTCGGCCGGCCCGTCGGCGACCAGCCGCTCGGCGATCTGGGCCTGCTCCAGGCCGAACGTCATCCGGATCGCGTCCGGGTACGCGTTGCGGACCGGGTCGGTCGCCGGATCCCAGTTGGGGTTGCGTTCCAGCTCCAGCGACACGTCGCGCTGGTAGGCCTTCACCCGGTACGGCCCGGACGAGAACGGCCGCAGGTCGTAGTTGGCGCGGGTGTCCTTCGCGGCGGGCACCGGCGCGCTGGTGGGCAGCGCCGCGGCGTACGGCAGGTCGCAGTGCGGCTGCGGGAAGGTGAACCGGATGGTGCGGTCGTCGGGTGTGGTGACGCCGTCGGGCACCGGCTTGCCGCCGTCGTACGGTCCCTTGTAGGAGGCGTTGTACGCCCCGCCGGGGTAGAGCCACTGCTGGATGTAGTGCGGGCCCTCGTTGAGGTTCGCCGCGAACGATCTCGCGATGCCGTGGGCGACGTCCTTGCTGGTCACGGGCGTGCCGTCCTCGTACTTCACGCCGTCGCGCAGGGTGAACTCCCAGACCTTGCAGTCGCCGTTCACGTCCTTGCCGGGGTTGGTGGCCAGGTCGCCGACGAGCAGCAGCTTGCCGGTGCCGTCCTCCTTGTAGCCGTTGAGCGGGCGGTAGAGCAGCCCGCCGGCGACCTGCTGCACATTCACGTAGTTACGGGCCGGGTCGAGGTGCTCGAAGTCGGCCGGCTGCATCACGGTGAGCGTGCCGCCCCGGCTCGCCCCGTCGACGTCCTTCGCCGGGCCCTGGTTGTCGGCGGCCTCGTACGAGATCGAGCCGCTCTGGGTCTTCGTCTCCTGGTCCCCGCCGCCGCTGTCGTCGGTGGTGGGGCTGCAGCCGGCGGCGGCCAGCGCCGCCGCGGCGAGGACACCTGTCAGTGTCCGGGTTCGTGCGCGCACTGCGTGCTCCTTCCTGCCCGGCGGCCCCCGCCGGCCGGGCATGTGACGGCCGTGGGACTACCGGGTGGAGCGGGGATCCAGCGAGTCGCGCAGCGCGTCACCGAGCAGGTTGAACGCCAGGACCAGCAGGAAGATCGTCAACCCGGGGAACAGGGTGTACCAGGGGTCGCTCGCGACGTAGCCGATGCTGTTGAAGATCATGCGACCCAGGTCGGGCGTGGGTTCGGTGACGCCGATGTTGACGAACGCCAGCGCCGCCTCGATGGCGATGAACTGCGGCACCATCAGCGAGACGGTGACCAGGATCGGCGCCCAGATGTTCGGCAGCAGCTGCCGCAGCAGGATGTGCGCGGTGCCGGCGCCGGCGGCCCGGGCCGCGTCGACGAACTCCCGCTCCCGCAGCGAGATCACCTGCCCGCGGACCAGCCGCGCGGTGTACGTCCAGCTGAACAGGCCGAAGGTGGCGATGATCAGGGCCACTCGGAACGCGGGCGTCGGCGCCTCCCGGTCGGAGTAGAAGCGGTCCTGGAGGATCGGGATGACCGCCAGCGCGAAGATGAGGAACGGGAACGCCAGGGTGAGGTCGATCAGCCAGTTGACGACGCTGTCCAGCCAGCCTCTGGCCCACCCGGCGAGCACGCCCACCGCGACCCCGATTCCCGATGCCAGCAACGCCGAGGTGAACGCGATGAACAGGGACGTCCGCAGCCCGTAGACCAGTTGCATGAGGATGTCCCGGCCGCTGCCGGGTTCGAGGCCCAGCCAATGATCGGCGTTGATTCCGCCGGCGTACCCGATCGGCATTCCGAAATCGTTGAGCCGGCCGGCGAACTTGTCGGTCGGGTCGATTCCGGTGAGCTTGCCGAGCAGCGGCGCGCCGAGTGCGACCACCGCGGCGAGGGCGAGCGTCACGGCGCTGGCCCGGGCCGTACGGTCGCGCTTGAGTCGCAGCCAGGCGAGCTGGTTGGGTGACCGGCCGACGAATTCGCCGGGCCGGCCGGCCGGGGCGGGAACGGCCTCGACGTCGGGGCCGGGAGCGGCCGGTGGGTGCGTCAGTTCGCTCATGAGCAGTCCTCCCGATGGGGACGAAAACGCCCTGCCACCCGACGGTAATGCGCTCCGGAGCACTGAAAAGAATCGTTCCGATAACGGCCGTTCCGGTTGTCGTGCATTGACAACGATCCGGCCTACGGAATGCATCGGCGCAATAACGGCGCGATTCGGTTGTCAGCCTTTCAGCCACCTGTACAGCGGTTTCGGAATGCGTTGCCGCAAGGCGCTCAAGCCGTTGTCAGCCGTTCGGCCATTCCACCGCCCACCTCCCCCGTACGTGCCCGTCGATCATGAGGTTGGCGCGGGGTGGGGCGGGGGTTGGAGGGGACGGGTGGGTGGAGAGAATGGGTCGGGGTGTCGCGAGGGGAACGTGGGGGTGCGCGTGGTGGGCGGCCGGGAGTTGCGGGCGGACTGCTCGCGCTGCGCCGGGGTGTGCTGCGTAGCGCCGGCGTTCACCGCGTCGGCCGACTTCGCCATCGACAAGCCGGCCGGGCGGCCCTGCCCGAACCTGGGCGCCGACTTCCGCTGCGGCATCCACACCGAGCTGCGGCAACGCGGCTTTCCCGGCTGCACCGTCTTCGACTGCTTCGGCGCCGGTCAGCACCTCACCCAGCACACGTTCGCCGGGCGCGACTGGCGGGCCGACCCGGCCATCGCACAGCGGATGTTCGACAGCTTCGCCGTGCTGCGACCGCTGCACGAGCTGCTGTGGTACCTGACCGAGGCGGTACGCCTGACCCCTCCCGGCGCGCTGCGCGACGAGCTGACCGCCGCGCTCGACGAGACCGGCCGGCTCACCGACGGCACCCCTGACGACCTGCTCGCCCTCGACGCCGACGCGCACCGGAACCGGGCCAACCGCCTGCTGTCCCGCGCCGCCGAACAGGCCCGCGCCGGACGGGCCGGCCCGGACCGCCGGGGCGCGATGCTGATCGGTGTCGACCTGCGCCGTACCCCGCTGGCCGGCGCGAACCTGCGCGGCGCCTGCCTGATCGGCGCCGACCTGCGGGGCGTACGCCTCGGCGCCGCCGACCTGACCGGCGCGGACCTGCGCGGGGCCGACCTGCGCGGCGCGGACCTGGGCGAGTGCCTGTTCACCCACCAGTCGCAGCTCGACGCCGCGCGCGGCGACCACCGCACGGTCCTGCCGCCAGGGCTACGCCGCCCGGCCCACTGGTCCCTGACGCTGACCCCGGCCCGCCCTCGCCCGCGCCGCCGCTGACCGGACTCGCTCCCGCACCGGCCCGCCCATCGACGAGCCCTCCGGCCCGCCCGCCTTGACCCGGGCTGGTGATCAAGGAGTTTGCGTCCGGCGCAGAGCGGGATCGGGACACGAACTCCTTGATCACCGCGGAACAGGGCAGGGGGCGAGGACGGTGGGTTTGGTGGGGGTGGGGTGGGGTAGGCGGCGCGGACGACGACCGACCGACGGGAGGGCACCGGTGGGGTATCGGGCACGCGACGGTGAGGAGCCGGTCGACCCGGCGCACGCCGAGGACGAGGCCGGGCAGGTTCCGCTGGTGCAGACGGCCGCGGACACCGACGTGCCGGCGCCCGCCCCCGGCACGCCGAAACCGGACGAGGTGACCGAGGACGACGGGTCCGGCATGGCGGGCGGCGCCTCCGGCACCAGCTCGGGCGGCTCCTCGATGCCGACCCACCCGGACGCGGCGCGCGGACCGGACGCCGCCCGCTGAACGGGCACCGGCCCACCAGACCGGCGCCGACCACCCGACCGGCTCGGGCAACCCGACCGGCTCGGGCCACTGAACGTTTGCCGTCACCCGCTGCGGGCAGGAGTGCGACATGACCAGTGAAGAGTCCTTGGGCCGCGCGGCCGACGACGAGCCCGACGGCGCGACCGCGTACGAGGCGTCGCTGCGCCCGCCGGGCGAGTCCCTGCACACCACCGACGACACCGGTGACGACTTCGCCGACCTGCCCGCCGAGGACCGGCGGTCCGCACGGGAGGTGAGCCGGGCCGGTTACGACGTCGCGGCCGTCTCCGGCACCGGCGACCCGTCCGAGGAGCCGGAGGAGATCGAAGAGGGCCGGCCGCTGCGCTGACGCGCGCGCGGGGTGGCGGCCGGGCCGGTGCCCCGCGCCTCGGTCATGCCCCGGTTCGCCAGCGCGTCGGCGCGCTCGTTCTCCGGGTGCCCGTTGTGGCCCTTCACCCACAGCCAGGTCACGTCGTGCCGGGCGCAGGCCGCCTCCAGCGCCTGCCACAGGTCGGCGTTCTTCACCGGCTGCTTCGCGGCGGTCAGCCAGCCGTTGCGCTTCCACGCGTTCAGCCAGCCGGTGATGCCGTTGCGCACGTACGTGCTGTCGGTGTGCAGCCGTACCGTGACCGGGCGGGTCAGGCTCTCCAGCGCGCGAATCGCGGCGGTCAGCTCCATTCGGTTGTTCGTGGTCGGGGTGGCCTCGCCGCCGCACAACTCCCGCTCGTGGCCGCCCCAGCGCAGCACCGCGCCCCATCCGCCGGGCCCGGGATTGCCACTGCACGCGCCGTCGGTCCAGATCTCCACGACCCGGCCGGTCTCCGCCTCCGCCATGCCCGGCAACCTACCGGGTACGCGAGCGCGCGGGACCACCCGACCCGCCGCGCCCGGCTAGCCTGCCGTCATGATCACTCCCCCGGACTTCGCCACACTCTGCAACTTCCGAGACCTCGGCGGATGCCGTACCGGCGACGGCCGCACTGTCGCCCGGGGCCGGCTCTACCGCTCCGACTCGCTGGCCAAGCTCGCCGGTGAGGATCTGGAACGGTTCGCGTCGCTCGGTGTCCGCACGGTGATCGACCTGCGATACCCGTGGGAGATCGCCGACCGGGGCCGGGCGCCGGAGAGCCTCGGCGCGACCTGGCACAACCTGAGCATCGAGCACCGGTCGTACGTGCAGGCGGACATCGACCCCGACGTCGACCCGTGGCGCTACCTGGCCGACCGGTACGCCGAGGTCGCCGAGGACGGCGTGGCCGAACTGCGGCAGGCGCTGGAGCTGATCGCGTACGGCGAGCTGCCGCTGGTGTTCCACTGCGCCTCCGGCAAGGACCGCACCGGGTTGCTCGCCGCGCTGGTGCTGGCCCTGCTCGGCGTGGACGACGACCAGATCGCGGCTGACTTCGCGCGCACCGAGCAGGCCACCGACCGGCTGGTAGCCGAGTGGCGGGAGCGCAACGACGGGGCGACGCCGGGCTGGCCCGCGTACGGGCGGGCGCCCGCCGAGATCATCCGGCTGGTGCTCGCCGACCTGCGGGCCGCACACGGTTCGGTGCGCGGGTACGTGACCGGCCGGCTCGGTGTCGGCGAGGAGACGATCGCCGCGCTGGGGGCCCGGCTCCTCGACGATGACGCGAACCGGCCGCCCGCCCAGGGCGCCACCGGCAGCGCGCCGACCGCGGTCACCCGCTGAGCGTCACCGACGAACGCCGGTGACGACAGCGAACCGGCACCCGTGGCGGCGGAAAGCAGACGACCGGTGGCGGAAAAGCAGACGACGCCGACGCCCCGGTCTGGCACGCTGCGGGATCGTGGACACACGGTGGGACGGCCTGCGGGCCGAGGTGCGGGCGACGATCGGCGAGCTGGTCTCCTCCGGCCGGGAGGCCGGCGTGCAGGTGGCCGCGTACCTGGACGGCGTCGCGATCGTCACCGAGCAGGCCGGGCCGGCCGACACCACGACGGGCCGGCCGATGACCGCCGACACGCCCGTGCACGCGGTCTCCACCGGCAAGGGACTCACCGCCACTGTGGTGCACGTGCTGGCCGAGCGGGGACGGCTCGACTACGACCTGCCGATCGCAGCGGTGTGGCCGGAGTTCGCCCGGCACGGCAAGGGCGGCATCACGCTGCGGCACGTGCTCACCCACACCGCCGGCCTGCCCGCGCTGCCCGCCGACGTCACGCCGGAGGACTTCACCGACTGGACGCACATGTGCGCGCTGCTGGCCGACGCGCGGCCGCTGTGGGCGCCCGGCGAACGGCTGGCGTACCACGCCTGGACGTGGGGCTGGCTGCTCGGCGAGGTGGTCCGGCGGGTCACCGGCGTGCCGGTGTCGCGGGTGCTCGCCGAGGAGGTGGCCGGGCCGCTGGGCGTGGACCGGGAACTGTTCCTCGGCGTGCCGGAAGCGGACCTGCCCCGGCTGGCCCGGCTGGAGGACGCCGGCCTGTCCGCGCTGATGACCTGGGCCGGGGCCAACCTGCCGCACTTCGACGCGGTCGCCCCACCCGCGGTACGCCCGGACACCGTCATCGGCTCACGCCCCGACGTGCTGCGCGCCGACGTGCCGTCGGTCGGCACGATGAGCGCCCGCGCGGTGGCCCGGATGTACGCGGCGCTGCTCGGCCCGGTCGACGGGGTACGGCTGATCTCCGCCGAGCGGATGCGGGAGGTGTCCGCCCCGGCGGTACGCGCGCAGGAGTGGGTGTTCGGGCAGGAGAGCGCGTTCGGCCTCGGGTACGCGGTCGAGGACGACGGATCGTTCGGCACCGCCGGTAGTGGCGGCAGCCTCGCGTTCGCGTACCCGGGACTGGGGTTGACGGTGGCGGCGGTGCGCAACCGGCTCGGCGCGGGCGACGGCGACCCGATGGAGCGACTGCGGACGCTGGTGCGCGACCGCGTCGCCGAGGCGACCGGCCACCGGTAGCGCGCCAGCCGGCGGGGCGCCGGCCACGGGGCTTTGCTGCTTTAATATGGGCCTAGTAAAGCAGCAAAGGGGCTGACCGTGTTCGTCTTCCGGCTCGACACCCACTCCGGCGTGCCGCCGTACCTGCAACTCGTCCAGCAGGTCCGCCAGGCGGTGCTGCTGGGCTTCCTCCAACCCGGTGACCGCCTCCCGCTCATCCGCGAGGTGGTCGAGGACCTGGCCATCAATCCGAACACCGTCGCCAAGGCGTACCGGCAGATGGAGCAGGAGAACCTGGTCACCGGCCGGCCCGGCCAGGGCACGTTCGTCACCGAACAGCAGTCGGCCGCGATGTCGGCGTCGACGTACACGTCGCTACGCCGCGGCCTGGAGACCTGGCTGCGCCGCGCGTACGCGGCCGGCCTCGATGAACAGGCGGTCGACGCGTTGTTCGCCTCCGTTCGCCAGCAGACGAGAAACGAGGACGTGGCGTGACGGCGACCGGGTTCGCGCTGCGCACCGACGGTCTGGGCAAGCGGTACCGGAAGGGCTGGGCGTTGCGCGACTGCACAGTGGCCCTGCCGGAGGGCGGCGTGATCGCCCTGGTCGGGCCGAACGGTGCGGGCAAGACCACGCTGCTGCGCCTGGTCGTCGGGCTGCTGGCGCCGAGCACCGGCACGGTGGAGGTCCTCGGCCACGACGTCACGGCGAGCACCCCGCGGACGCTGTCCCGGATCGGGTTCCTGGCCCAGGACCACCCGCTGTACAAGCGCTTCACCGTCGCCGAGATGCTCCGCTTCGGCCGGGCCTGCAACCTGCGGTTCGACAACGGGCTGGCCGAGCGCCGGCTGGCGACGCTGGGCATCCCGCTCGACCGCAGGACCGGTGCGCTCTCCGGCGGGCAGCAGGCCCAGGTCGCGCTGGCGCTGGCCCTGGCGAAGCGGCCGGACCTGCTCGTCCTCGACGAACCGGTGGCCAGCCTCGACCCGCTGGCCCGGCACGAGTTCCTGCAGGTCCTCATGGGCGCGGTGGCCGAAGGCGGGGTGACCGTCCTGTTCTCCTCCCACGTCGTGCACGAGCTGGAACGCGCCTGCGACCACCTGGTCGTGCTCAACCAGGGCCGGGTCACGCTCACCGGTGACATCGACACCCTCCTCGCCGAGCACCGGCTACTCGTCGGCCCGCGCACGGCCACCGACCCCGACCGGTCCGGCGCCGTGGTGGAGGCCGTCCACAGCGACCGGCACACCACCCTGCTGGTACGCGACGGCGGGCTCCCCGCCGCGCCCGGGTGGCAGGCCCGGCCGGTCGCGCTGGAGGACCTGGTGCTGGCGTACCTGCGCCGGCCCTCCCAGCCGGACGCCGCGCTCACGCCGCAGGTGCCGGCATGACGTGGCTGATCTGGCGCCAGCACCGGACCGAGGTCTGCGTCCTGGGTCTGCTCGTCGGCATCTCCGGCGTCGCCCTGCTCGTGCTCGGGACGCAGGCCCACGACCTGTTCCCCGGCGGCCCCGCCCGGTGCGCGGGGCAGACCGGCGTCGACGAGGCCTGCGCGGCGTCCTTCCGCCGGCTCGACGAGGAGTACGGCTACGTCGAGAACCTCCTGGCGGCCTTCTACCTGGTCCCCGTCGTCATCGGCGCGTTCCTCGGCGCGCCGCTGCTCGCACGCGAACTGGAGGACGGCACCTGGCAGCTCGCCTGGACGCAGGCCGTGCCGCGGATGCGCTGGCTGGCGGCCAAGCTCGCCGCGCTGGCCGGCGTCACCGTCGCGCTCACCGGGATGTTCACCGCTGTGCTCACCTGGTTCCGTCAGCCGTTCGACGCGTGGGAGGGGCGGTTCCAGTACGACGCCTTCGACCTGGAAGGGCTTGTTCCGGTGGCGTACGCGCTGTTCGCCTTCGGCGTCGCCACCGCCGCGGGGGCGATCCTGCGACGCAGCCTGCCCGCGTTCGGCGTCGCCTTCGGGGCGTTCCTCGCCGCCCGGATGTCGGTGGCGCTGCTGGCCCGCCCCGCGTACGCCACGCCGCTCACCGCCACGGCACCCATCCCCGCCGCGGGGTCGGACGACCGGCAACGGCCCGTGCCCGGCATCGCCGACTGGGTGATCGAACACGGCTACACGGACGCCACCGGACGCAGGCTGAGCCGGACCGAGTACGACGAGCTGGCAGGCGCCGCCGACCGGGCCGGCACCAACCTCAGCCAGTTCCTGCACGCGCGGGGCATCCAGCAGTTCGGCGTCTACCACCCCGCCGACCGGTTCTGGACGTTCCAGCTCATCGAGGCGGCCCTGTTCGTCGCCGTCGCGGCGGTCCTGATCGGCGTGGTGGTGTGGCGGGTACGGCGCCGGATGATCTAGTACGGGCTAGCGGCGCAGCCGGGCACGCAGCCGGCCGGCCGCGTCGCCGAGCACCGCGCCGGTCATCGGCAGCAGCGGGCTGGACCGCATCACCGCCAGATCCTCCGCCGGGCTGGTCACGCCGTCGAGGAACCGCAGCACCCGCTCCGGCGGGTTGCGGTCGAACAGCCGCTCGAAGAACTCCACCCCGCCGACGTGGCCCTGGTCCAGCGCGCGCAGCGCCACCGCGTCCATCCACAGGTGCCGGCCCGGATACGCGGGCGCCGGCACCGGCGGGCGGCCGGCGGCGAGCGCCCGGGCCACCTGGTCGGCCTGGCGCAGCATCGCGGAGAACGTGAACCCGGTGGACGGGCGGGTCGCCCCACCGGCGGTGCCCAGCCGCACCACGCGCGGGCTCGGGCGGGACTCGAACGGGCCGTCGGTCATCGGGATCACGCCGTCCTCGACCTCCCGCACCCGCAACGCGGTCAGGTCCAAACCGAGCAGGCCGGCGTACCCGCGCAGCGCCGCGTCGTAGCCGGCGTCGTCGAGCACCGCCGGGCCGAACTCGGTGTACTCGACGAGCGCGAACCGGTCGTCGACAGGCAGCACGTACCCGAAGGAGACGCCGCGCTGCGGCTGCGGGGTGCGGAAGTCCATCAGCACCGCCCGATCCGGGTCGAACGTCGGCCGGTCGGCGGCCAGCCACCAGCCGCGGAAGTGCTGCAACCAGCTGGTGCGCCCCGGCCGCTTCGGCCGCCGGGGCCGGGAGTCGAGGACCCACCCGGCCCGCACCAGATCCCGGCCGTCCGGGTCGCGGACCGTCACCGTCTCACCGTCGTCGTGCAGCTCCCCCGCCGGGGCGCTGATCCGCACCGCGTCCAGCCGCCGTTCGGCCTCGGCAGCCCGGTCGTAGACCGGGGCGGAGCGGAGCATGGCGTACCGCAGGGGGTCGAGCGTCAGGACGCGGCGGCCGGCGGGCGTGACCACGTCGACCTGCGACCAGCTCGCGCTCAGCAGCGGGTCCAGGTCGTCGCCGGGCAGGCCCCAGAACGCCCAGGTGCGGTCCTGGCCACGCTTGTGCACCGGGTCGACCACCGCGACCCGCAGCCCGGACACGCCGTGCCGGCCCAGCGCGGCCAGGACCAGGGACGCGGCGCCGCCGCCGCCGACCAGCGCGAGGTCGACGTCGACCGGGAAGGATGCGTGCATCCGGCCACGCTGTCACATCGGCGGAGGTGGCAACCGGCCGACCCGCGCTCAGGCCACCGGCGCGGGCTTCTGCGGCGCCGGCTCGGCGTAGGCGGCGGCCACCGTCGCCCGGTCGAAGACCCGCCACGTCGCGGCGATCACCGCGACCGCCACCACGAAGCCCACCCAGTACGGCGCGGTGATGCCGAACCGGGCCGCCACCACGCCGCCGAGCAGCGCGCCGACGCAGTTGCCGCCCGCCGCGACGAACAACGTGGTGCTGCCGACCCGGCCCATCAACGCGGGCGGGGTGAGCCGCTGCCGCAGCGAGTTCGCCACGATGTTCCACAACGCGCTGTGCGCCCCGAACGCGAACAGCGCGAACCCGACCACGATCGCGCTGCGGGACGCGGCGAGCGCCAGGTGCAACCCCGCCTCGACCAGCAGACCCGTCCGCACCGTCCAGGTGGGTGTGATCGCGGCGATCAGCCGGTCCCCCACCAGCGAGCCGAGCACGCCACCCACTGCCATGCAGGTGAACAACGCGCCGTAGCCCACCGAGCCCAGCCCCAGCCGCTCGGTGGCGAGCAGCACCAGCACCGCCACCGCGGCGGTGAGCGTGACGTTCAGCAGGCCGATCAGCACCGTCATGGTGCGCAGCAGCCGCTGCCCCCACAGCCAGCGGAACCCCTCCGCGACCTCCGCCCGCACCGACGGCTGCTCCTGCGGCGCCGGCCCGGCACGGTACGTACCGGCGAGCAGACCGACAAGGACGGCGGACAGCGCGTACGTGCCGGCGTTGAGCGCGAACGGTAGCGACGCCGCCAGCGCGAACAGGAACCCGCCGAGCGGGCCGGCGATCATGTTCTGCATCACCTGCGTGCCGCCACCCAGCCACCCGTTGGCGCGTTCCAGCAGCGAGCGCGGCACCACCGCCGGCAGCACCGCCTGCGCGGCGGTACGGAACACCACCTCGCCGGTGTTCACCACGAACAGCACCGCGTAGAGCAGCGCGATCCCGGCCCGGTCGAGCAGCATGGCCACCGCCAGCGCGGCGAGTGCGGCGACGCGTACCCAGTCGATGAGCACCATCAGCCGGCGCCGGTCCACCCGGTCCGCCAGCACGCCACCGGGCAGCGCGAACAGCAGCCACGGCAGCCACGACACCGCAGCCCCGGCCGACACCACCAGCGGATCGTCGGTGATCGACGCCACGTACAGTGGCGCGGCCACCGTCGCCGTCCCGCTGCCCAGCGCGGAAAGCGTGCTCGCCGTCCACAGTCGGGCGAAGCGCCCGCCGAGCCGTTTCCCCGTCACGGCGAGGCAACCTACCAGCGACGATGAACCCTGCCGACCGGTTTTACCGCCGGGCCACCACCACCGGCGCGGGCGGATCGGCCACGTCGAGCACCACGTCCGCGTGCCGGGCGGCGAGGTCGTCGGCGAGCCGGGCCAGCACCTGCGCCCGCGTCCCGCTCATCCGCGCGCCCCCGGCGGGCGGCGGGAGTTGAGGCGGGCCGCCTGCCGGTTCAGGTGGTCGCGTTCGGCCAGGCTGGCCGCGCGACGGGCCGCCTCCGCGTACAGCGCGGCCGCCCGGTCCGGGTCGCCGTCGCGTTCGTGCAGGTAGGCGGCCACCGCCGTGTACCGGGGCAAAGTGTCGTCGAGCGCCGCGAGCGCCGCCAGCCCGGCGCGCGGGCCGTCCGCCTCGCCGACGGCGACCGCCCGGTTGAGGCGGGCGATCGGGTTGCCGGTCAGGCGGACGAGTTCGTCGTACCACTCGACGATCTGCACCCAGTCGGTCTCGGCCGCGGTGGGCGCGTCCGCGTGCAGCGCCGCGATCGCGGCCTGGGCCTGGAACTCGCCGAGCCGGTCGCGGGACAGCGCGGTCTGCAGGACGCCGACGCCCTCGGCGATCAGCGTGGTGTCCCACCGGCTGCGGGCCTGCTCGGCCAGCGGCACCAGGCTGCCGTCGGGCGCGGTCCGGCCGGCGCGACGGGCGTGGTGCAGCAGCATGAGCGCGAGCAGCCCGGCCACCTCGGGGTGGTCGATGGCGGCGGCGAGTTGCCGGGTGAGCCGGATCGCCTCGGCGGCCAGGTCCACGTCGCCGGAGTAGCCCTCGTTGAACACCAGGTACAGCACCCGCAGCACGGTGGCCACATCGCCGGGCTGGTCGAAGCGCACCCCGGACACGGTGCGCTTCGCCCGGCTGATCCGCTGCGCCATGGTGGCCTCGGGCACCAGGTACGCCTGCGCGATCTGCCGGGTGGTGAGCCCGCCGACGGCGCGCAGCGTCAACGCGACGGCCGACGACGGGCTCAGCGACGGATGCGCGCAGAGGAAGTAGAGCCGCAGCGTGTCGTCCACAGCGGACACGGGGCCGGACGGCGGCTCCTCGTCCACGGCGTCCTCGCGCCGGCGCCGGGCGGCGTCGGCGCGAGCCACGTCGAGGATCCGCCGCCACGCCACGGTGACCAGCCAGCCCTTCGAATCGCGGGGCATGTCGGCCGGCCAGACACGCAGCGCCTCCACGAGCGCGTCCTGCACGGCGTCCTCGGCCGCCGCGAAGTCGACTCCGCGGCGGACGAGGACACCGAGCACGCCCGGGATGAGGCTGCGGAGCGCGACCTCGTCCATCGGCCGGGTCACTCGGTGATGGTGGGCGGCCCGGTCAGGAACGGGCGCAGCTCAAGCCACTCGTGGATCGGCTTGCCGCCCTGCCCCGGCGCGGCCGACAGCTCGGCGGCCAGTTCGAGCGCGCGGTCGTAGCTGTCCACGTCGATCACCATCCAGCCGGCGATGAGGTCCTTCGTCTCGGCGAACGGGCCGTCGGTGACCGGCGGGCGTCCCTCGCCGTCGTAGCGGACGAACGTGCCCTCCGGGGCGAGCGCCTGACCGTCGACGTACTCGCCGCTCTCCTGCAGCCGCGCCGCGAACTCCTGCATGTAGCGCACGTGCGCGGAGATCTCCTCCGGCGTCCACTTGTCGATCATCGGCATGTCGGACACCGGCGTCGGGCCGCCGCGGTAGTGCTTCAGGAGCAGGTACTTCATCTGTGTCTCCTCGTGGAGGGTGCGACCCATTCTGGCCGCGTTCACTCCGGGGACGAAGCCGCTCTGGCGTTCTCGACATCGGTGGCGGAGAAATTTCGGGCGACACATCGCGTAGGGCATCCTAGGAGGCTAGTTCTGATGGTCCGGGTCGCCTGCCCCCGTCGCGGCGGCCCGGACCCGTCATCGGATCGCCCGGCCGTCAGCGGGCGGCGGTCCGGCGCAGGCCGGTGATCAGCACCACGCCCGCGACCAGGTGCAACGCCACCAGCGTCAGCGTCGCCGCGCCGCCCACTCCCCCGCCCAGCGGCCCGAGCACCGACACTGGCAGCACCAGCACCGCGACCACCGTCCACGCGGTCCGGGCGCGGGCGGTGACCCGCTCCAGCAGGGCCAGCAGCGCCCAGCCGGCCAGCCCGGCGAGCAGCGTGCTCACCACCACGGCCACCGGGGTCACCCGCTGGTCGGTGGAGCCCGTGCGCGCGATCAGCTCCACCCCGGCCACCGGTACCGCGACCACCCAGCCCAGCAGCGTGGCGGCGGTCGCCGCGAGCACCGTGAGCAGACGGTCCCGGCGGCGATTCGGGCGGGCGGCGACGGTCGGGATCGTGGTCTCCATCGGTGACTCCTCCACATCGGGACGACTGCCGGAAACGCTAGGTCCGGCGGGGCGTCGCGCGGATCGGGCGGCGGAGCGGTTCCCGGCTCCGCCGCCGGAACGACCACCGGCCCGGATCTCCGTCTGGCGACCGATGAGATGCGGTGAACCGGCGGCCTAGCATCCGGACATGACATGCGCGTCCCGGTCCCGGTTCCTGCTGCTGCTCGACGGCGGAGTCGCCACCGCGAGCCTCGCCGTCTGCCTGCTCGCGCTGCTGGCCTCCGACGCCGGCCCGGACACGACCGGCGCGACCGCCGTCGCGGTCGCCCTCGCCGTCGCGCAGGCCGGCTGTCTGCTGTGGATCCGGCGCCACCCGGGGTACGCCCTCACTGCCGCCGCGCTGGCAGGCGTCGGCCTGGAGGCGCTCTGCCCGCAGCTCGGCTGGCTCGGCCTGGTCGCGGTGCCGATGGCGTACGTGGCCCGGCTGCGCCCACCCCGGTACTCGCTGGTGGCGCTCGGGCTGCTGCTGGCGCCCACGCCGTGGAAGCTGGTCACCGGCGGCTGGCGGGACCTGCTGCTCGCGGTGACCGCGCTGGGCCTGAGCTGGACGCTGGGCGAGTTGCAGCGGGGCCAGGCGCAGCGGCGCTGCGCCTGGGAACGGCACGTACTCGCGACCGAACGGGAACGCATCTCCCGGGAGCTGCACGACGTGGTGGCGCACCACGTCGCGGTCATCGCCGTACAGGCCGCCGCCGCCGAGGACGTGTTCGACACGCAGCCGGCCCAGGCGCGGGCCGCGCTCGGCGCGATCGACGTGGCGGCCCGGTCTGCGCTCGCCGACCTGCGTGCCATGCTGCACGCGCTCGCCGTCGACGACGGGTCCGGGCAGGGCGGGCCACAGCCAGGGCTGGCGCAGCTCGACGCGCTCGCCGACGCGGTACGCGCGGTCGGCCTGCCCGTGACGCTGCGCCGGGAGGGTGACGGCGAGGCGCTGCCCGGCGGGGTGCAGCTGTCGGCGTACCGGATCGTGCAGGAGTCGCTCACGAACGCGCTGCGCCACGGGCACGCCACACGCGCCGACGTGGACGTCCGCTACCTCGACGGCGTACTGCGGCTGGAGGTCGTCAACGACGGCCCGGCGCCCGCCCGCCGGCCCGGTACGCCTACCGGGCGCGGCATCGTCGGGATGCGGGAGCGGGCCCGGCTGCTCGGCGGCACGCTCGACGCCGGCCCGCTGCCGGCCGGCGGGTTCCGGGTCCACGCACGACTGCCGGTGGGAGCGGGCCGGTGACCGTGCGGGTGGTGGTCGCCGACGACCAGGAGCTGATCCGCGCCGGGCTGCGCACAGTGCTCGACGCGCGGCCCGACCTCACGGTGGTCGGCGAGGCCGCCGACGGCGTCGAGGCGGTGGCGGTGGCGACCCGCACCCGGCCGGACGTGGTGCTGATGGACGTCCGGATGCCCCGGCGCGACGGCATCGCCGCCACCCGCGACCTGGTCACGGCCGGCAACCCGGCGCGGGTGATCATGCTGACCACGTTCGACCTGGACGAGCACGTCTATGCCGCGCTGCGCGCCGGGGCGAGTGCGTTCCTGCTCAAGGACACCCGCCCGGCCGACCTCGCCGAGGCGGTACGCGTGGTGGCCCGGGGCGAGGCGCTGCTCGCGCCCACTGTGACCCGGCGGCTGCTGGACCGGTACGCCGGCCGGCTGCCCGCGCCCGCGCCCACCGGCGACGCGCTCGCCCCGCTGACCGCCCGCGAGCGGGAGGTGCTGACGCTCACCGCACGGGCACTGTCCAATGCGGAGATCGCCGCGCGGCTGCACCTGAGCACCGCCACCGTGAAGACGCACGTCTCGGCGATCCTGACCAAGCTGGGCCTGCGCGACCGGATCCAGGCGGTGGTGCTCGCGTACGACACCGGGCTGGTCCGGCCGGAGCCACCGGTCCGGTAGGCGCCAATCGGACACCGGACCCAGACCCGCCGGATCGGGATCTTCCGCCGCCCGGCCTGGCCCGGCATGTCCGCCGTCTCGTGGCGGCAGGGAGCACACCGGACGGCAACGAAGATTTCTCAATTACCCCCAGTGACCACCGCAACCCTCCTAGTGTTGGCGACACCGGTGCTCGTCACGGAGTTGGCCACCCGAACGACGTCCCACGCCTACAGCGGACGAAAAGTGAGGGAAGACGCGGATGAAGGCACAGTCATTTCTCGGATCGGCGGCGTTCGGCGTGGGCCTCGGCGCACTGCTGCTCCCGGCCGCCGCGCTGGCGGACACCAGAGTCTCACCCGCCACCACCCCGGTCGGCGGCACCGTCGTGCTGACCACCACATGCAACCCGAACGCCGGTGACGCGATCTTCCGGGTCACCGGCCCGGACCGGGACCAGAACGTCCGGTCCACCACGGCCGCCGCGGGCGGTGGCCTGAGCGCCGAACTGTTCACCGCCGGGTTCACGCTCGGCACGTACACGGTGGCCACCACGTGCGGCGACGGCAGCGACGGCGGCAGCGCCACGTTCGCCGTCACGCCGATCGGCGGCGCGCAGGCCGGTGGCGGCGGACGCGACGGCGACACCGGCGTGCTCGTCACCGGTGGCGTGCTGGCCGCCGGGGCGCTCGCCGGCGGCGCGTACGCGGTCATCCGCCGGCGTCGCGCGGGCGCCGCAGCCTGACCGGCCCGCCGAGCGGCCCGCCCGCGCCGGACGTCCCGGCGCGGGCGCCGCGTCCCTGTCGGACGGAGATGGGATGCTGTCGGAGTCGCAGCGGCGGGCGCGCCTGCACACAGTCGTCGTGGTCACCGCCGTCACGCTCGCCGCCGCCACCGGCGCCGGGCTGGTCTCGGCCGGGCTCGGCAGCACGTCGACGCCACCGCCGCAGCCCGGCGGCTCCGCCGCGCCGGCCACCGAACGCCCCGGCACGACCGGCCCGGTGCTGCCCCGCGCCACGCCGGTGCGGGTCACCATCCCGCGCATCGGCGTGGACGCCGACATCGTCCCGGTCGCCACCGACGCCGACGGCGCGCTCGAGGTGCCGCCGCTGGAACGGCCGGAGGTCACCGGCTGGTACCACCCCGGTCCCGCCCCCGGCCAGGCCGGCAACGCCGTGCTGGTCGGGCACGTCGACTCGCAGCACGGCCCGGCGGTCTTCTTCGACCTCGGGCGGCTGCGCGGCGGCGACACGATCCGGGTGCTGCGGGCCGACGGCCGGACCGCGACGTTCACTGTGGACGGCGTCGGCGCGTACCCCAAGGAGCGTTTCCCCACCGCGCGGGTCTACGGCGGCGACGCGGCGGCCCGGTTGCGGCTGATCACGTGCGGCGGGCGGTTCGACCCGCGGACCGGCAGCTACCCGGACAACATCGTCGTCTTCGCCACCGCGACCCGGTGACGCTCAGCCCGCCAGGTCGGCCAGTTCCGCGTCGAGCAGATCCGCCAGCAGGTCCACCCGGCCCGGGTCGTTGTCGGCGGTGATGTTCCGGCTGGGCATCTCGACAGTCATCAGCAGGTAGAGGTACAGCCGGTAGAGCCCGAGCCGCCGTCGCGCCCCGCCGTCGAGCGGGAACGGCGCCGCCTCGCGGTAGGCGCGCACCAGCGGGTCGTCCGGCTCGTCCTCGGCGCGGCGGAACAGCAGCGGCGACACGAGGTCCATCAGCGGGTCGCCCCACAGGTACCGCTCGCCGTCGACCAGGGCGGTGAGCCGGGGGGTGCCGTCCGGCCCGTCGACGGCCAGCACGTTCCCGGCCCAGCCGTCGAAGTGCAGCAGCGCCGGACGGTCGACCGCGTCGAGCACCGCCGCGTGCCGGGCCACCAGCTCACGGATCCGGGACGCGGGCACCGGCAGCGGCACCGACCAGTCCGCGGCGTCGGCGAGCAGGTCGTCCACCATGGCCGTGTAGGCGTCCCGCCAGGTCGGGCCGGAGGCCCGGTCGCCGTCGTAGCCGTACCGCTCGCCGGTGACCGTGTGCAGCGCGGCGAGCGCGCGGCCGAACTCGGCGCGCAGCGGCCCGACGTCCGCGCCGGCCCGGGTCAGGTCCCAGAGGGTACGACCTGGCAGTCGCGCCATGAGCAGCCAGTCACCGAGGTCGGGGGCGGTGCCGTGGTGCAGCAGCGCCGGTGTGGGCACCCCCGGTGCGCGGTCGGCCACCAGGCGCAGGTAGTGCGCCTCCGCGCCGATCATGTCGCGCTCGTAGCGCAGCAGCGGCACGTGCGGCGGCGGACCGACCTTGAGCACCACGTCCCGGTCGTCGGTGAGGCGCACCCACCAGACGGCGGCGAAGCCGCCACCGGTCAGCGGGCCGCAGTCGGCCACCTCGGCGCCGGGTCCGAGCGAGGCGGTGAGGTAGCGGCGGACCTGCGCGGAGTCGAGGGCACGCTGAGTCGGACTCACGCTCATGGTCCGGGGAGCCTAGTGCGTCGAGGTGCCGGGAAGGGCCCCTGCCGAACGCCGGCCCCGGCGCTTGGGAGAATCGTGGCATGGCGAAACGGGGTGAACGGACGGCGGCCTGCCCGTGCGGCACCGGCCGGCCGTACGCGGACTGCTGCGCCCCGGTCCACCGGGGCGAGGCGACGGCGGCGACCGCGGAGGCGCTGATGCGGTCCCGGTTCAGCGCGTTCGCGCTCGGCGACGCCGCCTACCTGCGGCACAGCTGGCACTCCACCACCCGCCCGGAGCGGCTGGAGCTGGACCCGGGCACCCGCTGGACCCGGCTGGAGATCGTGGAGACCGGGCAGGGCGGCCTGTTCGACAGCGCCGGCACGGTCCGGTTCCGGGCGCACTACCGCGAGGGCGGCCGGGCGGGCTTGCTGGCCGAGCACAGCCGCTTCGCCCGCGAGGACGGCCGCTGGGTCTACCTGGACGCGCTGCCCGAGTGACGGTCAAGCCGGGCGCGGGGTGGGCTGGGCCAGCTCGGCGATCTCGCGCGGCAGCTGGGACAGCGCGCGGTTGAACTGGGCCGGCCCGACCACCCGGTGCAGCGCCTGCAACACCGCACGGGCGCCGCGCTCGGCGTCGGACGGTGTCGCGCCGGAGCGTTCGGCGACCCGGCGCAGGAACTCGTCATACCCGAAGACCTCGGGATCGTCGACCCGGGCGCGGGCCAGCAGCGGGCGCAGCTCGTGCGCGACGTGCGCGGACAGGTCGTCGGCCTCGCCGCCACTGATCCGCTCGGCGAGCGTGCGCAGTGTCGCCTCGGTCAGTGCGCGGGCCGTCTCGACCGGCACGCCGGCGCGGGCGGACACCCGCGCGTAGAACTCCGGTTCGGCCATCGTCTGTCCTCCCGTCGCACCGGCAGCGTGGCTACCCGCCGCCGGCCCCGGCAAACACCGCCCCGCGCCGCCGGGGCGAGCACCGGCTCAGGCCAGGGCCCGCGCCGCCGAGACGATCGCGCCGACGCCGATGCCGGCCCGGTCGAGCTGCTGGGCGGGGGTGCCGGAGCCGGGCAGCCCGCGTACCGCCAGGTGATTGACCCGGGCCGGCTCGCCCAGGTCCGCGAGCGCCTCCAGCACTGCGGAGCCCAGCCCGCCCTCCGGGTAGTGGTCCTCGACCACCAGCAGTCGCCCGCCGGTCTCCACCACGGCCTCGGCAAGGCGCTGCCGGTCCACCGGCTTGATCGAGTACAGGTCGATCACCCGGGCCTCGATACCCTCACGGGTCAGCTCGTCGGCGGCGGCGATGCAGAGGTGCACGGTCACGCCGGTGCCCAGCAGCGCGACGTCCCCGCCGTCGCGCAGCATCCGGCTGCCGCCGATCGGGAACGGCTCGGCGTCGTCGTAGAGCACCGGGTACGCGCCGCGTGTCGTCCGCAGGTAGCTGACCCCCGGGTGGTCCGGCAGCTGCGCGACCAGGGCCGCGCAGGAGACCGCGTCGGCCGGGCAGAGCACCGTGGAGCCGGGCACCGCGCGCAGCGCCGCGATGTCCTCCAGCCCCATCTGGGACGGGCCGTCCGGGCCGATCTCCACTCCGGCGTGCGAGCCGACCAGCGCGATGTCGGCCCGGGAGATGCCGGCCATCCGGATGAAGTCGTACGCCCGGGACCAGAACGCGGCGAACGTCGCCGCGAACGGGCGGTAGCCGCGCACCGCCATCCCCACCGCCGCGGCGGCGAGCTGCTGCTCGGCGATGAACATCTGGAAGAACCGATCCGGGTACGCGGCGGCGAAGCGATCCGCCCGGGTGGAGTCGCTGACCTCGCCGTCGAGCGCGACCACGTCGGGCCGGGCCGCGCCGAGGGCGCGCAGCGCGTCGCCGTACGCGTCCCGCGTGGCGACCTTCGCGCCGCGGGAGTACCGGGGCAGCTCCGGCTGCCCGTGCTCGGCCGGGGCGGTACGCGGCGCGGCAGGTGGCTTCGGTGCGGCGACCCGGATGCGGCGAGGGCCGCCGAGCGCCCGGACGGCCCGGTCGGCCAGCTCCGGGTCGAACGGCTTGCCGTGCCAGGACGGGTCGTTCTCCACCTCGGGCACACCCTTGCCCTTGACCGTACGGGCCAGCACCACGGTCGGCCCGGTGGCGTCACGCGCCTGCCCGTACGCCTCCTCGATCGCGCCGAGGTCGTGACCGTCGACGACTATCGCCTGGCAGCCGAACGCCTCGACGCGCCGCCGGTAGGTGTCCAGGTCCCACTCCAGCTCGGTGGGACCGCGCTGGCCGAACCGATTGACGTCGATGATCGTGGTGAGGTTGCGCAGCCCGTAGTGCCCGGCCTTGTCCAACGCCTCCCACACCGAGCCCTCGGCGGTCTCGCTGTCGCCGCAGAGCACCCAGACGTGCGCGGGCGAGCGATCGAGGTACTGGGCGGCCAGCGCCACCCCGACGCCGACCGGCAGGCCCTGCCCGAGTGAGCCGGTGGCCACGTCCACCCAGGGCAGCACCGGGGTGGGGTGGCCCTGCAGGCGCGAGCCGGCCCGCCGGTACGTCTCCAGCAGCTCCTGCTCGCTGATCGCGCCGACGGCCCGGAACACCGCGTACAGCAGTGGGGAGGCGTGCCCCTTGGAGAAGATCAGGTGGTCGTTGCCGGGGTTGCCCGGGTAGGACCAGTCGTAGCGCAGGTGCCGGGCGACGAGCACGGCGAGCAGGTCGGCGGCCGACAGGCTGGACGTGGGATGCCCGGAGCCGGCCATCGTGCTGCACCTGATGGCGTCCACCCGCAGCTGGGCGGCCAGTTCGGCCAACCCGGTCAGCTCCTCGTCGCGCAGGGTGCGCTCTGCTTGCAACGTCACCGCGATCGTCTCCCGGGTCGCCGAACTTCCGGACCAACGCTAGGCCACCAAGGCGACCGTTGGTCCCCTTTCTGGTGTTTCACGCCCGGCCGGTGAGCAGCCAGAGCGCCACCAGCAGGTACGGCAGCACCGCGACCGCGAAGGCCGCCGGATTACCGACCGCGCCGGCGAGCAGCCCGTACCCGCCGTAGAAGGCCACGACTGTCAGATCGGTGGCCATCCCGGCCAGCGAGGTGACGGTGGCCCGGGCCGACCCGGCGATCCGGGCCTGGGGCCGCACGTCGGCGAGCACGGTGGCCAGCTGGAACGCGGCGAACGCGGCCGCCAGCAGCACGAACCCCGCCGGGTGCCGCAGCAGCGCCCCGGCCGCCGTCGCGGTCGCCGCGAACACCAGCAGACCGGCGTACCCGCGGTGGGTCAGCCGCTCGCCCAGCGGCGCCAGCAGCCCGCCCACTGTCATCCCGGCCCACACGAGCAGGAGCAGCAGCGGAACGCCCACCTCGGCCATGCCGGTGTCGGCGGCCAGCAGCCCGGTGTACTCGTCGAGCCCGCCCCAGATCGCGGTCACGGCCGCGACCAGCAGCACGGCGGCGCGGACACGGCGGTCGGCCCGCACCTCGGCCAGTCCGAGACGCAGGCTGTCCAGCCAGCCGGGCTCGTCGTCACCCGGCCCCTTCCCCGGCTCGTCGCCCGCGTCCCGCCCGTCCGGCGCGGCGCCCCGGTGGTCCCCGGCGGGCACGAGATCGGGGCGGGACCGTGCGGTCCCGCCCCGATTCGTCGCGGCCGGATCAGCGGCGGAACTTCTCCACGTCCGCCTGCGGGATGACCATCGTGGCCTCGCTGTCCGCGGCCTGCTCGGCCGTCGGCTGGCGCGGCGTGGTCGGCTGGGTGCGCTCGGAGTCGGCGTACGCCGGAATGTGCTGCGTGGCCTCCGCGCCCGCCTGCGACGGCACCGGCTCGGTGGCCTCGGCGACGGCCGGCACCGACGGGGTGGCCGGGTAGGCCGGAACCGGCTGCGTGCGGTCCGCCTCGGCGTCGCGGCTCACCGGCTGAGTCAGCTCGGAGTCCGCGTACGGACCGGTGGCGGCGAGGCGGGCCTCGACGTCACGCCGGCCGGCCCGGTAGGCGCGGGCGTGCGTGGCGATGGTGCGCGACTCCTCCTCGGCCCGGGTCAGCCAGTTCTCCCAGCGGCTCTGCATCGGCCGGACCAGCCCGCCGCCGACGCCGACGACCAGGATGCCGCCGACGGTGGCGAGCACCGCGATCAGCACCGGCGTGGTGACCGTGGTGGCGACGCCGATCTGGTTGAGCGCGGCGATGACACCGAGACCCAGGATGAACACCGAGGCGAGGTTGGCCAGCACCCGGCCGTACGAGAGGCCGCCGAGCGCGCTGGAGATGATGTCCTTGACCGCGCGGGCGATGGCCGCCGCGACCACCACGATGACGATGGCGACGAACGCCCGGGGCAGCCAGGCGATCACGCCGGCGATCAGGTCGGAGATGGGGTTCGGGCCCCAGATGCCGAACGCGAGCTGGAGCGTGACCAGCAGCACCCCGTAGTAGGCGAGCTTCGCGACGATGTCGCTGGCGTCGTACTTCGAGCGGGCCAGCGCGGTCTTGATTCCGCCGCGCTCGACGGCCCGGTCGAAGTGCACCCGCTCCAGCACCTTGTCGACGAGCTTGAGCACGGCCTTGGCGATCAGCCAGCCGGCGACCAGGATCGCGATGAACGCGACCGCCTTGGGCAGGAACAGCATCACCGAACGGAACGCGTCGCCCACCGCGTCCCCGAAGTTGTCTCTCATCAAGGTCCTCCACGTACATGGTCACGTTTTCGTTCGGGTGGGGCTACCCGGACCCGCGCGCGGGGAAACGCGGTCAGCCGCCGGGGCAGCGATAGACGACCCGGGTGCCCGCCTGCGCCGACGCCGGCTCGATGATGTTGACGGTGGCGATGCCGGTGGTGGCACCGACCCCGGTGAACGTCCACTTGAGTGTGAGCGCGGCGGTCCGCTGCCCGCTGCCGACCCGTTCGGTGAGCACGGCGCCGGGTGGCGCGTCGGAGCGGAACCACTGGTACCGGATCGTCCCGCCGCGTCCGTTGGTGCGCACCGTGGCGACCACGTCGACTGTCACGTCGCAGGCGACACCGGCCGGCCGGGACACCGCGACGGTAACCCCTTCGACCTCCAGCGGATGCAACCGCTGCCACAGGTAGAGGCCGGCCGCCAGCAGCAGCACCGCGGTGAGCAGCGTGGACAGCACCGAGGCGACGCGGCGCCAGACCGGACGCGGGCGGATCGAGGGCGCGGTGGGCCACTGCGGCGCGGGCGGCGGCGTGGCCGGCACGCCCGGCCCGAAGCGCAGCTCGCCGCCCGAGGGCGGCCCGCCGCTCACCGCCCGCGCGTCGCCGGTCCGATCCGGGTACGCCCCGGCGCCCGCCGCCGCACCGGTGGCGTGGCCCCGGGGCGGTACGCCGGTGGGCTGCCACGACGCGGTGGGCTGCCACGATGCGGTCGGTTCCGCGCCGGGGCGCTGGGTCGGCCCCGCCGTCGGACGCGGGTAGACGGTGGCCTGCCCGGTCGTGTTTCCCGGGCGCAGATGGACCGTCGCCTCATCCATCGGCTTCGCCGGAGCCGGACGCAGACCCACCGTCGGCTCGCCGGCTGGACTGTCCGTGGCTGCGCGGAGACGAATCGTCGCCTCGTCTGCCCGGCCCGGGTGCAGGTGCACGGTCGGCTCCGCGCCTGGAGGCGTCGGCGTGGCCGAGGCGGCGAGGTCTGCTGTGCGGTCGTCCCCGCTCTGGACACCGCTCAGGTGGACGGTCGAATCAGCGGCGTCCGCGTCCCCGGTGAGGGGCAGGGCGCGGGTGGGCAGCGCCTCGGTGGGCTCGTCGGGGCGGGTCACGCGGAGGTTCCCCGGGACGGGCTGCGGTGCGTTGCGGTGGGCACTGTCGTACTCCTAGCCGGGGGTGCAGTCGTGGTAGAGCGTCACGTACACCGGTGACGCCGATGTGGTCGCGTTGCCGGCGGCGTCGGCGGCGGTGACCCGGACGAGGATCCGGGTGCTGCGCCTGGGCGTGGACAGCGGGCCGAGCGTGCCGGTGAACACGCCGCGCCCGGTGGCGACCATCCGGATCGTGCCGGTGGCGCCGTCGATGGTGTAGCCGAACGTGACGGTGAGCGCGGCCGGGCCGCTGCGGTCGTCGGTGACGGTGGCCGTGACCGTGCTGCTCTTGGCGCCGTAGGGGCAGCCCTTCGGGTCCAGCTCGCCCGGGTCGGCGCGGACGCCGTCCACGACCGGCGCTGTCACGTCCGGCGGTGGTGGGCTGCTGCGCGACGCGCCGGTAGTGGGCGTGCCGGTACGGGTCGGCGTCCCGGAAGGGTCGGAGGTGGCTGACGGCGCGGGAGGTGGCGGTGCGGCGGACGCGGTGGACGGGCTGGGCGTCGGGGACGGGCTCGGCGACTCGGCGCCGCTCGGGTCCGGTGTGGGTGCGCCGGTGGTGGCGGGACCGGCGCTCCCCGGGCCGGCCGGGCCCGCGGCGGGCGTGCCGTCGTGGGCGGCGTAGCTGTAGCCGGCGCCCCCGGCCAGGACGGCGGCGACCAGGGCGCCCGCGGCGAGCGCGGTACGGGTGCGGCCACCGCGGAACCGTCCACCCCGGCCGGTGGTGCCGCCCAGCGCGGTGTGTGCCACCGCGGTGGCCCCCTCGGCCCGGTCCGGGAACGGCCACAGCGCGGCGAGCAGCGCGGCCCGCCGCGCGAGCTCGCGCAGCCCGCGTTCCTCCCAGTCCGGCCCGTAGCCGGTGCCGGCGACACGCTCCAGCAGCTCCAGGAACGCCTCGGCGGACGACGGACGGTCGTCGGGGCGTTTGGCCATGCCGTGACGCAGCAGGTCGTGCACCGGCGGGGGCGCCGCCTCGGCGGGGATCGGCGCGCCGGCGTGCTGGTCGCGCAGGGAGAGCAGGTCCGGTCCCTGGTACGGGGGCCGGCCGGTGAGGCACTCGAAGAACGTGGCGGTGGCGGCGTAGACGTCGCACGCCGGGCTGGCCGGGGCGCCGGTCCACTGCTCGGGGGCCATGTAGCGGGGCGTGCCGGAGACGGTGGCGCCGGAGCCCTGGCCGGTCGGCATGGCGATGCCGAAGTCGGCGAGCTTGCTCACCCCGCCGCCGGTGACCAGCACGTTCTCCGGCTTGTAGTCGCGGTGCACGACGCCGTGGGCGTGTGCGGCGGCCAGGCCGGCGAGTGAGCCCTTGAGGACGCACAGCGCGGCCTCGGGCGTGGTCGGGCCGTGTTCGCGCAGCATCTGGCGCAGCGAGACGCCGTCGACCAGTTCCATCACGATCGCCGCGCCGTGCGGACTCTCCACGTACTCGTAGAGGCGGCTGACGTGCGGGTCGTCGATCTCGCCGAGCAGCCGGGCCTCGGTGCGGAACGCGGTCCGGAACGCCGAGTCCGCGCCCAGGTCGCGGACCAGGTACTTGATCGCGACCGGGGTGCCGGTCGGATCGTGGATGGCGAGCACGACGCTGCCCGACGCTCCGGCGCCGAGCCGGCGGACCTGCGTGTATCCGGACAGTTCCCAGCCGCTCATGCGACAGACTCCACGGCGTCCCAGGGGCGGATGTCGGACGCCGCCTCGCTCGTCATTCTCACCGTGGCGCAGCCGCCGGCCATCGCCGCAACGGCTGCTTCCGGACGCCGGTCGGCGCCCGGTTCCCGGTACGGCGCAGCGCCGCCCGGCACGTGGTCGGTATCGGACACACCGTCACGAGTACCAGACCCCGGCAACCGCTCCCGCCTCATCGATCATGAAGTTGACAGGGATAAAAAGGGCAGATATCGCCGCCAACCTCATGATCGGCGGAGAGGAAGCGGAGCGGCGGGGGTAAGGAGCGTCAGAAGCGGCGGGGTGGGCGGATGCCGGCCGGTGGAGGGGTGCGGAGCAGCCAGACGGGGTTGCTCGCGCCCACTATCTCGCCGTCGCGGTCGCGGATCTGGGTGCGCACGTACGTGCCGGCGCCGACGCGCACCGGGAGGTCGTGCCAGCCCTGCCGCAACTGCCGCCAGGGGACCTGCCCGACCCGGACCGCCGGTGTCGGGTCCGCGACACCGGCCCGGTCGACCTCGCCGGTGACCGTCTCCAGCGTGGCGCCCGCGGGCAGGTCGGTGGCGCGCAGCCGCACCGTGACGGTGTCCTCGGCGAGCACGGCGAGCGCGCCCATGGCGCTGCGGCCACCCAGTTCCAGGTCCAGCGCGCCCCGGTAGCCGGCCAGGTCGGCGAACCACGCCTGCCCGGCGCGCAGCGCCGCGACCAGGTCGTCCCGGCCGGTCGAGGCCGCCCAGACCGACGTGACGTTCCGGTCCCGGCCGGCCCGCCAGTCGGTGCCGTCGTGGTCGTCGGTGACCCCGACGGCGGTGAGCGGGATCGCGTTGCGGGCTGCCACGTCGTACGCCCACAGGTGGTCCTCGACCGGTCTCCGGCCGATCTCGATCAGGTCGACGCCGAGCGCGTCGCGGCTGACCAGCAGCCGGGCCAGCGACTCGCGGCGCTCCGCGTCCAGCGGGTGGTTCCAACAGACGACGCCGCCGTGCGAGTGCAGGAACTCCACCATCTTCTCGGTGGCGTCGACGTCGTTGTCCCGGTGCGGCGGGGACGGGAAGCGCGGCAGCGTGCCGTCGCCACCGAACCAGTTGAGGTGCCGCACCATCGACACCTCGTACGCGCGGTGGTGGGTGACGCCGGGGTACGCCCCGTCGTAGCCGCGCAGCACCTCGGCGCGCAACTCCTCGCCCGCCTGCCCGGCGCGGCGGGCGCGGTCGAAGACGAGCCGGTCCACCAGGTACGCGCCGCGCGCGCCACCGGCCACCGTCACGCCGAGGCGCAGCCCGCGCAGCGAGTTGTCCCCGGCGACCAGGTCCGGCCAGAGCCGCCGCACGTCGGCGAGCAGGTCGAACGTGTACGGCCGCCACGCACCGGCCGGCGCGGGCAGCTCCACTGTGCCGTGCCGGCCGTCGACCGTGTGCCGGACCGTGTCCACTCCGCCGAGGCGGTAGCGCAGCACGAGCTGCCCGGCGGGCCGGCCGGGTCCGGCCGGGTGGTGCGAGAGCGCCAGCTCCACGGTGAGCGTGGCGTCCCGGCCGGCGGCCTCGCGGCGGACGTCGAGGTGCAGTGTGGTGTCGGAGATGTTGGCGGTGTGCGTCCAGTTCCACGCCTTGCCCGCATACCAGAAGGTGCCGGAACCGGCGGCGGTGAGGCGCAGCGCGCGGCCCGGGCCGTCGAGGGCGTCCGGCGCGTCCACGAAGTCGGCGGCCGAGGCGGACAGCCGCCCCTCGGTGGCCGGCTGCCAGGTCCAGGCCAGGCCGCCCTCGCGTTCCTCCGGACCGTCGAAGTGGACGACGCGGCGGTGGTCGTGGGCGGCGACCCGGAAGTCGTGGTCGGTCCACCAGAGCACGTCGACGCCGTTGCGGCGGGCCTGGTCCAGGTGGGCGGCGTAACTGGCCACGCCCTCGCTGAACGAGGCGTGCAGGTGCATCGCCATGCTGACCGGCCGCCGGCCGCGTGGCGGGGGCGGCGGCCTGTCGTGCGTGGCGGCCAGCCCCACCGGCACGCCGATCCCGGCGACCGCCAGCCCGCCGGCGGCGGCGAGCAGGCTACGCCGGTCCAGCCGCCCGCGACCCGCCATGCCACTCCCCCATCCCGCCGGGGCCAGCGTACGTGCGGAACGTCAACGCGGGGGCACCGCCACCCGGGCGGCGAGCGCGGCGGTCGGGCACGCCCGCGGCCCGGCGCACCACGCGGCCGGCCGCGTCCACCACCAGCACGGTCGGGGTGCGCCACACGTTCAGTTCCCGGGCCGCGTCGAGGTGTTCGTCCACGCCGACCTCCAGCACCGTCACGCCGCCGAGGCGGGTGGCGACGTCGGCGAGCACCCGGCGGGCGGCCCGGCAGGGCGCGCAGACCGGGGCGGAGAACTGCACCAGCGTGACCTCGCCGGGGCGTACCCCGAGGGCGGTGAGGCTGGCCCGGTGCGGCGCGTCGGCGGCGGTCGATGGGCGATTCCGGACGGCGCGCAGCCGCCCGTCGTGGCGGCGGCGCCACCAGCCGAACGCGGTGGCGGCCACGAGCACCGCGAGGAGCACGACGATCCCGGCCGGGCTGGGCGACTGCACCGGCCCAGGCTGTGACGGCGGACAGCGGAAGGACATGGTCCGTCCCGGTCAGCGAATATGAGATCGCCTACTCCGGCGGTAGGAACGACCGGCGAACGTCGCTTTTGTCCTCTGGCGCACCGCGCGCGCCCGGCAATATTCTCCACCACGCGCGCATTCTTTGCAGTTCCTTTACATCGCCCGGCGCTGGCCGGGCCATCGAGGAGGCGAGATGCACTTCGACCACCCCGAGCTGGACCGCCGTACGCTGCTGCGGGCCGGCCTCGGCGCCGCCGCGGTCGCGGTCGTCGGGAGCGAGCTCGCCCTGCCGGCCGCCGCGCAGGCGGCGCCGGGCGCGAACCTCGACTGGATCATCAGCTGCGACGAGTGGGCCGCCCGCCCGCCGGCCGACCCGCTGTCGGTGAGCGCGATCCCGACCAACAAGATCATCGTGCACCACATGGCGTTCCCGAACGTCACCGACTACTCCGAGGAGCACGCCAGGCAGCTCGCCCGCGACTGCCAGGACCTGCACATGGACGGCAATGGCTGGTCCGACACCGGGCAGCACTTCACGGTGAGCCGCGGCGGCCACGTCCTGGAAGGACGGCACGGCAGCCTGGACCGGCTGCGGGCCGGCGACCGGCAGATGATCGCCGCGCACTGCCCGGGCGAGAACGGGCGGGCCATCGGCATCGAGAACGAGGGCACCTACGTCACCGAGACGCCGCCGGAGGAGCTGCTCGACTCCCTCGCCCGGCTGTGCACCGCGATCTGCCGGCAGTACGGACTGCACGCGCACGACATCTTCGGCCACTGGGACTTCCGCGCCACACTCTGCCCGGGCGCGATGTTCTACCGGGAGTTCCCGGCGCTGCGCCGCGCGGTGTTCAAGGAACTCGGCACCGACCTGGGCGACGTGCCGGCCCGCCGCTGGCCGGACATCTGGCGCTTCGTCGGAGGGCCGGTGGTCCGGGTCGCGCAGTACCTGCTGACGTTCCAGGGCTACACCGTGCCGGTCACCGGCGTGTTCGACGCGGCCACCGTCGCGGCGGTGCAGGACTGGCAGGCCCGCAACGGCATCCCTGTCGACGTCGACGCCACCCTCACGGCGCCGACCTGGGAGACCCTGGCGCCGGAGCTGGACCAGAAGTCGAGCGGGATCCCGGTGACCGCCGCGCAGTTCATGCTCGCCTCCAAGGGCTACGCCGAGGTCGTCCCGACCGGCGAGTACGACCACGCCACCCGCACGGCGGTGAAGGACCTCCAGCACCTGCACGGACTACCGCCCAACGGCAAGATCAGCACCACCACCTGGTGCGCGCTGGTGGGGGGTGTGGTGCGCCAGTCGTTCCACAAGCACTGACGGCGCACCGGCGGGGAGAGCGGTGGGGGTGGCGACGCGCCACCCCCACCGCCTCGTTGTGGTGCGGAACGCGGCGAAACGTCGGCATTGACGACTGGTGAACAACGGCTATCCCGGACGCCGGTGATGCACCGATCATTGCCCGCAGATAGATATGAGTCATTCTCACCTCCGGGCACGACGCCCGGCGCGGAGGGCGAGACACCGTCAGCCGGGCGTACCGAACGGCCCGACTCCGCGTCCCCGGAGGATCGCCATGCCACGACCCGCCATCCGTGCCCGCCTCGCGGCGCTCACCGCCGCCGTCCTCACCGCGAGCGTCCTGACGGTCACCCCGCCGTCACCGGCGCTCGCCGACACCACGTTCACCCCCGACGACTACTGCCTCGGCCAGTGCGCCGACATCCTGCCGCCCGGCCAGAACGGCAACGCCACGCTCGCCGGCATCCTGGCCCACCAGGCGCTCGGCACCCGGCCCGCGCACTCCAGCGACCAGCTCGACGAGTACGCCAACCTGGTCTACAACTACGCCGGGCTGACCGACGAGCAGATCGCCCACTTCTACAACGACGCCTCGTTCGGCGTCCCCGACGCGCAGGTCGAGAGCAGGATCTCGCCGCGTTCGGACGTCACCATCGTGCGGGACAAGGCCACCGGCGTCCCGCACGTCACCGGCACCACCCGCGCCGGCACCATGTTCGGGGCCGGCTACGCCGGCGCCCAGGACCGGCTCTGGGTGATGGACCTGCTGCGGCACGTCGGCCGCGGCAACGTCACCTCGTTCGCCGGCGGCGCCCCCGGCAACCGGGAGCTGGAGCAGAGCGTCTGGGCCAACTCGCCCTACACCGAGGCCGACCTCCAGGCCCAGGTGGACGCGCTGCGCCTCAAGGGCACCCGGGGCCAGCAGCTCCACACCGACGTGGCCGACTACATCGCCGGCATCAACGCCTACATCGACAAGTCGATCGCCGACGACAACTACCCCGGCGAGTACGTGCTCACCGGCGCCGGCAAGCCGAAGCACTTCACCATGACCGACCTGATCGCCACCGCCGGTGTCATCGGCGGGCTGTTCGGCGGAGGCGGCGGCAGCGAGATGCAGTCCGCGCTGGTCCGGGTGGCCGCCCGGGCCAAGTACGGGCCGACCGAGGGCGACCGGGTCTGGACGGCGTTCCGCTCGCAGAACGACCCGGAGACCGTGCTGACGCTGCACGCCGGGCAGAGCTTCCCCTACGGCGCGACGCCGCCCGGCGCCACCAGCGCGGTGCTGCCGGACGCCGGCACCGTGGTCGCCGAGCCGCTCGCGTACGACGCCACCGGCGGGGCCGCCGCCCGCACCGGCACCAGCGCGGCCACCAAGGACCTGCTCGGCGGCCTGTCCACCCTGCGGTCGCACGGCATGTCCAACGCGGTGGTGGTCTCCGGACGGCACACCACCAGCGGCAACCCGGTGGCCGTGTTCGGCCCGCAGACCGGCTACTTCGCTCCGCAGCTGCTGATGCTCCAGGAACTCCAAGGGCCAGGGATCAGCGCACGCGGCGCCGCGTTCGCCGGGCTGAACCTCTACGTGCTGCTCGGCCGCGGCCAGGACTACGCGTGGAGCGCCACCTCCGCCAACCAGGACCTGACCGACACGTACGCGGTGCCGCTGTGCACCACCGACGGCACCGCGCCGACGCTGCGCTCCAACCGCTACCTCTACCGCGGCCAGTGCGTCGCGATGGAGGTGCTGGAGAAGCGCAACTCCTGGTCGCCGACGCTCGCCGACTCCACCCCGGCCGGCGCGTACACGCTGCGCTCGCTGCGCACCAAGTACGGGCTGGTGGCCTACCGGGGGCTGGTGAACGGGCAGCCCACCGCGTTCACCAAGCTGCGCTCCACCTACCGGCACGAGGCCGACTCGGCGATCGGCTTCCAGGCGTACAACGACCCGGCGGCGATGGGCAGCGCGGCGGCGTTCCAGGCGTCCGCGGCCAGCGTCGGGTACGCGTTCAACTGGTTCTACGTCAACTCGACCGAGGCGGCGTACTTCAACTCCGGCGCGAACCCGGTCCGCCCGTCCGGGCTCGACCCGAACCTGCCGGCCAAGGCGGAGCCGGCGTACGAGTGGGCCGGCTGGAACCCGGACACCAACGACGCCACGTACGCCCCGGCGTCGGCCCACCCGCAGTCGGTCAACCAGGACTACTACGTCAGCTGGAACAACAAGCAGGCGCGCGACTTCGGCGCGGCCGACGGCAACTTCAGCTACGGCGCGGTGCACCGCGCCCAACTTCTCGACGGCCCGGTCAAGGCGGCCATCGCCCAGCGCAAGGTCGGCCGCGCCGACGTCGTGCGGATCACCGCCGAGGCGGCGGTGACCGACCTGCGCGGCCAGCAGGTCCTCGGCGAGTTGCTGCGGGTGCTGGACAGCACGCCGGTCACCGATCCGGCGCTGGCCGCCGCGGTGAGCAAGCTGCGGGCCTGGCAGCAGGCCGGGTCGCGGCGGGTGGAGACGTCGCCCGGGTCGAAGATCTACCAGCACGCCGACGCCATCCGGATCTTCGACGCCTGGTGGCCGCTGCTGGCCTCGGCGCAGTTCCGGCCCGGTCTCGGCCCCGACCTGTACGGCGCGCTCGTCGGCGCCCTCCAGGTCAACGAGTCGCCCTCGGGCGGCCAGAACGCGGCGCGCGACGGCACCGTGAACTGGGCGTCGCAGGGGCAGGCGCACAAGGGCTCGTCGTTCCAGTACGGCTGGTGGGGTTACGTCGACAAGGACCTGCGTGCCGTGCTCGGCGACCCGGTGGCCGGTGGGCTCGGGCGCACCTACTGCGGCAACGGCAACCTGGGCGCGTGCCGGCAGGCGCTGCTCGACACGCTCGGCCAAGCCGCGGCGGCGCCGGCGACCACCGTCTACCCGGGCGACTCGTCCTGCGGGGCCGGCGACCAGTGGTGCGCCGACTCGATCGCCCAGTCCGGGCTCGGCGGCATCACCCACCCGCTCATCGCCTGGCAGAACCGGCCCACCTACCAGCAGGTCGTCTCGTTCCCGGCGCGCCGGGGCGACGCGGTGACCAACCTGGCGCAGGGCCGCACCGCCACCGCGTCGAGCACCCAACTCCTGACCAGCAACACCCCGGCCAAGGCGGTCGACGGCAGTCTCGGCAGCCGGTGGTCCAGCAGCTACAACGACAACCAGTGGCTGCGGGTGGACCTCGGCTCGGCCCGGACGATCAGCCGGGCGGTGCTGCGGTGGGAGGCGGCGTACGCCACCGGCTACCGGATCGAGGTCTCCGGTGACGGCAACTCCTGGCAGCCGGTGTTCAGCACCACCACCGGCAACGGCGGCGTCGACAACGCGACGTTCGCCCCGGTCGGCGCCCGCTACGTACGGATGTACGGCGTCACGCGGGCCACCTCGTACGGCTTCTCGCTCTACGAGTTCGAGGTCTACGGACGGTGACCGCTCGCGACCGGCCGGCGGGTGCTCCCGCCGGCCGGTCGCCTGTGTCCGGGCAGGTCAGTCCCGCCAATTCGAACATGTGTGCGAGAATGTCGGGGTGTCGAGCGAGGCCACCATCCTGCACGCCGACCTGGACGCGTTCTACGCGTCGGTCGAGCAGCGCGACGACCCCCGGCTGCGCGGCCGGCCGGTGATCGTCGGCGGCGGCGTGGTCCTCGCGTGCAGCTACGAGGCCAAGGCGCGGGGCGTGCGCAGCGCGATGGGCGGCCGGCAGGCGCGGCGGCTCTGCCCGGACGCGACAGTGGTGCCGCCCCGGATGGCCGCGTACACCGCCGCCAGCCGGGCGGTGTTCGAGATCTTCCGGCACACCACCCCGCTCGTCGAAGGGCTCAGCATCGACGAGGCGTTCCTCGACGTGGGTGGGCTGCGGCGGCTCGCCGGGCCGCCGGCCGGCATCGCGGCCGTGCTGCGGGATCGGGTACGCCGCGAGGTCGGCCTGCCGATCACCGTCGGCGTGGCCCGGACGAAGTTCCTGGCGAAGGTGGCCAGCGGCGTGGCCAAGCCGGACGGGCTGCTGGTCGTGGAGCCGGAGCGGGAACTGGCGTTCCTGCACCCGCTGCCCGTCGAACGGCTGTGGGGCGTCGGCCCGGTCACCGCCGCCCGGCTGCGCGAGCGCGGCATCCGTACCGTCGGGCAGGTGGCCCGGCTGGACGAGCCGACGCTGGTGTCGCTGGTCGGCGCGGGCGCCGGCCGGCACCTGCACGCCCTGGCGCACAACCGCGACCCCCGGGCGGTGCAGGTGGGCCGCCGCCGTTCCTCGATGGGCGCGCAGCACGCGCTGGGACGCGGGCCGCACTCCCCCGCCGACCTGGACGCGGTGCTGGCCGGCCTGGTCGACCGGGTCACCGGGCGGATGCGCGCCGCCCGGCGCACCGGCCGCACCGTGACGCTGCGGCTGCGCTTCGCCGACTACACCCGGGCCACCCGGTCGCACACGCTCGACGAGCCGACCGCGCAGACCGGGCCGCTGCGTGCCGCCGCCGGTGACCTGCTGCGCGCCGCGCTCCCGCAGATCGCAGAACGTGGCGTCACGCTGCTCGGCGTCTCCGTGGGCAACCTGGGCGGCGGGCACACGCAGCTCACCCTGCCGTTCACCGCCGACCCGGGCCCGGCGCTGGACGCCGCCGTCGACGCGGTGCGAGACCGCTTCGGATCACGGGCGCTGACCCGCGGCGTGCTGCTCGGCCGCGACCCGGGCGTCGAGACGCCCCGGCTGCCGGACTGACCGGGTCACTCCTCGATCGCGCCACCCACCGCGCGCAGGTGCGCCCGGAACGTCAGCGCCGGGTCGGCGGCCCGGGCCGCCAGGTACGCGCCGAACCCGACCTGCGCGCGCAGCGACTGCCCGGCCCGGATCCGGTCGGCCTGCCGCCGCTCGGTGTCCCGGATGGACTCGGCCAGCTCGAACAGCTCCCCGGCCCGATCGGCGGGTACGAACAGCACGCCGTCGTCGTCGGCCAGCGCCAGATCCCGCGGGCCGACAGTGAACGGACCGACCCGGGCCTGCTCCAGCGCACCGTCCGGGCGCGGGTCCAGTTCCAGCGGCCCGCTCGGGGTGGCGCCGAGGCTGAACACCGGCAGGCCGACCGCGACCAGGTCCGCGGTGTCGCGGTGCGCGCCCCACACCACCAGCCCGGCCAGGCCGGCGGCCCGCGCCTCCAGCACCACCAGGTCACCGACGCAGGCCCGGTCGGTGCGCCCGCCGTCGTCGACGACGAGCACGTCCCCGTCGGCGGCCTGCTCGATCGCCTCCAGGAAGACGTCCACGCTACCGGCGTGCCGGGCCGGGCGAACCCGGCCGGCCAGGCGCCGGCCGGGCAGCACCGGGACGACGGCGGCCGGGGCGCAGCGGACGGGGACGCCGGCGCGCAGGCAGGCGTCGGCGACGTGGGCGGTGCTCAGCGCGGCGAAGCGCGCGGCCGGCTCGTCGTGACGGGTGTCCATGCGCCGACGCTAACCAGCCGGAGCGGCGCGGGCAGGTGCCAGTCGGCACCCGGTGGCCTGCGGCCCGGCCCGGCCCGGTGGATCCTCCCCCGGCCGGACCCCGCACGCCGGGGCGGGTCAGCGCCCGAACGTGCGGTCGAGCAGGTCGAACAGGGCCGTCCAGTGCCGCTGCGTGGCCCGCTCGTCGTACATCGGGGTGTCCGACTGGGTGTAGCCGTGGCGGGCGCCGGCGTACACCTCGGAGCGGTAGGTCACACCCGCGTCGTCCAGCGTCCTCTCCAGCGTGGCGATCTGCTCGGCGGTCATCGACGGGTCGGCGTCGGCGTGCCCGAAGTACAGTTCGCCGGTCACCGCGCCGACGGCCAGGTGCGGGCTGTCCGGGGCGTCGGTGACCACCCGCCCGGCGTGGAACGCGGCCACCGCGGCGATCCGGTCCGGAAGCGCCTCGATCGCGCGCAGCGCGTTCGTGCCACCCATGCAGTAGCCGGTGAGCACCGCCGGGCCCGGCGCGACATCCGGGCGGGCGGCGAGGAAGTCCAGGTAGGCGGCGGTGTCGCGGGCCACCGCATCAGGCGTCAACGCGGCCATCATCGGCCCGAGCCGCTCGAACAGGGCGGCCCGGCGGCTGTCGTCGGCGAGCGCGCCGAGGTCGACAAGCGGCGCGCGCCCGGAGCGGTGGAACAGGTTGGGGGCCAGCACCACGTAGCCGCGGGCGGCGATCGTGGCGGCCATCTCCGCCACCCGGGGCCGCAGCCCGAACGCGTCCATGAACAGCAGGACGGGCGGGAACGGCCCGGCGGCCTCCGGCACGGCCAGGTAGGCGTCGGCCGTCCCGTCGGGGGTGGGCACGTCCACGGTCGTCGGCTGCACTGTCGGGGCCTCCTCGCTGCGGGTTCGCGCTGCACGCTACCCGGGCCCGACGACGCCGGCACCCGAGGGCGCACCGGCCGTTTGCGGAGGTCCAGGGCGGGAATCCCGCACTCCCGGCGGAGGAAGGCGGCGAGATGGACCAGGACCAGTTCATCGACGCGGTGGCCCAGCGGTGCGGCGCGTCCGCGGAGCAGGCCACCGCCGTCACCCGGGCCACGTTGACCACGCTGGCCGAGCGCATCGACGGCGGGGAAGCCCGCGACCTCGCGGACCGGCTGCCGGAGGCGCTGCGGGCGTACGCCTTCGGCCCGGCCGAGGATGCCGAGCCGTTCGGCCTCGACGTGTTCGTGGAGCGGGTGAGCGGGCGCGCCGACGTGGACGCGGACGCCGCCCGGGACGGGGTCACCGCGGTGTTCGACGTGCTGCGCGACGCCGTCGACCCGGCCGCCTACGCCCAGGTCGTCGGGCAACTCCCGGCCGAGTACGGCGAGGTCGCCGACCAGAGCGCCAGGTATCTGACCGGTCAGTGATCCGGGCTGTCCGGGCGGGCCATCAGCCGCAGCGCGTTCGGGTCCAGGCCGATGCGGACCGGGGTCCGCCCGTACGGCTCGCCGTCGACCTCGATGCGGGCCGGCCGGTCGGTGTCCAGCCACACCTGGCGGACCGCCAGGAACGGCTCCTCGCCGAGCGTGCGGCGGTGGCCGGCCGCCGCGTTGCGCGCCGTCTCGCGCAGCAGCCCGCGCCGGGTCGGCCCGCCCACCGGGTACGCGACCAGCAGCCGGTCGTCGGCGGTGGCGTCGGCGGTGATCGGCCGGCCGGCGTGGAAGCCGCCGTTCGCCACGTACACCTGGTGCGTGGTGAACGTGTGCTCGCGGCCCTCGGCGCGGACCGTCACGGCCAGCGGGCGGTGCCGGGCCAGCAGCCCCAGCCCGGTCAGCGGGTACGCCAGCCGCCCGACGATCCGTTTCAGCCGCGGCGGCGCGGCCTGCATGATGTCGGCGGACAGCCCGATCCCGACGTGGTTGGTGAACCGGGTGTCGCCGATCAGGCCCAGGTCGACGTCGATCACCTTGCCGTCGGTGAGCACTCCGATCGCGGCGTCCAGGTCGAGCGGGACGCCGACGGTGCGGGCGAAGTTGTTCGTGGTGCCCAGCGGCAGCAGGCCCATCGCGATGTCCCGGTGGGCGAGCAGCCGGGCCGCCGCGCCGACGGTGCCGTCGCCGCCGCCGGTGACCAGCAGGTCCGGCCCGAGGCCGGCGGCCTCGGCGAGCACCTGGTCCAGCTCGCCCGGCCGGTCCACCGGGTAGGCGCCGAGCAGCGTGAACCCGGCCGCGCGCAGGCGCGAGTGGACGGTGTCGTAGAGCCGCCGGCCACGGCGGGAGTGCGCGTTGACCACCAGCGCCGCCCGCCGCCGTTCCCGGATCGCCGCCGACAGTTCCTGCTTGGTCCGCACGGGTGCGACAGTAGCCGCCCGCGGCCGTGGGCCGGTCGCACTGCCGGTGTTGAGCGGGTCGGTTATCGTCGCGGCGGTCGAGATCATCGAGCTTGGAGGGTGGTTGTCCAGATGAGTCAGCCCGCAGCGCCGCAGGCGACAGTTCCTGGTCCCCCGACCGCACCGCGGAGTCGTCCGGGGCGGACCCTGATCGGGCTGGCACTGGTCGTCCCGGCGGTGATCGCCTGGATCTGGTCGTACGTCCTGCCCACCCTCTCCACAGTGGCCCGCAGCTTCGACAACGACGGGCCGCGCCGCCCGGATCAGGCGGCCGGTGCGTCGAACTACGAGTCCGTGTTCGCCTCGGGGTTCGTCGGACAGGTCGGCTTCGCGGTGCTGCTCAGCCTGATCCCGCTGGCGGTGGCGCTGCTCGCCGCACCGCTGCTCGCCGTCCTCGCCGACCGGGCCGGCCGGGTCGCCCGCCTGGTCACCCGGGGCGTGCTGGCGCTGCCGCTCGCCGCGTACGCGCCGGTCGCCGTGTACCTCGGCCGACGCACCGAGAACATCGAGAGCGGCACCTACACCGAGAATCTGCAGTCCCCCCGGACGTTCCTCGTCTCGGCGCTGGCACAGGTGACGTTCGGGCTGGTCGTCGCGGTAGCCGCGACGCTGTACCTGAGCGCACTGCGCCGCCGTGACCTCGACCAGCGACCCGCGCCCGCCATGCTGGCCGTCGGCGGGCTGCTCGGGCTGGGCGTCCTCGCGGTCGGCCTGCAGACGTTCACCGCCCCGTACATCCTGACCGGCGCCGGGCCGGGCGGCGACTACACGGCGACGCCGGTGTTCAGCATCGCGCAGACCTCGTTCCGGACGTTGCGCCTGGGCGTCGGATCGGCCACGTCGACGCTGCTGCTGGTTCTGCTCGGGCTGCTCGGGTTGGCCGCGGTGGGACTGATCCTGGCGACCCGGCTGCGCATCGAATTCGACGGCTGGCGGGACGGCCCGGCCGTCCGGGAGGCGGAGTCCTTCGCCGGCCGCCGACCGCTGCTCGTCGGGTCGACCGTCGCCGCGCTCGTCGTGGTCGTCGGCGTGACCGTCTGGGCGTCGCTGCCGTGGCTGCGGAACTTCTCCGCCGATACCGGGCCCCTGCCGCGGGGGATCGAGACCACCAACGTGTTCGCCAACACCTGGGTGCCGCCCCTGCTGTCCACACTCGTCGCGGTGACGCTCGCCGCGCTGGCCGGATTCGGGATCGGCGCGCTGCGACCGCTCGGACGCTGGAGCGAACTGCTGCTGGTGCCGTTCGCGCCCTGGTTGTTCGTCGGTGCCGGCCCGCTGGCCATCGCCAATTTCGAACGCACAATGGAGCGCGAACAGCTGGGCCTGTTCCTCGCCCTGGTGCCGCCGACCTGGCTGTCGGTGCCCGCGCTGTTCGCGTTCACGCTGCTGTTCCGGGGCCAGCACGAGCGGTGGCGCTCCGGCGGTGGCGCCAGCCGTACGCTGCTGCTGCCGGCGCTGCCGATGCTGGCCGTGACCGCGTTGCTGACCTGGCTGGCGCACGCCCAGTCGCCACTGTGGACGACACTGGTGGGTAAGGGTCCGGACAGCCTCACCGCGCCCGCGCTGGTGACGATGATCGCGAACCGCGCGTTCGGCGGCGGCGGTGAGCTTCCGCTGGGCCTGATCCTGCCGCTGCCGATGCTGGTGCTGTTCGTGCTGCTGTTCGCCGCGCTCATGATCGGCTACGTGGAGCGGCTCGCCATCCGGGTGGGGCGGCGCAGCGACGCGGACGCGCCGCCCGCCGGGGCGGACGAGCCCGTCGCCAAGGTCACCGCATAGGGAAATCCCCGATTACGGGCGGTGACGTCGCGCCTAGCGTCGCAGGCATGGCAACTGACGCGCTCACCCCGGTCCGGACCGCCCGTCTCCACCGCGCCCGCCTGGCGCTGCCCCTGGTGCTGCTCGCCCTGCTCGCGCCGGCCGGGTGCGACTCCGGCGGCGACGTGTTCGACGGCGGCTCGGCCGACACCGTGGCGGGCGAGGACGGCGGCGACCCGGACGCGGGCGCGGTGGACGACGTGCGGCCACCGTGCCCGTTCACCGCCGCCCAGGTCTCCGAACTGGTCGACCGGAAGCTGCGCGACGAGGGCAACTGCTCGTTCGGCGACGGCATCGCCCAGCTGTCGGTCACCACCGCCTCCGTCACCGCCGGCAAGACCACCTACAACTACCAGCACAACCAGGCCGTCGAGCAGTACGAGAAGGTCGTCGACCTGGACCGGGGCGAGCAGGGCTACCTCGCGGTCAAGGACGTGCGCGGCGAGGCGGTGCTGATCGACGGCAAGGGCGCGTACACGGTGACCATCAGCAGCTTCAGCGGCGGCACCACCGGCAACGAACAGATCCTGCGTCGCGCTCTCGACGCGATCCCGGCCTGAGCGGGGCAGGCGTGCGAACCCGCCGACTGATCGCGCTCGCGTTGACCGCGACCCTGCTCATTGCGCCGGCCGGCTGCGGCGGCGACGACCCGCCGGCCGCCGGTGGCGCAGCGCCCGGCGCGGGCACGCCGGTCGCGGACCCGACCGGGGAGGCGCCGGCCGAGCCGAGCACCGAATCGGTGGACGCCGCCGACGCGCCGGACGCCTGCGCCCTGGTGCCCGAGGCCGACGCCGAACGCCTCGCCGGCACGCCGCTCGACGAACCGGTGGTGGCCGGGCAGTCCTGCACCTTCACCGCACCGACGAGCGGGCCGACCGCCCAGGTCGAGGTGTTCGTGGGCGAGGGCGCCAAGAAGTACCTCGACATCGAGCGGCAGCTCGGGCACGAGATCCGCGAGCTGACCGGAGTGGCCGACGAGGCACTGCTCACCTATGAGGCGTTCTTCCTCCGCAAGGGGGACCTGTGGGTCGCGGTGCGGCTGGTGCGGCTCAACGACCCACAGGAGAACCGGGCGCCGCTGGAACGACTCGCCCGTACCGTCGCCGGCCGGATGTGACGGCGGCGGTGCGCGGCCGGCGGCTGCTCGCGGCCGGTCTGGCGGTGCTGCTCCTGGTGACCGGCTGCGGCGGGTCCACGCCGGACCCGGCCGGCGCGGGCGACGGGGAGCAGCCCCGGTACGGGCGGGCGCCGGCGCCGGGGAAGGACGTCACGCTGCAACCGGACGTGGTGCTTGTCGGCGGGGGCAGCCGCACCGTGCGGTCGGTGAGCCCGGACGGGCTGATCTGGCGGCTGGACCCGGACGCGCGCGACGCCGACCGGCTCGCACCCGGCCGGGTCATGTTCCTCACCGGACGCGGCGTGGGCCGGGTGCTCGACCTGGCCGAGGACGGCGGCGACCTGGTCGTCACGATCGGCCCGGTCACGCTCACCGAGGTGATCCGGGACGGCACCTTCGGTGGGGACGACGTCACCCTCGACCGCCCGACGGTCTACGTGGCCGGCGAGCCGTCGTGGACCCGGGAGACCGCGGCGGCCGGCGGCACGCTCGGCCGCTCCCGCCCGCTCTCCGTGGCGCCCGCCCAACCGCCACCGGCACCGGGCGGGCAGGCGGGCGCCACCGCACACGGCTACCGGGTGCGGACGTTCTGCTGCGCCGGTGGTGTCGGCACGCACTTCACGTACGACGACGGCGGGCTCCGGCTCGCCGGCACCGCGACGCTGACGGTCGGGCGGCCCGCCGCGTCGTTCCACCTGGCCATCGGCGCGGGCAAGGTGAATCGGGCCGAACTGGAGATCGGCGGCGGCTTCGGCATCAAGGTGGACTTCACCGCCGGCATCGACGGCGGGCAGAACCACCGCCGCACGTTTCCGGTGCCGGTCGACATCGCGTTCCCGATCGGGCTGGTCGCCGGCCTGCCGCTGTCGTTCACGGTGAGCCAGACGCTGGAGGTGGCCACCGCGTTCGGCGCACGCCGGGGCACGTTCCGCGGCGCCGGCGAGTACGCGCTGGCCGGCAAGCTCGGGTTCGGCTACGCCGGCGGCCAGGTGGGCTCGCGTGTGACGGAGGGCTTCGCCCGCCGGGTGAGCCTGCTCGACTCGCTCACCGGCGTGCCGGTCGGCGTGATGGGCCTGGTCGTCCGGCACGGCGTGCGGTTCACCATGGGCATCAGCGCGTTCCTGTTCACCGCCGGCATCTGGTTCGAGCTGATCACCTCGTACGGCGCCACCATCGGTTCCGCGCTCGGCGCGCCGTACGCGCTGTGCCGGGGTGTCGGGCTCGGCGTGCGGGCGAGATTCGGGATCGGCTACCGGATCCTGGAACCCGTCATCCAGGTGATCAACAAGTTCCTCAGCCTGCTCAGCCCGTCCCGGGCACCACGGATACCGCCGATCGTGGCCTCGGGCGGGCCGAGCTGGAGCGCCGACGTCTACCGCAACCAGGAGGTGATCCCGCCCGTCTCGATATGCGAACAGCTGCCGGGCTAGGCCGCGCCGACGCTGGGTTCGCGGGCGCGGCTGTGCCACCATCCCGCCATGGACGCCGCACTGGTCGGCCGCGACGCGGTCGTCGAGCGGGTGTGGCGTGCCCTGACCGCCGGTACGCCGGTGCTGCTCGACGGTCCCAGCGGCATCGGCAAGACCGCCCTCTGGCGGGCAGTGGTCGCCCACGCCGGGCGCGCCGGCTGGCGGGTTCTCGCCGCCGCGCCCACCGAGGCCGAGACCGCGCTGCCGTACGCGGCACTCGCCGACGTGCTCCGCCCGCTGGCCGACGCGCTACCACTGCTGCCCGCGCCGCAACGGGCCGCCGCCGAGATGGTGCTGCTGACCGGCGAGCACGACGGCGCGGTGGACGAACGGGCGGTGGGCGCGGCCACCCGTACCCTGCTCGACGCGGCGGTCACCGATGCGCCCCGGGTCCTGCTCGCGGTCGACGACCCGCAGTGGCTGGACCCGCCGAGCGCCCGCGCGCTGCGGTTCGCGCTGCGCCGGCTGACCCGCTGGCCGGCCGTCCTGGCCACCCACCGCACCGGGGACAGCCCGGCGGTCCCGATGCCGCTCGGGCTGGACGACGACCCGACCGGACGGCACCGGCTGCTGCGCGCCGACGTACCCCCGCTCACCCCGCCCGACCTGCACCGCGTCCTGGCGGCCCGGCTCGGCGGCACGCTCAGCCGACCGCTCACCGAGCGGCTGGCCCGCGACGCCGACGGCAATCCGCTGCTGGCCATCGAACTCGCCCGGGCGGTGCTGCGGCTGCCCCGGCCGCCCGCGCACGACGAGGACCTGCCCGTACCGTCGTCGCTGCGTCTGCTGCTGGCCGGGACGCTGCGGGCGCTGCCCGGCCCGGGCCGGGACGCGGTGCGGCTGGCCGCACTGCTGACCGTGCCGACGCCGCGGGATCTCGCGGCGGCCGGCGTGCCGGCCGGGGCGCTGGACGCGGCCGAGGACGCCGGGCTGGTCGTGGTCACGCCGAACCGGATCGACTTCGCGCACCCCCGGTACGCGGCGGCGGTCCGCGAGAGCATCCCGCCGGGGGCCCGGCGGCGGCTGCACGCGCTGCTCGCCGGCGCCGTCGCCGACCCGGACGAGCAGGCCCGGCACCTGTCCCGGTGCACAGTCGCGCCGGACGCCGCCGTGGCCGCCGACCTGGCCGCCGCGGCGGCCCGGCAACGACTGCGCGGCGCGTCAGCGCTCGCCGCCGACTGGTACACCCGGGCCGCCGAGCTGACCCCGCCGTCCGCTGCCGCCGACCGCAACCGGCGCCGCCTCGAGGCGGTGCAGTGCCGCATCGACAGCGGCGACTACGCGGCGGCCGGGCGGGCGGCCGAGGCGGCGGCCGGCGAGCTGACCGGCGCGGAGCGGGGCGAGGCGCTGCTGTTGCGCGCGCTCGTCGCCTGGTGCGCCGACGAGCTGGTCACCGCCGTCCGCGTCGCCGAGCAGGCGCTCGCCGCCGCCGGGCCGGACGGCGACCTGGCCGGGCGGATCCACACCCACCTGACCATGTTCCACGACCAGCCGGAGCCCGCGTGCCGGCACGCGCGGGCCGCTATCGCCCGCCTGTCCGACCACGACGAGCACCGTCCGCTGCTCACCGCCGCGCTGCTGCTGCTGTTCTTCCACGAGGTACGCGCCGGCGGCCCGGCGTCCACCGAACTGCTGGACTGGGCGCTGGCGCTGGAGGCGGGTGAACCCTCCTTCCTGGCCGGTTCGGTGCCGGCCATCTGGTGGAAGTCGGTCGACGACCACGACCGGGCGCGGGCCCGGCTGCACCTGATGCTGGACCTGGCGGTGGCGCGCGGCGACGACCCGCTGCGCCACGAGGTGCTCACCCATCTCGGCGAGACGGAACTGCTGGCCGGGCGCTTCGCCGAGGCCGGTACGCACATCGCCGCCGCCCGGGATCTGGGTGAGCAGCTGGGCACCGGCCTGGTGGGCGAGAGCTGGCTGGCCGGCGTGCTCGACGCGCACCGGGGGCGGCTGGCCCGGGCGGGCGCCACCGCGGCCGGGCTGCGCCGCGACGACGACCTCGGCGACGCCTGGAGCCGGCGGCTGCACCACCAGCTCACCGGGCTGGTGGCGCTGGCCTCCGGCGAGTGGGCCACCGCCGCGACGGCGTACGGCGCGCTCGCCGCCGACCTGGACGAATCCGGCATCGCCGAGCCGCTGGGGCAGCGCTTCGAGCCGGACTGGATCGAGGCGTGCGTGGGCGCCGGTGACCTGGACACCGCGCACGCCGCGCTGGACCGGCTGGTCCGGCGCCACGAACGGCTGCCGCGCCCGTGGACGACGCTCGGGCTGGCCCGCAGCCGGGTGCTGCTGGCCGGGGCGACCGGTGCGGATCCGGGCGAGGCGCTGAACGCGCTGACGCGGGCCCGGGCGGCGGTGCCGGAGACGGTGCTGCCGCTGGACCGGGCCCGCTGCCTGCTCGCCGCCGGACGCGCGTACCGGCGGGTGCGGCGACGGCGGGAGGCTCGGGCGGCGCTCGACGCGGCGGTGGCCGAGTTCGACGCGCTCGGCGCGTCCGCGTTCGCCGACCGGGCGCGGGCGGAGCTGGGCCGCATCGGCGCCCGCACCCCGGCCCCAACGGCGCTGACCGCTACCGAGGAGCGGGTCGCCCGGCTCGCCGCGCGGGGCCAGACCAACCGGCTCATCGCCGACGCGCTCTACATCAGCCCGAAGACGGTGGAGGCCAACCTGGCCCGGGTCTACCGCAAGCTGGGCATCGCCAGCCGCGCCGAGCTGGGCGCGGCGATGGGCCGGCCGCCGCGCGACACCTGAGCCTCACCCCTTGCGCCCGCCCGTCGCGATCCCCTCGACGAGGTGCCGCTGGGCCAGGAAGAACAGGACGATCATCGGTACGGTGGCGATCACGCTGGCGGCGAGGACCACCTCCCACTGCTGCTCGCCGCCGTAGCCGAACCGGTCCAGGATCACCTTCAAGCCTTGGGGCAGCGTGACGTGCCGGAACCGTGCTCAGCCGGCGTCGGCGTCCGGCCAGGCGGCGCGGACCAACGCCGGCAGCACCTCGCCGGCCGGGCCGCGCAGGTTCACCGCGCAGATCGCGTCCAGCGGTGTGGACACCGGGTTCACCTGCACCACCGGGACGCCGAGGCGGGCCGCGACAAGGGGGATCTCGGCGGCCGGATGGACGAGCGCGGAGGTGCCCACCGTCAGCAGGAGGTCACAGGTGGACGCCGCCTCGACCGCCTTGTCGAGCGCGGCATGCGGCAGCGCCTCGCCGAACCACACCACGCCGGGACGCACCGGTGCGCCGCAGCCGGCGCACGCGGGCGGGGCCAGCGGCCCGTCCGGCCGGTCGTGCGGCGCAGGCGCGCCGTCGGGGGCAGGCGCGCCGTGCGGCTGCGGCTGCGGCGGGTCGGCGGGTAGCGGCGCGGGCCGGGCGCAGGCCGAACAGCGGGGCGCGAACAGGCTGCCGTGCAGGCGTACCGGGGCGGGGACGCCGCCGCGCTCGTGCAGGTCGTCGACGTTCTGCGTGATCACCACCGTCTCCGGCAGCCGGGCCTGGATGGCGGCCACGGCCAGATGTCCCGGATTCGGGCGGGCCCGGCGTACCCCGCGCCGCCGTGCCTCGTACCAGCCCCACACCAGCGCCGGGTCGGCCCGGAACGCGGCGGGGGTCGCCAGCTCCTGCGGGTCGTAGCGCTGCCAGAGCCCGGTCTGGGCGTCCCGGAACGTCGGCACGCCGCTCTCGGCGGACATGCCGGCGCCGGTGAAGACCACCGGCCGCCGCGCGGCGGCGAGCAGCCGGCCCGCCTCGGCCAGCTCCGGCCCGGTCACACGTCCACCGTCAGCCGCACGTCGACCCGGTCACCCAGCTCGATGCCCTCGGCCCGGCGCGCCGCGACCCGCAGCGGCACCACGTACCGCCCGTCCTTCGGCCACAGCGACGTCCGCCAGTCGGTGCCGCCGATGCTCACCGTCACCGGGATCATGCCCCAGCCGTAGGTGACCGACGCCGAGGCGGCCTCGATCGCCGCGCTCTGCTCGTCGGGCACCGTGACGAAGTGGTACGGCGCCGGGCCGCGCCAGAACCACACCTCGCCGCTGAACGCCAGCTCCATCGGCTCAGGATAGGGGCCGGGACCGACGGAACCGGAGCAGCCGCAGCCCGGCCGCCGTCACCCAGGCGAACAGCGGGAACACGGCGACGCGTTCCATGCCGCCCACGCCGATGCCGACGTCCACCCGGGCCAGGAACAGCACGACGCCGGCCAGCCCGAGCAGGCCCAGGATCGCGCTGACCGTCCGCAGCTCGCGCAGCAGCGGCGACCGCCCGGCGAACGCGGCGGCGAGCATCGCGGCGTTGCCGAGGGCGAAGACCAGCAGCGCGCCGAGCACGTGAAGGTTCTCGTCCACGTCCGCCGGATAGGCACCGGCCAGCACGTACCCGAAACCGGCGGCCACCATCGACGCGACGGTGACGGCCGCGGCGCGGCCCGGGCGCAGCGCCCGGTGTGCGAGCAGCGCGCCGAGCGCGAGCAGCAGCCCGGCGCCGACGAACACGGCGTTCATGGCCGGGTGCCACGGCGAGCAGACCGGGCGGGGCCGGCTGGTGTCCCACACGCCGCAGGTCACGTTCCCCAGGTCGCTGATGTTGTGCTCGGCCCAGCTGAACCGGGGTTGCTCCCAGGCCAGGCCCACGATGACGTTGGCGACCAGGAACGACGCGGTGGCGAGCAGCCAGCAGGCGCCCGCGAGGCGGTTTCTCATCCGCCGAGTGCACCGGTCGCGGGCGGCCCGGCGCACGGGGCGTGGCGGGCCGGTTCGGGGTAGGGCCAGACCTACCCGGGAAGCGGGGTCCAGCCGGCTGGGCCGGGCGGCGGGGCCTGGCTAGCGTCGGGCCATGACCGTTGATCACGGGCTGGCCGCTGCGTTGCGCCGCCGCCGCTACCTGCTCTCCGCGTGGCCGTGGCGGGCCCTGGCGTACGCCCTCACGACCCTGCCCCTGGCCGGCGCGGCGGCGTTCGGGGCGGCGGTGGTCGCCGCGCCGCTGCTGCTGGTCGTCGGCGCGCTGCGGCGGGGCCGCCCGGTCGACGCCGGGGTGCTGGCGGTGCTGGCCGTGGTGGCACTGGCGGTGGTGGCGCTCGCCCCGCTGGCCGGCGCGCCGGTCGCGGCGGTCGAGCGGTGGCGCCTCGGCGTGGTCGACGACCGTCCGGTGACCGCGCCGAGGTGGCGAGGGCTCGCCGCGCGCCTCACCACCGCCACCGGATGGCGGGAGGGCGCGTACCTGGCCGTGCTCGGGGTGGCGGTGCCGCTGGCGTACGGGATGTTCGGCCTGCTCGTGCTGCTGGACGTGGCGCTCGTCGCCGGTCCGTGGCTGGCCGGCGACGAGGACCGGATCGTGCTGGTCTGGGCCACCGTCGACTCCCCGGCCGAGGCGGTCCCGTACGCGCTCGCCGGACTGCTGGCCGTCCCGGCGCTGGTCTACCTGGCCGGGCTGCTGGTCGCGGCCCAGGCGGCGGCGGCCCGCCGGCTGCTCGACGACGCGCCCGGCGGGGCTGCCCTGCGCGAGGTGGCCCGGTCGCGCGCCCGCCTGGTGAGCGCCTACGAGGCGGAGCGCCGCCGCATCGAACGGGACATGCACGACGGCGCGCAGCCGCGCCTGACCGCCCTGACGCTTCAGCTCGGGCTGGCCCGCCTCGACGTGCCGGACGAATCCCCGGCGGCGAAGCCGCTCGCGGTGGCGCACGAGCAGGCCAAGGAGCTGATGGTGACGTTGCGCGGGATCGTCCAGGGCATCCGCCCGCAGCAGCTCACCGAACTCGGCCTGGCCGGGGCGGTCGGCGAGCTGGCCGCGCGGTCGGTCGTCCCGGTCACCGTGCGCGCGGACCTGACCCGCCCGGTGCCCGAGCTGGTCGAGACCACCGCCTGGTACATGGTCTCCGAGACGCTCGGCAACGTCGCCCGGCACGCCGGGGCCGGCCGGGCCGAGGTGCGGCTGACCCGCGACGACCGGCGGCTGGTGGTGGAGGTGCGCGACGACGGCCGGGGCGGCGCCGACCCGGCGCGCGGCACCGGCCTGACCGGGCTCGCGGACCGGGTGGCGGCGGTGGACGGGCGGCTGCTGCTGTCCAGCCCGCCCGGTGGGCCTACCCTCGTGCGGGTGGAGCTGCCGTGCCGTCCGTGATCCGGGCCGTCCTGGCCGAGGACGAGGTGCTGCTCCGGGAGGGCCTGGTGGGCCTGCTGACCCGGTTCGGCTTCGCTGTGGACGCCGCCGTCGGCTCCGCCCCGGAGCTGCTCGACGCGGTCCGCACGCACCGGCCCGACCTGCTGATCACCGACATCCGGATGCCGCCGCAGCACCGCGACGACGGCCTGCGCGCGGCGGTCGCGCTGCGCGCGGAACGCCCGGACCTCGCGGTGGTGGTGCTCAGCCAGCACGTGCAGAGCGGGTACGCCGCCGCGCTGCTCGACAGCGGCGACGGCAACCGGGTCGGCTACCTGCTCAAGGACCGGGTCGCCGACGTCGCGGAGTTCGCCGAGACGCTGCGCCGGGTGGCGGCCGGCGGCACCGCCGTCGACCCGGACGTGGTGCGGCACCTGCTGCGCCGCCCGCGTGACCCGCTCGCCGCGCTGTCGCGGCGGGAGCGGGAGGTGCTGGGACTGGTCGCCGAGGGCCACTCCAACACCGCGATCGCGGCCCGCCTGCACGTCACCGAGGCGGCCGTCGGCAAGCACGTGGGCAACATCCTGGCCAAGCTCGGCCTGCCGCCGGACGAGGACAGCAACCGCCGGGTGCTGGCGGTGCTCGCCTACCTGCGCGCGGAGAGTTGACCGGCGCTACAGGCTCATCGGCGCCGGGTCGGTGACCAGCGCCCGGAACCGCTCGCGCGGGTCGGGCACCAGCCGCCGCTCGGCCAGGTCGAGCAGGCCGCCGATGCCGCTGACCGAGGCGACCGGGATGCCGTCCGCGCGGGTGAACTCCTGGCTGATCCGGAACGTCTTGCCCTCGCCCCAGTGGAACTCGCAGGTGACGTCGACCTCGTCGCCACCGCGCAGCTCCCGCAGGTAGCGCACCGTCACCTCCAGCGCGACCGGCCCGACACCGCCGGCGAGCAGCCGTTCCTGGCCGACGCCGGCCGCCCGCAGGCACTCCCAGCGGGCGTGCTCGGCGTACTGGAGGTAGACCGCCTGGTTGAGGTGGCCCTGGGTGTCGAGTTCGTAGCCGCGCACGGTGACGCGTACCCGGAACGGATCTGCCATGCCGGCAGCCTAACCAGCGGCGCGACGGTGACCGGCATGCGGTCCGGGCCGCGTCGACGTCGACCACGACCGCGCCGCGTACGTCGAGCCCGACGTGTGGTGCGGGCACCCCCTCCGGGCGGGCCCACCGGTCAGGCCGGCCAGGCGTGGCCGATCCCGTCGAGCAGCAGGACGACACCCTCGGTGGCCGCCTCCCGGTCCCGGGAGATCTCCCGGTACTCCGGCGAGGTGGACCAGCGCTCGAAGTCCTCGCGGCTGTCGAACGACAGCAGCACCGCCTTCTGGTGCGGCCAGTCGCCTTCCACCACGCGAGGGGCGATGTCGGCGGCGAGCAGCTTCCCGCCGTAGCGGGCCAGCACCGGCGGGAAGGCGGCGGCATACCTGTCGTAGCGCGCCCGGTCGTGGATGGTGAGCTGCGCGAGGGCATAGACGGTCACCGGCTCAGGCTATCGACCGCCCGGCCCCGGCGGTGTCGTCCGTCAGGTCGGCCCGGGCGTCGTCGCGGCCCGGACGACTCTCCGTTGTGGTCTGGCGATGATGGCACTGACCTGCGAATACTGGTGGCAGGCTCGCGCCCGCCCCGCGTCGGGTGGGGGGAAGAGGTGGGGCACATGATCGGACACGAGACCCAGCCGGGGTCATACCCGGGCCCCGCACGCCGGCGGGCCAGGCGGCCCCGCCCACCGCGCCGGTTCCCGCGCGGTCTGGGAGGTCCGCGTGCGGACCAAGCTCGACGACCTGTACGAGCAGCTCACCGCGCTCTCCCAGCGCGACCCCGGGCGGGCTGCGGCGCTGCTCGCGCTGCTGTCGCGGGTGGAGGGGGTGCTCGGACACAGCGGCGTGGTCGAGTGGTTGCGCGGAGGGAAGCTGGAGTACGCGTGGCAGACGATCCACTCCGTGGAGCGGGCCATGGTGGCGCTGCGCACCGGGGACGAACTGATCGGGCTGCTCCCCGCGTACCGCAGCGCGGCGGCGCGGATCCTGCCGCCGGACGACAAGGTGTTCACCGACCTCGACCCGGTGGCCGGCGGGATGTCCGAGGCGCTGCTGCGCGCCCGGGTGCAGGGGCTGCTGACCCGCTACCACTCCGCGTCCGACCAGTTCCACGAGTCGGCCCGGCGGCTGCGGAACCGGATCCTGGGGCTGTCGGTGTTCGCGCTGGTGGCGGAGGTCCTGATGGTGGTGGTGCAGTGGCGCAGCACCGACGTGCGGCTGCTGGAGGCGCCGGGCGACGCCGGTGGCGTGCCGGCCTGGCGGCTGCTGTTCTTCGTGCTGGTCGCCGGCGCGCTCGGCGCGTTCCTCAGCGCGCTGCCCTCGATGATCACCGCGCGGTCCGGCGGGCTGCCCTACAAGCTGCCGTTCCAGCAGGGGCTGCTGAAGCTCGCCGTCGGCCCGCTGGTGGCGCTGGTCGGGATCATGCTGGTCGTCGGCGGCCTGGTGGAGACCAGCGTGAGCAGCACCGCCGCGCTGCTCGGCCTGGCGATCGTGTTCGGCGCCGGGCAGCAGGCGGTCACCGCGTTCGCCGACCGGCGTGCGGCCGAACTGCTCGGCCCGGCGGCCAAGAGCTGACGCCGCACGGCCGGGAGCTGATGCGGCCCGGCGGCAGCCGGGCCTGGGTAGCCTGATCCCATGATCTTCATTACCGCCAAGTTCCGGGTCCGCCCGGAAGACGCCGACCGCTGGCCGCAGATCGCCGCCGACTTCACCGCCGCGACCCGGGCCGAGCCCGGCTGCCTGTGGTTCGACTGGTCCCGCAGCCTGGACGACCCGACGGAGTACGTGCTGGTCGAGGCGTTCCGCGACGACGAGGCGGGCGCGGCGCACGTGCAGTCGGAGCACTTCCGGGCCGCCCAGCGCACGCTGCCGCCGCATCTGGCCGAGACGCCCCGGATCGTCAACGTGACGGTGCCGCAGCAGGACTGGTCGCGCCTGGGCGAGATGGCGGTGCCCGGCGGCGCCTGAGGTGAAACTTTCCCACCGTTTGCCGCCAGGTATTGAAGCTTGTCTTCAGCCCCCGCTACCCTCGGCGGGAAGATCCACCATCCACCGTGGAGGAGCTGGAGCATGCGCAAGCTGATGGCGGCGTTCGGTGTGTCAGCGATGACTGTGGCGGGCCTGGTCGCGGCCGGGACACCGGCCCAGGCCGCGACCTGCACCCTGGTGCAGTCGGAGATCTACAACGGCGCGAACATGATCGCCTGGTCGCGCGGCCTGGACGGCTGCGCGGGCGACGTCTACTGGGAGATCCGGTCCGGCGACGGCGGCGTGTGGCAGGTGACCGACAGCGGCACCACGCACTACGACGACCAGGTCGTCAGCTACTACGGCGACGTGGACCTGCCGTGCTACCTGCGGGTCTACGCGGCGTTCGGGGCCCAGGAGCGGCTGACCCAGCCGGTGCGCAACAACAACTGCGCAGGCTGAGCAGCGGCCGGGGCGCCTGAGGGCGCTCCGGCCCGCACCGCCTGGCCGCCGGCGACGAGCGGGCGCAGCCGCCCGGCTTCGTGGCGCAGCACCGCGCCGGCCCGGGCGGCGGGCGGTCACCGAAACTTCCGGAGCCGCGCCGGGTGGCGCGTTCGCGCCCGACTGCCGCGCCCGCCCGCGGATTCACTCACCCACCCCGTGCCGCGTGCGGCGATGTCGACGTATCGAGGTGATTAAGTTTTCGGAACTCTTCCGGTAGACTCCGGACAGAGATTCGCTTCGATCCACTCACGATGTGCCGGGGAGTCACTCCCCTACCTGGCGCGGCCACCGGGCGGCCGCGCGGAGCCGACGTCGTGGCGGGCGGTGGCCGAGGCGAGCCGATCCCATTGACAGGCTAGAGAGGCGAACAGATGGACAAGGTGCTCGCCCGCGGCAGCGGGAGCGCGGCAGCCCGGTCACGCCCGCGGACCGCAGTGGTCGCGATGGTGGCGGGGGCCGCGGTGGTCGCCGCCACGATAGCGGTGGCGACCAGCGCCAGCGCCGGCACGACGCTCGGCGCGTCGGCGGCGGAACAGGGCCGCTACTTCGGTACGGCGGTCGCGGTGAACAAGTTGTCCGACAGCACGTACGTCGGCATCCTCAACCGCGAGTTCAACATGGTCACCGCCGAGAACGAGATGAAGTGGGACGCCACCGAGCCGTCCCGCAACCAGTTCAACTACACCAACGGCGACCGGCTCGTCGCGCACGCCCAGGCCAACGGCATGCGGGTACGCGGCCACGCGCTGCTCTGGCACCAGCAGCAGCCCGGGTGGACGGGAAGCCTGTCCGGCAGCGCGCTGCGCGAGGCGATGCTCAACCACGTCACCCAGGTCGCCACCCACTACCGGGGCAAGATCTATTCCTGGGACGTGGTGAACGAGGCGTTCGACGACGGCAACAACGGCGCCCGCCGCAACTCGAACCTCCAGCAGACCGGCGGCGACTGGATCGAGGCCGCGTTCCGTGCCGCCCGCGCCGCCGACCCGGGCGCCAAGCTCTGCTACAACGACTACAACACCGACAACTGGTCGTGGGCCAAGACCCAGGGCGTCTACAACATGGTGCGGGACTTCAAGTCCCGGGGCGTGCCGATCGACTGCGTCGGTTTCCAGTCGCACTTCAACAGCGGGTCGCCGTACCCGAGCAACTACCGCACCACGCTGCAGAACTTCGCCGCGCTCGGCGTCGACGTGCAGATCACCGAGCTGGACATCGAGGGCTCGGGCAGCAGCCAGGCCACTTCGTACGGCAACGTGACCCGGGACTGCCTGGCCGTGGCGCGCTGCAACGGCATCACCGTCTGGGGCATCCGGGACACCGACTCCTGGCGGGCCAGCGGCACCCCGCTGCTGTTCGACGGCAGCGGCAACAAGAAGCAGGCGTACACCGCCGTGCTGAACGCGCTCAACGAGGGCGGCACCCCGCCGCCGACCACCGCGCCGCCGACCAGCACCCCGCCCACCTCGGCCCCGCCCACCTCGACGCCGCCGACCAGCGAGCCGCCGACGACTCCCCCGCCGACCGGCGCCTGCACCGCCACGTTCACCACCAACCAGTGGCCGGGCGGCTTCGTCACCAACGTCCGCATCACCGCGGGCTCCAGCGGGCTCAACGGCTGGGCCGTGTCGCTCACCGTGCCGTCGGGCTCGGCGATCACGAACACCTGGAGCGCCCAGGCCAGCGGCACCAGCGGTGCGGTGACCTTCCGCAACGTGGACTACAACCGCCAGGTCGGTGCCGGTGGCACCACCGAGTTCGGATTCCAGGGCACCGGTACCGCGCCCTCCGGCACGCCGACCTGCGCGGCCGGCTGACAGTCGGCGCGACCCGGCACGGGACCACCGTGCCGGGTCGCGTCCCCGGCGGACGCCGGTCCGCGACCGTACAGTGGGGTAGGTCCTGTTCCACCGTTTCGCCGGAAGGACCACAGTGAACCGACGCATCAGGACCGCCCTCGGCGTCGCCCTGACCGCCACCCTCGTCACCACCGCCGCCCCGGCCCCCGCCACCGCCCACGACCGCCGCCCGAGCGTCATCGCGCTGCCGGACGGCTTCCAGCCGGAGGGCGTCGCCGCCGCCGGCCGGTACGCCTGGTTCGGGTCGCGGGCCACCGGCGAGATCTACCGCGCCGACCTGATCACCGGAGCGGGCAAGCAGGTCAGCCCCGCCACCGGCACGCCCTCACTCGGCCTGAAGGTCGACGCGCGGGGCCGGCTCTTCGTCGCCGGCGGCACCGCCGGTGACGCCCGGGTGATCGACACGCGCACCGGCGCCGTGCTCGCCAGCTACCGGTTCGCCGAGGCGCCGACGTTCGTCAACGACGTGACGCTCACCCGCGACGCCGCCTGGTTCACCGACTCGAACCGGCCGGTGCTCTACCGCCTGCCGCTGGGACGCGGCGGCACGCTGCCGCCCGCCGACGGCTTCACCACGCTGCCGCTGACCGGCGACTTCCAGCAGACCGGCACCGGCGTCAACCTCAACGGCATCGCGCCCACCCCGGACGGCCGGGCCCTGATCGTCGTGCAGTCGAACACCGGCACGCTGTTCCGGGTGGACCCGGCCACCGGCGTCACCACCGCCGTCGACGTGCCGGGCGCGACGTTCCTCAACGGTGACGGTCTGCTGCTGCTCGGCCGCACGCTGTACGTGGTGCAGAATTTCCTCAACCAGGTCGCCGTGGTCGACCTGAACCGCTCCGGCACGGCCGGCGTCGCGCGCGGCGTCATCACCGACCCGGGCTTCGACGTGCCGACCACCGTGGCCGCCGCGCTCGGCCGGCTCTACCTGCCGAACGGCCGGTTCACCACCCCGCCGACGCCGACCACCCCGTACACGGTGGTCGCTGTCGACGCGCGTTGAGCCACGCCGGCCGCCACCCGTCCGGTGGCGGCCGGCCCGGCTCAGTCCTCCATCTCCGGCCCGAGCAGCCGGATCTCCTCGATGTCGATGGCCGCCTGGAGCTGCCGCAGCACCACGTCGTCGATCTGTCTGGTGTTGCGCAGCCGGGTGATCTCCTGCCGCTTGTGGTCGAGCACTCGCAGCCGCAACTGCCGGGCCAGCTCCCGCTCCCCCTGCGCGTCCTCGCCGCGTGGATCGCGGACGGCGGCCAGGTGCTCCTCGTAGTCGGCCCGCAGCCGGTCCACCGTGTCCGGCGCGGCGCCCACGTCGCTGGCGGCGTGGGGCAGCGCCTCCAGGGCGGCCTCGGTGGCCCGGATCCGGGCCCAGCGCACCTCCTCGTCGCGTTCCCGGTCGCCGGTCAGGCCCGCCCAGGTGACCACGGCGGGCAGCGTGGTGCCCTGCACCAGCATGATCAGCACGATCACCACGACGGTGACGAAGATGATCAGGTCGCGCTCGTGCACCGGGCTCCCGTCGTGCATGGTGACCGGCACGGCGAGTGCCGCGGCGAGCGAGACGGCGCCGCGGAAGCCGGCCCAGCCCGCGGCGGTACGCATCCGGCCGTCGAAGTGCCGCGCCCGGCTCGACTCCCGCCGGTCCACCCGTTGCAGCACCGACACCGACAGGTGCACCCAGGCCAGCCGGATCACCACCACGACCACCGCGACGAGCGCCGCGATGCCGAGCGACGCGGCGGGCGAGTGGCTGGTGATGCCGCGCAGCGAGCGCGGCACCTGCGTACCGAGCAGCACGAACAAGCCGCCGTTGATCATGAAGGTGGACAGGTCCCAGAACGCGAACGCGGTGATCCGGGAACGGGCCCGGATCACCCGGGGCGCGGCGTACGACAGCAGCAGGCCGGACACCACCACCGCGAGCACACCGCTGGCGTGCACCGCGTCGGCGAGCAGGAACGCGACGAACGGGGTGAGGATGCTCAGCCCGCCCTCGCGCATCGGATCGTCGACGTGCTTGCGGATCAGCACCACCACCGCGCCGACGAGCAGGCCGGCGGCCACCCCGCCGGCGGACTTGCCGACGAACTCGCCGGTGAGCGTCAGCGCGCCGGGCACCGTCCCGCCCGCGACGACGCCGGCCGCCACGGCGAACAGCACGAGCGCCGTGCCGTCGTTGACCAGGCTCTCCGCGCGCAGCGTGGTGAGGATGCCGCGGGGCATCCGCTTGGCCAGGCCGGCCACGGCGGCGGCGTCGGTCGGGGCCAGGACCGCGCCGAGCACCCACGCGGCGGCCGGCCGCACGCCGAGGGCCTGCGCGGTGTACGCGACGGCGGCCGTCGTGACGATCACCAGCACCACGGCGAGCCCGACGATCACGGTGAGGTTGGCGCGGATCTCCCGCAGGCTGACGACCAGGCTCTCCCGGTAGAGGATCGCCGGGAGGAACAGCACCAGCACGACCTCGGGTTCGAGGACCAGGTCGTCGAACGGCGGCAGCAGGCCGATCAGCGCGCCCATGGCGATCAGCAGAACCGGCGGCGCGACGCTGTACCGCCCGCCGATGGTGGTGCCGACGAGCACAGTGGCGCCCAGCACCGTGATCAGCACGAGTGCTTCCACGCCGTACCCCCGTCACCGTCCGCCGGTCCCACCGTGCCCTACGGCGGCGGCCCGGCGGGACGGAATCGGTGACCGCTACTCGAAGCGGGCCGGGTCGCCGGCGCCCCGGCGCAGGATCTCCGACTCCGGGCCGGACAGGTCGACGACAGTGGTCGGCTCCAGCCCGCAGTCGCCGGCGTCGACCACAGCGTCGACGAGGTGGTCGAGCCGCTCCTTGATCTCCCAGCCCTGGGTCATCGGCTCGTCCTCGCCGGGCAGCAGCAGCGTGCTGGTGAGCAGCGGCTCGCCGAGTTCGGCCAGCAGCGCCTGGGTCACCGTGTGCCGGGGCACACGCGCGCCGACCACCCGCCGCCGCGGGTCCTGCAACCGGCGCGGCACCTCGGCGGTGGCCGGGAGCAGGAACGTGTAGCTGCCCGGGATGACGGACTTCACCTGCCGGAAGACCGCGTTGCTGAGCTTGACGAACTGGCCGAGTTGGGCGAAGTCGGCGCACATCAGCGTGAACGGGTGCCGGTCGTCGAGCCGCCGGATCTCCCGGATCCGCTCCACGCCGTCGCGGTTGCCGATCCGGCAGCCGAGCGCGTAGCAGGAGTCGGTCGGGTAGGCGATCACCCCGTCGGCACGCAGCAGGTCCACCACCTGCCGGATCACGCGGGGCTGGGGGTTGTCCGGATGCAGGTCGTAGTACCTCGCCACGCCGGCCAGCCTATGTCCGCGCCCCGGCGGGCGCAGGTTTGGGCGGGGCGGATTCCGGAAACAGGTGGGGGCCGTTCACGACAGGGGGACCGAATCATGTCCGAAGCCAGCACAGACCGCGTCGCCGACCGCCCCGCGGAGGTGACCGATCCGCTGCTGTGGGGCCTGGCCGCCGCGGTGGCCGACGCGCACCAGCCGGACGACGAGCGCGTCTGCGCCAGCCCGAGCTGCGCCGGGGCGGCGTGGCCGTGCGCCGCCTGGAACAACGCGCAGGCGGGGCTGAGCGCCGCCCGGACGCCGCGGCAGCCCGCCGCGCCCCGGCAACCGGCCGCCTCGCCGCAGTCCACCTCGCCGCGTCCCGTCGTCGCCGGGCAGCCCGGTGCGCCGGGCACGGTCGCGGCGCGGACCGACGCGCGCAGCCTCACCGCCACCGCCGCCTGACTGCGGGTAGGCGCACGTATCCCTCGCGCCGCCCCCGGCCGCCCGGCCGGGGGCGGCGCTCTGGCGTGTGTCGACGCTGGTCAGCGCGCCTCCGGAGAGGACCGGTGGGTCGGTCGTGAGCGCCGGAGAGCGCTCTCTCTAGTAACAGGACATTGACGGATCCGTAACCCGAACCTTAATGTCGCATCTCAAGAGAGCGCTCTCACGCCATCGGACCATCACCCCGAACCCCGCCTTCTCCTCGTGAAGGGGACCTCCATGACCCTCCTGCGGGACTTCTCCCCCGACCCCGTGCCCCCGACCGCAACCGGCCCGTCCCCGGCCCGCCGACGTGGCCTGCGGGCCGCCGCCCTCGTCGCCGCCTCAGTGCTCGCCGCCGGCCTCCTCGGCGTCGTGGTCGGCGGCGGCGGCACCGCCACGGCCGGCGCGGTCGGCGCGGGCAGCTACACCGAGACGCGACCGGCCGGCGCCCTGCTGCCGAAGGGCTGCGGGGCGGTCAGCACCAACCCGAGGACGTTCGCCACCGCCGACGCGCCGGCCGGCGCGATCCCCACCAACGACTGGTGGTCCTCGCTGATCTGGAAGCGCAACAACTGCACGGGCAGCGAGGTCCTGCACGCCCACCCGCTGGCCTACAAGGCGGAGAACAGCGGGCTCGGCCTGTCGTACACCACCACGCCCGCGATCAGCGGCACCGCGACCGGCGTCGGCGAGTTCCACTACCCGTACACCGAGGACGTCCGCGTCGGGCTGGCCGGACTGACCGCGCCGGTGGTGAAGGCGGCCGGCTGGACCGACTGGACGGTCACCGCCGACTGGAGCGACGGCAGCCGCACCATGCGCGCCACCATCGGCCACGGACTGCCGTTCAGCTACTACACGGTCAACGGCGGCACCGCGCAGCTCACCACCGCCGGGACGCCCACCGTCTGGCGCAACTCCGGCGCCACCATCGGCTTCACCGTCCGCGGCCACGACTACGTCGCGTACGCGCCGACCGGCGCGACCTGGACCGTCAGCGGCACCGACATCAGCTCGACGCTGGCCGGCAAGGGATACTTCTCGGTCGCCGTGCTGCCCGGCGGCGGAGACCGGGCCGCCCTCGCCGACACCTACGGCCGGTACGCCCACGCCCACGTCACCGGCACCCGGATGAGCTACGCGTACGACCCGTCCGCCGGCACGGTGCGCACCACGTACGCGTTCACCACCACACCCCGCGAGGGCAGCGAGACGAAGACCGTGATCTCGCTCTACCCGCACCAGTGGCGCAGCCTCACCGGCGCCACCCCGATCGGTCAGACGTACGTCTCCGCGCGCGGAGCCATGCGAGTGCTCACCGGCGTGCCGTCGTTCACCACCACCATGCGCTTCACCGGCGTGCTGCCCGAGGTGCCCGCCGTCGGCGACTCCAGCGGCGCGGACCTGTCCACCGTCACCGGCTACCTCAACGCCGAGCAGGGCAACCCGGAGGGCGTCAGCGGCCCGGACACGTACTGGGCCGGCAAAGGGCTCGGCCGGTCCGCCCGGATCGCCGAGATCGCCGACCAGCTCGGGCAGACCTCGGTCCGCGACGCGGCGCTGAACGCGATACGGAACCGGCTGACCAACTGGCTCACCGCCGGCTCCGGCGAGAGCGGCCAGCTGTTCTACTACGACCGCAACTGGGGCACGCTGATCGGCTACCCGGCGTCGTACGGCTCCGACGAGGACCTCAACGACCACCACTTCCACTACGGCTACTTCATCGCCGCCGCCGCCACGCTCGCCAAGTTCGATTCGGGCTGGGCCGACGACAGCCGCTACGGCGGCATGGTGGACCTGCTCATCCGCGACGCCAACAACTACGACCGCGCCGACAGCCGCTTCCCCTACCTGCGGGACTTCGACATCTACGCCGGGCACGACTGGGCCTCCGGCCTGGCGCCGTTCTTCGCCGGCAACAACCAGGAGTCCTCCTCGGAGGGGATGAACTTCGCCAACGCGCTGATCCAGTGGGGTCAGGCCACCGGCGACACCGCCGTCCGCGACGCCGGGGTCTACCTGTGGACCACCCAGTCCGCGGCCATCTCCGAGTACTGGTTCGACGTGTACGACCAGAACTTCCCGTCCGCGTTCGGGCACAAGACCGTCGGCATGGTGTGGGGCGACGGCGGGTCGTACTCCACGTGGTTCTCCGCCGCGCCGGAGATGATCCAGGGCATCAACATGCTGCCGATCACCGGCGGTCACCTCTACCTGGGCGACTTCCCCGAGTACGTCAAGGCCAACTACGCCGAGCTGGTCACCAACAAGGGCGGCCCGCCGACGGTGTGGCAGGACATCGTCTGGGAGTTCCTGGCCCTCGGCGACGGCGAGCAGGCGTTGCGCAACTTCCGTGCCAACAGCGGATTCACCAGCGAGGAGGGCGAGAGCAAGGCGCACACGTTCCACTGGATCCGCAACCTGGCCGCGCTCGGCACGGTGGACACCACTGTGACCGCGAACCACCCGCTGGCGAAGGTGTTCGTCAAGAACGGCGTCCGCACCTACGTGGCGTCGAACATCACCGCCCGGCCGCTCACCGTCACGTTCTCCACCGGCGTCACGCTCACCGTGCCGGCCGGGAAGACGGCGACCTCCGGGGCGTACACCTGGAGCGGCGGCAACGCCACCGGCGGCGGAACCGTGCCGACCGGCACCCCGACGACCTCGACGCCCAGCCCCACCCCGACCACCGCGAGTCCCACGCCGACCAGCGCGAGCCCCAGCCCGAGCACGAGCAGCCCGGCGACGCTGAAGCCGGTGCGGTACCTGCGCTCCGGCGGCGGGCTCGACGGCGCCGCCGGCACGAGCGGCACGGTGAACGTGGCGGCGGCGAACGGCAACTCCGACGGCACGCCGAAGAACCCGCAGGTGTTCACCGCCACCGGGCTGACCGGCACGTACACCGGCGGCGCCACCGCGTTCGACCTGGCCGTCGACGCGGGCACCGCGGTCGGCAACGGCGTCCAGATCCGGGTCTCCTACGACCTGACCGGCAACGGCAGCGCCGAGCGGGTGGAGACCTACCGGTACTTCGCCACCGACCCGATGCCGGGCGCGGAGCGCTACCTACAGACCCAGGGCCTGCTCTCGGCCACCGGCACGCTCGGCAACCTGTCGGGCGGGACGGTACGCGTCGAGGTGTGGAACGCCATCGGCGGCGCGCCCACGATCCTCGGCGTCGGCAACACCTCGACGGTCACGCTGCCGTACCGCTGACGGCACCGGTTCCGGCGCCCCGGCTCACCGCCGGGGCGCCGGTTCACGTCCGAGGTCACGGCCAGCGGGCGGTGGTGGTCTCGAACAGCTCGCTGTCGCTCGCCACCGGGATGACGCAGAGCAGGTGCCCGCCCGGCGCGCGCAGCACGTGGCAGTCGAGCCAGCGGGAGACGGGCGTGGCGCCCAGTGCGCACAGCCGCTCGACCTCGGCGGCCACGTCGTCGGTCTCGATGTCGAGGTGGTAGCGGGGCGCGTCGCCGACCGACTGCACGGCGGTGACCAGCCCGGGCACCACGTCGGCCAGGCCGGTGAACTCCGGTTCGGCCGGCTCGGTGCGCAGCTCCGCGCCGAGCGCGGCGGACCAGAACGCGGCCGCCTCCCCCGCCTCGTCCCGCGGCGCGTCGATGATCAGGGCGCACAACCGCGATCGATGCATCGCCCGAGCCTAGCCAGGACCGCCCTCACCGGCACCCCGGCGCGGTCAGGCGGTCACGTGCGCGCTGTCGCCCGCCGTCGCGGCGAAGGACGTGCCGCTGACCATCCGGCCCGGCCGATCCCCCGCGCGGCGCCGGTGACCACAGCGACCCGCCCCGACAACGTCCCGGCCGACATCGTTCCCCCTCCGCGGGCACCGTCCGTGACGCCCTCTTCGCACGGTATGCCCGCCGGGCCGTCCCGTGCCGGGGTTCGCCCGGTCAGGCCCCGAGCCGGGGTTCGCCGGTCAGGCCCCGAGCCGCGCCCGCAACCACGCCGGGTCGGGATTGACCACCGCCCCGTCCGGCAGCACCACTGTGGGGACCGTCTCGTCGCCGCCGGTCACCGCCCGGACAGCGGCGGCGGCCTCCGGGTCACGCCAGATGTCCACCCAGTACGCGCGCCGGGCCCGCCCGCCCAGCCGGAGACGCAGCCGCAGGCAGTACGTGCAGCCGGGCCGCCAGTAGATGACCGGCCGGCCGTCGTCCGCGCTGCGCAGCCGCGCCTGCGCCGCGGTCAGCGACCGGGGGAAGGCCAGCGGCGAGAAGAGCACCGCCACCGCGGCGAACGCGAGGAAGCCCACCACCGACGACACCCACGTGTCCTGACCGGCGCCCACCGCCACGCCGACGGCCAGCATCAGCGCGGCGAGCCGCCAGCTGCGCATCAGGCGGTCACCTCGGCCAGCAGCTCGAGCAGGTGGCGGTACGGCTGCCCGGTGGCCCGCGCCAGCCCGATCTCGCAGGTGCGGTTCACCGAGGCGTACCCGTCGAAGGGGCGTGCCGCGACGGCGGCGGCCTCGGCCCGGGTGGCCGACGCGGTCAGCTCCGGGTGCAGCAGCCCTCGGTCACCGGCGAAGCCGCAGCACTGCCAGCCCTCCGGGACCACCACCTCGTCGGCGACCGCGCGGGCCACGGTGAGCAGCGCGTCGTCCAGGCCGAGCCGGACCGACGAGCAGGTCGGGTGCAGCGCGAGCGAGCCGATCCGGCGGCGCACGGTCAGCCGGGGCAGCAGCGTGCCGGCGGTGTACGCGACCGCGTCGACGACCCGCACGTCCCCGGCGCCGTCGAGCAGCCGCTCGAAGCCCTCCGTGCAGGACGCGGCGTCGCTGACCACCGGCAACGTGCCGTCGCGGCTGGCAGCGCGCAGCACCGGCGGCACGCGGTCGCGCATCGCCCGGTAGCCGTCCGTGAGCCCCTTCGACGACCAGGGGGTGCCGCAGCACAGGTCGCCGACGCCGTCCGGCACGAGCAGGCGCACGCCGGCCCGCTCGGCGAGCGTGAGCAGCGCGGCGGCCACGCCGGTGCCGCCCCGCGCCGGGGCGAACAGCGTGCCGAGGCAGGACGGGACGAAAACGGCGTCCGGGTCGTCGGCCGGCTGAGGGCGGCGTGGGGTGCCGCCGCGGGGCAGGTCCCGCTGCCACCGCGGCACCCGGTCGGCGCCGAGGACCGCGCGGGCGGCGCGGGTGGCCGCCTCGGGCAGCGCGGGCGGCAGTGCCCCGGCCAGGTCGAGTCCCCGGGCCATGCCCCGGGTGGTGGCGTCCCAGCGCCGGGCCGCGCCGCGCCACGCGGTGCCCGCCGCCTGGCCGTGCTCCTCGGCGCGCAGCCGCTTGACCAGGTCACCGGTGTTGATCAGCACCGGGCAGGCGGTGGCGCACATGCCGTCGACCGCGCAGGTCTGCACCGCGTCGTAGTCGTACGCGTCGGTCAGCTCCCGGACCAGTGCGGTGTCGCCGGCGGCCCGCGCGGCGGCGATCTCCCGGCGCAGCACGATGCGCTGCCGGGGCGTGGTGGTGAGGTCGCGGCTGGGACAGACAGGCTCGCAGTAGCCGCACTCGACGCAGCGGTCCACCTCCTCCTCCACCGTCGGCACGGTCTTGAGGTGCCGCATGTGGATCTCCGGGTCGTCACCGATCAGCACGCCGGGATTGAGCACGCCCGCCGGGTCGCAGAGCGTCTTCAACTCGCGCATCACCTCGTACAGCTCGTCGCCGAACTGGCGGCGCACATACGGGGCCATCACCCGGCCGGTGCCGTGCTCGGCCTTGAGCGTGCCGCCGTGGCCGAGCACCAGGTCGACCATCTCCTCGGTGAAGTCGGCGTACCGTGCCGGAGCCTGCCCGCCGTCGAAGCGCTCGTTGAGCATGAAGTGCAGGTTGCCGTCCTTGGCGTGCCCGAAGATCACGCTGTCGGCGTACCGGTGGCGCTCGAACAGCTCGGCCAGCGAGGCGCAGGTGGCGGCCAGGGCCTCGACCGGGACGGCGATGTCCTCCAGCAGCGCCGTGGTGCCGGACGGGCGGGCGCCGGCCACCGCCGCGTACAGGCCCTTGCGGATGTGCCACAGCGCGGCCCGGGCGGCGGGTTCGCCGCTGAGCCGGGCCGGGGCGCTCAGCGGCAGGCCGGCCAGCACCGGCCCGGCGTCTGCGACCCGGTCGGCCAGCGCCGCCGGGTCGGACTCCTGCCACTCGGCGAGCAGCGCGGCGTGCCCGCGCACGGCCAGGCCGCGCAGCGTGGCGTCCGCCTTCGGGTCGCGCTGGGCGACCCGCAGTGCGGCGGCGTCGAGCAGTTCGACAGCCGCCGGCCCGGCGGCCACCAGCGCCGGCATGGCGGCCATCGCCGCACCGAGGGAGTCGAAGACCAGCAGGCCGGTCGCGGCGTGCGGGTGCACGGGTACGGTGCGGAACGTCGCCGAGGCGACGAACGCGAGCGTGCCCTCGCTGCCCACCACGAGCCGGGTGAGCAGGTCGGCCGGGTCGTCGTGGTCGAGGAACGCGTTCACCCCGTACCCCATGGTGTTCTTCATGGCGTACTGGGCGCGGATGCGGCGCACCGAGTCGGAATCGCCGCGCACCCGGTCGCGCAGCCGCAGCAGCCCGGCGTGCAGGTCCGGTTCGGCGGCGCGCAGCCGGGCGTCGGCGTCGGGAGCGCCGGTGTCCAGCACGGTGCCGCTGGGCAGGGCGAGGACCAGCGACTCCAACGTCCGGTAGGTGTTGAACTCGGTGCCGCAGGTCATGCCGCTGGAGTTGTTGGCGACCACGCCGCCGACGGTGCAGGCGGACTCGCTGGCCGGGTCAGGACCGAGCTTGCGGCCGTACGGCGCCAGCCGCGCGTTGACGTGCCGCAGCACCACTCCCGGCTGCACCCGTACCCGCCGCCCGTCGTCGAGCACGCTCAGGTCACGGAAGTGCCGCCGCACGTCGACCAGCAGCCGGTCGGTGACGGCCTGGCCGCTGAGGCTGGTGCCGCCGGAGCGGAACGTCAGGCCCGTGCCGGTGCGGCCGCCGTACGCCAGCAGCGCGGCGACCTGGCCGGCGTCGGACGGGGTGATCACCGCGCCGGGGTGCAGCAGGTAGTGCGAGGCGTCGTGGGCCATCCGCAGCCGGTCCGCGGCCCGGGTCGTCACGCCGCCGGGCACCACCGCTTCCAGTCCGGCCCGCGCGGACGCGCTCAACTCCGTCATGATCACCGCACCTCCCCGACTCACAGTAGTCACGCACGGCGGGGCTCACTGCGCGGTGATGAGGTCCAGCACCCGCCGCTGGCACGCTCGGGCAGCCGGGCCGGACGGCGGCGGGCCGCCGCGGCGGGCCGCGTAGGTGGCCCGGAACGGCATGGCCGCGCCGGTGTTCACTTCGACCTCGAAGCCCGGCTCCGGGGTGCCGGAGGCGGCCACGTCCCGCCGGTAGACCACCAGTTCCAGGCCGCGCGCCGGGCAGGGCAGCGCCTCGTGCCGCAGCCGGTCCACCAGCGTCCGCTTGGTCGTCTCAGGCAACGGCGCGGCGGCCGGCAGCGCCACGTCCACGTCACCGCGTCCCGGCTGGTACGCGCCCAGCCCGACCGACCCGGTGGCGTACGCGCCGACCAGGTCGTCGCCGAGCACGTCCCGGCAGCGGCGGAGCAGTTCGGCCAGGTAGTCGCGGATGTCGTCGGGCACTCCGGCATCCTGCCCCGGGCCGGGCGCGGTCAGTCCGCCGGGTCGGGGCAGCACACGGTCAGCGCGCCCGGGACGACCTTGACCTTGAGCCGTTTCGCCTTGCCCCGGGCGCCGCCGTCCAGCTCGTACGTCTTCGGCGCGTCGAACCGCACGGTGATCCTGCGGCCCCGGGTGATCCGCACGAACGGCGACTCCTCGGAGCGCCCGGCGGCCATCCGGCCCAGCGTGCGCGCCCAGTCCACGGCACCGCTGGCGGTGGACACGCCGACCTCCAGCGCCCCGTCGTCGGGGCGGGCGTCGTCGAAGGCGGGGATGCCGCCGGTGATGGTGCCGACGTTGCCGAACAGCACGCAGCTCGCCTCGTCGTCGAACCAGTCCGCGCCGTCGACCCGGACCCGGGTCCGCACGCACTCGCCGCGCACGTGACGCAGCCCGGTCCAGACGTACGCGATGCGGCCGAAGCGGCCCTTGAGCTGCCGGTCGGCGTCACGGATCAGGTCGCCGTCGAATCCCGCGCCGGCCATCACCGCGAAGTGCTCCCCGTTGATCCGGCCCAGGTCCAGGTCGCGGCGGCGGCCGTGCAACGCGATGCGGACCGCCTCGGGCAGGTCGACCGGGATGCCGAGGTTGACCGCGAACAGGTTGGCGGTGCCGGCGGGCAGGATCCCCATCGGCACGCCGCTGCCCGCGAGCGCGTCGGCGCATCGCTGCACCATGCCGTCGCCGCCCCACACCAGCACCAGCTCGGCGCCCTCGTCCAGCGCCGCGCGGACCCGCTCGGGCGCCTTGCGGCTCTTGGGCACCTCGTACCAGAGCAGCTTCCCGACGCCGGCGCCGACGAGGCGGGAGCGCAGCTCGTCGAGGCCGCCCCCGAACGTCTTCTTCCGGTGGGCGACGACAGCGACCACACCGACCGGGGGCGGGGCGAGGGCGGTGGCGGTGTCCGGGCGTTCGGCCGTGCGCGTGTCCATGGCCCCGCTGGTACCCGGACCGCCGGTTTCCCACGCCTGCGCCCGGCGCGACGCGCCCGGCGCCCCGGCGGCGGCGTTCCTGTGCCCGGGCCACCACGTTCGGTACAGTGCGGAACGTCGATCCGTGCCGCCGGGCGCGGATCCGAAGGGTGCGGAATGTCGGGACGGACCGGTCGGGTGGCGCGCTACACGCTGCGCCTCGGTCTGCTGCTCGGCGGCCTGGCCGTCGCCTGGGGCACCCAGGGGGTCACCTCCGGCCCGGATGCGCTCGCCGCCGACCGGCAGCCGTCCGGCCCGCTCACCGCCACCGCCGGGGCGCTCCCCCACACGCCGGAGGCGATGACCGGTCCGGCTGATCGGGTCGGCCCGGCCGATCCGGCCGGTCCGGCCGCATCCCCCGCACCGGCTCCCGCGCGGGCGGGCGACACACCGCCGGCGGCGTATTCCCTCACCGCCGCGAGCACGCGGTGGGTGGGCCCCGCACGCAGCCGGGCACCGGCGGCGCACGCCACGACCGGTCCCGCGGTGCCGCCGCACGAACGGGTCACCCACAGCGGCGGCGCGGTGCACAGCGAGGTCGCCGACGCGGACGCGAACCGCTGGCGGCTGCCGACGCTGACCCACCGGTACGCGCCGACCGCGGCCGAACCGCTGCCGCCCTCCCGCACGTCGCGCCCCGACACCAGGCCCGCCTGAGCGGGCTGTCCACCGGCGCCGGCTCCGACCCCGGAGCACGTACGCGTCCCGTCCGACCGCCGCCCGCCGCGGCCGCGCCGTCGACTGTCGTCCGGCGCCCGCAACCGACCCCACCCGACCACCCTGGACACAGGAGTCCGTCCATGAGCACAGCCCTGACCGTCGTCCGCGCCCGCTGGTGCGACATCGGCCGGATCGCCGATCTCGTCGCCGAGGCGCTCGCGCCCACCGCCCTGGCCGCCTGGCTCGTCCCCGACACGACGCGCCGCCTGCCGGTCCTCGCCGCCGTGGCGCGGATCTGGACCGAACACGCGATGCTGTTCGGCGATGCGTTCCTGCTGCCCGACGGCAGCGCCGCCAGCGTGTGGTTCCACCGCTACCGGCCGATCCCCGCCCCCCACCGGTACGCCGACCGGCTCGCCGGCGCCGCCGGGCCGGACGAGGGCCGGTTCCGCCGCCTCGATGACGAGCTGGCGGCACGCCGGCCGGTGGAGGCGCACAACCATCTGGCGCTGCTGGCCGCGCCCCGGGGCGGCGCGACGCAGGCGCTGACCGCGGCGCAGCGCCGGATGGACACGTTGAGCCTGCCCACGTACGCGCACCCGTGCGCCGGGCAGCAGGAGGAGCTGCTGCGGCGGCTCGGGTACGCCGAACGGGAGACCTTCGCCGTCCCGGACGGCACACGGGTGTGGTCGTTGTGGCGGCCGGCGCCGTTCCACGCGAGCGCCAACGACAGGTGGCGGACCCGCCGCGCCGGCCGACGGGAACGCGACGACAGCGCCGCCGGGTGGACGGCGCGCTGACCGGTCGAGCGCCCCGCCCGCGCCACACCGGTCGACGGCGTCGGCCGGTGCCGTCGGCGCCGCTCGGTTAGCCTGCGAGCCGGGCACGACTCAGCCGAGCAGTCGGAGGTATCGCGTGCGGAACAGCGGAACCACACCGGGACCGGGCGACGCGCCTGCGGCGCGTCCCCGGCGCAGGCGGCGGCGTCTGCTGGTCGTCCTCGCGGTCTGCGCGCTGCTGGCCGGCTGCGGTCTGGTCGCCGGCGGGTACTACTTCGACAGCGTGCCGACGCCCAGCGACCTGAAGCTGCCCGAGTCCACCACGGTCTACTACGCCGACGGGCGCACGCCGATGGCGAAGCTGGGCGCGCAGAACCGCACCATCGTGCCGTACGACCAGATGAACGACTCGGCGAAGCAGGCGATCGTCGCGGCCGAGGACCGCACCTTCTGGACGAACCAGGGCATCGACTTCAAGGGTGTGCTGCGCGCGGCCTGGGCGAACGTCAGCGGCGGGCAGCGGCAGGGCGCGTCCACCCTCACCCAGCAGTACGCGCGCATCGCCGCCGACCTGCGCGGTGTCACCTACTCGCGGAAACTGCGCGAGGCGGTGATCGCCTGGAAGCTCGACGACGCGTACTCCAAGGACGAGATCCTCGGTTTCTACCTGAACACCGTGCCGTTCGGCCGGGGCGCGTACGGCATCGAGGCGGCCGCGCAGACGTACTTCGGCAAGACGGTGCGCCGGGACGAGCCCGCTGCCCGGCAGCTCACCCCGGCCGAGGCGATGGTGCTCTGCGCGATGGTGAAGCAGCCGGAGGCGGACCCGGCCGACCCCGAGGGCTCGCCCGGCTACGACCCGCGCCGCAACGCGCTGGCCCGGCAGAACTCGATCGACAGGTGGAACTACATCCGCGACGGCATGGTCAAGCTCGGCTATCTGACGCCGCAGCAGGCGGCCGATCTCGCGTACCCGGACACGGTCCGGCCGATCGACAAGGACGCGGGGCGGTCCGACCTGGACCGCCCGACCGGTCTGGTGGTCAACCACGTGCTCGCCGAGCTGCGCGGGATCGAGCCGTTCCGCGGCAAGCCCGACGAGGTGATCCGCGACGGCGGCTACCGGATCGTCACCACCATCGACAAGCGCGTGCAGGACGCGGCCGAGGCGGCGGCGGACATCCGCCGGGACACCGCGCCCAGGGCGGTTCGCGGCCAGCCGCGCAACTGGCAGGCGGCGCTGGTGGCGGTGGAGCCGGGCACCGGCCGGGTGCTCGGCTACTACGGCGGCGACAAGGGCTCGGGCGCGGACTACGCCGGCTGGTACTCCGACGAGAACGGCGAGGCCCGCGGCTTCGGCCAGCACCCGCCGGGGTCGTCGTTCAAGGTGTACGACCTGGCCGCCGCCGTCCGCGACGGGATCTCGGTGAAGCAGCGGTTCGACTCGCCGGACACCAAGGAGTTCCCGGCCTCGGGGCGCACCAAGGGGAGCCCGGCCGGGCCGATCCGCAACGCCGAGCACGCTGCCTGCCAGCCGGACTGCGCGCTCTGGGAGGCCACCGTCGCCTCGCTCAACGTCACCTACTTCGAGCTGACCGAGAAGCTGGGCACGGCGAAGGTGATCGAGACGGCGCGGCAGGCCGGCGTGGAGTCGATGTGGGAGACGGTGCGGGGCAACCCCCGGCCGCAGCGGGTCGACCTGCGCAGCGACCCCGCCGATCAGGTCGCGAAGCGGTTCTCCACCGAGGTCGGGATCGGGCAGTACGGCATCACCGTGCAGGACCACGCGAACGGGATGGCCACGTTCGCGGCCGGCGGCAAGCGCGCCGACGCCCACTTCGTCCGGTCGGTGAGCAAGGACGACGAGGACGTGTGGACCGAGCAACTGCGCACGACGGACCTGGGGCTGGACCGAGAGGCGATCGACCAGCTCGACTGGACGTTGCGCCGGGTCCGGGCCGCCGAACTGGGCAACGGCTGGGACTCCGCCGGCAAGACCGGCACCTGGCAGGCCGGGCAGAGCACCACGCAGAACGTGCACACCTGGATGGTGGGCTGGACCGGCGCGCTCGCCTCGGCGGTGTGGCTGGGCACCACCGACGGCAAACCGCTGCGGACCAGGGGCGGCAGCTACGAGGTGTACGGCTCGACCGGCGCCGCGCCGATCTGGCGGCAGTTCATGACCAAGGCCACCGAGGCGATGAGACTCGACCCGGACAAGTACCGCTTCGGTGAGCCGAAGTTCCCCGGCGAGACCCCGGAGCCGACCCGGTCGGCGCCACCGCCGCCGACCACCGCCGCGCCGACGCCGTCGGAGTCGCCGAGCCCGAGCCCGAGTCCCTCCTCGTCGAGCCCCAGCCCGGACCCGACCGGACGGCCGACTTCGCGGCCGACGCTGACGCCGTCACTACCGCCGCCGCCCACCGGGGCGCCGACGCGGACCCGCGGTCCGCGCTGACCCGCTGTCGCCTCGCGTCTATGTGCGCCATCCGCGCACAGCGGCAACGTCCGCAATTTGCACCGGCACCCATTCACCATCGACGATATTCGCCCTGATCAGGGGCTATTGAAGATCATGGCTGCGTGCGTGGAGGTCCGCGGCGGGGCGCACGGCGAGTGTCGGTTGCCCAGGTCACCCATTGCTCCGGGCTCGGGCGGCGTGTGATTGTGCACCAGCGAGCCGCCGACCCCCGGCGACTCACGACGGTCGATCTGTCGACCCGGAGCCACGCCGGCAGCTCCGGTGACCGGCCGTCACCCTGCCTCGCACCACCGCGCCGCCCGACCCCACCGGGCTCCGTGCGGCGCACCTGTAGAACAGGAGCAGACCTCCGTGAAACTCTCACCTCGCCTCGCCGCGCTCACCGGCGCGGCCGCGGCCGGCATCCTCGCCGCCGGCACCGCCGCGGCCGTGCAGGCCGCGCCACCCGGACCCGCCGCCCCGAACCCGGCCCAGGCCCGTGCGGCCGCCGCCGACTCGGCCCGCGCCCTGGTCGCGGACCGCCCCGCGTACCTGCAGGCCGGCACTGACGACGCGTTCGTCCAGAAGCCGGTCATCTCCTCCGAGGGCACCCAGTACGTGCCCTACGAGCGCACCTACAAGGGACTGCCGGTGGTCGGCGGCGACTTCGTGCTCGCCACGGACTCCGCCGGCAACCTGAAGTACGCCTCGGTCGCCCAGCAGCGCCCGATCGGCGCCCTCGCCACCACGCCCGCGCTGACCCGGGCCGCCGCCGCGAAGACGGCACGCGCACAGCTCAAGACCGTGAGCGCGGTCGAGGGCACCACGCTCGTGGTCTACACGCTCGGCGCCGCACCGGCGCTGGCCTGGGAGACCACGGTACGCGGCACCAGCGCGGACGGCCCCAGCCGGCTCACCGTCGACGTCGACGCCCGCACCGGCGCGGTCCTGCGCCAGCAGGAGCACGTGGTACGCGGCACCGGCACCGGCGCCTGGAACGGACCCAGCCCGCTCACGCTCAACACCACCCAGTCGGGCTCCACGTACACCATGAAGGACCCGACCGTCACGAACCTGAGCTGCCAGGACGCGGCGAACAACACCACGTTCAGCGGCTCCGACGACGTGTGGGGCAACGGCACCGGCACCAACAAGGAGACCGGCTGCGTGGACGCGTTGTTCTCCGCGCAGACCGAGCACAAGATGCTCGCCCAGTGGCTGGGCCGCAACGGCGCCAACGGCAACGGCGGCTACTGGCCGATCCGGGTGGGCCTCAACGACCAGAACGCCTACTACGACGGCAGCCAGGTGCAGATCGGCAAGAACACCGCCGGTCAGTGGATCGGCTCGCTGGACGTGGTGGCGCACGAGATCGGCCACGGCATCGACGACAACACCCCGGGCGGCATCTCCGGCGGCGGCACGCAGGAGTTCGTGGCGGACACGTTCGGCGCGGCCACCGAGTGGTTCGCCAACGAGCCGTCCAGCTACGACGCGCCGGACTTCCTGGTCGGCGAGAAGATCAACCTGGTCGGCTCCGGCCCGATCCGCAACATGTACAACCCGTCGGCGCTCGGCGACCCGAACTGCTACTCCAGCAGCATCCCGTCGACCGAGGTGCACGCCGCGGCCGGGCCGGGCAACCACTGGTTCTACCTGCTGGCGAACGGCAGCAGCCCGACGAACGGGCAGCCGTCCAGCTCGACCTGCAACAGCAGCAGCGTGACCGGCCTGGGCATCCAGAAGGCCATCAAGATCATGTACAACGGCATGCTGCTGAAGACCTCGTCCTCGTCGTACCTGAAGTACCGCACCTGGACGCTGCAGGCGGCCAAGAACCTCTACCCCGGCAGCTGCGCGGAGTTCAACACGGTCAAGGCCGCCTGGGACGCGGTGAGCGTGCCCGCCCAGTCCGGTGACCCGACCTGCTCCGGCGGCAGCCCGACGCCCACCCCGAGCACCACGACCACCCCGCCGCCGGGCGGCTGCTCCGGCAACAAGCTCGCCAACCCGGGCTTCGAGTCGGGCAACGTGAGCTGGAGCGCCTCGTCCGGCGTCATCACCACCAACAGCGGCCAGGCCGCGCACGGCGGCTCGTACAAGGCGTGGCTGGACGGATACGGCTCGTCGCACACCGACACGCTCAGTCAGTCGGTGACGATCCCGGCCGGATGCCGTGCGACGTTGAGCTTCTGGCTGCACATCGACAGCGCGGAGTCGACCACCAGCACCGCGTACGACAAGCTCACCGTCAAGGCGGGCAGCACCACGCTGGCCACCTACTCCAACCTGAACAAGGCCACCGGCTACGTGCAGCGGTCCTTCGACATCTCGTCGCTGGCCGGCACCACGGCGACCATCTCGTTCAGCGGCGTGGAGGACAGCTCGTTGCAGACGTCCTTCGTCGTCGACGACACCGCGGTCAACCTGAGCTGACCCGTGGCGTAGCGCGGCCGGTCGTCGTCCTCCCGACGGCCGGCCGCCTCGTCGCGCCCGGCCGGTTGCCGTCGCGCCGGGCCGGCCGCTTCGTCACGCCGGGCCGAGCGCGTCGTCCGGCCGGCACCGATGCGTCAGGCCGGGCGCGCGCCCTGGGACGCGGCGCCCCGGTCGCGGTGGATCCGCGCGGCCGCCTCGTGCATCGCGCGGCCGAACAGCTCGGCCTGGTCGCCCATGCTGCCGAGCCGGGCGGCGAGCGCGTCGGCGTCGGCCCGCGCGGACGCGCTGACCTGGGCGTCCAGCTCGGACAGCGCCGCGTTGGCGGCGGCGACGAGGTGTTCGCAGAGGACGCCCAGCGGCTCGCCGGCCAGCTCCGGGTCGATCGTCACGGAATCCAGCCGGCCACCCTGGACGGCGACGGCGCGGACCCGGCCGCCGGCGGCCGTGCCCTCGGCGCGCAGCAGGTCGCCCGCCTCGCCGTCGGCATGCGCCGAGGCCCGCGAGCGCATCGAGGTGAGCGCCTGCTGGGTACGGGTCAGCAGCTCATCGAGGCTCGCGGCCGCCGAGAACGGGTCGTTGGTCATATCCGCGCTTTCTTCACGTCTTAGCCGAGCACCGGAACCCTAGCAACCGGCCCCGACGAATCGCGCTCACCTGCCGGCGTGGGTCGCCCTCCGGCACCGCGAGCAGGCCGGACGCCCGTGGTGCGGCGTGTCGCGCCCAGGCGGAGACCCGTTGACGCGGCGTGTCGCGGACGGGCGAACGCCCGGCCGGGGTGAACCGGCCGGGCGCCGCCGGAACCGCTCAGCGCAGGCGCAGCCGCTGACCGGGGAAGATCAGCCCCGGGTCGTCACCGACCACTGTGCGGTTGCGCTCGTGCAGGGCACGCCAGCCGCCGTCGACGCGCTGCGCCACGGCGATCTCTGACAGTGTGTCCCCGGGCCGGACCAGGTACGTCCCGGCGCCGGTACCGGGCCGCGGCGCGACGAGGGCCCGCTCCGGTGCGGCCCTCTTCGTGGCGGGACGCCGCGGCGCGGCCTTCTTCACGCCTGACCGCTTGTCGGCAGTGGCCGACCCGGAACCCTTCTTCGCCGAGCCGCCCTTCTTGCCGCAGACCGGCCAGGCGCCGATGCCCTGCCCGCGCAGCACCTTCTCCGCGACGGCGATCTGCTCGGACCGGCTGGCCAGGTCGGCGCGGGCGGCGTACTTCTGGCCGCCGTAGCCGTTCCAGGTGGCGCGGGAGAACTGGAGCCCGCCGTAGTAGCCGTTACCGGTGTTGATCTTCCAGTTGCCGCCCGACTCGCAGCGAGCGACAGCGTCCCAGTTGACGCCCGCGCTGGCCGGAGCGGCCGAGCCGAACAGGGTCGCGGCGCCGAGGGCGGCGCCGGCCATCACCGCTCCGAGAGCGGTACGGCGGCCTCGGGCTGAGTATTCAGTTGCCATGTGGATTCCTCCACGCCGACGAGGTGAGCTGTCGGGTTCGGGCCGAGGAGCCCGGCCGCCGGTGGCGGCTTCACCCCGAGGTGACGATGCACCGTGGAACGTGTGGTTCCCCCGCTCCCGCACGAGGTTCGGTGACCGCGGCCGACGGCGGGATTTGGCGTTTCCGGCCTGCGGTGTCCGCTACTGCGAACGAAACCGACGCTAAGAGCGCTTTGCGTCGATCGTCCACTTCTTGTGATGCCCTTCACCCGGCCGGGCTACCGGGCGCTACCGTGGCAGGGCTGGGCAAGATCACGGGAGGCGGGACAGATGACCGATCACGGACACGAGCTGACCTTCGGCGGTTTCCTCACCCCCGCCGCCGCGCAGCCGGACCAGGTGGTGGCGCTGGCCCGGCTCTGCGAGCAGGTGGGGCTGGACCTGGTCACGTTCCAGGACCACCCGTACCAGCCGGGCTTCCTGGACACCTGGACGCTGATGTCCTACGTGGCTGCCGCCACCGAACGCGTCCGCCTGGCCGGAAACGTACTGAACCTGCCGTTGCGCCAGCCGGTGGTGCTGGCCCGCAGCGTCGCCAGCCTGGACCTGCTCACCGGCGGCCGGGTCGAGCTGGGACTCGGCGCGGGCGCGTTCTGGGACGCGATCGAGGCGGCGGGCGGGCGACGCCTGTCCCCGGGCGCGGCCGTCGATGCCCTCGACGAGGCGATCCGGGTGATCCGCGAGGTCTGGGACACCGACCGCCGCGGCATGATCCGCGTCGACGGCGAGCACTACCAGGTGGTCGGCGCCAAGCGCGGCCCGGCGCCCGCGCACCCGGTGGGCATCTGGGTCGGCGCGTACAAGCCGCGCATGCTGCGCCTGGTCGGCCGCGCCGCGGACGGCTGGCTGCCGTCCCTGTCGTACCTGCCGAAGGGCCCCGACGAGCTGCCCGCCCTGAACGCCCTGGTGGACGAGGGCGCCCGGGCCGCCGGACGCGATCCGGCCGCGATCCGCCGCATGCTCAACGTGACCGGCACGTTCGCCCGCTCGTCGGGCGGCCTCCTGGCCGGGCCGCCGGAGCAGTGGGTGGAGGAACTGGCCGGGCTCACGCTGGAGCACGGCATCACCACGTTCATCCTCGGCAGCGACGAGCCGCGCGCGATCCAGATCTTCGGCCAGGAGGTCGCGCCCGCGGTGCGCGAGCTGGTCGCCGCCGAGCGCACCGCGCCCGAGCCCCGCCCGGCCGCTGGACAACAGGCCGCCGGCGGCGGCGCCGGCACGCTCGGGGTCACCCCCACCCCGGACCCGGGGGTACGCCTGAGCGCACGCCGCCCCTGGGACGAGTCCACCCGCCCGAGCGCCCCGCCGCCGCCGGCCGGGCACGCCTACCCGCCCCGGGGACAGGCCGCCGGGCAGCACCTGGTCGACGTGCACGACCACCTGCGCCAGGAGCTCGCCCAGGTGCGCGACCTGCTGGAACAGGTCAAGCGGGGCACGGTGTCGCCGGGCCGGGCGCGGGCCGCGCTGAACGAGATGACCATGCGGCAGAACAACTGGACGCTCGGGGCGTACTGCGCGGCGTACTGCACCATGGTCACCCAGCACCACGGGCTGGAGGACGCCTCGATCTTCCCGCACCTGCGCCGCTCCGAGGCCGGGCTGGCCGCCGTGCTGGACCGCCTGGAGGAGGAGCACGTGGTGATCCACGGCGTGGTGGAGAGCGTCGACCGGGCGCTCGTGGAGCTGGTCCGCCGGCCCGGGGACTTCACCGGCCTCCAGGAGGCGGTGGACCTGCTCACCGACACGCTGCTGTCGCACCTGTCGTACGAGGAGCACCAGATCGTCGAGCCGCTGGCCCGGTACGGGTTCTTCCCCGGCCAGCTGTGAGACAGCTGGCTTTTGCTTTCCTAAGTCAGGGGGTACCGTCGACGCCGTGACGGACCTCCTCGCCCAGCGTGACTCCTGGTCCACCGCCAACTGCTCGATCGCCCGGGCGCTGGAGGTGGTCGGCAACCGCACCACGCTGCTCCTGCTGCGGGAGGCGTCGTTCGGCACCCGCCGCTTCGACGACTTCGCCCGGCGGGTCGGCGTCAGCGAGCCGGTGGCCGCCGCACGCCTCAAGCAGCTCGTCAGCGACGGGCTGCTCGACCGGCGCCCCTACCGCGAGCCCGGGCAGCGCACCCGCGACGAGTACGTGCTCACGGCCAAGGGAAGCGACCTCATCCCGGTGCTCGTCGCGCTGCGGCAGTGGGGCGACGCGTACGCCGCCGACGAGGCCGGCCCGGCGGTCCGGGTGACCCACGACGAGTGCGGCGCGGCGGTGCACGCCCGGCTGCGCTGCGACGCCGGGCACGACGTACCGCCCGGTGAGCTGGCCGTTCTGCCCGGCCCGGGCCTGCTGTCCGCCTGACGCACCCCTTCCCACACCCCGGAGCGAGACATGAAGATCGCTGGGAGCACCGCCCTGGTCACCGGCGCCAACCGCGGCTTCGGCCGGCACCTGGCCGCCGAACTCGTCGCGCGTGGCGCCACGGTCTGGGCCGCCGCCCGCAACCCGGGCACCGTGGTCGATGACGAACACCCTGCGCCTCGAGCTGGCCGGCCGGGGCGTCCGCGTCGCGGGCCTGCACGTGGGCTACACGGACACCGAGATGACCGCCGCTGTGACCGGCCCGAAGACCGACCCGGCCGAGATCGCCCGGCTCGCGGCGGACGGCATCGAGTCGGACAGCTACGAGATCCTGGCCGACGACGTCGCGCGCCGGGTCCGGGCCGGACTGTCCGGCGGAGTGGCCGCGCTCTACCCCGCGCTCCCCTGAGCGCCAGGCGTTGAACGGGGGCCCTTCTCTGTCGCGCAGGCGACAAGAAAGGGCCCCTCCCTACGGCTACAGGCCGCGAGCCAGGCGGTCGGCGAGGATCCGGGTGAACCGGGCCGGGTCGGCCAGCTCGCCACCCTCGGCCAGCAGTGCCATGCCGTACAGCAGTTCGGCGGTCTCGGTCAGCGCGGCCGTGTCGCCGCCCTCCCCGTGCGCCTTACGCAGCCCGGTGACCAGCGGGTGGGCCGGGTTCAGCTCCAGGATCCGCTTGACGCGGGGCACCTCCTGGCCCATGGCCCGATACATCTTCTCCAGCGTCGGCGTCATGTCGTGCGCGTCGCCCACCACGCAGGCCGGTGAGGTGGTCAGCCGGGTGGACAGGCGCACCTCCCTGACGCTGTCGGCGAGCGCGCCGCCGAGGAACATGAGCAGGTCGGCGTACTCCTGGCGGTCCGCCTCGGCCTTCTCCTTCTCCTCCTCGGTCTCCAGGTCCACCTGGCCCTTGGCGACCGAGCGCAGCGTCTTCCCGTCGTACGCGCCGACGCGCTCGACCCACACCTCGTCCACCGGGTCGGTGAGGATCAGCACCTCGTAGCCCTTGGCGCGGAACGCCTCCAGGTGCGGCGAGTTCTCGATGGTGGTCCGGTTCTCACCGGTGGCGTAGTAGATCTCGGTCTGGCCGTCGCGCATCCGCTCCACGTACGCGCGCAGCGAGGTCGGCTCGGCCGGGTCGTGGGTGCTGGCGGCGCGCACCAGCTCCAGCAGCGTCTCGGTGTTGTCCGGGTCCTCCAGCAGACCCTCCTTCACCACCGGCCCGAACTCGGTCCAGAACGTGCGGTACGACTCGGCGGACATGTCCTTGAGTGTGGCGAGCACCTTCTTGACCAGCCGGCGGCGCACCGCGCGGATCTGCCGGTCCTGCTGGAGGATCTCCCGCGAGATGTTCAGCGACAGGTCGTGCGCGTCCACCACGCCCTTGACGAAGCGCAGGTAGTTGGGCATCAGCGCGTCGCAGTCGTCCATGATGAACACGCGCTTGACGTAGAGCTGCACGCCGCGGCGGCCCTGCGGGGAGAACAGGTCGAGCGGGGCGTGCGAGGGCAGGAACAGCAGCGCCTCGTACTCGAAGGTGCCCTCGCCGCGCATGTGGATGGTTTCGAGCGGGTCGGCCCAGTCGTGCGCGACGTGCCGGTAGAACTCCTTGTACTCGGCCTCGTCGACCTCGTCCCGCGAGCGCGCCCAGAGCGCCTTCATCGAGTTGAGCGTCTGCTCCTCGCGGATGGTGGCGCCGTCCTCGCCGGGCTTGTCGACAGTCATCCGGATCGGCCAGGAGATGAAGTCGGAGTAGCGCTTGACGATCTCGCGGATGGTCCACTCGGCGGTGTAGTCGTGCAGGTTGTCCTCGGTGTCGGTCGGCTTGAGGTGCAGCGTGACCGAGGTGCCCTGAGGCGCCTCCTCGACCTCCTCGATCGAGTACGTGCCCTCGCCGCTGGACTCCCAGCGGGTGCCGCCGGACCGCCCGGCGCGGCGGGTCAGCAACGTCACCTTGTCGGCCACCATGAACGTGGCGTAGAAGCCGACGCCGAACTGGCCGATCAGCTCCTGGGACGCGGCGGCGTCGGCGGACTCGCGCAGCTTGCGCAGCAGCTCGGCGGTGCCGGACTTGGCGATCGTGCCGATCAGGCCGACCACCTCGTCGCGGGTCATGCCGATGCCGTTGTCCCGCACGGTGAGCGTACGGGCGTCCTTGTCGACCTCGATCTCGATGTGCAGGTCGGCGGTGTCGGCCGACAGCTCCTTGTCGACGAGCGACTCCAGCCGCAGCTTGTCCAGCGCGTCGGACGCGTTCGAGATCAGTTCGCGCAGGAAGACGTCCTTGTTCGAGTAGATCGAGTGCACCATCAGTTGCAGCAACTGACGGGCCTCGGCCTGGAACTCCAACGTCTCGCTCACACCGACTCCCTTCCACTCTGGCGGGCCTACGGCGGAAAGGATACGAGGCGTGACCATCGCGGCACGCACCGGCCGCCCCCGAAACCGGCTGGTCCAACCAGTTGACGGGTTGATCTGTTCGGGCCACACTGCTGCGCATGACCTTCGATCCCGCGCCTCGTGTCTCGGTCTCCGACCACGTCTTCGGCCGGCTTCGGGACGCGATCGTGTCCGGCCGCTACGCGCCGGGCGAGACGCTGCCCGGCGAGCGGGAGCTGGCCGGGGCGTTCGCCGTCAACCGGCACGCGGTCCGGGAGGCACTGCGCCGCCTGCAACAGCTCGGCCTGGTCCGGGTCAGTCAGGGCGGCGCGACCCGGGTACTGGACTGGCGGGTCCACGCGGGGCTGGACCTGGCGCTGTCCCTGGCGCGCTCCGGTGACGTACTCCCGGTCGAGACGCTGGTGCGCGACATGCTGGAGATGCGGGCCTGCGTCGGGACCGACGCGGCCCGGCTCTGCGCCGAGCGCGGGGACGCGGCGGTGGTCGCCGCGGTGGTCCGGGCCACCGAGGAGTACGGCGAACTGGCCCCCGACCTGGACCTGATGCACGAGGCGAACATCGCCGTCTGGCGGCTGATCGTGCGCGGCAGCGGCAACACCGCCTACCAGCTCGCGTTCAACAGCCTGGTGGCCGGCACGTTCGCGGTCGGCGACGTACCCCCGGACGCCCGCGCGGCCGAACTGCTCGACGTCGCCGGGCACCGCAGTCTCGCCGCGGCTGTCGCCTCCGGTCAGGGCGCGGCGGCGGCCCGGCACGCCCGGGCGCTGCTGACCGCGCCGGTCACCACCCCCCTCTCCCCCACCCCCCGAAGGGAAGCGCGCGCATGATCCCCGCCGTGCTGTACGCGGTCCCGGCGTTCCTGCTCCTGATCGTGATCGAGGCGGTCTCCTACCGCTTCCTGCCCGACGACGACGAACGCGGCTACGAGGTGCGCGACACCGCCACCAGCCTGTCCATGGGGCTGGGCAGCCAGATCATCGGCATCCCGTGGAAGCTGCTCACCGTCGGCCTGTTCGCGGGGCTGTGGACCGTGGCGCCGGTGCAGCTGTCCCCCGGCGACTGGTGGACCTGGGTGATCCTGTTCTTCGCCGACGACCTGGCGTACTACTGGTTCCACCGCTCCCACCACGAGGTACGCGTGCTCTGGGCCAGCCACGTCGTGCACCACTCAAGCGTCCACTACAACCTGTCGACGGCGCTGCGGCAGAGCTGGACGCCGATGACCTCGCTGCCGTTCTGGCTACCGCTGGCGCTGCTCGGCATCCCACCGTGGATGATCTTCCTGCAGCAGTCGGTCAGTCTGCTCTACCAGTTCTTCCTGCACACCGAGAGGATCAACGTGCTGCCCCGGCCGATCGAATGGATCTTCAACACCCCGTCGCACCACCGGGTGCACCACGGTTCGAACACCGAGTACCTGGACCGCAACTACGGCGGCATCCTGATCGTCTGGGATCGGCTGTTCGGCAGCTTCGAGCCCGAGCGCGCCCCCGCGCGCTACGGGCTCACCAGGAACATCGGCACCTACAACCCGCTGCGGGTGGCCACCCACGAGTTCGCCGCCATCTGGTCCGACGTACGCCGGGCCGATTGCTGGCGGCACCGGCTGGGCTACCTGCTCGGCCGTCCCGGCTGGCAGCCCGTCCGATGAGGCGGCTGCTGCCCCTGTTCGGGCTGGTCGCCGCCGTCGAACTGATCGGCGTCGCGCTCGACTCGTCAGTGCTCCAGTGGCTGGCCAAGCCGCTGCTGGCGCCGGTGCTGCTGGCGTACCTCCTGGCGCACCGGCGCCGGTGGGACGCGGTGGCGGTGGGCCTGGTCGCCGCCACCGCCGGCGACGTCGCCCTGCTCCTGCGGGGCGACACCGCGTTCCTGGCCGGCATGGGCTTCTTCCTGGTCGCCCAGATCGCGTTCATCACCGCCTTCGTGCGGTACCGGCGGGCCCGGGCCGTGGCGTGGGCCGGCTACCTGCTCGCCTGGGCGGGCGCGAACGCGCTGCTGTGGAGCATGCTCGGGCCGTTGCGGCTGCCGGTGCTCGGCTACAGCCTGGCGCTGTGCCTGATGGCCGCCGCCGCGACCGGGGTGTCCGCCCGGGTCGCCGTGGGCGGGGCACTCTTCCTCGTCTCCGACCTGCTCATCGGCATCGGCGCGGCCGGGGTGGAGCTGCCCGGGCGGGGCCTGCTGGTGATGGTCACCTACTGCGCCGCGCTGCTGCTGATCACCACCGGCTGGGTGACCGCGACGCGCCCGGCGACCGGCCCGCAGCCGCCGCCGGCCGGTACCCTGCTCGCGTGGCCAGGGAGAACGGGCGCAAGCTGATCGCCTCGAACAAGAAGGCACGGCACGACTACGACATCCTCAAGACGTACGAGGCGGGCATCGTGCTGGCCGGCACGGAGGTGAAGTCGCTGCGTGAGGGGCGGGTGTCGCTGGTCGACGCGTTCGCCCAGGAGCGCGACGGCGAGATCATGCTGTACGGCCTGCACATCGCCGAGTACGGCTTCGGCACCTGGACCAACCACGCGCCCCGGCGCACCCGGAAACTGCTGCTGCACCGGGTGGAGATCGCCCGGATCCTGGAGAAGCTGCGCGACGGCGGCGTCACGCTGGTGCCGCTGTCGATGTACTTCGCCGACGGCTGGGCCAAGGTGGAGCTGGGCCTGGCCCGGGGTCGCCGCTCGTACGACAAGCGCCAGGCGCTGGCCGAGCGGGACGCCAAGAAGGAGATCGCCCGGGAGATGGGCCGGCGCCTCAAGGGCCGCGCAGCCGGCCGTCGCACCTGATCCGCCACATGTCGCGGACAGTTCCTGTCCGCTGGTTCCGGCAGGGTGGAGGGCGACCGATCACACCTACCGCCGGTTCGCCGGTGGACCGGACGGAAGGGGAGCTGCCATGGCTCGCGACGTGCAAATCACCATCGACTGCGCCGATCCCGCGAAGCTCGCGGCGTTCTGGGCCGAGGTTCTCGGCTATCGGATCCAGGGCCCGCCGGAGGGCTTCGGCTCGTGGGAGCAGGCGCTGACCGCGATGGGCGTTCCGCCGGAGCGGCACAACGACGCCTCGGCCGTGGTCGACCCGGAGGGCTCCGGTCCGCGACTGTTCTTCCAGCGGGTGCCGGAGCCCAAGCGGGTCAAGAACCGGGTGCACCTGGATGTCCGGGCCGCGCCCGGGCTGACCGGCGAGGCCCGGATGGCGGCGCTGGAGGCGACGGCCGACCTGCTCGTCCCGCTCGGCGCGACGCGCGTCGAGCGCCACGAGCCCGCTCCCCCGCTGGACGCGGGCCACCTGCTGATGACCGATCCGGAGGGCAACGAGTTCTGCCTGGACTGACTCCGCCGATATACAAGACGTCTTGTACATCACTTCTTGTTGTTCTAGCCTGTCGGTATGGCGGACGAGACCGGCAACCGGCGCGTGAGCGACCCGCGAGCCATGCGGGCGCTGGCCCACCCCACTCGGCTGCGGCTGCTCGGCGAGCTGCGCCTGCGCGGCCCGCAGACGGTCGGCATGCTGAGCGAGCGGACCGGCGATGCGGTCGGCTCGGTCAGCTATCACATCGGCAAGCTGGCCGAACACGGCTTCGTGACCGCCGCCCCCGAGCTGGCCCGGGACCGCCGCGAGCGGTGGTGGCGGGCCGCGCACGCCACCACCGACTGGGATCCGCTGGAACTGCTCGACGACCCGGAGCGCCGGCTCGCCGGCAACCTGTTGCGCCAGGCCGCCATGCAGCGCTACGTGGACCGCTACCAGGCGTACCTGGACTCCGAGGCGAGCCTCGACCCGGCCTGGGTACGCGGCACCACCAGCAGCGACATGGTGCTGCGCCTGACGCCGGAGGAACTGGTCGAGCTGCGCGACGAGTTGTCCGCGCTGGGCCGGCGCTGGCGGGAACGCGGTGCACCCGGGCGGCCCGGTGCCGAGATGGTCACGCTGATCTGGCAGGCGTACCGGGGGCCGCAGTGAACCGCGACCGCCGGCCCCTGACCGGACTGCTGATCGGGCACGCCGTCTCGCTGACCGGCAACGTGCTCACGCTCATCGCGCTGCCGCTCTACGTGCTGGCCGAGACCGGCTCACCGGCGGCCACCGGGCTGGCCGGGGCGTTCGCCACCGCGCCCGTGGTGCTCGGCGGCGCGTTCGGCGGGGTGCTGGTCGACCGGATCGGCTACCGCCGCTCCAGCGTGCTCGCCGACGTGATCTCCGGCCTGACCATCGCCGCCGTACCCCTGCTGCACGCCACCGTCGGCCTGCCGTTCCCGGCGCTGCTGGCCCTCGTCTTCGTCAGCGGCCTGCTCGACACGCCGGGGCAGACCGCGCGTGAGGCGCTGCTGCCGGAGGCCGCGGCGGCGGCAGGGGTGCCGATCGAACGGGCCGTCGGCTGGGCCGAGGCGACCTCGCGCGGCGCCCGGATGATCGGCGCGCCGCTGGCCGGCCTGCTCGTCGGCGTGTTCGGCGCACTGCCGGTGCTGGCCCTGGACGCGGCGACGTTCGCGGCGTCGGCGCTCGTGGTGACGCTGCTGGTGCCGCGCGGCCTTCGGCCCTCCGGCGACGAGAGCGAGCCGGAGACCGGAGGCTACTGGCGGCAGTTCGCCGCCGGGCTGCGCTTCCTGGTCCGCGAGCCGCTGCTGCGCGCCATGGTCCTGCTGGTGCTGGTGACGAACCTGTTCGACGCGGCCAAGAGCCAGGTCCTGCTGCCGGTGGTCGCCGACCGGGAACTCGGCGGCCCGGCCGCGTTCGGCCTGCTGGTCGGCGTCATGGGCGGCGGCGCACTGGTCGGCTCGCTGGTGTTCAGCGCGATCGGGCACCGGCTGCCCCGCCGGGCCACGTTCGTCACCGCCTTCGCGCTCTGCGGCGCGCCGCCACTGTGGGCGCTCGCCGCCGCGCCGCCGCTACCGGTCGTGGTGGCCGTGGTCGCGGTGGCCGGGCTGGCCGCCGGCTCGCTCAACCCGCTGATGGGCGCCGTCGAGCTGGAGCGGGTGCCACCGGCGATGCGGGCCCGGGTGTACGGCGTGATCGGCGCGGGCGCGTGGGCGGCCATGCCGGCCGGCGCGGTCGGCGCGGGATTCGCCGCGGACCGGTTCGGCCCCACGTCCACGCTCGTCGTGATGGGCGCCTGCTACCTGCTGGTGGTGCTGACGCCGCTGCTGGGCGGTCCGTGGCGGGACATGCGCCGGCCCACAGTGGTACGGCAGCGTGAGCCCGAGCCGACGCCGGAGCGCCAGCGGGAAGCGCTCTCTTGACATCGACCGACTTCGTTCATACCTTCATCGAAGTCTATTTGTATGGTTTGTTAACCGTCGGGCGGGGCCGGCCGCCGCGACGGTGACGGCCACCATCCCGCAGGAGGCGCCCCGTGCGCACCATCCGTACCCTCGCCGCCCTGGCGGTGACAGCGGTCGGCCTCACCGCCGCCCTCGCCACCGTCCCCGATTCCCCCGCGATCGCCGCCCCCGGGGCGGTCACCTGGTCCGACGACTTCAACGGCCCGGCCGGCGCCGCCCCCGACGCGAGCAAGTGGCGCTACGACATCGGTGGCGGTGGCTGGGGCAACAACGAGTTGCAGTACTACACCAACAGCACCCGCAACGCCGCGCTCGACGGCAACGGCAACCTGGTCATCACCGCCCGCAAGGAGAACCCGTCCGGCTACTCCTGCTGGTACGGAAGCTGCCAGTACACCTCGGCCCGGCTGCTCACCAACGGCACGTTCGCCCAGGCGTACGGGCGGTTCGAGGCGCGCATCAAGGTCCCGCGTGGACAGGGACTGTGGCCGGCGTTCTGGATGCTCGGCAACGACATCGGCACGAACCCGTGGCCCGGCAGCGGCGAGATCGACATCATGGAGAACGTCGGCTACGCGCCGTCGACCGTCTGGGGCACGCTGCACGGCCCCGGCTACTCGGGCGGCAGCGGCGTCGGCGCGTCCACCTCGACGCCGGGCGGGCAGGCGCTCGCCGACGCCTTCCACACCTTCACCGTGGACTGGGCGCCGGACTCGATCACCTGGTACCTCGACGGCGTGGCGTACTCGCGCAAGACGCCCGCCGACATCGGGGGCAACCGCTGGGTCTTCGACCACCCGTTCTTCATGATCATGAACGTCGCGGTCGGCGGCAACTGGCCCGGCTCGCCGGACGGCGGCACCACGTTCCCGCAGACCATGACGATCGACTACGTCCGGGTCCAGGCCTGGGACAACGGCGGCGGGGGCACCGGCGGTCAGATCGTCGGGTACGGCGACAAGTGCGTCGACGTGGCCAGCGCCAACACCGCCAACGGCACCCCGGTGCAGCTCTGGACCTGCAACGGCACCGCCGCCCAGCGGTGGAGCTGGAACGCCGACGGCTCGGTACGCGCGCTCGGCAAGTGCCTCGACGTGGCCGCCGGATCCACCGCGAGCGGCGCCAAGGTGCAGCTCTACGACTGCAACGGCACCGGCGCGCAGAAGTGGGTGTTCAGCGCGGCCGGCGACATCGTCAATCCCCAGGCGAACAAGTGCCTGGACGCCACCGGTCCCAGCTCGGCCGACGGCACCCGGCTGCAGATCTGGGACTGCACCGGCGCCGCCAACCAGAAGTGGCGGCGCTGACCGGCACCCCCGAGGCCCGGGGCGGGCGCCACACCCCGCCCGCCCCGGTGGCGGCACGAATGGCGTTGCGTCCCGGTGGGCGGTCTGGGTTACCGTGAGGTCCGTTTCGCTCCCGCGAGACCGGACCATCGATCTTCTGGAAGCGCGATCATGGATGACCCGACCGGCGCGCTGACCCCGATGAGCGGGTTCACGCCGGAACCCGTCCCCACCGCACGGCTGAACCTGCTGCCCCTGGCCGTCGAGCACGCCCAGGAGATGGCCGCCGTCCTCGCCGACCCGGCGCTGCACACGTTCATCGGCGGCGAGCCCGCGGCCCCGGCGGCGTTGCGGGCCCGCTACGAACGGCTGGTCGCCGGCTCGCCCGACCCGGCCGAGTCGTGGTGCAACTGGGTGATCCAGCTCCGGGACGACGGCCGGCTGGCCGGCTTCGTCCAGGCCACAGTCACCGAGCCACACGGGACGGCGGCGGACACCGCCACGGCGGGTGCGCGCGCGGTCGGCCACCGGCACCTCGACGAGGCGACACCGGCCACCGCGGGACCGGTCGCGGAGATCGCCTGGGTGGTGGGGACGCCCTGGCAGGGGCGCGGTATCGCCACCGAGGCCGCCCGTGGAATGGTCGGCTGGCTGGGGCGACGCGGTGTGCGTACCCTCATGGCCCACGTCCATCCCGACCACCGCGCGTCGGCGGCGGTGGCCACGGCCTGCGGCCTGGCCCCCACCGACGTGTGGCAGGACGGCGAGGTCCGCTGGACCGGGCCCCTTGATCACCGGGAAAGGCGTAAGGGCTAGAAGGGGGCGTCCACGGGGAGGCGGCGGACCTGGGTGAGGTAGGGATCCAGCTCGCCGACCTCGAAGCGGCACGTGCCGATGACATGCCAGAACTGGCCGCCCGGGTCGCCGTCCAGCTTGTACCGGCCGTCCGGGCTGACCGCCGCCCACCCGTCCGGCAGGCCGATCAGCGTGGTCCGCAACTGGGCGTGCTCCGGGTCGGCGACGTCCCACAGCCGTACCGTGCCGTCGTCACCGGCGCTGGCGAGCAGGCTGCTGTCCGGGCTGAAGTGCACCGACCAGACGCGCCGGGTGTGCGCGGCCAGGGTGCCGTGCAGCCGGCCGGTGACCGGATCCCAGAGCCGGATCACCAGGTCGTCGCCGGCGGTGGCGAGCAGGTTGCCGTCCGGGCTGAACGCGCAGGACCACAGCCGGCCGTCGTGTTCGGTGAGCACCAGGCGCCGCTCGCCGGTGACCGCGTCCCAGACCACGGCCGTGCCGTCGTTGCCGGCGCTGGCGAGCAGCGTGCCCTCGCTGTTGAAGCAGACCGAGTAGACCCGGTCGGTGTGGTGGTCGAGGGTGAGCCGGCAGGTGGCGGTGGCGGCGTCCCAGAGCCGTACCGTCTGGTCGTCGCAGCCGGTGGCGATGGTCTCGCCGTCGGGGCTGAACGCCACGGTGCGCACGCGCCCCCGGTGCGGGGTGAGCGTGGCGAAGTGCCGGCCGGTACGGCGGTACCACAGGCGTACCGTGTCGTCGTCGTTCGCGGTGGCCAGCGCGTCGCCGTCGGGGCTGAACGCGACCGCCCAGACGTGGTCGGTGTCCACGTTGAGTTCGCGCTCGTCGGCACCGGTGTCGGTGTTCCACAGGTGCACGCCGCCGTCACCGCTGGGTGTGGCGACCAGCGGCTCCTCGGGGCAGAACACCACCGACAGCAGCCGGTCGGCCGGGCTGGCGAGCTGGCGCAGCAGGCGGCCCGTACGCGGCTCCCAGAGCCGGATCACGCCGTCGTTGCCGCAGGCCGCGAGCACCTCGCCGTCGTCGCGGAAGGACAGCGCGGTGACCCGGCGGCCGTGCCCGCGCAGCGTGTGCTGGAGCTGGCCGGTACGCACGTCCCACAGCCGGGTGGTGCCGTCGTTGCTGCTGGTCGCCACCTGGTTCTGGTCCGGCCGCCAGACCACCGGCCAGACCGAGCCGCGGTGCCGGGTCAGCTCGTGCCGCACCTGCCCGTCGTCGGTGTCCCAGAGCTGGATCGCGCCGTCGCTGGCGGCGGTGGCGAGCAGGCTGCCGTCGCCGTTGAACCGGACGCTGTAGATCGCGCCTCGCTGCCGCCCGAGCACCCGCACCGGGCGGCCCGTCTCGGTCTCCCACAGCCGAAGCGCGCCGTGCGTGTCGCCGGTGGCCATGAGCGTGCCGTCGGGATTGATGTCCAGGGCGTACACGTCGGCCTCGTGACCGCGCGGCGCGCGCAGCAACTCCCCGTCCGCGGCCCGGCGGACCCAGACCCGGCCGTGCTGCCCGACGGCGGCCAGCAGCCGGCCGTCCGGCGAGTGCACCACCCGGTAGACCACCTCCGGCTCGCGGACCTCGAACGCCAGCTTGCCGGTGGGGACGTCCCAGCCGCGTACGGTGCCGGCGCTGTCGGCGACCACCACCCGCCGCCCGTCCGGGCTGAACGAGGTGCCCCAGATCGGCGCGGCGTGGCCGGGCCACTCGTGGCGCAGCCGGGCGCCGCGGGTGTCGTACAGGCGCACCACGCCGGCGGCGTCGCCGACCACCAGGCGGCCCCGGCGGCCGTCGGTGAGCAGCGGCCACACCCAGCCGGCGAAGACGTCCTCGATGACGTGCCGCACGTCGCCGTGGTCGGCGTCCCACAGCCGTACGGTGAGGTCGGCCGAGCCGGTGACGAGCTGGTGCGAGGCGGCGTCGTAGCGGACCGCGTACACCCGGGACCGGTGTCCCTGGAGCGTGCGCACCGGCAGCCCGGTAGCGGTGTCGCAGAGCAGCACACCACCGTCGTCGCTGCCCACCGCGAGCACCGCGCCGTCCGGGCTGTACGCCACCGGCACCGGCAGCCGGCCCACCTCGAAGCCGTAGCCGACGCCCACGGCGGGTGGGGCCAGGCCGGGCGCGACCGGCCGGCCCGGCGCGACGACGGCGCCGCGCAGCTCCGGGGCGCGCAGCAGCGCCGCGTCGGCGCTGACGTCGATCAGCGCGGTGCGGTGCCAGCTGCTGCCGGCCACCCGGGCCCCGCGCAGGTCGGTACGGAACAGCCGCGCCCCGGCCAGCTCCGCGTCGCGCAGGTCCGCCCCGGCGAGGCGGGCCTGGTCCAGGCGGGCGCCGCGCAGCCGGGCGTGTTCCAGGCGCGCCTCGGTCAGGTTGGTGGCGACCAGCCGCGCGTCGGTCAGGTCGGCGCCGGTCAGGTCGGCGCCGGCGAGTTCGCGGTGCGACAGGTCCTCGCCGCGCAGCACCGCGCCGCGCAGGTCGGCCCGGTCGGGCAGGCGCAGCCGGGCGGACAGCCGCAGCGCGTTGGCGCGCAGCGTCTCGCCGGCCGACTCGTCGCCGAGCACGCGGGCGGTCCACGCGGTGCAGCGGGCCGGGTCCGCGAGGTCGCCGAGGAACTCCACGGCGAGCGCGGACAGCGACCGCACCGCCAGTGCGGCCGGTTCCTCACCCCGGTTGAGCTGCTCGGCCACCCCCTCGGCGACCAGCCATTCCATGACCGAGGTGTGGATGAACCCGAACAGCCCGTCATCGGTGCGGACCAGCAGGCTGCCCGCGCCGACGGCGTGCGCCGCCTGCGGGCCGGACAGCCGCGAGTCGGCCCGCCCGGCGAGCCGGCCGGTGGAGTCGGCCAGCTCGGCCAGGCGCAGATAGGCCTCGCCACTCTCCCAGAGCTGGAACGCCAGCCGACTCACCGCCTGCCACAGCTCGGGCCGGCGCAGGCTCACCGGCGCGCCCGGGATGCCCTGGGTGCGACGCTCCTCGAAGTCCAGCCAGGACTCCAGGATCTCCCGGTACAGCCCGGCGGCGCTGAACGTGCCGCCCGCCCCGGCCACGGCGGCCAGCCGGCCCTCGTCGAGGTTGGCGATGAACCCGAGCATGCGCGGATTGCGGGAGAGGCCGAGCAGGTCCTTCACGCCGGCGAGCAGGTCCATCCGCTCGCGGGCGGCCCGCTCGTCGCCGCCGTACCGGTTGCGCAGGAACGCCTCGATCTGCCCGGGGGTGAAGTCCTCCACCGCCAGGACGCGCCGGTGCGGCAGCAGGCCGACCCGCTCGCCGAGCGCGGTGAGCACCTGCGAGTTGGTCTTGAAGTGCTGGGTCCGGCTGCTCACCACGATCTTCGCGTTGCCCTCGGCCGCCTGGAGCAGCGTCTCCAGGTGGTCGGCCGCCCGGTCGTAGGTGACCCGGGCCACCAGCTCGTCGAATCCGTCGAACAGCAGCACGATGCGGCCCTGGCGCAGCATGTAGCGGAACGCCTTGAGGTCGATCACCTGCTCGCCGTGGTTGGCCAGGTGCGCGGCGACCAGGCCGTCCACCGAGTGCGCCTTGTCCAGCGCGCGCAGCTCGACCAGGATCGGGATCAGGTCCGGCGCGGCGGTGGGCAGCCGGCGGGCCACCTCCCGCAACGCGAACGTCTTGCCCCGGCCGAAGTCGCCCAGCACCAGCACGAACCGGCCGTCCGGCGCGGAGACGGTCTCCAGCAGCTCGTCCACCACGTCGTCGCGCACGCGCTGGTCGGCGCCGACGAGGTGGCGGTAACGCTGCGGCACGTACTGCCCGGGCGGGTAGAGCCGGTCGGCCTGGAGCCGGGCGGTCTGCGCGGCGACGTACTCGCGCAGGTCGAGCAGGCCCTGGAACTCGGTCAGGTGCAGCACGCGTACGCCGCGGCGCTGCGCCTCCTCGGCCAGCCCGCGCGGCACCCGGTCGCCGTCGTAGACCAGCTCGGAGGCGATGTCCGGGTCGGTGGCGTGCACCCGGCGGGCGAAGGCGTCCAGGTCGGCCGCGGTGGGGGTGCCCACGTGCGCGCCGACGCGCTGCTGGCGGACCACCCCGTCGGAGCGGTAGCTGATGTAGAGGTGCGGCGGGTCGGTGCCGACGCGGCGTACCACCACGCGGTCGTAGCGGGCCTCGCAGACCTCGGCGAGCCGGTCCAGCAGCCGCTGCACCGGCGCGACCGGCGCGGCGGCCGCCGCGGCGGCCTGGGTGGCCCCCTCGACGGCGACCGGACGCCGCGGGTCCGGCACCTGGGCCGGGCCGGACGCGCCGAAGGTGGCCTCCGCGTGCGGCCAGGACACCGCGGTGACCGCGCCGCCGTCCAGCCGGTCGTCGCGGCCGAGCACCCAGCGGGTCATCCCGTCCGCGCCGAGCCGCAGCACCTGCGCCCGGCCGTCGCGGGGCGCGGCGGCCAGCGGCACCACCGGGTCGACCCGGGCCGACGGCGCGGCGTCGGCCAGCAGCAGGTTGAGCATCGGGCCGACCAGCCGGTTGACCGAGCCCCGGTCGCGCAGCGACACCGGGTCCGGCGGCACCTCGTCGGCGTACGGGCTGCGCGCCCCCGGGGCGTGCGCCATCGCGCCCAGTCGCAGCCAGCCGGACTGCTGGTAGTGGCGCAGCCGCTGGGCGAACCAGCTGGACTGCGCCTCGCCGAGGAAGCCGTACCGGTCCTCCTCGCGGTGGGTGATGGCGATGGTGGAGTTCAGCCCGGCCACCACCACCCGCAGGTCAGGCACCGGGAACAGCGTCCAGGGCTGCTCGCTGTCGAAGATCCGGTCGTCGAGGCCCTGGTAGAGGTCGTCGAACAGGCGCGCGTAGTGCCGCCACTTCGGCCAGTACGGCGGCTGCGGGTCGACGTCGTCGGCCTCGCACGTGGCGAAGTACGCGCGGCAGGCCGCCATCGTCACGTCGCGCGGGCCGGGCACCACGACGAGGCGGTGCGGCTCCAGCCCGAGCAGCACCCGCAGGCCGGTGAGGAAGCTCAGCGCGTCGGAGAACTCGCGCGGGCTGCCCGACTCGGTGAGGTTGCCGCCGACGACGAGCAGGTCCGGCCGGGGCACGCCGTCGTTCATCAGCAGCGTGAGGTCGCCCATCAGGTGTTCCTGCACCTCGCCGGGGGTGACCGGCGCGCCGGGGGTGATCACGCCCCGGCCGAAGCGCGGCCCGGCGACCTGGAGCACCGTGACGGTGTCCCGGGCCGTCGGCGGCGCCGCCGCGGCGGGCGGGAACGGCGGCGGGTTGATCGGGGTACGCCGGGCGCGGCGGGGCGCGGGCGCTCCGGTGGCGGGCGCGGCGAGCACCCCGTGCGGGTCGGCCGGGTGATGCGGGAAGACCGGCTGCCGCATCGGCTTGGCCCGGCCGTCGAGCGCCTCCCGGATGCGGTCGAGCACCCGGTTGCGGGCCTGCGCCGGGTCGTCCACGCCGACCAGGTCCACATAGGTGATGGTGGCGAGCAGGCCGTCGATCGGGCAGTCCTCGACGCGTACCGTGACGAGCTTGTTGCCGGTGCCGTCCGGGTCGGCGCGCAGCGCGGCCTGCCACTCCAGCTTGCCGTAGGTCGAGTGCAGGTAGCGTTCGGACAGCACCGCCACCACCACCTCGGCCTCACGGACGCCTCGGTCCATGAAGTCGATGAAGTTGGTGCCTGCCACGAAGTCCCACGCCTGCAACAACGTGCGGTAGCCGGCGGCCTCGAACTCCCACGCCAGCCACGTGGCCCAGCGTTCGTCCGCGGGCGAGTAGCTGATGAAGAAATCGATGGGGCGGTCGGACCGGGTGGGGTGCGCGCCTACAACCACACGGTCATTATGGCCACCGACGGTCAACAGATCGACACCCTCGGCAGCTCGGATCCGCCCGCGTCGGGCTCCTCTGCCCGCCTGGGCATGTGCGAGGATCATCCCTCGTGGAGACCCCCGGCGATCCGCCGAACGCCGTGCCCGACCGCTCCCGCTGGGGCCGCCTGCACGTGCTCGACTGGATCGCGATCGGGCTGGCCGTGCTCGGGGTGGTGTGCGTGCTCACCGGGCTGCTGCCCCGCGCCGACGCCGAGGGCACGATGCGGCGGATCATCCCCATCCTGATCTTTCTCGGCACCGTGGTGGTGCTGGCCGAGCTGACCGCTGTGGCCGGGGTGTTCGACGCGCTGGCCACGCGGGTGGCGGTGACCGCGCGGGGCAGCTTCCGGGCCCTGTTCTGGCTCTGCGTCGGCTTCGCCTCGGTGACCACGATCGCGCTCAACCTGGACACCACTGCGGTGCTGCTCACGCCGGTGATGATCGCGCTGGCCCGGGCGCTGAACGTGCCGCCGACGCCGCTGGCCATGACCACCGTGTGGCTGGCGAACACGGCCAGCCTGCTGCTGCCGGTGTCCAACCTGACGAACATCCTGGCCAGCGACCGGGTCGACCTGGATCCGGTGCCGTGGGCGGCCCGGATGTGGTGGCCGCAGCTGGTCGCCGTCGCGGTGACCGCGCTGCTGCTGTGGTGGTGGTACTGGCGTCCGGCGCGCGCGGGCGCCGACCCGTTCGTCCCGCCGCCGCCGTACGTGCCGCCGGACCGGGCGCTCTACCGCACCGCGCTCGCCGCCTGCCTGCTGTTCGTCGCCGGGATCCTCGCCGGGGTGGAGATCGGCATCGCCTCCGGGGTGGCCGCCGCGATCCTGGTGGCAGGCTTCGCGGTGCGCGCCCGGCACCGGCTGCGGCCGGCGCTGGTGCCGTGGCGACTGCTGGTGTTCGTGACCGGGTTGTTCCTGGTGGTGCAGACCATCGGCCGGTACGGCCTGGACACCGTGATGGGCACGCTGATCGGCGCCGACCCGGGCGCGGAGGGGGCGCTGCGGGCGGGCGCGGTCGGCGCGCTGTTCAGCAACGTGGTGAACAACCTGCCCGCGTACCTGGCCGGCGAGGCGGTGATCGCGGCCGACCGGCACACCCAGCTGCTGGCGCTGCTGATCGGCACGAACGTGGGTCCGCTGGCCACGCCGTGGGCGTCGCTGGCCACGCTGATCTGGTACGAGCGCTGCCGCGCCGCCGGGGTGGCCGTGCCGCTGGGCCGGTTCGTGGCCACCAGCGCCGCGCTCGCCGTGCTCGCCACCACGGCCACCGTCACGGCGCTTCTCGTCGGACCCGGTGCCTAGGCTCCCGGGCATGAACGGAACGCCCGAGATCGTCCGCCGCTACTTCGCGCTCGCCGGCCAGGCCGACAAGGAGCCCCACCTCGCGCTGTTCGCCGACGACGCGGTGGTCGAGGACGAGGGACGCACCCACCGCGGGATCGACGAGATCCGCGCCTGGCGCAGCGGCACGCCGCTGGTGTCGTACGAGATCACCGACGTCGAGCAGACACCGGCCGGGACGGTGGTGACGGCCACGATCAGCGGCGACTTCCCCGGCAGCCCGTTCGCCGGGCTGCGGTTCCGGTTCGAGGAGTACGACGACACCCGCATCCGGCGACTGCGCATCGCCCCCTGAGGCGGGGCGGAAAAATCGCTACGGCGCGGCTGCGGGCGCTGGCTACCGTGGCCCGCATGACCGCCGCGCCGACGCTGCACTTCTGCACCGACCCGGGCGAGTTCCTCGCCGCCGCCGAGGCGTACCTGGCCGCCGATCCGGTGGTCAACACCGTCGTCGCCACCGTCACGCGCCGGATGGCGGCCCGCCGCGCCGAGGGCGTCGCGCTGCCCGAGGACGACTGGTGGCTCGTGGTGCGGGACGCCTCCGGGGCGGTGGTGGGGGCCGCGATGCGGACCGCGCCGTTCCCGCCTCGACCGCCGTTCCTGCTGCCCATGCCGCGGGAGGCCGCCGTGGTGCTGGCCCGGGAGTGGCACCGGCGCGGTGAGCGGGTCGGCGCGGTGAACGGCGCGCTGCCCGCCGCGCGCGCCTGCGCCGAGGAGGTGGCCCGCCTCGGCGGCGGGCGGGTCGAGGTCGCCCAGCACACCCGGCTGCACGTGCTGGACCAGTTGGCACCACCGGCCCCGGTGCCCGGCGCGCTGCGGGCCGCCGGGCCGGACGAGGTCGACCTGGTCGCCGCATGGTTCGGGGCGTTCTCGGCCGACGCCGACGAGCAGGCGGGCCGCCCGCGCGGGACGAGCGCCCACGAGACGCCCGACCGCGCCGAACTGCTACGCCGGATCCGGGACGGGCGGGTCTGGTTCTGGACCGACGGGTCGGGCGCTCCGGTGCACCTGACCGCCGCCAACCCGACGTCGTTCGGCGTGGCCCGCGTCGGACCGGTCTACACGCCACCCGAGCAGCGCGGACGCGGCTGGGCCGGAAACGCGGTCGCCGAGGTGTGCCGGCTGCTCACCGCCGAGGGCGCGCGGGTGTGCCTGTTCACCGACCAGGCCAACCCGGTGTCGGGCCGGCTCTACGCCCGGCTCGGTTTCCGGCCTGTGGTCGACATGGCCAACCTGGTCGTCGCCGACTGATCCGGCCGCCTCACGCCTCGGCCCGCTGGAGCCGCCGGCCGCCGTCCGACGCGTCGAGCGTCGCCGACGCCAGGAGCGCCAGTTTATCGGCGTCGCCGGACCCGGCCTCCGGATGGAACACCACGAACATCAGCGTCTCGGCGCCGCCGATGGTCAGCCGCTCCCGGTTGAGGGTCAGCTCCCCGAGCTGCGGGTGCCGCATCCGGATCGGCCCGCCGCTCTGTCCCCGTACCTCGTGCCGGGCCCAGAGCTGACGGAACCGGGCGCTGGCGAGCGCCAGCTCCCCGGTGAGCTCGATGAACCGGGGGTCGTCCACGTCGGTGCCCACCGCCTGCCGCAGGTTCGCGACGAGGCATTCGGTGAGGTCCTGCCAGTCCGGGTAGCGGGCCTGCTCGGCCGGGTCCAGGAACATGTCCCGGAGCTGGTTGCCACCGACGGCGAGCCGGGGCGACAGCGCGCGGGCGAGCCCGTTCGAGGCCAGGATGTCGAAGTACCGCCCCTCGATGTATGCGGGCTGGGCGAGTGAGTCCAGGAGCTTGAGCGCGCCCGGCGGCGGCGTCTCCCTCGGCGACCGGCGCCGCCGGGGCTGCTCCGCGACGAGCGTCAGCAGGTGGGCAAGGTGGTCGTCGTCGAGGCGCAGCACCCGGGCGATCGACTCCAGCACCTGCACCGACGGGCGGCGGTCCCGGCCCCGCTCCAGCCGCAGGTAGTAGTCGGCGCTGATGCCGGCCAGCATGGCGACCTCCTCGCGCCGCAACCCGGGCACCCGCCGCACTCCCCCGTCCGGGATGCCCGCCTGCCGCGGGGTCACCAGTTCCCGCCGCGCCCGCAGGTACGCGCCGAGCGCGTTCGTCTTCTCGTCCACTCCCCCACCGTACGGCGGGGGACGCACCGCAGAGGGGGTCCTGGCAGGCCCCCGGCTCGACAGGGCTCTGGCCGGGGCAGGCGGCCGTTCGTAGCGTTCGTCGCAGCCCGCTCGGGCCGCGCACATCCGAGGAGAGACATGACCGTCACACTGATCACCGGCGCCAACAAGGGCATCGGTTTCGAGACCGCCCGGCAGTTGCTCGACCTGGGGCACGTCGTCTACGTCGGGGCCCGCGACCCCGAGCGGGGCGAGAAGGCAGCGGCCACGCTCGGCGCGCGGTTCGTGCCGCTAGACGTGACCGACGACGCGTCGGTCGCCGCCGCGCTGGCCGCGGTCGACGCGGCCGAGGGCCGCCTCGACGTGCTGGTGAACAACGCGGGGATGCTCAACGACACGGTGGACGGGCCGACCGCGCTGCGCGTCTTCGACACCAACGCGGTAGGCGTGGTCCGCGTCACCGAGGCGGCGCTTCCGCTGCTGCGCCGCTCACCGAACCCCACGGTCGTCACGGTCTCCAGCAGCGCCGGGTCGTTCTGGGCGACCACCAACCCGGAACGGCCGGAGTTCCACCTGCGCGGCGCACTGCTCTACGCCTCGTCCAAGGCGGCGGCCACCATGTTGACCCTCCAGTACGCCAAGGCGTACCCGGGCATCCGGTTCAACGCGGTCGAGCCCGGCTTCACCGCCACCGACATGACCGCCGCGATGGCCGGCGGCCGGTCGCCGCGGGACAGCGCCCGGGTGGTCGTACGGCTGGCGACGCCGGACGCCGACGGCCCGACCGAGACGTTGCAGGACGAGCACGGCGAGCTGCCCTGGTAGGACGCGGCTCAGCCGGCGAGGCCGAGCGCGACCAGCCGATGCGGGTCGGCGATCACCGTCCACGGCGGCGATCCGGCCGCCCGTGTGCCGGGCGCGGGACGCTCCCGGCGTCGGAGCGCAGCACCACGTCCGGATGCAGCACCGCGATCAGCATGTCGAGGTCGCCGTCGCGGGCGGCGGCGGTGGACTCCGGCGTCCCGTGGACGGTGCTGCGTGCCGCGCAGGTGCACGACCTGGTGCTGTCCATGCTGGCGGCGATGACGAGGCTCCCGGTGGTGCCGGTGCCGGGCGGGCTGCGGTTGCAGCGGGTCGACCTGCTGACCGGATACCTGACGGCCACCGGGAAGCGCCGGGCGCGGCTGCCGGTGCGCGTTTCCCGGGCGGGCCGGCCGGGCGTACCGGGAAGGCGAGAACCTGACCCGCCGGAGCGCCGCTCAGCGAAGGGTCAACCAGACCGCCCCGGTGACGGCGAGGATCACCGCGCCGAGCCCGGCCAGGCTCCAGCCGCCACGGTCGATGCGCCGGCGCACGGCCTGCCGGTCCGGGCGGAAGTCGTCGAACGGGCTCGACCGGAACCAGAAGCGGGCGTACAGCACCATCACCGCTCCGAACACCAGGGCGAAGCCTCCGGTCAGCACCGCGCTGCCGAGCACCCACCCGTCGGTAACCACACCTCGCAGGCCGGCCCGCCCGGCGAGGACGGTGCGGACGACCTGCACGATCCCGTTGACCACACCGAGGGTGACACCGACGCGTCCGGCGACGAGCCAGATGCCGGCCTCGCGCCGACCGCCTGCCGCGTTCTCCGTCCGCGCCATCACAGGCCCCGTGGCTCGATGGGGAAGCGGCCGAGACGCAGGCGGCTTCGATCCTGCCTCACCTCGCTCCACCGCTCGTCGTGGCTCAGCAGCGGCAGCAGCTCACGCAGCATGTTCACGGTGGCGACCATCAGCTTCTCGTCGCGGTAGATCTGGCTCAGCAGCGGCTTGACGACGCTTCGGGCGAAGGTCGCGGCGAACCACGCGACGATCACCGTGGCACCTGCCGCGACGCCCGCCCCGGTCCACCAGTCAGAAGCCGACACGGCCGCCACCAGGCCGACGAGGAGCAGTACGGCCAGGACGACCGCCCGCAGCGCCTCGTACCAGCGCAGCCGCTCCCGCGCCGCGTCCACCCGTGCCAGCAGGTGCTCCGCCCCGCCCAGCAGCCGCTCGAACTCCGGGCCGGACAGGTCACCGCCCCGCTCAGGATCCCAGGCCACAGAACTCTCCCACTGTCGTCCGGAGGCTCCGCTGCACCGCGGCGAACTTCATGTCGTCGAACATCGCCTGTTTCTCACCGACTCCCGGGATGAAGCGGTAGTCCTGCCGACGGCCGGCGACCGGCAGCACAGCCAGCCGGGGACGGTTGCGGTGGCCGAAGGCACGGATGAGGGTGACCAACTGTCGCTGGAAGTCCGATGTGGGCTCACCGTCGGCGCCCGGCAGGTAGTACTCCTCGACCTGGCCCAGCTGGTCGGTCCAGTAAAGGTCGGCTTTGGTGACCGCCAGGACCAACCAGAGATCCTTGGCGGCCGGATTGTCGACCCAGCAGGGCAGCAGATTCTGGCAGAACCGGGAGAAGTGTTCGAGTTCGACGTTCCGGTTCTGCGCCCAGAGCTGCTCGGACGGCGACGGGATCGCCTCCTCGACCTCGCGGGCGATCTGCTCGGCCCGGTCCCGCCGCTCCTCCTCGGTGGGCATCCCGTCGAGGGATGCCTGCCACTGCTCCCAGAGCCGGGCTTCGACCTGCCGGCGGAGCTCGTCCTCACGCCGTTGCCGCCGCTCCTCGAGGACGTTGACCTCGCGGGGATCCCACGGCTCGTCGTACCCGGCCGCGGCGACGTAGATGACGCCCGTCGGGTGGTTTGGCGGCTTCAGCATGGCGTCCCACTTGTCCACCTCGCCGGAGGAGTAGTCGCCGCCCGCGGTCTGACCCGGACTCACCACGAGCGTCACATGGGCCTGACGCCGGCCGGCCCCGAGCACCAGGCGGTGCGGCACATGGTCCTCGTCGCGTCGCCGGATGTAGCCGTTGTCGCCGAGCAACGCCTGGTACAGCGCGCTCTTGCCGACCCCGCGCTGGCCCGCCACCAGCACCGGGATGATGTCACGCGTGGGTCGTCGCGTGGTCTCGGCAATCGACACCCGCCGGCCACCCGGGTGGCCGGCCCCGGAGTTGTCGACGGCGGACACGACCCGCGACCAACGGGCCCGAACTTCCGTCCAGTAGTCTTCCGGCTCACCCATGGCGCGGCCCGATCGGCCGGTCGATTTCCGTCCGATGTGGACTGCTCAGCGAGAACACGCGAGGAGCTTAGCCAGGGCGGCGTGGCATCGAATCGTATGAACAGGCGGCAGCATCCGGCACGTACGGTCAGGCGCCCGTGACGGGGTGGAACTGCTCGAACATCACCTCGTAGCCGTCCGGGTCGAGCCCGTAGAAGATCCGCGCCCACCCCACGTCCTCCGGCTCCAGCGTCACCGGCAGCCCCTCGTCACGCCACAGCGCGTACGTGACGTCCAGGTTCGCGGTGGGCACGGTGCGCACGAAACCGAGCCCGGCGACCCGGCCCTGGGAACGGTCCAGGTCACGGACCCGGAGCCCGAGCTTGAGCTGTCTGGCGGCCATCCCGCCGAGGCTAGCGGACCCGGCCGGCCCGCCTCACCAGCCGACCGACCCGAGGCCGACCGGGGTGAGGCGGCGCACCTGCGGCTCGATCCACTGTGCCGCGGTGACCAGCTTGACCAGCCGGTCGATGGTCTCCGGTGGCCCGGCCACGAAGCTGCGCCGGTCCGCCGGGCAGCCGTACCGGTCGTCGAACGTGCCGCCGTCGAGCGCGCGCACCGCCATGCCGGCCTCGACGGCGAGCAGCATCCCGGCGGGCAGGTCGACCGCCTCGGGGCGGTAGCCGACGATGCCGTCGATGTCGCCGCGGGCCAGCATCACCCAGGACAGCAGCGGCGCCCACAGTTGCAGCACCCGGCGCGCGCTGGTGTCCAGCACCACCTTCAGCGCCCGGGCGGTGCTGTCGTCCCGGCGTACCTCGTGTCCCTGGGTCCAGGCCAGCACGGGCGCGGACGGCACCGGGCGGTGCGCGGGCCGCAGCGGCCGCGCGGCCGGGCCGGACGCGTGCACGAACGCGCCCCGGCCGCGCACCGCCGACCAGGTACGGCCCGCGACCGGGTCGTGCACCACCCCGAGCACCGGCGAGCCCTGGTCGCACAGGGCGATCCCCACCACGTACGCGGGCAGCCCGATCGCCACGTTGTTGGTGCCGTCGAGCGGGTCGACGAGCCACGCCCAGGTGGTGTCCGGGGCGTACTCGCCGCCCTCCTCGGCGATCACGCCGTGCTCCGGCCAGCGCGCCCGGATCCGGTCGACGATCAGCCGCTCGGCGGCCAGGTCGAGGTCGGTCACCAGGTCACCGGTGTCGTTCTTGGCCCGGGCGTGCACCTCCCCCCGGGTGCCCCGGCGCAGCAGGCGGCCCGCCGCCTGGGCGGCCTCCACCGCGAACCGGTGCGCCTCGCGCAGGTCGGGCCCGCCTCTGCTCGGCTCCACATCCATGGCTCCTCCAGCCAGTCAGCCCCGTGCCACCAGTCGCGCGATCTCCCGCGCCATCCGCGCGGTCTCCGCCGCGTCGCAGCGGTCCCGGCGTACCCGGTGGCTGCGCCCGTCCACCGCGCCGAGGCTCAGGTCGCACGCGCCGGGAGTGGTCCGGCCCAGCGCCACTGTCACGGCCGGCTCACCGGCGTCGACCTCCGAGGTGTGGAAACCACCGGCGCGCAGCGCGTACGAGTCGCCGGCGGAGTGCGTCTCCACCGCCGCGGTCATCGCGGTGACCAGCCGGTCGGTGGCGGCCATCTCGTCCACCTCGCCGAGGCTGTGCACCTCGTAGATCCGCCAGGACGGGTCAGCCGGCGCGTCGTCGACCTCGATCAGCTCGTTGCGGACGGTGCCGTGCAGCACGTGGCTGAGCAGGTCCCAGCTGTGCGAGTGCATGGTGGAGGTGGTCGGGCGCACCGGCGGCGGGTCGGCCGGCCAGGCGTGCACGCAGATGCCGTCCGGACCGTCGCGTTCCACCGGCAGGCAGGTGAAGCCGAGCGGGTGCCGGACCGCGCGCAGCGGACGCCGCCCCTCGGCGACGTCGCCGAGCACGTCCAGCACCCAGCCGCGCAGCAGTTCCGGCCGGGTGCCCCGGTCGATCTCCCGTTCCAGGTCGGCGTAACTGGTCATGAGTAGGGGTTCCTCGCCTGGACGGCCTTGCCGATGATGTCGGCGACCTCCCGGTCGCCGAAGGCACGGGGCAGGGTCAGGCCGAGGGCGGCGAACAACCGCCGTACCTGCTCGACCGACGGCTCGTCGTCGAGCTTGACCTGGCCTGCGGCCTCGATCGGCACGCGCCGGCTCTGCCGGCGGCTGTAGTCCAGCTCGATGTTGAAACGGTTGTAGTAGACCTCGCCGCGGTCGATGCGCAGCGCGGGGGTCTGCGGGTTCTCCTGGGTGATGACGACGCAGGAGGACGAGAGATCGTAGCGGAACGTGGTCATCTGCGCGGAGAGCCGCACGTCGACGGTGAGCAGGCCGGAGCGTTGCAGGTGCCAGCAGGCGGCCAGCACCGTCGCGTACGACTCCTTGCGGGTGCGGTCGACGGTCCACGGCTCGCCCGGCGCGTCCGGGTCGAGGCTGCGCCGGAACCGCGCGTACCGCTCGCAGACCTCCTCGTCGGTCGGATCGATGATCTCGACCGCGACGGTGAGCGTGGCGTTGCGCCGCCGGGCGTGTTCCAGGCACTCCGGCAGCGTCACCGCACGCAGGTAGGTGCCGGTGCCGCCCTTGAAGCTCCACTGGTCGGTGTGCCGTCGCGCCTCGGCGAGCGCCTGCCCGACCTCACTGCCGTGCAGCACGCGCACCATGGAGACGCTGTCGATGGCCTCGCGGGCCCGGTTCAGCGCGCCCTCCGGGCCGGTGATCTCCCGCATCTGCGGCACCAGGTCGGTCAGCCGGTCGCGGGTGTCCACGATGACCTGGCGGACCTCCCGCTCGGTGGTGCGCCGGCGCAGCCGGTCCCGCAGCACGGACTGCGCGAGCAGGCCCAGCACCAGCAGGATCGCGCTGTTGACGACGTCCTGGCCGACCTTGTCATTGGTCAGGCCGAGCACGGCGACGGTGATGGCCAGCACCAGGCCGATGAACGCGTCGAGATTGGTCACGACCCAGGCGAGCAGGCGCGTCATGACATCCCCCGGTCGACGACGGAACCTCCATGATAGCCCGCTGTCAATGTCGCAATCACGCCCTGTTTCCGGGTGGTGGCGGCACGCCCGGCCGGCGGGCCGCGCAGATCAGCGAACCGCCGAGCCCGGGTGCGGCGCGGGCCAGCCGGCGTGAGGCCACCCACCGGCCGCCCGGCAGCCGCCAGCCGACCTCGTTGGAGCGCAGCGCCACCGGCGTGAACCCGGCCCGGCGCAGGGTGCGGCGCAGCAGCGAGGCGGTGAACGGGCGGATGTGCAGCCACAGGTACGGGTGCAGCGGGTCGATCTGGCGTGGCGCCCGGCCGGTCAGGAACGCCAGCCGGTCCTGCACCGGCGCCAGGTTCGGGGTGGTGAGCACCAGCAGGCCGCCGGGCGCCAGCACCCGGTGACACTCCCGCAGCAGCGCCAGCGGGTCGTAGACGTGCTCGATCAGCTCCCCGGCGAGCAGCCCGGCGAAGCTGCCCGCCCGGAACGGCAGGCCCCGGGTAGCGTCCAGGCAGACCGGCAGCGCCCGGCCGCCGGCCGCCGCGCGGGCCGCGCCCAGCGCCGCCTCGGCCGTGTCGGCCAGCACCACCGGGCCGGGCAGCGCGGCCGGGTCGAGCATGCCGCGCGGCCCGCAGCCCAGTTCCAGCACCGGCCCGCGCCCGGTCACCCCGTCGGCCACCAGCCGGGCCGCGACCGCGCGGCGCACCCTGTGGTACGGGTCGTCGACGTACCCGTCGACCTCGGCGCCGTCGTGGTAGCGGCGGTGGTTGGCGTGCCGGCCGTGCGCCTGCGCACGGTGCGACGACGTCCCGGTCGGCGGCTCGGCCATCACCCCTCCACAGCGGACGCCGGCCCCGTCGGCGGCGTCCGCACCAAGCCTCGCACCGCTTCCGCCTTCCAGGGTGCACATCCGCCCGGGGTACGCCGACGCGGCGGCCGGTCGTCCGGCCGCCGCGTCGATCGGGTGCGTCAGACGGCCGGCGCCCAGTCCAGCCGGGTGCTGTCGTCGTACTCGTCGCCGGGGATCCACCACGGCTCGCCGAAGCCGCTGGTGAAGACGATGATGTTGCCGCCGTCGGGGTACTCGTTCTCCGGCGGGACCGACAGCGCGGCGCAGTAGCGGCCGTCCGGGGAGAACACCGGCGACAGGTAGAACCGGGGCTCGTCGGTGAGCTTCTTCAGCCCGGTGCCCCCGATCCGCACGGATGCCAGCGAGTGGTTGCTGGACTCCAGGTCGGGATACCAGCGGTCGGTGCGGAACACCACGCGCCCGGAGTCGGGCGTGAAGACCGGCGAGCCGAACAGCTCACCCGGCGCGCCGGGCGTGTAGAGCCGCCGCGCCGTGCCGGTCGCCAGTTCGAGCACACGCAGTTGCGGACCCTCCGAACGGCTGTGCCACCGCAGGACGATCATGGAGCCGTCCCGGGACCAGTCCGGGTCGGCCATGGAGTGACCCTGGACCAGCACGCGGGTGCCGCCGGTCGCGACGTCGACAGCGATCAGCCGGTCGTTGTTCTCCCCGGTGACCAGGGCGATCTCCCGCCCGTCCGGCGACCAGGTGGGCGCGCCGTAGCGGACGCCGAACGGGTCGGCGAGCAGCGTGCGCTTCTCGCCGGTGATCCGGTCGTACACGGCCACGAACGGCTCCAGCGTGCCGTCGCCCGAGCGGGCCGTGTTGACCCAGGCCACGTACCGGCCGTCCGGCGAGGCCTTCGCGTGATCCCCGTTCGGCAGCAGCTCGCGTGGCGTGGTGCGGCCCGGGTCGACCTGGAGCACACCCCAGCCGACGCTGACCAGCCACGACCCGTTCACCACGTCGGCGGCGGCAGCCGGTGCGGCGGACGCGGCGGCCAGCCCGGTCGCGGCGGCCAGGCCGGTCAGCGCGGCGGTGCGCAGCAGGGCACGGCGATTCAGTGCGGTCATTCGACAACCCCCGCGATAGACGTGGCCCCCACCCTCGCGAGTGGATCGACGCACCGGAATCGGACGAGTGGCCGCTTCACGCTCGGCTGCTCGTCCATCAGCGCCGATGAGCCCGGAGCGGCCCGGTACGCTCGCCCCGGTGACCTCCGACGCGCTGCGCCGCGCCCTCACCGAACCGGGCGACCCGCCGCTGCTCCCGCTGCCCGGCGTAGTGGTCGAGCTGCTGGACGCCCTGGCCGCCCCGCCGCGCCTGGGCGCACACCTGCGGCTGGTGCACGACGTCGCCTGGCACCTGACCGCCGCGTTCGCCGACCGGTTCGCCGCGGTGCCGTTCGACAGGCAGGCGGTGCTGTTCGGCGCGGCAGTGCACGACCTCGGCAAGGTCGAGCATCCCGGCGAGCTGACCGGCCCCGGGTCGGCGCACGAGGAGGCCGGCTACCAGCTGCTGCTGCGCTTCGGCGTACCGGAGGAGCGGGCCCGCTTCGCCGCCACCCACGCCGCCTGGCACTCCCCCGGCGTGCAGTTGGAGGACCTGCTGGTCAGCCTCGCCGACAAGGTGTGGAAGGGCCGACGCGTCACCGACCTGGAACAGCTCGTGGTCGACCGGCTGGCCGGCATCACCGGCCAGGAGCGCTGGCAGACGTTCCTGGACCTCGACGACGTACTCGCCGAACTGGCCGCCGGCGCGGACCGGCGGCTGGCGTTCCAGGCCGAGCATCCGGTGTACGGCTGACGCCGCGCCGACGCGGCGATGAGTCCGGCGCCGGCCGGTGGTCTTCCCTGGGTCCGTGTGCTCCGAATCTCCGGGAGGAAACATGAGCACCAGCGAAGCGCGAGGCCGGGTACGGGCGTTCGTCACCGTCTCCCTGGACGGGTACGTCACCGGCCCGGACGACCACGCGGGCCAGGGGCTCGGCGTCGGCGGCGAGCGGCTGCACCACTGGGTGATGGGCGGTCCCTGGACGTACGACTCGCCGCGCGAGCCCGGCGCCGGCATGACCGACGAGGACCGCGCGTACTTCGACGAGATGCTGGCGGGCACCGGTGCCGCGTTGTGCGGCCGGGGCATGTACGACAGCGCCGGCGCGTGGGGCGGCCGGAACCCGTTCCAGGCGCCCCTCGTCGTGCTCACCCACCGCACCGCCGACCAGCCCGATCCGAGCGCCGGTTTCCTCATGGTCGACGGGTTCGACGCGGCGCTGGCGGCGGCCCGGCGTACGGCCGGTGACGGCGCGGTGGTCATCGGCGGGGGCGCCGACGTGATCCGGCAGGCGCTCGCGGCGGGCGTGGTCGACGAGCTGGGCCTGTCCGCCGCGCCGGTGATCCTCCGTGCCGGGAAGCGGCTGTTCGAGGGCTTCGACCGCGACGTCGACCTGGAGATCCGTGCGGTGCACCACTCGCGGTACGCCGTCCACGTCCGATACGCCGTCGGCCGCCGCGTGAGCGATACCGATTGACTTTCGATAGTTTCCGCGCGATAGTCGATGCATGTTGACGGCGCAACGCGCGGTGACGCCACTCCGCGCATTCCTGGTCCTGCTGTTCGCGATCCTGGTGCTGTTCCAGACCATGTCGCTGCCCGGGCAGTTCGCCCACATGGCGCGCGAGAACCCGGACATGGCGTACCTGCGGTGGCCCGCCACCGCGGTGACGATCTTCTGGGTGCTGTGCGTGCAGGTGGTGATCGTCTGCACCTGGCAGCTGCTCACCCTGGTCAAGCGCGACCGCATCTTCACCGAGGCGTCCCTGGGCTGGGTCGACGGGATCGTCTGGGCGGTCGCCGCCGCCTGGGTGGTGCTCGTCGGCGTGTTCCTCTACGTCGGCTTCAACGCCGACGACCCCGGACTGCCGCTGCTGCTGTTCCTGCTGGTCACCGGCGTCAGCGTGCTGGGGCTGCTGATGGTCGTCCTGCGCGCGCTGCTGCGCCAGGCCACCACGCTGCGCACCGACATGGAAGCGGTGATCTGATGCCGATCGTCGTGCGCATCGACGTCGAACTGGCCAAGCGCAAGATGAGCGTCGGCGAGTTCGCCGAGCGCGTCGGGCTCACCCCGGCCAACGTCGCCGTGCTCAAGAACGGCCGCGCCAAGGCCGTCCGGTTCAGCACCCTGGAGGCCATGTGCCGGGTGCTCGACTGCCAGCCCGGCGACCTGCTCGAATGGGTCGCCGACGAGGAGGAGTGATGAGATACCTGGCCGCCGCCGTGGCCCTGCTCGCCGTCGCGCTCGGCGTCGCCGGCTTCGTGTACGGGGAGGCGGACGACTCCCCCGGCCTCCAACTCCTGTCCGCGCTGCTCGTCATCGGCGCGGTCGCCGTCGGCGTGCGCGTCGCCCGGCGTACCCGGTAGGGCCGGCGCCCCCTCGACGCCGGCCCCATCACTCAGCCCTTCACGCAGACGACCTGCTTGAGGTGGGCGACCACCTCGACCAGGTCCTCCTGCCGGGCCATCACCTCGGTGATGTCCTTGTACGCGCCGGGGATCTCGTCCACCACCCCGGCGTCCTTGCGGCACTCCACCCCGGCGGTCTGCGCGGCCAGGTCCGCGGTGCTGTACGTCCGCTTCGCCTGCCCCCGCGACATCCGCCGCCCGGCGCCGTGCGACGCCGAGCAGTACGCGTCGAGGTTGCCCTTACCGCGCACGATGTACGAGCCGGTGCCCATCGAGCCGGGGATGATGCCCAGGTCGCCCTTGCCGGCCCGGATCGCGCCCTTGCGGGTCACCAGCACGTCCACCCCGTCGTAGCTCTCCTCCGCCACGTAGTTGTGGTGGCAGGAGATCGGCTCGTCGTAGCCGACGTGCGGGAACGCCTCCCGGACCACCTGGCTCAGCAGGGCGAGCATGACCGCCCGGTTGCGCCGGGCGTACTCCTGCGCCCACCACAGGTCCCGCCGGTACGCCTCCATCTCGGGCGTGCCGGCGAGGAACACCGCGAGGTCGCGGTCCGGCAGGCCGGTGTTGTGCGGCAGCCCGCGCGCCACCGCCATGTGCCGCTCGGCCAACTCCTTGCCGATGTTGCGGGAGCCGGAGTGCAGCATCAGCCAGACCCGGCCGTCGTCCGGGCCGCCCTGCTCCAGGCAGACCTCGATGAAGTGGTTACCGCCGCCGAGCGTGCCGAGCTGCCGCTGCGCCCGCGTCTGGAGCTGCGCGACCTTCCGGTCCAGCGTGCCGAACCGCCGCCAGAAGTCGTCCCAGCCCGCCTGCTCCAGCCCTCGGACCCGGCGCGGGTCGACCGCGTCGTCGCGCATCGCGAAGCCGACCGGGATCGCCGCCTCGATCGCCGAACGCAGCGGCGCGAGGTCGTCGGGCAGGTCGGCGGCGGTCAGCGAGGTCCGTACCGCGGACATGCCGCAGCCGATGTCCACGCCGACCGCGGCCGGCGACACGGCCTGCCGCATCGCGATCACCGAGCCGACAGTGGCGCCCTTGCCGAAGTGCACGTCCGGCATCACCGCGACGCCCTGCACCCACGGCAGCGCGCCGATGTTGCGCAGTTGCCGGGCCGCCTGCGCCTCGATCGCGTACGGGTCGGTCCAGACCCGGACCGGCGCCCGGGTACCGGCCAGCGGGGTGAAACCCATCGTCGTCTCCTTGCTCGTGTCCATTCGACGTAGGCCGTACGGGACTCGAACCCGTAGCCTCCCGGATGAGAGCCGGGTGAGCTGCCAGTTGCTCCAACGGCCCCTGGACGGCGCGGCGCCGTCGGCAGGAACGCCCCGGACACGGAGAACCGCCCGGCTCCGGTGTCGGGGCGGGCGGTTCGCGCGGATCGTCGCGCCGGCGCTAGACGCGCCACCACCCTGGTTGCCACTCGCCACAGCGGCGGCCCGCGCCCGGTTCGGGCAGCAGGACACCGGCGCGCGGCGCTTGCCGCTCGGCGCGGGTGCGGTTCTGCTGCGACACGGTGCGCTCCCCTGGATCAGATCGACGTTGCCCGCTCACGGTACGACCGCCGCACTCGGGCGGCAACACGATATTCCTTCGTGGTCAGCCGGCCTGCGCCACCGGATGGCGGCGCATCTCCTCCATGAACGGGTAACGCGCGGTCAGCTCGGCGAGCGTGATGCCGGCCCGCCAGGCGGCGGCCACCTGCGCGACCTGGAGCAGGTCGGTGGCGTCGCCCCGGGCCTGGACGTCGCCGTCCACCCGCAAATCGATCATGAAGTAGCGGGCCTGCGAGCCGAGGCTGACGCAGACGACGCCCCGGGCGGAGGTCATCTCGGCGCAGGTGAAGCGGCTGCGCCCCTGCTCGGGCGCGGTCACGTCGCCGACGTCGAGCTGGTGCGCGGCGGCCGTCGCCACGAGCGCGGGCGCGAGACCGCCCGGCTCGACCAGGTCCGGGTAGAGGCGCACACCCAGTGCGGCGGACACGTCGCTCATGCCTGACTCCCACTTCCTTGTGACAGAGACCAGCAGCGCGCAGGTTACGAACACGTTTCCGGCACGCACGGCCATCCTGTCCCGCCCGACCGCCCGGGGCAAGAGGAACGCCCTCATCGAACCCCTCCGGGTACGCTGCCGCCTCATGGCGCACATCCGCTGTGACTTCTTCTCCGAGGCGCTCGGCATGGGCACCTCGATGACGGTGCTGCTGCCCGACCACGGCGCGGCCGGGATCGGCATGCCGGGGGCCGCCGCCGGCGGTGACCCGCCGGTGCTCTACCTGCTGCACGGGCTGACCGACGACGACACCGTGTGGACCCGGCGCACCTCGATCGAGCGGTACGTCGCGCCGCTGGGGCTCGCCGTGGTCATGCCGCAGGTGCAGCGGAGCTTCTACTGCGACGAGGTCCACGGCAACCGCTACTGGACGTACCTCAGCGCGGAGCTGCCCGAGGTGTGCCGGTCGTTGTTCCGGCTCTCCGACCGGCGGGAGGACACGTTCGTCGCGGGCCTGTCGATGGGCGGCTACGGGGCGGTGAAGTGGGCGCTGCGCCACCCGGAACGGTTCGCGGCGGCGGCCACCCTGTCCGGCGCGCTGGACGTGACGCGCCGCCGTCACCATCCCACCCACCCGGTCGACCCGGCGGTGTGGCACACCGTCTGGGGGGACGGCCCGGTGCCCGCCGACGACGACACGGTGGGGCTGCTGCAACGCTCCGGCGACGACCTGCCGGCGCTCTACGTCGCCTGCGGCACCGAGGACTTCCTGTACGAGGACAACCTGCGGTTCCTCGACGTGGCCCGCGAACGCGACGTGCCGGTCACCGTCGACTTCGGTCCGGGCGACCACGACTGGGCGTACTGGGACGCGCGGATCTCCGACGTGCTCGCCTGGCTGCCGCTGCGCGGGCGCTGACCGGGCTCGCTCAGACGCCCACGGTGCCGTCGATCGCCTCCCGGATCAGGTCGGCGTGCCCGTTGTGGCGGGCGTACTCGTGCAGCATGTGCAGCATGACCAGGCGCAGCGAGACGTCCTCGCCCCAGCGCGCCTGGTGACCGGTCACGTCGAGCGAGGCGGCCTCCCGCTCGATGCGCCGGGCGTGCTCGATCTCCCGCCGCCACGCCTCGAACGCCTCCGCCACGTCGGCGTCGCGGGCGTCGTACGCCTGCTGGAAGTCGCCGCTGTCCGACCACACCAGCGGCACGTCCTCGGCGGCGATGACCCGGCGGAACCAGGTGCGCTCCACCTCGGCCATGTGCCGGACCAGGCCGAGCAGGGACAGGGTGGACGGTGGCGACGCCGCCCGGCGCAACTGCTCGCCGGTCAGCCCCTCGCACTTGAGGGCCAGCGTGGCCCGGTGGAAGTCGAGGAAGGCGCGCAACGACTCCCGCTCGTCGGCGAGCAGCGGCGGGCCGATCCGTTCGGTGTCCATGAGCGCCCAGCCTAGCCGCAACCGATCATGGTGGAACGACCGCGTCACCGCAGTGACGAGCCGGCCACCGGGAAGTCGAACCAGGTGTCCGGGTACGGCTCGTCGACGTACCGGTAGTGCCACCACTCCAGCGGATAGTTCTCGAAGCCCTGCGCGGACATCAGCCGGCGCAGCAGGTCACGGTTGCCGCGGGCGGTGTCGCTGATCCGCGCGTCGGCGGTGTGGGCGCGCGGGTCGAAGCAGTCGAACCCGGTGCCCATGTCGATCGAGTCGTCGGCGAAGCGGCGGCCGGCCGGATCGGTGCAGGGCACGAGCGGCTGGCCGGGCGTGTACGCGGGCTGCGCGACGGCGGAGACCGGGACCAGGGTCAGGTCGACGGTGCTGCCCCGGCTGTGCGCGGTGGGCGCGCCGATGTACCCGTCGGCGAACAGCCGGTCCTTGGGCACGGCGGGGTAGAACTCCCCCTTCATCCGCTGCTCGCCGGGCAGCTTCGCCCAGGCCACGAAGTCGTCGGCGGCGCGCTGCGGGCGGTAGCAGTCGTACACCTTGAGGCTGTGCCCGCCGGCGAGCGCGGCGGTCTGCACCCGGTGCAGCGCCTGCGCCGCCGGGCGGGTGAGCAGGCAGCGCGGCTCGGCGTACCCGTCGATCGGGCGGCCGACGAAGTTGTGCGGGCTCGTGTACCGGATGTCGGTGCGGACGGTGGGGTCGACGGTGGTGAGGTCCACGAAGTCCGCCGGGGCGCGCGGGCCGGTCGGCGTGGGTGACGGCGGCGCGGACGGCGACGGGGACGGGGCGGGCCGCTGGCAGGCGCCGGCGAGCAGCGCGGCCGCGACGGCCAGGACCGCCGTCGCGCGTCTGCCGGTGCCCACCCGACGTGTCTACCAGCCCGGGCGGGCCGGCATCGGCGGAACCGGTGGTCAGCCGCCCAGCACGGTACGGAGGAAGTCGACGGCGGCGGCGTCGTCGTCGATGCCGCCCGCCTCGTGGCCGTTGAACCGCCACACCGTCAGGTCCTTGTCGCCCCGGTACTCGTGGTAGGCGGCGTAGACGGTGGACGGCGGCGTGATCTCGTCCATCAGCGCGACGGAGAACCGGGCCGGCACCGTGGCGCGGCGGGCGAACGCGACGCCGTCGACGTAGCCGAGCGTGCGCAGCGCCTGCTCCTCGCGGTCCCGGTGCACGGCGAGGTAGTCGCGGATCTCCCGGTACGGCGTGGCGTCGGTGATGGTGATCGCACGCGGGATGTCGCAGAGGAACGGCACGAGCGCGACGGCCGCGCGTACCTTCGGCGCCAGCGCGGCGGCGGCGAGGGCTGCGGCGCCGCCCTGGCTGTGCCCGAGAACGGCGATCCGGTCGCTGTCCACCGCCGGCACCTCGCACGCGGCGTCCACGGCGCGGACCGCGTCGGTGAGGAAGCGCCGGTAGTAGTACCGGTTCGGGTCCTCGATGCCCCGGGTCGCCATGCCCGGCGCCTGCGGTCCGCCGGCGGCGACGTCCGGCGTGTCGCCCCGGCTCCACCCCGAGCCCTGGCCGCGCGTGTCCATCTGGAGGTGGGCGAAGCCGGCGGCGGACCAGAGCAGGTTCTCCAGCGCGTGGCCGCGCCCGCCGCCGTACCCGACGTACTGCACGATCGTGGGCAGCGGCTGCGTCGCCCCGCGCGGCACCCGCAGCCAGGCCCGGATCGGCTGGCCGGCGAAGCCGGGGAAGGTCACGTCGAACACGTCGATCCCGGTCAGCGGCGTGGGCAGCGGGGTCACCGACACGGGGTCACCGCAGGAGCGCGCCTGTGCCAGAGTGTCAGCCCAGAAGGCGTCGAAGTCCGGCGGCTCGCGCAGGTCGCTGCGGTAGGCACGGAGTCCGGCCTCGGCAAAGTCGGTGAACACGCCTCGGATTCCTCGTCGTTCGTCGGGGGTGGACGGCGAGCCGCCGGAGGTGACTGGCACATTTCCGGAACGTTTCCGCAACTCGTGCGAACGCTAGGGCCGGTCCGGCCTGTCGTCAAGCCCTCGCCGTACGGCAAGATGTGCGTGGGGCGGGACGGTCTACCGGTCGGTTCCGGCAGCCGGCGAAGGGAACACGGGTGAGCGCGGACGACGAGCGCAGGGTGACCATCACCGCTATCGCACGGGAGGCCGGCGTCTCGGTGCCGACCGTGTCGCGCGTGCTCAACGGGCGTTCCGACGTCGCGCCGGACACCCGGGAGCGGGTCGAGGAGCTGTTGCGCCACCACGGCTACCGGCGCCGGGGCAGCCGCACGGTGCGCCGGGCGGACCTGGTCGACCTGGTCTTCAACGACCTGGACAGCCCGTGGGCCGTGGAGATCATCCGCGGTGTGGAGGACGTCAGCCACGCCGCCGGGGTGGGCACCGTCGTCTCGGCGATCCACCGCGAGTCCAGCTCCACCCGGCAGTGGCTGCACAACCTGCGCGCCCGCGCGTCCGACGGCGTGATCGTGGTGACCTCGCACCTGAGCCCGCCCGTGCAGGCCCAGTTGCGGCGCCTCAACGTGCCGGTGGTCGTGGTCGACCCGGCGGCCGGCGTGGCCTCCACCGACGTGCCGGCGATCGGCGCCACCAACTGGACCGGCGGCCTGGCCGCCACCGAGCACCTGCTCAAGCTCGGCCACCGCCGGATCGGTTTCGTGGCCGGCCCGCCGCACCTGCTGTGCAGCCGGGCCCGGCTGGACGGCTACCGGGCCGCGCTGGCCGCCGCCGGGGTCACCGCCGACGACCGGCTGGTGCAGCCCGGCGACTTCTACCACGCGTCCGGGTTCACCGCCGGTGGTGCGCTGCTCGACCTCGACGACCCGCCCACGGCCATCTTCGCCGCCAGCGACCAGATGGCCTTCGGGGTGTACGAGGCGATACGCCGCCGCGGGCTGAGGGTCTGCGACGACGTGAGCGTGGTGGGCTTCGACGACCTGCCCGAGGCGCGGTGGGCCTCACCGCCGCTGACCACCGTGCGCCAGCCGCTCGTGGAGATGGGCCGGCTCGCCGCCCGCACGGTGCTGCGGCTGGCCCAGGGCGAGGAGATCGACTCGCCCCGGGTCGAGCTGGCGACCGAACTCGTGGTGCGGGACAGCACCGCGGGGCCCGCCTGCCGCTGATCCGGGCCGCCGCTTTCACTCCTGTTCCGGAATTTCCGGCTCCCGCAGGGCCGGCCCGGTCGACATGGCGACGGCTGCGGCGTTGCGGCGGCGCCGGGCCAGCAGCAGCGCTCCCCCGGCCGTCAGCACCGCGCCCACCGCGACCGTCACTCCGGGGCCGGGCCGTGGTCCGGGTGCCGCCCCGCCGCCGCGCAGGCCGGCGTGCCCGGCCAAGGCCGAGGCCGCCCCGCCCGCCGGTGGCGCGGCCCGGTCCAGCTCCCCCGGCTCGACCAGCCGTCCCACCGAGGCGTCGCGGGGCTGGGCGAACCCCCAGTCCAGCAGCGCCGCGCCCTGCTGCCAGCCGCGCTGGGTGGTCACCTCGGCGCCGAGCAGCGTGACCACGAGACGCCGCCCGCCGCGCTCGGCCGCGCCGACGTACGTGTGCCGGGCCAGGTCGGTGAAGCCCGTCTTGCCGCCGAGCGCGCCCGGATAGTGGTCCAGCAGCATGTTGTCGTTGGAGATGGCGAACCCCTTCGCCCGCTGCGCCGGCTGGGCCGGGATCGGCGCGGTCCGGGTGGTGTCGTACCGCCGGAACGCCGGGTCGGCGAAGCACGCCCGCGCGATGAGCGCCAGGTCGTACGCGCTGGTGAACTGCCCCGGCCCGTCCAGCCCGGACGGGGTGACCGCGTGCGTCTGCCGGGCGCCGAGCCGGTGCGCCTCCTCGTTCATCGCTCGGATCCCGCCGGCCAGCCCGTCCGGGCCGCCCCCGAGGCGGGCCAGCGCGTTCGCCGCCTCGTTGCCGGAGCGCAGCAGCAGGCCGAGCCAGATCGTCTCGATCCGGTAGCGCCCGCCCTCGACCAGCCCGACCGTCGAGCTGCCCGGCTCGACTGCCAGGTCGCCGGCGGTCACCGTCACCTCCCGGTTCGGGTCCAGCCGGGGCAGCATCGTGGCGGCCAGCAGCAGCTTCTGCACGCTCGCGGGCACCCCGTACTCGTGCGGGCCGCAGCCGCCCAGCACCGCGCCGCTGTCCAGGTCGGCGACCACCCAGGAGGTGGCGGTCACCGCCGGCGGCGCGGTCGACGCGGGCGGGACGACCAGACCCGTGGTGTCCAGCGCGGCGCCGCCGACGCCCCGCGCGGCCGGGTCGGGCGCCGGCGGCGGCTGGGGCGGCCGGGTCGCCGGGGCCGGCACGTTCGGGCAGGGCGGCGCGGACGGCAGCCGGCGTACGGGCGCGCGGACGGCGGCCACCGCGGGTGTCGCCGACGCCGGCAGCAGCAGGGCGGCGGCCAGCGCCACGAAGGATCCCCAGGTCCTCATGACCCGCACGCTAGCCACGCCGACCCGAACGGGTCACCGGCTCCGGGATTCGGGCCTCGGCGCCGCTGCCAGGCGGTAGGGTCATCGGCCCGTGTCGGGTCAGGCGCGGCGACGCCCACGTCGGCCGGGCCGGCCCCGGCGGGCGGCGAGCACCGCGACCACTCCGCCGACAGTGAGGGCCAGCAGACCGGCGACCGGCACGATCATCCGCCAGTCCCCGTCGCCGATGCGGCGCAGCGCCGTACCGGCCGGCCCCCGCCAGGGCTCGGCGGGGGTACGGGTGGGTTCGGCGGCCGCCGCCTGCCGGGGCTCCACCGCCTCGGCGGCCGGTTCGCCCGGCTCGACCAGCCGGCCGACCGAGGCGTCCCGGGGCAACCGGAAGCCCCAGTCGAGGAGCTGGGCGCCCTGCTGCCAGCCGCGCACCGGGCGGGCCTCGCCGCCGAGCAGCGTCACGACGAGGCGGCGTCCGTCGCGCTGGGCGGCGCCGACGTAGCTGTGCCGGGCCAGCTCGGTGAAGCCGGTCTTGCCGCCGAGCGCGCCGGGATAGCGGTAGATGAGCTGGTTCTCGTTCTGGATCTGGAACCCGCCCTTCTTCAGCGCGGGCTGGGCCGGGATCTGCGTGCGCTCGGTGCGCGCGTACCGGCGGAACGCGGCGTCGGCGAAGCAGGCGCGCGCGATGAGCGCCAGGTCGTACGCGGTGGTGAACTGGCCGGGACCGTCGAGTCCGGACGGGGTGACCGCGTGCGTCTGCCGTGCGCCGAGGCGGCGGGCCTCGGCGTTCATCTCGGCGACGCCGGCCTGCGCGCTGCCCGCGCCGAGGCGGGCCAGCATGTTCGCGGCGTCGTTGCCGGACTGGAGCAGCAGACCCAGCCACAGCGTCGCCACGCTGTAGCGCCCGCCGACGAGCAGGCCGACGGCCGAGCTCCCCGGCTCGATGTCCAGGTCGTCCCGGGTCGCCACGGCTACCTGCTTCGGGTCCAGCCGGCTCAGCATGGTGGCGGCCAGCAGCAGTTTCTGGGTGCTCGCCGGGGTGCCGGGGAGGTGCGCGCCGCACGCGCCGAGGACCGCGCCGGTGTCCAGGTCGGCCACGAGCCAGGTGGTGGCGGTGACCGCCGGGGGCGCGGGGCTGCCCGGGGGCATGGCCAGCCCGGCGCCGGCCAGCGCCGCGCCGCCCACCGCCTGCTGTTCGGGCGTCGAGGGCGGCGGCGTCGGCCGGGGCGGCCGGCTGACCTTCGGCGCGGGCAGGCGCGGGCAGGGCGTGGTGGCGGGAGCGGCGCCCGGGGCGGCGACTGTGGCGGGTGTCGCGGCCGGGGCGGGTGCCCCGGTGGCGAGCAGGGTGACGGCGGTGGCGGCGGCCAGGACCCGGGCTGTCATGAGGAGGCACCCTACCGAGCCCGATGATCGGCTCGGAACGGCTCACCGGTGTCGTGACGCCGTGCCGATCGCGTGGCCCCGCTCGGTGACCGGCGCGGGTCTCAGCGCACGCCGCGCAGCCACCACCGCTGCCACGGCGTCTCCACCGCGCGCCGGTGGTAGCGGGACCGGACCCAGGCCACCGCCCGCGCGGGCGGCAGCCCGTCCAGCACGGCGAGGGCGGCCAACGCGGTGCCGGTGCGCCCGACGCCGCCGTGGCAGGCCATCTCGACCCGCTCGCCCGCGTACGCGCGCCGCCACGCCTCCCGCAACGCGTCCAGGGCGTCGGCGCGGTCGGACGGGATCCAGAAGTCGGGCCAGCGGACTCGCCGGGACGGCCAGGCCGGCTCGGGACCGGGTGCCAGCAGCAGGGCGAAGTCGGCCGGTGAACCGGGCCCGGCGATCCGGCGCCCGCGGACGGTGGCGCCGCCGGGCAGCGTGAGCAGGCCGGCCGGGTCGGTCCACGGTGTCGCGTCCATGGCTCATTGTGTCGCGTGGCGCGGACACGTGAGTGCCCGCCGGACCGGGTCCGGCGGGCACTCACGTGCGGGACGGGTCGTGCCCGGCGCGCCTCGGATCAGCCGAGGCGACGGCGGCGCCAGGCCATGGAGGCCAGCAGCAGCACCGCGCCGGCGGCGGCGAGGCCCCCACCGAGCTTCAGCGGCGTGCCGACGCTGTCACCGGTGACCGGCAGTCCGCCGTGGTGCGGCGATGGGGTCGGCCGCGGCGGCCGGACGATACCGGTGGCGCTGGCGGTTCGCTTGCCGGTGGCGGTGAACGTGTACCGGCCCGGCCGGTCCGGCCGGTAGGTGGTGGTGAAGTTGCCGCTGGCGTCGGTCGTCACGGTGAACGTGGTCGGCGCGGGCTGCGGCTGGGCGCGGCCGGGCGTGTAGGCGACCGGTGCCATCGCCACGGTGCTGCCGTCGCTGCGCCGCGCGGCCCCTTCGGCGGGGGCGGCCACGGGCCGACCGGAGATCTCCACGGCGATCTGTACCGTCTCGTTCTGCGCGAAGTTCGAGCCACTCAGGGTGAACGTCTCGCCGACGCAGATGGTGTGCGGTGAGACGGTCAGCCACGCGCCGTGGTGGGGCGGGTAGACCGGGGGGTGCGACTGCGCCGCCCCGGCTGCGGTCGGCGCGGCCGCGACGGCCAGGCCCACCGTGAGCGCCATGATGATGCGGGATAGCCGCATGATGGTTTCCCTCCTACTGTTCACAGCTTGATGCGTTGACTACTTGGGTGGTCCATGGGGTGACGGTGGGCGTGTGCACCAGTTCGGCCGTCCCGGCGCCGGTCTGGCCGGTGAGAACGGTGACGTCGAGCGTCCTGGTCTGCCCCGGGCGGGTGTCCACCTGCGCCACCGCCACCTGGCGGCGGCCGTCGGTGCCGCTGCCCATCGCGGTGTCCCGCCCGTCCAACCGGCCGGTGAGGACGGCGCCGTCGGTGGGCGTGTGCACGGAGACGAAGGTGCGCGCGGTGTACTTGTCGCCGGCCAGGGCCAGCCCGGTGACCGACTCGGTCAGGCCCGACCTCGGGGCGGTGGAGTGCACCGTGACCCGCAGCTTCAGTTCGCGGTGTCCGTCCGGCTGGCATTCACCGACCGTCACGGTGGCCGAGAACCTGAGGTAGTAGCCGAGCTTCGCGCCGCTGCCGTCGTTGAGGAACACGCCGACGGTCGGCGTGGTGTCCTTGGCCGGGAGCTGACCGGCCAGCCCGCTGCCGGCCAGTGCGCGCTGCTCCTCGGATCGGACACTCCAGAACAATATCCGGCGTTCATGGACCGAACGGGCAATAACGGTCAAAAGCGCACGCGGATCCACCGCCCTGGTGAACAGGGAGTCGAACACGCCCGAGGCGGCCCGGGCGAAGAACCGGTCCTGGGCGTCGGTGCCGAGGTCCCGGTACGAGTCACTGAGGAGCGTGCGCACCGCGGTGCTCGCCGCCAGCGACGGCCCGTCCGGCACGGCCACCGGCCCCACGACGCCGAGCAGGTACGACAGCATCACGGGGTCCACCGCCAACACGCCGTCCACTGTGGTGCCGATCCGGCGGCGCACCATGTCCCGGTAGAGCGCGGCGGCGGCCGGGAAGTCCGGGTTGAGGTTCACGTCCGCCGGATAGATGCCCGGAAGGTCCCCCCAGAGGCGCCGCGTCTCCGCGTCTGTCGTGAGCGGTGGGTCGAACAAGCCCATGTCCGACGAGCTGCCCTGCTTGACCAGCTTGATCCGGCCGTCCTCGGCGCGCAGGACGGCGTACGCGCCGAACATGCCGCCGGTGGCGCGCAACTCGGCCGGGTTCTGCGAGATCAGCAGGTAGCTGCGCGGTCCGTCCGCGCCGAGCAGCGGCGGCAGCAGCCGCACCCCGCGATCAGCCGCCGAGGTCAGCTCGCCGAGCTGGTCCAGCTCCGCACGCAGCGCGGTGACCGCGTCGCGTACCTGCGTCACGAGGTCGTCGGTGGTCACCTGCCGGAGCCGGTCGGCGGTCCTGCGAACCGCCTGGTCGGCGGCGGAGACCTCGGCCGAGACGGCGCGCAACCGGGCCAGGTCCAGCCTGCCCTGCTTGGGCACCAGCGAGGCGAGGTCGACCCGCAGCAGCGTGGGGAACGCGAGCCGGGCCAGGTCGTCGACCGCCACCGAGATCTGCCGGACCGCGGCCAGGTTGCCGCCCGCGTACGGGGTCTGCTGGCCGGCCCACCACGCCGGATCCCCGGTGGCGCCGCGCGCGGCGGCGGCCTGCTCCTGCAAGGCGGCGAGCGTGCGCTGGGCCCGGACCACGTCGCCGTCGAGCACCTGGGCACTGAGCTCCTTGGCCAGCCCGGCGGCGTTGACCAGGTGGGCCCGGGCCTGCCAGCCCCGGAACGCGACCCAACCGCCGACGCTGAGCAGCACCGACACCACGACCAGCCCGGTCAGCAGGATCCGGCGGATCCGCGCGCGCCGGCGCCGTCGCGAGCGGCGCCGCCGCCCGGGCGTGGTCCCAGCTTCGGTCACGGATCTCCCCCTGCCTGTCGGTCGAATCGGACACAATGCGCGGTCGAGTGGTTTTTAGCACGAGTAAGTGCCCGTTCAAGGCTTCATGCGGGGTTAGTCGCTCTTCACGGCTTTTGTTCTTTTCGGCGCCCGCTCAGTCGCCTCGTGCATCAGCGCCTCGATCCGGTCCACACCGGTCCGCATCGCCATGTCCCGCAGGTACGCGTCGCGGCCCCGCCTGCCCATGTCGGTCCGGGCGGCCGACGGGATCGCCGCGGCCAGCCAGAAGCGGTCGGCCAGCGCGGCCCAGTCCTCCGGCGGGCAGGACAGGCCGGCGCGGGCCCGCTCCACCAGCTCCGCCGTCTCCCCCGCTGCGGCGGCGACCACCGGCGCGGCGCAGGACAGCGCGGCCTGGAGCTTGCCGGGCACCCGTCCGCGCAGCTCCGGCAGATCCCGCTGCGCCACGAGCTGGTAGTCGGCGGCGGCGTAGAGCTGCGGCATGTCCACAGCGGACCGTCGTTCCAGGAACCGGACGTTCGCCGCGCCGAGATCGGTGGCGAGCCCACGTACCTGCCGCTCCGCGGGACCCGAGCCCACCAGTACCAGGTCCATCCGGTCGCCGAGCGCCGCCGCCGCCCGGACCGCCGTCTCCAGATCCTGGCGCGCGCCGATCGTGCCGGCGTGCATCACCACGCAGCGGTCGTCCCGGCGGACCAGCCGCCGCACCGCCGGACCGGCCTGGGTGGGTCGGAAGACACGCTCGTCGGTCCAGTTCGGCACCGTGCGCACCCGGCCCGGATCGGCGCCGGCGGCGTGGACCAGATCCGCCATGGCCGGCGAACCGACAGCCACCACCGCGGCCTCCCGGTACAGGCGCCCGGTGGCGGTCTCCAGCCGCGCCGGCCACCCGCTGTCCGGCGCCGTGCGCCGGTCCCGTTCCGTCCAGACCTCCTGTACGTGCAGCAGGGTGGGCGTACGGCCGAGCAGCCGCAGCAGCCCGGTCGCCGCGAAGGTGACCGCCGGGTGGCCGTGGACGTAGAGCACGTCGACGTCGCGCAGCAGGCCCCGGCCGGCGAGCGCGGCACCGGCGGCGAAGGAGAGCCAGCTCGCGGTACGGGCACGGGCGGAACCGTCACCAGCGGCGTACCGGGGCACCCGGCGCACGGTCAGCCGCTCGCTCTGCGTCTGGTGCCGCCAGCGCTGCCGCCAGCCGGGATAGACGTGGCCGCCCGGGTAGTCCGGGAAACCGGTGAGCACCCGTACCTCGTGGCCCCGGGCCACCAGTTCCTCGGCCAGGCTGCCGGGGATGAACGCCGGCTCCGGCGGGAAGTGGTAGGACAGGATGCCGACCCTCATGGCCGCGCTCCCGGCGCGGCTTGCCGGACGGCCGGGCGCCGCGCCGCGTACCATTCCCGCATCCCCTCTGCGTCCGGCCGCGACCGCCGGAAGAACGCCGTCGCGGCGCCCTCCGTCGCGGCCGCGCCGACGAGAGGGGTGCAGATGGTCGACGAGGTCCTGTTCGTCTGCCACGCGAACATGTGCCGGTCACCGATGGCCGAGTTCATCGCCCGCCGGATGCTGGCCGGCCTGCCGCTGGCGGTGGCCAGCGCGGGCACCGACGCGATCGACGGCGCGGCCATGCACCCGTACGCGGTCGAGGTGACCGCGCGGACCGGCGCGGACCCGGCGGGCTTCCGCACCCGCCGGCTCCGCCCCGAGCACCTGACCAGGGCCGCGCTGGTGCTGACCGCGACCCGCCGGCAACGCTCGGCCTGCACCGCGCTGGCCCCGGCCGCGCTGGCCCGGACGTTCACGCTGCGGCAGTTCGCCCGGCTGGCCACCGCCGCCCGGCCCGCCGAGGCGGAGGCCGGCACGCCGTTGCGAGCGGCGGTGTCGGCGGCCGTCCGCGCCCGAGGGCGGCTGCAACCCGCCGCCCCCGACGCGGAGGACCTGCGCGATCCGATCGGCGGCTCGCCCGCCGACTTCCGGCGTTGCGCCGAGGAGATCGAGCGGTCGATCCGGCCCGTGCTCGCGCTCATCGCGACAGCCGGGTGAGTTCCTGCGTCCGGTCGCCCACGGCCTTCGCGCCGCGGCGGGTACCGGCCCGGTCGGCCGGCACGGAGGGCGCCGCGGGCGGCAGGACCACCTTGTACGCCTCGTACTGGTAGGCGTCCGCCTTGCCCACCTTGGCCATGTTGAGCACGCAGCCGAGCAGGCGTACCGAGACCGAGCGGAGCGCGTGCGCCGCCGCGGCCACCTGACTGCGGGAGGTACGCCCCTGCTGGGTGATCAGGAGCGCGCCGTCGGCCTGCACGGCCACGACCACGCCGTCGGTGACGGCCAGGAGCGGGGCGGTGTCGATGACCACGATGTCCGCCGAGTCCCGCAGCGCGACCAGCAGGTCCGCCATGGACTTGGAGCCGAGCAGCTCGCTCGGATTGGGCGGGGTGGCGCCACTGGGCAGCACCAGCATCGACTTCTCCCCCCAGCGCTGCACCACGTCACCGACCTGGACGTCGCCGACGAGCACGTCGGTGAGGCCGACGCCGCCGTCGAGCCCGAGGTAGTCGGCGACCTTCGGGCGGCGCAGGTCGGCGTCGATCAGCAGCACCCGCCAGCCCGCCTCGGCCAGCGCGATGGCCGTGTTGCAGGCCATCGTGGTCTTGCCCTCGCCCTGCACCGCGCTGGTCACCGCGATGACCCGGGCCGGTTCGTGCACGTCCACGAAGCGCAGGTTGGTGCGCAGCTTGCGGACCGCCTCGGCGCGGGCCGAGGTGGCCGCGTCGCCCACGATGAGCGGCGCCGACCGCGCGCTTGCCTCGTACGGGACCTCGCCCAGCAGCGGACTGCCGGTCACCCGTTGCAGGGCGGCGCCGTCGCGCATCCGGACGTCGGCCAGCCCGCGCAGCACGGCCAGGCCGGCGCCGAGCAGCAGGCCCAGCACACCACCGAGGACCAGGTTGCGGGTGGGCTGCGGTGAGACCGGGCTGGAGGTGACGCGCGGGCCGCTCACCACCTCGATCTTGATCGGTGGGGCCTTGCCGTCCGGTGGCGTCTCGACCTTGCGGACCAGTTCGGTGAACTTCGTCGCGAGCGTCTCGGTGGTCTTCAGCGCCCGGGTCTGGTCGGTGTCGGTGATCGTCGCCTTGAGCAGGACCGTGCCGGTCGTGGTGGCGGTGCTGATCCGGCTGCGCACCTGGTCGGCGGTGAGGCCGAGCGGCGTGTCGGCGACCACGCTCTGCGCCAGCCGGTCGCTGGTGAGCAGGTCACCGTAGGACTTCACCCGCTGCTGGAGGAAGAGGCTGCCCTGGTAGGCGTCGGTGACCCCCTGGCTGGGCGTGGTGACGAAGAACGTCACCGAGGCCTCGTACCGAGGCGCCGTCTGGACCGTCACCAGCGCGGCGGCGCCCAGACCGAGCATCACCACCACCAGCACGATCCACCAGCGGCGTCGGACCAGCCGCAGGTAGCCGAGAACGTCCATCACGCTCCCCCTCGCGACACGCCGGTCTGCCCATGAAACTGCACGAAAGCCCCCTAAATACCCCAGTAACCGTGCCAGGATCGAATCGCCCATTCACGACTTCGCGTGATGAGACGACAGTAAACGACCGGACAGGCATAGACGGTCTAATCCTTTCAATACGGATAGGATGCAGGGACAGCACATGGATCGTGACGCGATCACCCCCGTACAACCCTCCGGCCGGATCACCCACCGCGCCGCCACCTCCTCCCTGTTAACGCTGGACACGGCCGCGTGGTGCGGAGGTTTTCTCGGCGCCGCCTGGACCCGGTACGAGTTCGACCTCACCGCCGCGGTCAGCCTCCGCACCCTCGGCCTGGCGCTGGCCTGCGCGGCGCTGTACGCCGTGCTCACGTTGCTGCGGTTCCGGATCTACGGCAGGTATCCGATCGGCAGCGCCGGCGACGCGCAGGGCCTGGCCGTCACCGTCGCGCTCGTCGCGGCCGCCGGCTTCGCCACCCTGCTGCCGTGGGCAGAGCACCCGGTCCCGGCCAGCACGCCGCTGGTCGGCGGCGCGGTGGCGCTCGTGGTGATGGCGACCGCCCGTGGCCTCTGGCGGGCCCACGCCGACCGCCGGCCGACCACCGCCCGGCACGCCGAACGCTGCCTGGTCTACGGGGTGGACGCGGCGAGCGAGCGGCTCGTCCGGGTGCTGCTGCACGACCCGGACAGCAGCTACCAGCCGGTGGGACTGCTCGACGACGCCCCCGACAGCCGCGGCCTGCGGCTGGAGGGCCTGCGCGTGCTCGGCGGCCGGGAGCAGGTAGGCGCCGCCGTCCGGACCACCCGGGCGAGCACCGTCATCTTCTCGATGAGCGGCTCCGACCCGCGGTTGCTGCGCGACGTGCGCACCCGCACGCTGGAGGCCGGTGCGGCGTTCAAGGTCCTGCCGCCGGTGCGCGAGGTGCTCGACCGCCCGGTGGCCGCCACCGACGTCCGCGACCTCCAGCCCACCGACCTGCTGGGCCGCGCGCACCGGGTGGCCGAGCTGAGCGTGGAGCGCGGCGGGCTGGCCGGCCGCCGGGTGCTCGTCACCGGCGCCGGCGGGTCGATCGGCTCGGAACTGTGCCGGCAGATCGCCCGCTGCGAGCCGGACGAGCTGATGATGCTCGACCGCGACGAGTCCGCGTTGCACGCGTTGCAGATGTCCCTGCACGGGCGCGCGCTGCTGGACGGGCCGGAGCTGATCCTGGCCGACATCCGCGACGCCGAGGGCATCGCCCGGGTGGTCGCCGACCGGCAGCCCGACGTGGTGTTCCACGCCGCGGCGCTCAAGCACCTCACGCTGCTCCAGCGCCACCCCGGCGAGGCGATCAAGAGCAACATCCTGGGTACGCTCAACGTGCTGGAGGCGTGCCGGGACGTCGCCGAGTTCGTGAACATCTCCACCGACAAGGCGGCCAACCCGGCGAGCGTCCTGGGCTACTCCAAGAGGATCACCGAGCGGCTGACCGCCTACCACGCGCAGCGGCTCGACGGCAGATACCTCAGCGTCCGGTTCGGCAACGTGCTCAGCAGCCGAGGTTCGGTGCTCACCGCGTTCCAGGCGCAGATCCGGGCCGGCGTGCCGATCACCGTCACCCACCCCGAGGTCACCAGATACTTCATGACCGTCCAGGAGGCGGTGCACCTGGTGCTCCAGGCCGCGACGATCGGCCGGGGCGGCGAGGCGCTGGTGCTCGACATGGGCGAGCCGGTCCGGATCGCCGACGTGGCACGCCGGCTGGCCGCCGAGGCGGGCCGGCCGGTGGAGATCGTGTTCACCGGCCTGCGCCCGGGCGAGAAGCTGCACGAGCACCTGTTCGGCGCCGACGAGGTGGACAGCCGCCCGCTGCACCCGTTGATCTCCCACGTCGCGGTGCCCGAGCTGGATCCGGACGAGGTCCGCGGGCTGGACCCGTACGCCGACCCGGAGGAACTGGTCAAGCGGATGGCCGCCTTCTGCGAGCCGGCCGGTGCGCCCCTGCCGGCGCTGCCCGGGCAACGCTGACTGCCGGACGACGGGACGCCGCACCCACGAGGTGGGATCGGCGTCCCGTCGGCCGGAGACCGGCTCGCGCGGACGGCCGGTGCTCGATAGGGTTGGCCCAGGTGTGCCGGGAAGCCTGGTCGGCGATGACTCCGCCGACCCCAGCTTCCGAACGGACCCACATGCACCAGCACACCCCGCGCCGCCCCCGCCTGCTGTCCCGCCGCTCCTGGCCGGAGGCCCGCTTCCTGGCCGACGTGCTGCGCACCGAGACGGTCGGCGGCGGCCTGCTGCTGCTCGGCGCGGTGCTCGCCCTGATCTGGGCCAACTCGCCGTGGCGGGCCGGGTACACCGAACTGAGCCGCTGGGTGCCCTGGCCCGGCGGCGCCGGGCTGCACCTGGACCTCGACCTGCGCACCTGGGCCGCCGACGGGCTGCTGGCGATCTTCTTCTTCGTGGTCGGTCTGGAACTCAAGCGCGAGTTCGTCGCCGGTGACCTGCGTGACCCCCGGCGGGCCGCGTTGCCGGTGATCGCCGCGCTCGGCGGCATGGTCGCCCCCGCGCTGATCTACCTGGCGGTGACGCTCAGCGCCGGTGGCACGGGCCTGCGCGGATGGGCCATCCCCACCGCCACCGACATCGCCTTCGCGCTCGCCGTGCTCGCCGTGATCAGTTCCCACCTGCCGCAAGGGCTGCGTGCCTTCCTGCTCACCCTCGCCGTGGTCGACGACCTCTTCGCGATCACCATCATCGCGATCTTCTACACCGCCGGGTTCCAGCCGTTGCCGCTGCTCGCCGCGCTGCTGCCGATCGCCGCGTTCGGGCTGCTCGTGCAGCGGCGGCGCACCTGGTGGTGGGCGCTGATCCCGCTCGCGGTGACCGCCTGGGCGCTGGTGCACACCTCCGGCGTGCACGCCACTGTGGCGGGCGTGCTGCTCGGGTTCACCGTGCCGGTGCTGCGCGGGCGCGACGGCGCACCCGGCCTGGCCGAGCGGCTGGAACACCGCTGGCGGCCCGTCTCCGCCGGCCTGGCCGTACCGGTCTTCGCCTTCTTCGCCGCCGGGGTGACGCTGGTCGGTGTGGACCTGGGCGGCGTGCTCGGCAACCCGGTGGTGCTCGCGGTGGCCGCCGGGCTGGTGCTCGGCAAGGTGATCGGCGTGTTCGGCTCGACGTACCTGCTCGCCCGGTTCACCCGGGCCGAACTGGACGAGGAGATCACCTGGGCCGATCTGCTCGGGCTGGCGCTGCTGGCCGGCATCGGCTTCACCGTGTCGCTGCTCATCGGCGAGCTGGCCTTCGGCGCCGGCAGCCCGGAGGAGGACGGCGTGAAGGTGGCAGTGCTGCTCGCCTCGCTGACCTCGGCCCTGCTCGCCTCGGTGGTGCTGGTCCGCCGCAACCGGGCCTACCGGCGGATCAGCGAACGGGAGAGCCGGGACGCCGACGGTGACGGCATTCCGGACGTCTACCAGGAGCGCCCGGCCTGACGGCGACGGCACCGGCCGCCGTCCCCGCTGGGGGGACGGCGGCCGGTGCCGCTGCGGTCAGTTCAGCTCGGTGACCGCCTCGAAGACCAACCACAGGCCGCAGATGGCGAACAGCACCGCCGCGCCGTAGCGGATGGCCCGCTCCGGCAGGTGCCGGCCGAGCATCCGACCCACCATGATCGCCAGCGCGTCCGCGGCGACCATGCCGAGCGTCGAGCCGAGCCAGGTGCCGAACCAGCCGTACTTGGTGGCCAGCGTGATGGTGGCGAGCATGGTCTTGTCGCCCAGCTCGGCCAGGAAGAACGCCACGCCGACGGCGATGACCGCGGAGCGGCCGCCACGCTCGGCCTTGCGCTTCTCCTCCTCGGTCAGCCGGTCGCCGCGCAGCGTCCACGCGCCGAAGCCGAGGAACGCCAGACCGGCGATGAGCGAGATCCACCCGGTGGGCAGGGCGGCGTTCAGGCCGTACCCGATGGCCACCGAGGCCAGGTGGACGACGGCGGTGGCGATCGTGATGCCGATGAGCACCGGCACCGGCTTGAATCGCGTGGCGAACGTCAGCGCCATGAGCTGGGACTTGTCGCCCAGCTCGGCGACGAAGATGACGCCGAAGCTGACCACCAGCGCGACGAGGAAACCCTCCATGTGAACCTTCCCGATCAAGCCGGGAGGAGGAACGGGGGCGCCCTCGACCCGGCTGCGACAGCCTGAGTCGAAGGTCTCGCCCGCCCCGGAGACCGGGGCCGCGTGGCCGGGTGCGGAACGCACCAGTGTGTCGACCACGACATTGGGGGCTACTCCCCTTCGCGCCAACCAGCCTAGCCGATCGCCGGCCGGCCCGGTCACCGGGTGTGGATCATGGCGCCCCTCAGTCGGCCCGGGCCAGGCTCACCCCGAACAACCCGTCCGGATCGGTCCAGAACGCCCGGCTGTCGAACCCCGCGGCGGTCAGCTCGGCGGCGATCCCCTCCGGGCGGAACTTCGCCGACACCTCGGTACGCAGCTCCTCACCGGCGGCGAACAGCACGTCGGTGTCCAGGATCCGCACCCGGGTCGGGTGCTCGGTGCGCAACCGCATCTCGATCCACTCCCGCTCGGGATCCCAGACGGCCACGTGGCGGAACGCGTCGACGTCGAAGTCCGCGCCCAGCTCGCGGTTGATCACCCGGAGCACGTTGCGGTTGAACTCGGCGGTCACGCCCGCCGCGTCGTCGTAGGCGGGCACGATCACGCCCGGGTCCTTGACCAGGTCGGTGCCGACCAGCAGCCAGTCGCCGCTCTCCAGCGCCGCGCGCATCGCGGTGAGGAACCCGGCGCGCTCCGCCGGCAGCAGGTTGCCGATGGTGCCGCCGAGGAACGCCACCAGGCGCCGGCCCCCGGTGGGCAGCCGGTCCAGGTGGCGGGTGAAGTCGCCGACGATCCCCCGGACCCGCAGCCCCGGGTACGCGGCGGCGATCTGCTCGGTGGACGACCGCAACGCGCTCACCGACACGTCCAGCGGCACGAACGTCCCCAGGTCGCCGTGGCGGGTGAACGCATCCAGCAGCAGCCGGGTCTTCTCCGACGAACCCGAGCCCAGCTCGATCAGCGTCTTCGCGCCGGTCGTCGTGGCCACGTCGGCGGCGTGCGCGGCGAGCACCGCCCGCTCGGCCCGGGTCGGGTAGTACTCCGGCAGGCGGGTGATCTCCTCGAACAGCTCGCTGCCCCGGGTGTCGTAGAACCACTTCGGCGGCAGCCACTTCGGCGTGTCGGCCAGCCCGACCCGCACGTCCTCCCGCAGACCACGGTCGAGGTCCTGCTGCTCCAGGTGGATCTCCAGCGGCTCCGCGCTCATCGAGTGTCCTCTCTTACGGTGGGTACGGATCGTCAGGCGGCGGTAGTCTCCCGCACGTCGAGCCCGCCCGCGGTCGCCACCACGAGCCGGCCGTCGGGCACGGACCGCCAGGCCGGGTCGTCGTCGAACGGTTCGGACGCCAGCAGCACCGAGTCCGGGCCGCGGCGCACCGACAGCGCGTGCCCGGCCGTGCTCGCCACCACCGTCGTACCGTCGGTGAGCAGCAGGTTCAGCCGCGAGCCGGGAGCGGCGGCGGTCACCGCCGCGACGGTGTCCGCCACCGCCACGTCCGGCGGGGCGCCGCCGCGCAGCCGGTGCCGGACCAGCGCCCACAGCACGGCCGAGTCGGTCGGCACGTCCAGGGTGATCAGGTCGCGGACGGGCAGGCCGGCGGCGAGCGGGACCAGGCTGTCCGGCCAGCCCCGCACCACGCCGTTGTGGCTGAACAACCACCGCCCCTCGGCGAAGGGGGCGGCGGCGGTCTCGTGCAGCGGCATGCCGACGGTGGCGGAACGGACGGCGGCCAGCACCGCGCCCGCGCGGGTCACGGCGGCCAGCTCCGGCAGCGTGGTGTCGCTCCACATCGGCTGGGCCCGCCGGTAACGGACCGGGTCGCCGTCGCCCGCGTACCAGGCGACGCCGAAGCCGTCGGCGTTTATCGTGCCGCCGCCGCGCATGTCACGCGGCGCCCACGACTGGCGCAGCAGCCCGTACGGCGGGTCGGACAGCAGGTCGCGCAGGAGCACGGGTGGACCGAGGTACGCGAGGTGACGGCACATCGAGCCGGCTCACTCCTCCGGCCCGGCGTCGCGGGCGCAGCGGAAGCCGCTGAAGATCTGCCGCCGGATCGGGTAGTCCCAGTTGCGGAACGTGCTCCGGCAGGCGGACCGGTCGGTGCCGAACGAGCCACCGCGCAGCACCCGGTGGTCGTCGCCGAAGAAGACCTCCGAGTACTCCCGGTACGGGAACGCGGTGAAGCCCGGGTGCCCCCGGAACGGCGAGGAGGTCCACTCCCAGACGTCGCCGACGAGCTGGTGCACGCCCAGCGGCGAGGCGCCGGCCGGGTACGCGCCGACCGGCGCCGGCCACAGGTGCCGCTGGCCCAGGTTGGCGTGCTCGCCGGCCGGGTCCTCGTCGCCCCACGGGTAGCGCCGGGACCGGCCGGTCGCCGGGTCCCAGCGGGCCGCCTTCTCCCACTCCGCCTCCGTCGGCAGCCGCTTGCCGGCCCACGCCGCGTACGCCTGCGCCTCGTACCAGCAGACGTGCACCACCGGCTCGTCGTCGCGGACCGCCGACCAGCGGCCGAACCGGCGGTACGCCCAGCCGTCCCCGTCGCGCCGCCAGTGCAGCGGCGCGCTCAGGTCCGCCTCGACGCGGTGCCGCCAGCCGGCCTCGCCCCACCAGCGCGGCTCGTCGTAGCCGCCGTCGGCGACGAACGCCCGGTACTGCCCGTTGGTCACCGGCGCGGCGTCGATGAAGAACGCGGGCAGGTCGACGGTGTGCGCCGGACGCTCGTTGTCCAGCGCCCACGGGTCGGTGGAGGTGCCCATCGTGAACGGCCCGGCCGGCACCCGTACCTCCCCGCCGACCCGGGCCCGGGGCTCCGGCGGGGGCGGCGCGTCCAGCACCGGGGCGCCGGCGCGCAGCTGGTGGGTGGCGAGCATGGTCTCGTCGTGCTGCTGCTCGTGCTGCACGATCATGCCGAACGCGAACCCGTCGGCGACGAGGGGCCCCTCCGTGAAGCGGATGCCGTCGAGCAGGTCGAACACCTTGTCCCGCACGGTCCGCACGTAGGCGCGGGCCTCGGCGGGCGGCAGCAGCGGCAGCGCCGGCCGGTCCTTGCGGGGCTGCTTGAACGCGTCGTAGAGGTCGTCGATGTCGTGGCGCACCGGGTCACGGCCGCCGACGTCGCGGACCAGCCACAGCTCCTCCTGGTTGCCGACGTGCGCCAGGTCCCAGACCAGCGGCGACATCAGCGTGGAGTGCTGCCGGACCAGGTCGTCGTCGTCCACCGCATCGGTCAGCAGGGCGGTACGGGCCCGGGTCCGCTCCATCTCGGCGGCGATTCGGTCGCGTAGTCGCTCGGTGGTGGTCACCGGTGTCCCCTCTCCGCGGCAGCGCGGCGCCGCCGGATCGCTCGTTCGGTCTCGTCGTGGATGCCGTCCGGCAGGCCGAGCCGGGGCAGGGCCGTCAGGGCCAGGTCGAACAGCGCCGCCGCGGCGCTCGCCAGCGGACGCTCTGCCAGCCCGCACCGGGCCGCCGCGCGCCACCGGTCGGCGACCGGAGCGGCCACGGCGAGCGCGTCCAGGGTGGTGGCCGGGTCGGCGAAGAGCGCTGCCAGCACCGCCAGCGGCACCGTCCACTCCGGGCCGGGCTGGGTGTCCAGGTAGCGCAGTTCCAGGTAGCCGCGCGGGCGCACCGGCGGGAACAGCGTGCTGACGTGGTATTCCAGGTCGTCGGTGGTGGGCGGGCGGGGCAGCGCGCCGGCCAGCCAGTCGGCGAACGTGACACCGGGCGGCGCGGTCCAGTCCGGGCCGTCGCCGCGTACGCACAGCAGCGGCGCGGCGAGCGCGTACCCGGTCCAGGCCGTCACCGGGTCCTCGTCGGCGCGCTGCGGCGACCACACCGGCCTGGTCCGGGCCGGGTCGATGGCCAGCCAGGTGGCCATCCGGGCGGACGCCCAGCCGGTGCGGCGGCCCGCATGCCGGTCGGCGGTGGCGAACGCGGCGAGCAGCGGCGGGCCGACGGCGTGCGCGGCGGCCCATCGCTGCGCGAAGTGGTGCGGCTCGCCCGCGTCCAGGCAGACCTGGAGGCCGGCGGTGCTGTACATCATCGCCCGTCCGGCCGGGCCGCGCCGGTCGAAGGCGCAGCGCATGGCCCGGTAGCGGGGGGTCTCCACGACGGGCCGGGGCAGACGCCAGGGGTCGATCCCGCTGCGGCCGAGCACCAGGCCGGCGGCGTCCAGCCGGGCCCGCAGCTCGGCGACGTCTGCCTCGGTGGCCAGGATGAGCGCGGCAACCGACGATCGCGGTGTCGCGGAGATCTCCACCTGCCCGCCGGGCTCCACGGTCACGGCGCCGCCGCGCCGGAGCTCGTCGGCCGGGCTGGTGGGATCGAGGGTCACGGGGCTGTGCCGCCCCAGCGCCTCGCGTAGTCGCTCGCGGTCGACCGGCCGGGCCGGGTCCGCGGCGTCGTGCACGGTCCACTCCAGTTCGACGCCGACGAGTGCGGGGGGCCCGGTCTTGAAGCAGATCCGGGCGAGGTGGCCCCGGGCCGCCTCCTCGTCCCCCAGGACGACTGCCCGGTCCAGGTCCGGCGACATCACCATGGGACGGCTCCTCCTCGGCGATGGGCGACGACGTCGTCGCGACGCGCCCGGCCGGGACGGCACGGGACGCCGCCCCACCATCCTCTGTCTAGCAGACGAGATCCGCTTGCCCGGAGAGATGAAATTTTGTCCGGAATCTGATTGCGCCGCGGCGTTCAGTCGTCCGTCCGCGGACCCGGGCGCTCGGGCTCCGGCTCGTCGTCCGGGTCGTCCGCCGGCGCGCCGACCAGGTTCCGGCAGTAGCTCTCCACCTGCTCGGGGCCGCCCGCGGCGGCCACCAGGTCGGCGAAGCCCGGCGTGGTGAGCGCCTTCTCCCGCTGCCGCTCCGACTTGGCCAGGTAGGCGCGGCAGTGGCCGGCCATCCGGCCCGTGGGGGCCGGGGACGCGGGTGGCCCGGCCTTGGCGCTCGGTGTCCCGGACGGCGCCGGTGGCGACGCCGCGTCGGACGCGTCACCGGCCGGGGTGCTCGGCGCCGGCCGGGACGGCCCGGTGACGGCGGGGCCGGTGCCGGTCGGTCCGGCGCCGGTGGGGCCGGCCGTCGTCGCGGGCGGGACAACCGGCTCGGGAGGGCGGTCCAGGCGCACGGCGGCGAACGCCACCCCGGCGACCGCGGTGGCGGCCAGCCCGGACAGCGCGGCGGCGATCCGCAGGCGCCGACGCGGGCGCGGCGCGGCCACCGCTGCCGCCGCCGGGGCCGTCCCGGCCGCCTCGCGGGCCGCCCGGAAGGCGGCGAGCGCCCGCTCCTCCCCGGCGATCTCGCCGGGGACCGCCGGTCCGGCAGCGGCGGACAGCAGCCGGGTCAGCGGGTCGGCGTCGGTCCCCGGCGGTGTGCCGACACGCGCCGCGTCGAGCAGGCGGTCGGATTCCGCCCGGTCGGCGGGCCCGCCGGACCGGCGAGCGTGCATGCCGTCGTCTCCCCTCACGTCAGCCCTCCGCCGGCTCGGCCTCGGGCGCGTGCGGCACCTGGCGGTCGGTACGGGGACGCGACGCGACGGCGTCCCGGGCGTCGTCCGGCGCGGCCTGCGCCGCCGAGCGCTCCAGCAGCGCGGCCAGCCGGCGCAGGCCCCGGTGCGCGGCGGTACGAACCGCACCGGGACGCCGGCCCAGCACCCGCCCGGCCGTCTCCGCGTCCAGGCCGATGACGGCCCGCAGCATCACCGCCTCGGCCTCGGCCGGCGGCAGCGTACGGATCAGCGCCAACGCGCTCTCGGTGGCGATCGCCTCACCGGCCCGGTCGGCGGTGTCGACGTCGGCGGCCAGGTCGTTGAGCGCCTGCACGGGCACCGGCACGGAGGGACGCCGCCGCTGCCGGCGCAGATGGTCCATGGCTCGGTTGCGGGCGATCGTGACCACCCAGGCGCGGAACTCGCCGCCGGTGAACGACGGCAGGTCGCGCGAGATCTGGAGCCACGCCTCCGAGGCCACGTCCTCGGCGTCGGCGCCGACGAGCGCGGTCAGGTAGCGCAGCAGCGCGGGTTGCAGGCTGCGGTAGAGGAAACGGAACGCCTCCTCGTCGCCCGCCTGCGCCCCGGCGACCGCCTCGTTCAGCTCGGCCGTCACGCTCGCCGTCCCGTGACGGCCCGACGCCGGGCGTCGACGGGAGCCGACCACACCGCCATCCGCACTCGGCCCCCCGGTGAGCTGATCAGGCACGCGCACGAGCGTGCGGTGCGCCTTGGACACTGCCGCGCGGCACGGGCGTCGGCGGGACATACCGTACCGGCGCCCCGGGGCAGCCGGGAGTCGGGCCGACACCGGGAGGGACCGGGTGCTTCGCAAGCCGTCGGAGGCGGGGAAAACAGAGAGAAATGTCTAGCCCTGCCATCGGCGTGTCGGGGTAACACTCAGGGCGGTCGCGACGCTCCCCCGGACGGATCACCGCCGGTACGGCGGACCGCGAGCGCGGGGGCGCCTGACTTTCTGGCCGATCGTACCGGGTCGATCACGATCAGCCGATCGGCGTCCCGGCTGCCGGACACCCGGCCGTTCGGGCCGGCGGAGCCGGACGCGGATATCGCGGGAAATACTTCGCGCCTGCTGTGGGTACGGTATGGGGGTGCTGTCCTCAGACGTCGTACTCAGCGGTCGGTACCGCCTGGATGACCGTGTCGCCACCGGCGGCATGGGCGACGTCTGGCGTGCCACCGACCTGGTCCTCGGTCGCCAGGTCGCGGTGAAGGTGCTGCTTCCCGCCCTGGTGTCCGACCCCGACTTCATCGCCCGATTCCGTTCCGAGGCGCGGATCATGGCCTCGCTGCGCAATCCCGGCGTGGTCCAGGTCTTCGACTGCGGCGAGGACGAGCTGCCCAGCGGCGGGCGGGCCGACTACCTGGTGATGGAGTTCGTCGCCGGTGAGCCGCTGTCGCGGCGGATCGAGACCGCCGGGCAGCTCGAGGTCGCCGAGACGATGTCGATCGTGGCCCAGGTGGCGCAGGCGCTGCACGCGGCGCACGGCCGGGGCATCGTCCACCGGGACGTGAAGCCGAGCAACCTGCTCGTGCAGGACGACGGCACCGTGGTCCTGGTCGACTTCGGGGTGGCCCGCTCGACCAACGTCACGAGCATCACCAGCACGAACGCGGTGCCCGGCACCGCCCTCTACATGGCGCCGGAGCAGGCCGCCGGCCGGCCCGTCTCGGGTGCCACCGACGTGTACGCGCTCGGCGCCGTCGCGTACTGCTGCCTCACCGGCAGCCCGCCGTTCACCGGCGACAACCCCCTCCAGGTGGCCGTACGCCATCTCGACGACGAGCCGCCGGAGCTGCCGGCGGAGATCCCCGCGTCGGTGCGGGAACTGGTGTCGCGGGCGCTGGCGAAGGACCCGGCCGACCGCTACGCGAGCGCTGCGGCGATGGCCGACGCGGCCCGGGCCGCGCGTACCGACACGTCGACCGCGACGGTGGCGCTGCGCGGCGCGGCGGGTACGGCGCGGTCCCGCGACGACCAGCCGGCGGTCCGCCCGGGCGCCGCGGTGGCGACGTCGCGGCGGCGGGGCCGGCGCGGCACGCTCGTCGGGGCACTGGGCGCGGTGCTGGTGGCGATTGGCGCGCTGGGCGCGCTGTTGGCGGCCGCGAACGACACGGCCGAACCGGCTACGAAGATCGACAAGACGGCGCCCGCGGTGGCGCCGAGCGACCAGGCCGCCGAGCCGGTCGCCGACGAGCCGTCGGCGGACGACGACTACTACACCTACCGCCCGGCCGGTCCGGGCGGCCGGCCGTCGGCCACGCCATCGGTGACGCCGAGCGCTTCGGCGATCCCGTCGGCGCAGCCGAGCGTGACTGACGAGCCGGCCCCGACGGACGAGCCCAGCAGCACGCCGTCCAGCGCGCCGACGACGACGGCACCCACCACGGCGCCGGCGCCGGACCCGACCACCGCCGACCCCGGCACCGGCACCGGCGGCGGAGACACCGGCGGGCAGCCGGCCACGCAGCCCTGACCCACGGCACCCACGAGCCGGCCCCGCCCACGGCGGAGCCGGCTCGCCCGTGTCCGGACCGAGGCGGTCAGTCCGCGCCGAGCGACGCCACCACCGGCCGGGACAGGGCCCGGCGGGCCGGCAGGACCGAGGCGAGCAGCGCGGCCACCACCGACACCGCGACGATCAGCCCGATCCGTCCCCAGGGCAGCACCAGCGTGAAGTCACCGCCGATGCGGGCCACCACGGCCATCGCCCCGGCCGCCGTCCCGGCGCCGAGCGCGATGCCGAGCAGCGTGCCGACGAGCGCGGTGAGCACCGCCTCGACCGCGAGCACGCCCCGCATCCCGGCCCGGCTGAGGCCGACCGCGCGCAGCACCGCGGTCTCCCGGGTGCGTTCCACGACGGACAGGCTGAGCGTGTTGGCGACCCCGACCAGCGAGATCACCATGGCCAGGCCGAGCCGCGCGGTGACGAACCCCAGCACCAGGTCGACCGTGCCGGTGAGCATCTTCTTGTACGCGGCCTGGTCCATCACGTTCACCGTCGGGTATCGGGCCAGCACCGACTGGACAGCGGCCCGGGCCGCGTCGACGCTCACCCCGGCGGCCGGGTCCACCTCGGCCAGGTAGCCGCGCTCGGCGGGGAACAGGGCGCTGAAGTCGGTGTCCAGCACGTCCACCAGGTGACCGGCGGGCACCCGGCTGCCGGCCAGCACCGGCTCCTCGTCGGCCACCACCGCGGCGACCCGGAACGGCCGCCCGGCGAGGGTGATCGTGGAGCCGGCCGTCCAGCCCCGGTCCGCGGCCAGTTCGCGGTGCACCAGCACCGACCCCGGCCCCAGGTCCGCCGGGTCACCGGCGTCCACAGCGGACAGCGTCCGCCGGACCAGCGCCGGATGCGCGGCGCGTAGCTGCACGTCGCCGACCACCCGGCTGCGCTGTTCGTGCACCACACCCAGCTCCGGGCGGGCGGCCAGGTCGCCGGCGAGCGTCGCCGGCAGGTCACCGCCGATGCCGGTGGCCAGGAAGTCCACGCCGATCCGCGCGTCCACCGTGCGTTCGATGCCGGAATTGACGCTCGCCGCGCCGACCACGAAGGCCGAGACCAGCCCGATGCCGATCACCATGGCCGTCGCGGTGGCGGCGACCCGGCGCGGGTTGCGCACCGCGTTCGACACGGCCAGCCCGCCGGTGGCGCCGAACGCCGCGCGGAACGGCCAGCCGAGCACCCGTACCAGCGCCGGCACCAGCACCGGGCCGAACGCCACGATGCCGCCGAAGGCCAGCAACCCGCCGGCCGCGACCAGCACCACCTGACCGGTGGCCCCGGCGTCGGCCAGCGCCGCCACACCGGCGGCGAGCGCCAGCGCGCCGACCGCCAGCCGGAGCCGCCCGGCCGGGCGGACCGGGTTGATCGCCGCGTCGGTGAGCGCGGCCACCGGGGCGACCCGGGTGCCCTGCCAGGCCGGCAACGCGGCCGACGCGACGGTGAGCAGCGTCCCCAGCCCCAGCGAGAGCAGCAGCGTACGCGGGGTCAGGGTGAGTCCGCCGCCGAGCGGCGCCCCGGCGCCGGCGAGCAGGAGGCCGAGGCCCACGGCCACCGCCGCACCGGCCAGCACCCCGGCCGCGGAGGCGAGCAGGCCGGTCACCGCCGCCTCGGACAGCGTGGCCCGGTAGATCTGACCCCGGGTGGCACCGACCAGGCGCAGCAGCGCGGTACGCCGGGAGCGCTGGGCGAGCACGATGGCGAAGGTGTTGGCGATCACGAAGCCGGCCACCACCACCGCCACCGCCGCGAACGTACCCAGCAGCATCCCGAACTGCCGCAGGTCGCGTACCGCGTCGTCGACGGCCGCGTCGAGGACGGCGTCCCGGTCCCGGACCGTCACGTCCGGCCCTACCACGGCGCGGACCCGGTCGGCGAGCGCCGCCGCGTCCACTCCGGGCCGCGCCGCCACCATGATCCGGCCATAGCCCTTCTCGCCGCTGACGGTGAGCGCGTCCGGGCCGGTCAGCCCGATGTACGGGCCACCGACGTCGCGGGAGCTGCCGTCCACGTCGACGGCGCCGACCAGGGTGTACGGGCGGGCCGCACCGTCCCGCCCGCCGATCGACACCGGGCCGCCCACTGTGAAGCGCTGCTCGGCGACGGTCTCGTCGTCCAGCACCACCTCGCCGGGGCGCTGCGGCAGCCGCCCGGCCACCACGTCGTAGGACTGGAGGTCCGCCTCGGTGGGGATCGCGGCGAGCACCGCGTACCCGAGCACGGGACGGCCGTCGGCGCCGACCACCCCGGCGGAGCCGGTCAGCTCGCCCGCGGCGGCCGCCACCCCGTCGACGGCGCGTACCCGGTCCACGAGCGCCGGGGGCAGCGGGTCGGTCCCGGCGTACGCGGCCACGTCGGTGTGTCTGTCGAACTCACCGGCGCGCTCGTACGCCCCGGCGCGCATGCCGTCGATGAACATCAGCGTCCCGGCGACGAACGCGACGCCGAGCACGATCGCCAGCGAGGACAGCAGCAGGCGCAGGCCGTCGGCGCGGACCTGGCGCAGGGTCAGGCGCAGCATGCCGCTCACCGCCCCGCCGGGGCCGCCACCGTCGTCCACCGCCCGCACCACGACGGCGTCCGCGCCCCAGTCCAGCGTCAGCTCCACCGACGCGCCGACGCCGGCGTGCTTGAGCGCGTTGGTCAGGCTCTCCTGCACCACCCGGTAGACGGTCAGCTCCAGGCCGGGCGGCAGCGCCCGCGGGGGTGCCGGCGCCGCCGCAGGTGATCCGCAGCCCGGCAGCGCGGAACCGGTCGAGCAACGCTGGCAGCTCCACCAGCGCGGGTCGCCGGTGCGCCGGCTCGGCGGCCGGCTCGTCCACCGCCGGCGGCGACTCCGGGCGCTCGGGTTCCCGGAGTACGCCGACCAGCCGCCGCATGTCCTCCAGCGCCTGCCGGCCGGTGTCCGCCACGACCTTGACCGCCTCCCGGGCGGTGGCCGGATCCCGGTCCAGGGTGAACCGCACCCCGTCCGCCTGCACGATCATCACGGCCATGCTGTGGGCGACCACGTCGTGCAGCTCACGGGCGATGCGTGTGCGTTCCTCGGCGACGGCGGCGCGCGCCTCCGCCTCCCGTTCCCGCTCCAGCGTGGCGGCACGTTCCTCCAGGCTGACCACGTAGAGCCGGCGGGTCCGCAGGTTCAGCCCGGCCAGCCAGACCGCGCCGACGATCAGGGCGTAGAAGAACGCGCCCATCCACCAGGGCGCGGCGCCGGGCGACTGGAGCGCGGCGAGCACCCCGCCGATCACGGCGACGACCCCGGCCACGATGCCGTCGCGGAGCCGATCGGCGTACTTGACCACGCTGTAGAGGGCGATCAGCACGGAGATGTCGTAGCTGAGCGGACCCCAGCCGGCGATCACCTGGACCAGCGCGAGCGCGGCCACCAGGGCGCCCACCGCCGACGGGTGGGCACGCCGGAAGAACAGCACCGCCGCCATCGCCAGGCCGACCGCGCACGCCGCGAGCCCGGTCTGCCCGGCGAGGTACCCGGACAGCGCGAAGAACACGACGAGCCCGCACGCGGCGGCGTCGAACGCGACGCCCCGCAGCGGACGACCGAGGATCAGGCGGTTCACGATCCCCCAGCCTAGGCCCGCCCTCCCCCTCCCCACCCTCCCCCGCCTCCCACCCGTCGATCATGAAGTTGGCGGCGATTGCTGTCCGATATGTCGCAGCCAACCTCATGATCGACGGGGCGAGGGCGGGGTGGGGGTGGGGTCAGGGGGTCAGGGGGTCAGGAACGCCCGCATGCGGGTGATCTCGGCGGACTGCTCGACGGCGACCGCGGTGGCGAACTCCTGCATCGGCTGGTCGACGCCGACCTTCAGCAGGTCGGTGGACATGACGATCGCGCCCCGGTGGTGATCGGACATCATCTGCACGAACAGCCTGTCGAACGTCGCACCGCGGGCGTCGGCGAGCCGCCGCATCGCCTCGGCGGACTGCATCCCGCGCATGCTGCCGTGGTCGTGTCCCGGCACGTCGGCGGGCAGGTCGCGCGTGCTGAGCCAGGCGCGCAGCAGGCCGACCTCCGGAGCCTGCGCGGCGCGGATCCGCTCGGCCACGGCGCGCACCCGCGCGTCGGCGGCGCGCTCGGGCGCGAGGGCCGCCATCTCCAGGGCCTGCTCGTGGTGCGGGATCATCATCCGGACGTACCAGACGTCGAGGTTGTTCCACCGCGGCGTGGTGGCGCCCCGGACCTGCTCGGCCGGACGGGTCGCGGCGGGCTCCCCGGGTCTGCCGGGGACCACCACCGGCGGCGCCGACGCGGCCGCGCTCACGCTCGGCGCGGCCACCGCCGTGGTCGTGACCGCCTCCGGGGTACGGGTGTCCTCGCGACCGGTCAGCGCGGACCCGCCGGCCACCACGAGGGTCACCAGTGCTGTGACGCCCACCCAGACACGCGCCTGCCGGCTGGTCATACGACGCCTCCTCCGGTCAAGGTGACAGCGATCCTATCCATAGAGGAAAGTTCCCAAGGGTGACCCAGATCACATTGATGGTCGTCACAAATAGGTAAGGTGTGGCGAATCATGACCCCCTTTCGAAGGGTGTTGCCGGTGATAAGCATCCGCACGTCCCGCACCCGCATCATCAGTCTCGCCGCCGCCGGCCTGCTGCTCGCCGGTGTCTTCGCCGCACCGCCGAGCAGCGCGCAGGAGATCCCCCGCGCCCAGGCCGCGCCGACCACGGTGGACAACGCCGTCCCCGGTGTCGACGAGATCGCCAGCAGCCCCAACCTGCGTCAGGTGGCGAACCTGCCGAAGCAGGCGCCGTTCGACACCACGGCCGCCCTGGGCACCGACATCGCCTTCCAGGGGCGGTACGCCTTCGTCGGCAACTACGACGGGTTCGTCGTCTACGACGTCTCCCGCCCGAACCGCCCGACGATCGTGTCGCAGGTGCTCTGCCCCGGCTCGCAGAACGACATCTCGGTCCACGGCAACCTGCTGTTCCTGTCGACCGACTCCTCCCGCAGCGACGACTCCTGCGCCAGCACCACCCAGCCGGCGTCGGTGAAGGAGTCCTGGGAGGGCGTCAAGATCTTCGACATCGGCGACAAGCGCAACCCGCGCTACATCAAGTCGGTCGAGACGGCGTGCGGCTCACACACCCACACGCTCGTGCCCGGCAAGGACAAGCGCAACGTCTACCTGTACGTCTCCTCGTACAGCCCGCGGGCCGAGTTCCCGGACTGCCAGCCGCCGCACGACTCCATCTCCATCGTCAAGGTGCCGGTGAAGAACCCCACCACGGCCTCCGTGGTCGCCACGCCGAACCTGTTCCCGGACGGCGGCTACCCGGGCATCCCCGGCCAGACGTCGGCCACCACCGGGTGCCACGACATCACCGCGTACCCGGCGAAGGACCTGGCCGCGGGCGCCTGCATGGGTGACGGCATCCTGCTGGACATCTCCAACCGCGAGGCCCCCCGGGTGATCGAACGGGTCACCGACGCGGAGAACTTCGCGTTCTGGCACTCGGCCACGTTCAACAACGCCGGCACCAAGGTCGTCTTCACCGACGAACTGGGCGGCGGCGGCGCGGCCACCTGCAACGAGGTGGTCGGCCCGAATCGGGGTGCGGACGCCATCTACGACATCACCGGCCGCGGTGACGCCCGCAAGCTGGAGTTCCGCAGCTACTACAAGATCCCCCGGGCCAACACGGACACGGAGAACTGCGTGGCCCACAACGGCTCGCTGATCCCGGTGCCCGGACGCGACATCATGGTCCAGGCCTGGTACCAGGGCGGGATCTCGGTGTGGGACTTCACCGACTCCCGCAAGCCCACCGAGATCGCCTACTGGGAGCGCGGGCCGCTGGACGCCTCGCAGCTTCGTACCGGCGGATCCTGGTCGGCCTACTGGTACAACGGCCACATCTACTCCAGCGACATCCAGAAGGGACTGGACGTGCTGGAGCTGCGTGACCCGCGTACCTGGCTGGCGCAGTTCCTGCTGGTGCCCGAACTGAACGTGCAGACCCAGGCGGGCTATCTGAGCTGGTGACCCGCTGACCCGTCCCGGGCCCGGCGCTCCCCTCGCGGGGACGCCGGGCCCGGTGCGTGCGTGGGCCCGGAAACCCCTGGCCGCACCGGCCGCCGCGGGCCATCCTGTCTGCGTGAAGCGGTACGTGAGCGACCCGCTCGACGGCGCCGACGTCGTGCTCGTCGGGCTCTTCCCGGCCAAGGACAAGGACTACGAGGCCCGCCTCGACCGGCTCGCCGCCGTGGCTGAGGAACGCGGCGCCCGGGTGGTGGGCCGGTTCGTGCAACGCCGAGGCGTCTCCGACCGGTGGCACGCGCGTCCCGGCGGTGCTGCCCGGATGTCCCGGCCGTTCTCCCGCCGGACGCTGCTGACGCACGGCAGGCTCCGCGAGATCGCCGAGGCGTGCCGGGAGGCCGGCGTCGACGCGGCCGTCTTCGTGAACACCCTGACACCGGTTCAGCGGACCGTGCTCGCCGATGTGCTGGGCTGCCTCGTGATCAGCGGCGACGACCTCGGCCGCAGCGGTCCACCCGGCCCGGATCAGCTCATCGGCAGGCGGTAGTCGCGGGTGCCGCCACCGGCGGTCACCACCCGCACCTCGCCGCTGCGCAGCCCGTACGTCACCGACCAGCGGGTGTGCGACTGGCGTACCGCGTTCAGCAGCCGCAGCGCCCCGGCCGCGTCGACCACCCCGCCGGTGCGGTCCAGTTCCTTCGCCAGGAGCCCGTACCTACGGTCCTGGCGCAGCTCCCGGTCCGGCACCCCGACAGCGGGCACATTGGTGAGCGCCTGCCACGGGCCCTGTCGCCGGTCCACTGTCATCTTCCCGTCGACGAACTCCACCACCGCCGACGTGCCCGTCGCGTCGGCGAGCAGGTAGTGCAGCGGCGGCCCGCCGTCGAAGTCGAGGTTGTAGCGCCGGAACACGGCGACCGCCTCGTCCACGGTGGCGGCCGAGTCGAGCACCAGGCGCAGGATGCGCACCGAGCCCACCTTCGGCAGTCCGGGCACCGGCTCGGCGCGTGCGCCGTCGTCGGCGGCCAGCCCGACCGCGAGGCCCCGCTCGTTCATCCCGTCGAACGGCAGCAGCGGCGCGTCCAGCAGCCGGCGGTCGCCCGTCGGGTCGGCGGCCACGCCCAGGTAGGAGATGTCGACGAGGGAGATGGAGGCGTACCCGTCCGGCGGGTCGGTGCGCAGCACCAGTGCGGGGTTCGGCTCCCAGTCGAAGTTGCGGGCGAACAGCGGCCGGTCGCGGTCGGCCAGGGCGGCGAACAGCGAGCAACCGAACGGGCTCGGCGGCGTCGACCCGGCCAGCCCGGCGGCCGGGTCGTAGTCGCCGTCGTACGTCATCTCGTACATCGGCAGATCGTCGATCTTGCGGAGGCTGGCCAGCGTCCGTTCGACCTGCCCCGGATCCTGCCGTGAGGCGGTCGGCGAGCCAGCCGCGGCCGGCGGGTCGGACCGGCGGCTCTCCCCGCAGGCCGTGCCGAGCAGGAGCAGCGCGAGCCCGCCGGCGATGATGGTCCTCCGCATGACAGCGACGCTAGAAGAGGCGTCCGCCGATGTCCATCCGGGACCAGGTCAGCTCCGCACGACAGCGAACATCCAGCAGCCGTACACGACGTTGCGGCTGTGCAGCAGGTCCACCGCCGGGTCGGCGAACAGCTCCGCGATCACCGCCTCCGGGTCGCCGCCGTCGTGTCGCCGTCCGCCCACGATGCGGCCCCGGCTGTCGTACGCGCGCAGCACCTGCTCGCGTCCGCGCCACCGGGACGGGTACGCCGTCACGTCGTCCGGGCCGGCGCAGCCGGTGGCGTGCGCGAACACCGGCCCCACCTCGCGGTACGGGCTCGGCGGCAGCGGCGGGGCGTACCCGAACAGCAGCAGCTCCTCGTCGGGCCGGGCGTCGCGCAGGCAGCAACGCAGCGGCTCGCCGCCGGTGGCGCGCCGGTGCTCGGGCGGCTGCCCGGTGGCGTCGCGGCCGGTGCGGCGCAGCTCGGCGAGCGTCCCGGCGGGCAGCGGGTGGATCCGGAATGCGGTACGGGTGGTCGTCACGGTCCCAGCCTGGCGCGGCCCCGGGCGCGGCGCTGGCGGTGATCGGACCTGGCGTTCGGGCACCGTGAAATTGCGCGCCGAGCGGGCACCTGCCGGTGGTGTGGAGCTGCCGGACGCCCGCCGGGCCGAGGTGAACCTGCGCTGGCTGGACCGCATCCTCGACGCCGACCAGTCCCGGTTCCCGCTGCCGCTGGCCGCCGAGCGCCCGGCCGCCGAGCGGGTCGCCGGCTGCTGCCGGGACCACACGCTGCTCACCGTCGCGACGCTGCGCCAGCACGGCATCCCGGCGCGCAGCCGGGTCGGGTTCGTGAGCTACTTCGTGCCCGGCTGGCACCACGACCACGTGCTCGCCGAGTGGTGGGACGGCGAACGCTGGGTCTGGTCCGATCCGGAGCTGGACCCGGCCGGTGACCGGCCGGTCGACGGCTACGACATCGACCCGGAGGCGGGGCACTTCGAGTCGGCGGCCCGGGTGTGGCTGGCGTACCGGGCGGGCCGGATCGACCCGGACACCTACGGCGTGGACCCGTCGCTGCCGATCCGGGGCGACTGGCTCATCCACGACTACGTGCTGCTGGAGTTGGCCCACCGGTACAAGGACGAGGTGCTGCTCTGGGACGAGTTCGGGGCGATGACCGAGGATCTGACCGGCGTCGATCTCACGCTGGTCGACGAGGTCGCCGCGCTGCTGGTGGCCGCCGACCGCGGCGACGCCGCCGCCGGGCGGGAGCTGACCCACCGGTACGCCTCGGACCCCCGGTTGCGTCCGGGCCCGACAGTGCACTGCATGGACCCGGTCTCCGGCGTGGCCGCCGACGTGGACCTGCGGCGCTGACCCACCGGCGACCGGTGCTGCGGCCACCGGGGCCACACGGGCTCACCCGGGCAGGGGCGCCTCGTCACCTCGGGTGCGGCGCGGGTTGACCAGCCGCCGGACCATCGGCGCGGCGTTCCAGCGGGCCGCGCCGACCAGGTCCCGGGCGTGTTCGAGCACCGTGTAGTCGGGCCGGGCCATGCCCTCGGCGATGGCACGGTCGAGGTCGTTGCCGCACCGGGTGAGCACGCTGTCGAAGTCCCGCCGGACCGGTTCCAGCAGGTCGTAGCCGAAGGAGCGGTGCAGGCGGGCGAACAGCGGCTTGTAGAGGCGGGCCCGCTCGTGCAGCCCGGAGGAGTACGACATCGGGTTCTTCGGCCGCTGCCGGACGTACGCGGGCAGCAGATCGGCGAAGGCCCGCCGGACGATCCACTTCTCCTGCCCGTCGCGCAGTTTCAGGCCCAGCGGCAGCCGCATGGCCAGCTCGACGACGCTGAGGTCGAGGAACGGCACCCGCGCCTCCACCCCGTGCGCCATGCTGGCCCGGTCCACCCGTTGCAGCTCGGTCCGGCACAGGTTACGGATCTTGTGAAGGAACAGCCTTCGGGACCGCTCCGGCCCGACCCGGTGGTACATCGGGTAGCCGCCGAACAGCTCGTCCGAGCCGTCGCCGGTGAGTACCACCCGTACGCCCAGCTCGCGCAGCCGCCGGAAGATCGGCACCGAGACGACCGCGTTGATGATGTCGCCGTACTCGGTCAGCTCGGAGATCCGGATCGCCTCGCGGACGTCGGCGAGCCGGATGTCGCGCGGGCGCAGCTCGATCACCTCGTGCGGTACGCCGAGGTCGGTGGCGAGCCGCCGGGCGTACGCGACGTCCGGGCTCTCCGGCACGCCGATGGTGACCGCCACGCAGTCCGGGTGCAGTTCCCGGGCGTGCAGCAGCGCCAGCGAGCTGTCCAGGCCGCCGGAGAGCACCACGCCGACGGTGAGGTCGGTGTCCAGCCGGGCGCGCATCGCGTCGGTGAGCGCGACGCGGACCAGCAGGGCCGCCTCCTCCGGGTCGTCGATCACGGGCAGGCCGTCGCCGAGGGTGAGCAGGTCGACGTGCGGGCCCAGCCGGACCGGACGGCCGGGCTCGACCCAGCCGTGGTGGCCGGGCGCCACCTCGCCGATCGGCGCCCCGTGCCCGACCAGGGCCTTGACCTCGGAGGCGAGGTGCAGGCAGCCGGGCAGGCGGGACCAGTACAGCGGCTTGACCCCGAGCGGGTCGCGGGCCAGGTACGCCCGGCCGGTGTCCCGCTCGACGATCACGAAGGCGTACTCGCCGCGCAGCCGGCGTACGGCGTTCCCGCCCCACTGGCGGAACGCGGCGAGCACCACCTCGGTGTCGCCCGCGGTGCGGAACCCGTGCCCGAGCCGGGTCAGTTCGGCGCGCAGCTCGTGGTGGTTGAAGATCTCGCCGTTGAAGCAGAGCAGGTGCCGCTCGTCCGGTGACATCCACGGCTGGACGGACCGGTCCCGGTCCACGATCTTCAGCCGTCGTACGCCGGCGAGCAGACCGTTCTCCTGCCGGGTCTCGGTGACCTCACCGCGCGGCGCGAGCGCGGCGAGCATCCGCCGGAAGGTGGCCGGGTCCGCGTCGGGGCCGATGCTCAGCGCGATGCCGCACACCGGTCACACCCCCATCTCGGCCTCGTACGCGCGCCGGTACCGGCGGCGGGCGGCCGGGGCGAGACACACGTGCCACGCCTGTCCCTCGTCGACCACGTTCACCTCGCCCGCGTCCTGGCGGGCCAGCAGCAGCCCGGCGAGCGCGGGACGGGCGCCGAAGCGGTCGTACCACTCCAGTTCGACGTCGGCGGCCCAGCCGAGGCAGTGCCCGCTGGGCACCATCGCCGCGTACCCGAGGCGGCGCAGCCGGTACTGGTGCTCGGCGCTGCGGGCCAGGCTGGTCACCCAGAGCGGCGGCGTGCCGTCCGGTGCGATCGCCGTGAACTCCCGGGCCAGGTCGTTGAGGAATCCGATCATCTCGCGGCGGGCCCGGCGGAACAGCAGGCCGGCGGTACGCGGGGCGACGTCCGGGCGCAGCCGCCGCCGGACCGCCCGCAGCCCGCGTCCCACCACCGTGGCGGCCTGCTCCCGGTAGCGGAATTCGAGCAGGCCGCGGCGGCGCAACCACTCCAGGTCGACCAGTTCGGTGCTGGCGCGCACCTGGTCGTCGGTGAGGAACGTCGGGCTGTCCCGCCACCAGAGCACGTCGACGCGGGAGAGCAGGTAGATCCGCACCAGCGCGGTGAGATCCTGCGCGGAGCTGCGCGCGTTGGGCTGGTAGCGGGCCATCTCCAGCAGCAGCGTCTCCCGGGCGCCGATCAGGCCCTGCGGGGTGGCGTCGAGGACGGCGGCGATCGCCGGCTCACGCAGCCGCTGGTCGAGCAACACCTGGCGGGCGGTGGCGGACGGCGCGTCGGCGAGCGCGCCCACCTCGACCAGGAGGTCCGCCACCGCCGCCCGGTAGGCGGCCAGGTCCGGCGTCGCGCCGGCGTGCCGGCCACCGGCGGGCACCCGTCGGGCGGGGGCGGTGGGTGTGACTGTGGGACCGGGCTGGCGACCGGGGCTGCGGCTGGGCACTCGCATGGTCTCCGTCCCCTCTCGGTCAGCACACGGCGTGATTCTGCCTGCACACACCGTAATGAGCCGAGGGGGCGTCAATCGCCCCATCTCTCCCGAAGTGCCCGATCAGGTGGCGGTCCGCAGGGCCAGCTCCTGCACCTGCGCGTACCCGGGCGGAGGCGGCAGGCCGGGATCGCGTCCCGCGCCGATCGCGTCGGCCAGGTGCAGCGCCGCGCCGAGGGCCGCCCGGAACAGCAGCGAGCCCGTGCTGACCCGGGCCACCCCGAGCCGGCCCAGGGCGGCCGGGTCCGGGCCGCCCGGCCGGTACAGCACGTTCACCGGCAACCCGGCCCCGGCGGCGAGCACGCCGACCACGTCGTCGGGTGCGCCCGGCACGAACAGGCAGTCCGCGCCGGCCGCCCGGAACACCGCCGCCCGCCGCCGCGCCTCCGCCAGCGGCGACGGCAGGTCCAGCCACCAGGCGTCGGTACGGGCGTTGACGAACATCCTCGGCACGGCGGCGCGGACCGCCGCGATCACGGCGGCGACGTGCTCGGCCGGGGCCAGGAGCCCGTCCGGGCGGCCGTCCTCCAGGTTCACGCCGACCACGCCGAGCGCGGCCAGCTCGCCGACGTAGCGCGCCACCTCCGCCGGCTCGTCGTGGAAGCCGTCCTCGACGTCCACCGTCAGCAGCGCCGGCAGGCCCCGCAGCCGGTACGCCAGCTCCAGCGTCTCGGCCCGGGTCGCGCGGACCGCGTCGGGCCGGCCGGCGGCCGCCGCGACGCCCAGGCTCGTCGTGCCGATCGCCGGGAATCCCCGGTCGGCGAGCGCCGCGGCGGACGCGTGGTCCCAGGCGTTCGGCAGCAGCAGCGGGTCGCCGGGCCGGTGCAGCTCACGGAACGCGCGGTACCGGTCGGTCATCGCGGGGTCACCTCCAGCCGGTCGGACGGGAATGCTTCGGTCGCGCGGCAACGCCGGCGCAGCACGCCGACCACACCGGCGGCAAGGGCGAGCGCGTGCCGCTGCCCCGGGCAGGCGCGGGGACCGGCGCCGAAGGTCAGCGCCGCACCCGTGGGATCGGTGCGGAACCGGTCGGCCTCCGGGAAGACGGCCGGGTCGCGGTTCGCGGCGTCGAACCGGAGCAGCAGCCGCTCCCCCGCCCGTACCGCCTGGCCGCCCAGGCTCAGCGCCTCAGTGGTGACCCGGCGGGTGACCCGTACCGGCGGATCGAGGCGCAGCACCTCGGCGAGCAGCGTGTCGGTCCCGAGCCGGGGCGGCGCGGCGAGCCCGTGCCGGACGGCCGCGCCGATCAGCCCGGCGGTGGCGTCGGCGGCCTGCACCAGCAGCCCCAGGCGGTTCGCGGTCGTCTCGGCCGGAGCGGGTGGGGACATCGCCAGCAGCGCCTCCACCGCCCGGTCCGCCCGCGAGACCGCCGCCGGGCCCGCGCCCGGGTGGTAGGCGGCGGCCACCGCGCACACCTGCGCGACGGCCGCCGCCGGGTCGGCCAGGCCGAGCTGCCCCGCCAGCACCTCGAGGGGTACGCGCCGAGCCAGCCCGCCCGTCACGTCCACGACGTCCCCGCGCGACACGCCGTCGAGGATCTGCCCGGTCAGCCGCGCGGCGGCGAGGCTCAGGTCCGACGGGTCGAGGGGGTCCAGCGCGGCCGTCCCGAGGGCGCGGCGCGCGGCGTGCCGATCAGGTGGGCTGAACCGGCTCACCGTGCCGCGCAGCCAGGCCAGCGTGCCCGCCGCTCCGGTCGGCGCCGCCGGCACCACGCAGCGGGGGTCGGTCAGGGCGGCGACGACGTCGGCGTGCCGGGTGACCACCCAGCCGTCGTCGTCGCGCGCCGGCGGTCCGCAGGGCGGTGTGCCCGGAGCAGCCGTGATCATCGGTAGATCCATCGCCCGACCGTATGGCGCGGACAGTTCGGTCCCGGCCGAACGATCCGGCGCTGGTTCAGGCGCGCGCCGGGCCGGTGTCCCGGGAGGCGGGCGGGGCCAGCAGCGCCGGGTCGAGCGCGAGCGCCTCGGCCAGCGCGTCCCGCCCGGCGGCGGTGAGCCGCACCGCCCGCCCGGCGCCCCGCGTCGTCCAGCCGAGGTCGAAGAAGCGCCCGCACAGGGCCGCCCCGAGCGTCCCGGCCAGGTGCGGGCGCCGCTCGGTCCAGTCCAGGCAGTCACGTACGAGGGGTCGCCGGGCGGCGCGCAGCGGTTCCACCGGCACGCCCAGGCCGGCCAGCCAGGAGACTCCTTCGCCGGTCAGCGCCAGGCCGCCGGAACGGTCGAGCACGCCTCGGGCGAGCAGGGCGTCGTGCAGCAGCACGCCGAGCCGTCCGGCCAGGTGGTCGTAGCAGGTGCGGGCGTACGCCAGGGCGGCGCCGGCCGACGCGGCGCGCAACGTGCGGGGCGGGACGGCCGGGGCGGGCGCCCGCGCGGCCAGGTCCTCGACGAGCTGGGCGACGCCCGGGTCGGCGAGGCGGACGTACCGGTGGCGGCCCTGCCGCTGCTCGACGAGCAGGCCGCCGGCCACCAGCCGGGTGAGGTGGTCGCTCGCGGTGGACGGGGCGACCCCGGCGGCACGGGCCAGTTCCCCGGCGGTCCAGGCACGGCCGTCGAGCAGGGCCAGGCAGAAGCCGGCCCGGGTGGGGTCGGCGAGCAGCGCGGCGAACCCGGCGAGTCCGCGGCCGTCGGCACCGGTGGTCATCGGCCCATGCTGACACGGGCACGGTTCGGGCCGCGCCGAACGGTGCCGGGTCCTTTACAGCACTCTCTCCAACGTTGTAGAAACGGTGGCACCGCACCTCCGTCTATCCCCGAGGGCAGGCCCGATGGGACACCTCCGCCGCGGTGGCGCGCTCGCCGCCGTACTCACGCTTCTGCTCGCCGGCGCGCCCCCCGCATCCGCCGCCGGGCCCGACCGCTACCGCAACCCGGTCTCCGCCGGGTTCGCCGACACCTTCGCCGACCCGGTCGTGGTGCGCGGCGACGACGGACTCTGGTACGCCTTCGGCACCTCCGACCCGCTGCGCGAAGGCGAGGGCCGCACCCACCGGGTGCCGATCGCGCGTTCCGCCGACCTGGTCGACTGGGCCTACGTCGGCGACGCGTTCGCCCCGGACCAGCGGCCCGCCTACGCCGCGCCCGGCGCCGCGTTCTGGGCCCCGGACGTGCGACGGGTGGCCGGCCGGTGGGTCATGTACGTGACGGTCACCGACACCACCGTCTCCGACGACACGTTCGACACCGCCGTCGGCGTGGCCACCGCGCCGAGCCCGGCCGGCCCGTGGACGTTCGCCGACACGCCTGTGGTCGCGCCGCGACCGGGCGGGGGCGGCGGTTACCTGTGGACGATCGACCCGAGCCAGCTCACCGGCGCCGACGGCCGGCACTGGCTCTACTACGGCAGCTACTACGGCGGCATCTCGGTCACCGAGCTGTCCCCGGACGGGCTGCGCGCGGTCGGCACGCCGACGCCCGTCGCGATCGACAACAAGTTCGAGGGCGCGTACGTGCTGCGCCGCGACGGCTGGTACTACCTGTTCGCCTCCACCGCGAACTGCTGCGCCGGCCCGGCCACCGGCTACTCCGTCCAGGTCGGCCGGTCCCGTGACCCACGCGGCCCGTTCACCGACCGGGACGGGCAGCGCCTCGACGTGTCCCGGGCCGGCGGCACGCCGGTGCTCACCCAGAACGGCAACCGCTGGATCGGCACCGGCCACAACGCGGTCCTCGCCGACCTGTCCGGGCAGGACTGGATCGCCTACCACGCGATCGACCGCGCCGACCCGTACCTGGACGAGCCGTTCGGCGTCAACGAGCGGCCGATGCTGCTGGACCGGCTCGACTGGATCGACGGATGGCCCACTGTGAACGCGGGCGCCGGCCCCTCCGACACCGCCCGGCCCGCGCCGGTCACCACCGGGCCGATCGACGCCCGATTCGCCACCGGAGACCTGCGCGGCTGGCGGGCCGGGCACGGCCGCTGGAAGGCCACCGGCGGGGTGCTGACCGGCAGCGGCACGCTCACCTCGCGTACCCGCATCGGCGGTGACCTGCGGGTGGAGACCGACCTGCGGCTGACCGGCGCGGCCACCGCCGGGCTGCGGCTGGGTGGCGTCGACGTCCGCGTGGGGCGCGGCCGGCTCAGCGCCGGCGCCGCGACCACCGCGCTGCCCGCCGGCCTCGACCTGCGCGACCGGCACAATCTCGCCGTCGAGGTACGCGGGCGGCAGCTCGTCGTCACGCTCAGCCCGTCCCGTCTCGGTGACCCGGTGGCCCGGGTGACGGCACGGCTCCCCCGCCCCGGCGCCGGTGAGCTGTCCGTGCGCGCCGACGGCGGCCCGGCCGAGTTCGACAACGTCAGCGTCGCCCGGCTGTACCGGCCGGCGCGGCACACCGTCCCCGACCCGCGCGTCGGCCCGGTGCTGTGCGGCTTCTCCGACGAGTTCACCGGCGGGCTCGACCCGGCCTGGCGGTGGGTACGCCAGGACCCGGCCGCCACCGTGTCCGGCGGCGCGCTGCGCTGGCCGGTGCAGGACGCCGACCTGTCCGGCACCGGCAACACCGCGGGGGTGCTGCTGCGCGACGCGCCGGCCGGGAACTACGTCGCCGAGACGAAGGTGACGCTCGACCTGGGCGAGGACAGCGTGCGCAACTACCAGCAGGCGGGGCTGGTCGCGTACGTCGACGACGACCGGTTCGCCCGGCTGACCCAGGTGGCGATCTGGAACACCCGGCAGGTCGAGTACGGCTACGAACTGCCCTTCGCCGGGCAACCCGTGTACGGCGGCAGCATCGTCGGCACCCCCGGCACCACCACCTGGCTACGGCTGGCCCACCGGATCGACCCGGTCGACGGAGAGCACGAGTTTCGCGCCGGGTCCAGCCACGACGGGAGGCACTGGACGTGGGGCGCGGTGTGGACGTTCCCGGCCGGCACGACGCCCCGGATCGGCCTGGTGGCGCACGGCGGCGCGACACCGGCCGTAACCGCGGAGTTCGACTACCTGCGCTTCCACCGCTGATCCGCAGGGACCCACAGCCGTTGCGGCCCTGGCCCCACACAGCGGGCGAGGGCCGCTCAGTCGGACTCGCCGGGCCGCCAGGGACCAGTCGTCCTCCTGCACCAGCGCCAGGTACGTCGTCACGCTCAGCCGCCGGCACGCGGGGAGGCGGTGCTCAGCTCGCTGACCGTGCGGGTGTCGCCGTCGTAGCTGCGCGCCGCCACGAACGACCCGGCCGGCGGGTGTGCCCCGGCAACCGCCCGGGCCCGGCGCCGGTCCGCCGCGCCGAAGCGCAACGCCAGGCTCAGGTGCGGCACCCACCGGCCGGGCAGGTGCCACGAGTGCCCGCCGGACGCCTCGGCGAGCACGTCCCAGACCGCGCCGTGCAGCGCGACGAGCTGCGGGGTCGGCCGGACCAGCCACACCAGCGGCGCGCTGCTGTCGAGCACCGCCACCCGGCCCAGCCGTACCGGCAGCGGGAGCGCCGCGTCGCAGAGGTCGGCCAGGCGCTGCTCGGCGCCGGGCGGGAACTCCTCGACCGAGGCGAGCGTCAGGTGCGGCCGGTTCGTCGGGTGCGTGTTGCGGGCCAGGCTGGGCAGCCCGGCGGCGGCGAGCCGGTCCCAGGCAGCGCGAACCGCCGCTTCCAGCTCGGGTGAGCAGAGCAGTTCGACCGTCCGCACCTGATCAGGCTAGTCGGCGTCAGCCGACCGCGACGCCCCGTCCGTCAGAGCCAGCCGGCCTCGCGAGCCCGCCGTACCGCCTCCGCCCGGTCGGCGGCGCCGAGCTTCTGCACACAGGCGCTCAGGTGGTTGCGGACCGTTCCGGCGGCCAGATGGGTCCGCCGGGCGATCACCGCGACCGGGGTGCCCAGCTCGGCCAGCCGCAGCGTCTCCAGCTCGCGCGGCGTCAGCGGGCACTCGGGCAGCGTGAGCGCGTCGGCCGCCAGCGCGGGATCGACGTAGCGGGCGCCGGAGTGCACCCGGCGGATGACATCGGCCAGCGCGCCGCCGGGGGCGCCCTTGGCGAGGAACCCGCGTACCCCGGCGGTGAGCGCCGGCCGGAGCTGGGCGGGGCGGCCGTGTCCGGTGAGGATCACCGGGGCGCAGCCGGGCAGCGCTCGGGTCAGCTCGGCGGCGACCTCGACGCCGCCGGGTGGCGGCATCTCCAGGTCGAGCACGGCCACGTCCGGGCGGTGGGCCAGCGCCGCGTCCAGGGCACTGCGCCCGTCGTGGGCGTGCGCGACCACCTCGATGTCCGGTTCCAGGTCGAGCAGCGCGGCCAGGGCGAGCCGGATCAGCTCCTCGTCGTCGGCCAGCAGCACCCGGATCACGGCGTCACCGGCACTGTCGCGACCAGGGTGAACACGCCGTCGGCGGCGTCGGCCCGGACCCGGCCGCCGGCCGGGGCGAGCCGGTCGGCCAGGCCGCGCAGGCCGCCGCTGAGCCGGTCCGGGCCGTCGTCGTCCCGGACGCCGTCGTTGCGTACGGTCAGCGTCACGACGCCGTCCTCCCGGGTGATCTCGATCCGGCACCAGCCCGCCCGGCTGTGCCGCAGCACGTTCGTCCCGGCCTCGCGCAGCACCGCGGCCAGGTCGGCGGCGACCGGCGCGGGCACCTCACCGGCCGGCGGGACCACAGTCGTGCGTACGCCGCTGGAGCGCAGCACCTCCCCCACCGCGGCGGCCTGCTCGGCCAGGTCGACGGCGCGGTAGCCGTGCACCGCCGCCCGTACCCGGGTCAGCGCCGAGCCGGCCAGCCGCCGGGCCTCCGCCGCCTCCCGGGCGGCCCGGGCGGCGTCGCGCGGCGCCAGCCGCTCCGCCAGCTCGGCCTTGAGCGCGATCACCGTGAGGTCGTGGCCGAGCAGATCGTGTACGTCCCGGGCGAAGCGCAGCCGTTCCTCGGCCGCGGCGAGCCGCGCCTGGGCGGCCTGCCCCTGCCGGGCCTCGACGAGCAGGTCCCAGAACCAGACCTGCACCCAGGTGAGCGCGGCGATCCCGGCGCCCACGACGCCGGTGACCAGCAGCGCAGTGGGCACCGGCCCACTCGTCGACCAGGTGACGGCGGCGGACACCGCGAGGACGCCGGCCGCAGCCACCGCCGCGACGGCGGGCCGGAACAGCAGCGGCGTCATGCCGACCAGGGACGCCCCGAGCCACGCCCAGGTGGGCCAGGAGCCGGCCGCGACCGGGCCGAGCAGCGGCAGGCTGAGCAGCGCCGCCACGGTCAGCGCGGCGTTCCGGCGGCGGCGGGCCGGTACGGACAGCCACGGCGTGACGGCGGCGTGCAGCACCGCGATCTGGGCGACGGTGAACGCGAGCAGCCCGGCCGCGCCGAGCGCGACGCGTACCGGGTCGGGTTCGCGGGCCAGGCCCACGGCGGGCAGCAGCACCGTGGTCCACACGTTCGCGGCCAGCGACAGCAGGGTGACCCGCCGGGCCCGGCGCAGCCGGTGGTCGGCGGAATCGACGCTCATGCCGGCCGATCCTAGGGCGTGCGCCGGCCCGTCCACCCCTGGGAGATGTCACGGCCGGACCGTGCGATCCGCACGGTTTCCCGATGACGGATGCGCCTTCTGCGGTACGCCGGGCGGCGGCAGGGTCGGGGCATGACGGACATGACTGTGGTCGTACCCCGGCGGTGGGCCGGGTGGGCGCGGACCCGGCACCTGGCCGGGATGGTGGTGGCGATGGTGGCCGGGATGGTGCTGCTCGGGCCGCTGTGGCGGGTGGGCGGGAGCCTGCTGGACGGCGCGGCGGTGCTGGCGCGGCCGGACGTGGGCGCGCTGGTGATGGCGACGAACATGGCGGCGGGCATGGCCGCGTGGATGTGGTACCGGGGGGACGGCCGGGCCGCCGCCGCGGAGATGTCGGCGGCCATGTACGTGCCGTTCCTGCTGCTGCTCCCGCCCTGGTGGGCCGGGTCGATCGGGGACGACACGCTGCTGCTGGGCGGTCACCTGCTGATGGTGCCGGCGATGCTGCTGGTGGCGCTGCGACACCGCCACACGCCGGCCGTGCCGTCGCGCCGGCACCCGGTCGCCGCGGCCGTGGCGCGCAATTGGCCGGCCGGACTGGCGTTGCTCCTGACCGTGGACATGTGGTTCGCGCCCACCGTCTTCGCGCCGTGGACGCTGCTGGTCCTGCCGGCCGGCTACCTGCTGATCGGCACCTGGCGGCGGCGGTGGGGCGACCGGGGCGCGCTGGCCGTGCAGCTCGCCGGGGCGGCCGTGTGGAGCGGCCTCGCGGTCGTGGCGATGACGGCGTCCGCCGAGGTCGCGGGCGTGCTCGTCGGGGTGGGCTGGCTCGCCCACGCGGCCTGGGACGCCTGGCACCACCGTGCCGGCGCGGTGGTGCCGCGCGGGTACGCGCTGTGGTGCGCGGTGTTCGACGTCGGTGTGGGCCTGACCACGCTGCTGGCCGTCCTGTCCCGGTGATCCGGCGGGGGCACGGGGCCGCGCCGGATCACCCGGAGAGGGCGGCGCGCGGGTGGCGCGGCGAACGTTTGCCCCGGTCGCCGTGACCGCCGCTCGGCGGTGATGAAAAACTTGTCGCATGACCGCCGCACCGACCCCGACCGAGCCCGCCGTTCCCGCCGACGCCGAGGACACCTTCGCCTTCGCCGATCTCGGGCTGCGCACCGAGTTGCTCGGCGCGCTGTCCGCACTCGGCTACGAGGAACCGACGCCCATCCAGCGGGAGGCCATCCCCCCGTTGCTGGCCGGGCAGGACCTGCTGGGCCAGGCGGCCACCGGCACGGGCAAGACCGCCGCGTTCGCGCTGCCGCTGTTGCAGCGGATGCCGGTGGGGCGGGCCGAGGGCGACCCGGTGTCGCTGGTGCTGGTGCCGACCCGGGAGCTGGCCGTGCAGGTCTCCGAGGCGTTCCACCGCTACGGCAAGGACCTGGGCGCCCGGGTGCTGCCGATCTACGGCGGGCAGCCGATCGGCCGGCAGTTGCGCGCGCTCGACCACGGGGTGGACGTGGTGGTGGCGACGCCGGGACGGGCCCTGGACCACATCGCCCGGGGCACGCTGCGGCTGGGCGCGCTGACCACGGTGGTGCTGGACGAGGCCGACGAGATGCTCGACATGGGCTTCGCCGAGGACATCGAGGCGATCCTGGAGCACGCCCCGGCCGGCCGGCAGACAGTGCTCTTCTCGGCAACCATGCCGGCCCGCATCGACGGGCTGGCCCGGCAGCACCTGACCGACCCGGTCCGTATCCGGATCGAGCGGGAGCGGCCGGTCGCCGGGGAGGCTCCCCGGGTGCGGCAGAGCGCCTACATCGTGGCCCGGGGGCACAAGCCGGCCGCGCTGGGCCGGGTGCTGGACGTGGAGTCGCCCACCGCGGCGATCGTGTTCTGCCGCAGCCGGGAGGAGGTGGACCGGCTCACCGAGACGATGAACGGCCGGGGCTACCGGGCCGAGGCGCTGCACGGCGGGATGAGCCAGGAGCAGCGGGACCGGGTGATGGGCCGGCTGCGGTCCGGCACGGCGGACCTGCTCGTGGCCACCGACGTGGCCGCCCGGGGTCTGGACGTCGAGCAGCTCACCCACGTCGTCAACTACGACGTCCCGTCCGCTCCGGAGTCGTACGTGCACCGGATCGGCCGGGTGGGCCGGGCCGGGCGGGAGGGTGTGGCGATCACGCTCGCCGAGCCGCGTGAGCACCGGATGCTCAAGACCATCGAGCGGGTCACCGGGCAGCGCATCGCCATCGACAAGATCCCCACGGTGGCGGACATGCGTACCCGGCGTCTGGAGCTGACCCAGGCCGCGCTGCGGGAGAGCCTGCTGGAGGACGACCTCGACCCGTACCGGGTGATCGTGGAGTCGCTGACCGACGAGTTCGACCTGGTCGAGGTGGCCCTGGCGGCGGTGAAGCTGGCGCACGAGGCGACCTCGCCGGGCTCGGACGACGAGGAGGAGATCCCGCAGGTGCCGGTCCGGGGCCCGCGCGAGGGCCGGCCGGAGGCCGGCGGGCGGGGCGACCGCCGGGGTCCGGGCCGCCCGCGTACCGGCGGCACCACGCAGGTCTTCATCGGGCTGGGCCGGCGGGCCGGGGTACGGCCGCAGGACCTGGTCGGCGCGATCACCGGGGAGACCCGGGTCAACGGCCGGGACATCGGCTCGATCGAGATCGCCGACCGGTTCTCCCTGGTCGAGGTGCCGCAGCCGGTGGCCGACGAGGTGATCGCCGCGCTGCGCGGCACCACCATCAAGGGACGCAAGGCGACGATCCGCCGCGACCGGGACGGCGACGGCGGCGGCGGCGAGCGCCGCGACCGGGACGGCGGCGGCGAGCGCCGCGACCGGGCCTACGAGCGGCGCGACCGCCACTGACGGCCGACCGCGCCCCGGCCACCGTGCGTACGGTGACCGGGGCGTCGGCGGCGCTCAGGCGGCGGCGAGCGCCGGGCCGTCCACTGACTCCGTGCCGATCTCGGCCGGGCGCAGCGCCAGCGCGAGCACGTCCGCCACGTCGGACAGGGTGTGCACGGTCAGCGCCTCCCGCACCTCGGCCGGCAGGTCGTCCAGATCCGGCTCGTTACGCTTCGGGATGATCACCTCGGTGAGGCCGGCCCGGTGCGCGGCGAGCAGCTTCTGCTTCACCCCGCCGATCGGCAGCACCCGGCCGGAGAGCGTCACCTCGCCGGTCATCCCGAACTCGGGCCGCACCGGCCGGCCGGTCACCAGGGACGCCAGCGCGGTGACCATGGTGATGCCGGCGCTCGGGCCGTCCTTGGGCACCGCGCCCGCCGGGACGTGCAGGTGGATCCGCCGCCCGGCCAGCGCGTTCGGGTCCAGCCCGTAGCGCCGGCCGTTCGACCGCAGGTACGACCACGCGATGTGCGCGGACTCCTTCATCACGTCGCCGAGCTGGCCGGTGAGTGTCAGCCCCGGCTCGCCCTCCATGGTGGTGGCCTCGATGAACAGCACGTCGCCGCCGGCGCCGGTGACGGCCAGCCCGGTCGCCACGCCGGGCACGGCGGTGCGCTCGGCCGACTCCGGGGTGAACTTCGGCCGGCCCAGGTAGCGGGCCAGGTTCCCGGCGTTGACGTGCGCCGGCGCGGGGTCGCCGGCGAGCGCCACGGCCACCTTGCGCAGGATCTTCGCCAGGGCCCGTTCGAGCTGCCGGACGCCCGCCTCCCGGGTGTACTCGCCCGCGATCAACGCCAGCGCCTCATCGGCGACGGTGACCTCATCGGCGGTCAGCCCGGCCCGTTCCCGCTGCCGGGGCAGCAGGTGGTCGCGGGCGATGGCGACCTTCTCGTCCTCGGTGTAGCCGTCCAGCGCGACCAGTTCCATCCGGTCCAGCAGCGGGCCGGGGATCGCCTCGACCACGTTGGCGGTGGCCAGGAACAGCACGTCGGACAGGTCGAGGTCGACCTCCAGGTAGTGGTCGCGGAACGTGTGGTTCTGCGCCGGGTCGAGCACCTCCAGCAGGGCCGCCGCCGGGTCGCCGGAGTAGCCGGCAGCCAGCTTGTCGACCTCGTCGAGCAGCACGACCGGGTTCATCGACCCGGCCTCGCGCAGCGCCCGCACGATCCGGCCGGGCAGCGCGCCGACGTAGGTGCGCCGGTGGCCGCGGATCTCCGCCTCGTCCCGGACCCCGCCGAGGGACACGCGGACGAAGTTGCGGCCCAGCGCCCGGGCGACCGACTCGCCGAGGCTGGTCTTGCCGACACCGGGCGGGCCGGCGAGGGCCAGCACCGCGCCGGAGCCGCGTCCGCCGACCACGCCGAGGTTGCGCTCGGCGCGCCGGTTGCGCACCGCGAGGTACTCCAGGATGCGGTCCTTCACGTCGGCCAGGCCGGCGTGGTCGGCGTCGAGCACGGCCCGCGCCGCGGCCAGGTCCGTGTTGTCCTGGGTACGCGTGTTCCACGGCATTTCCAGGACGGTGTCCAGCCAGGTACGGATCCAGCCCGCCTCGGGTGAGGCGTCGCTGGCCCGCTCCAGTTTGCCGACCTCGCGCAGCGCCGCCTCGCGCACCTTCTCCGGCAGGTCGGCGGCCTCCACCCGGGACCGGTAGCCGGCGGAGCCGTCCGGCTCGTCCTCGCCGAGTTCCTTGCGGATCGCGGCGAGCTGCTGGCGGAGCAGGAACTCGCGCTGGGACTTCTCCAGCCCTTCGCGGACGTCGCTGGTGATCTGCTCGGTGACCTCCTGCTCGGCCAGGTGTTCCCGCACCCAGCCGACCAGCAGTTCCAGCCGGGCGGTGACGTCCGGGGCGGCGAGCAGCTCGGTCTTCTGCGTCAGGCTGAGCCAGGGCGCGTAGCCGGCCGAGTCGGCCAGCTCGGACAGGTCGGTCATCCGCTCCATCGCGTCGATCACCTGCCAGGCGCCGCGCTGTTGCAGCACCGACGTCATGAGCGCGCGGTACTCGCGGGCGAGTTCCCGGGCGCGGCCCGCCGGGGCGGGCTCGTCGAGTGCGGTCGCCTCGACCCAGAGTGCGGCGCCGGGACCGGGCACGCCGGAGCCGATGCGGGCGCGGGCGAGGCCGCGGACGACCGCCGCGGGTTCGCCGCTGGGCAGCCGGCCCACCTTCTCGATCGTCGCGACCACGCCGACGGAGCCGTACTCGCCGTCGATGCGGGGCACGGCCAGGAGTTCCTTGTCGCCGGTGGCACGGGCCGCGTCGACGGCGGCCTGGGTGGTCGGGTCGAGGGTCACCGGGATGACCATCCCGGGCAGAAGGACGGCGTCGGTCAGCGGAAGTACCGGAAGAGTTGCCATCGAACACCTGCCATCACGTTGGTTGAGCGTGTCTGGCTCAAGTAACAAAACGTGCCCCTTGTTCCGGGTTGTGACCCAGGCCACGCACGAGGGTCGCGCTCGCGGGCCGGGCACCCAATCGCGGCGCCGTTTAGCGCGACCCGACGAATGGAAACGACCGGCTATTGTTGCGGAATTACCGCGCGGTAGGTCAAACTCTTAGCCACACCCCGCCCGACACAGGGAGTAATGGCGATGGCTAGGAAAGTAATCACCGTTCTGACCGACGACCTCGACGGCGGAAAGGCCGATCGGACCGTCGAGTTCAGCCTGGACGGCGTGGCGTACACGATCGACGTCTCCGACGAGAACGCGGGCGTCCTGCGTAAGGCCCTGGATCCGTACATCAGCGCTGGCAGGCGAATCAGCCGAGGCGGGGTCGAGATCACCCGCGGTGCCCGTCGCGCGACCCGGCCGAGCACATCCGGAATGGATCGCGAGCAGAACCGCGCCATCCGGGAATGGGCCGCCAAGAACGGGTTCGAGATTTCCGAGCGCGGGCGCATCCCGGTGTCGGTGGTCGAGGCGTACAAGAACCGCTGAGCCCCGGCTCATCGTCGGGCAACCGCGGGGTCACGCTGAGAAATCGGCGTGGCCCCGAGCGACTTTCTGTCGTCGATGTTTTTCGTCCGGCCGGATACCGCCGGCATAAAATTTCCTCCGGGGCACCTCCCACCGTGCCCTTCCGCGGGAACGGCCGCGGCCGCCCGAGGGAGTCCCCGGACGGCCGCGGCCGTTCGTCCGCTCAGTTGACCCGGATGCGCACCACGTCGATGGCCGGGGTCTGGTTCGCCCGCTCCATCATCGGGATGCGGTGCGAGCCGTCACCGGCCCAGACCGCGCACTGCGCCAGGCCCGACTGCGCCAGGCCCGGAATCTGGATCAGCACGTCGTCCGGCTGGTTGCCGCCCCGGCCGTCCTCGGTGGCGACGAAGAACGCCGGCACGTCCTGCGGGTTCGGGGGCTGGCGGGTGCTGCCCAGCATCCGGCAGGCGGTGTGGAAGTGGCCGCGTACCAGACCCTGGCCGTTCAGCAGCGAGCTCTCCAGGTAGTAGCCGCCCTGGCCGGCGGCGAGGAAGCGGTCCCGCACCAGGTTCTTGGTGGTCACCCGCAGCGTGAACGGCTGGTTGCGCCGCACCTGGTTCGGGAACTGCGTGATCAGCAGCGACGGGTTGTTCGCCGCGGCGCCCACCTCACCGAACGCGGTGCTCACGCAGCGGTTGCCGTTCTGGAAACCGTCGTGAGCCTGAAGCCGGCTGCCGGAGCAGTCCTTGGCGAGCACGTTCAGGCCGTTGTTGCCGCCGTTGTTCTGGCCACCGCCGTTCTGGCCACCGCCGTTCTGGCCGCCGCCGTTCTGGCCGCCGGTGCCCGGGGTGTCGCTCACCGCGCACCGGGCGAACTGGTCCAGACCCTGCGGGCGCTGGGCTACCCGGCCGATCGCGGTGGCGATCCGGTTGAGCGCCGCGGTCCGCTTGTCCGCCAGCGGGCCGAGGATCGCGTTGTCGATGAACTCGCCCCCGTTGCGGCCCTCCGCGGCGAGCCGCCGGTTCGCCTCGGCGATCTGGCTCTCCAGCAGCGCCAGGGTGCGGTCCACCTCGGCCCGGGCCTGGCCGGGCACCTGCGGCAGCCGGCCCCGGACATCCGGGCAGGCCACCGTCGGCGTGCCCGCGCCGGCGCCGCCGGCGGTGGTCTGCTGGCACTCGGCCGGCGACATCTGACCGTCACCCCAGTGGTTGCGGACCCAACGGCCGTTCTGCCAGGTACGGGTGGTGCTGCCCTGGCCGTCCGGGGCGGTCGCCCCCGGGCTCGCGGGCACGCAGGACGCCGAGGCGGCGCGGGTGGTCGTCCGCCGGTCCTGGGCGGACGAGATCTGGGTGACGGCGACGATGCCGCCGAAGACCGCGAGCGTGCCGACCACCGCCAGCATCCGCTTGCTCCGCGCGTTACCGGATGACCGGCGCGCCCGTGTGGACCTGCGCATCGAATTGCTCTCCTTCTCGATCCGGTAGTTGACTGGTGATCCCGGCGGGCCGACGAATTCGGGGTGTGAGATCACTGCGACGCTGGGTCGCGCGTCAATGGCCGACGATGCCCTTTCCGCACCGTCTCCGCGCCGTCCGGGCGCGGCGGGAAGATCTGCGTCCATTCCCGATGAGGTACGGAGCGCCGTCGGCGAAGGTTCAACCGGAGATCGGAAAAATCGAAAGTCGCCGTGCCCGGTGGCGCGGGCGGTGTCAGTCGGCGCAGAGGTGGTCGAAGGCGAACCCGCCGTCGAAGGAGTCCCGCCGGGCGGCCAGCGCGCGTATCCGCCCCAGCAGTTCGGCGCGCTCCAGCAGGGTCGGCGCGCCGCCGCCGAGGTCACGCAGCCGCTCCCCCAGCGCCACCACGGCCAGGTCCTCGGCGAGCCGCCCCGGGTCGACGCCGCAGTCCAGGCCGCGCGCGGTCAGCCGGACCCGCTCCAGCAGGCAGTGACCGGGCCGCACCTCGACCCAGGCCCAGCCCTCCGCCGGACCGCCGGTCCAGCGCGCGTGCAGGCCGCGCACGATCGGGTCGGCGAGCCGGCCCGCCACGTACGCCTCGACCGCCTCGGCCCGGGCCAGTGCGCCGAGGTCGTTCACCGGTCCGCGCCGGCCGTCCGGCAGCCGGCCGACGATGTCCCGGAAGCCGACCGCCTCGCCGGCGTCCGGGTCGGTGCCGTCGCCGTAGGCGCGCGCGTCCAGCACGTACTCGACGAACCGGCGGACCTGCTCCGCGCCGCCCAGCGTCGGCGACTCGACGCGCAGCAGCGGCAGGCCGACGGCGGCGCAGACCGCGTCGGTCAGCCGTTCGGCCCGCCGGGCGGGCGATCCGTCGGGGACGGGCGCGGTGAACCGCACCGCGAAGCGCGGCAGCCCGGTGTCGGCGGCGCAGACCACCACATCGAGCGACGCCCGTCCGGCGGCGCTCCACTGGCTGCCGGTGACGCCGGGCGGTCGGCCCTGCACCAGTTCGCCGAGCCGCCGCCCGGCGTGGCCGAGGTGGCCGGCACGGGCCAGGTACGGCGCGACGCCGGACGGGATCGGCCGCAGCCAGGAGGCGGTCACGCCGCCTGTGCTCGTCATCTCGCCCCGATCTCCCTCGTCCGGTCGACGCCCGAGTGTAGGCGGTGCGGCGCAGCCGGTCCGGTCGACCGGTGCGCTGCCGCCCCCGTCCCTCTAGGCTCTGCCCGTGCACAGCGGACGGACCCCGGAACAGTTCACCAAACGCAGCCTCGTCGCCGTCTCCCACGCCATCGAACGCGCGGCGCTAGCCGAGGCCGAGGACGGCCCGCTCGTCGTGCTCGCGCTGTTCCAGCGGCTGCCGTACTTCGCCCGGGAGCGCGAGGTCTACCGGCGCATCGCCGGCCGCGCCGCCGCGACGGTGGTGGCGACGGTCGGCGGACCGCCCTCCGACCTGCCCGAGGGTGCCTACGGCGTGGCGCTGGACGAGGCCGAGGCACTGGCCCGGGAGTGGACGGTGGTGGCGCTGAGCCCCCGGTTCGGCGCCACCGTCGTCGCGCACGACAAGGCCGAGGTGGCGCCCGCGCCGACGCTGGAGTCCGGCCGGCTGTTCGAAGGGCGCTGGGGTTTCCGCCGCGACGAGGCGCTGCACGAGACGATCCGGCTGCGCGAACAGCTCGCCGAGCGGCTGCCCGCCGCGGCACGCGCCGCGCTGGACGAGGCGATCGCCCGGGTGCGGGACATCCCGGCCGGTCCTGGCGAACCGCGCTCCGAGGCGGCGCTGCGGCTGCTGGCCCGCCGCGGCGACCGGAACAACCGGGAGGTCCTGCCGGCCGAGACGATGCTTGACGAGCCCGGCCTCGCCCGGTGGTCGGGCGCGGACGGGGTGACCGCCTCCGGCACGCTGCCGGTGGCGCTCGTCGGCCTGCGGGTGGACGCCCCGCCCGGCTCGCCGGAACGCTTCGGCCGCCGCGGCGTCGCCCGCGAGGGGCACGCCGTGCTCACCGCGATCACCGCCGCGCTGCGGCCGGTCGACCGCGCGGTGCGCGTCACCGAGAACGAGTTCCAGCTCCTCCTGCCCGGGCTCGACGAACCGGCCGCGCTGGAGGTGGTACGCCGGCTGCACGACGCGATCGGCGCGCTGGCCCGGTCGTACCCGTTCATGGCGTACATCGTGCACGCGGCGGTCGGGGTGACCACCCGGCGGCCGCTGCCGACGGCGGACCTGCGCGCCGCAGTCGACTGGGCGGCCCGCAAGGGCGTGCCGGTGGCGGGCCTGCCGCCGGAGAACGCCGATGCCGTGGCCGAGCCGGCCCGCTGACGGTACGAGGAAAGGACGCGCGGTGCGGGTGGTGTCGCTGGTGCCGTCGCTGACCGAGGCGGTCGCGGCCACCCGCCCGGAGGTGCTGGTGGGGGCGACCGACTGGTGCACCCACCCGGCCGGGCTGGACGTCGCCCGGGTCGGCGGCACGAAGTACCCGGACCTGGACCGGGTACTCGCGCTGGAGCCGGATCTGGTGCTGCTCAACGAGGAGGAGAACCGGCTGGCCGACGCCGAGGCGCTGCGCGCGGCCGGGGTGCCGGTGCGGGTCACCTTCCCGCGTACCGTGCCGGAGGCCCTCAACCAGCTCGGTGAGCTGGCCGTCGCGCTGGGCGAGCCGGACGAGCCGCACTGGCTGCGGGAGGCCCGCCGCGCCTGGGCCGCGCTGCCCGCGCCGGGGCGCGTCCGCACCGCTGTGGTGCCGGTGTGGCGGCGTCCGTGGGTGGTGCTGGGGCGGGACACGTTCGCCGGGGACGTGCTGGCCCGGCTCGGCGTCCGTAACGGCTGGGCGGACGACCCGGAACGCTATCCCCGGCCGAGCCTGGACGAGCTGCGCGCCCGCGCGCCGGAGCTGGTGGTGCTGCCCGACGAGCCGTACCGGTTCACGGCCGACGACGGGCCGGAGGCGTTCCCCGGAGTGCCGGCGGCGCTGGTGTCCGGCCGGCACCTCACCTGGTACGGCCCCTCGCTGGCCGGGGCCCCGGCGCTGCTCGCCGCCCAGCTCGCGGGTGCCACCGAGGGCCCCACCTGACCGGCGGGGCCTCCGGTGGCGGCGCTCAGGCGACCGGGGTGGCGTGCACCGGGTCCAGCTCCATCAGCGTGGTGTCGTCCGTGTCGTACCCGATCGTGTTGTGCACCGCGACCACGCCGGCGACCTGCGCGGCGAGCCGGCCGGCCAGCTCGACGGCGCTGCGCCGGTCCAGCCGTCCGTCCATGGTGACCTCGCCGCCGCGGACCTGAACCGTGACCAGGCCGTCGCGGACCGACAGCACCCGGCGCAGCACCTCGTGCACCACCTCCTCGCGGATCTCCGCGTCGGTGCGCAGGTGCACACGCAGCAGGTCACCGCGGGTGACGATGCCGGCGAGCCGGCCCAGGTCGTCCAGCACGGGGAGCCGTTTGACCGCCTCGTGGTCCATCAGCCGGGCAGTCGCCGCGAGCGAGGCCCGCTCGTGGGTGGTGACCGCCGGCGCCGTCATCAGGTCCCGGGCCACCAGCGCGCCCGCCTTCTCCCGCGCGGCACGGCGGCGCCGTCCCTCGAAGACCCGCCGCTCGTCCTGGTGGCCGGACCGCTCCACCTTGTGCAGCAGGTCCGCCTCGGAGATCACCCCCAGCACCCGGCGGAACGAGTCCACCACCGGCACGCCGCTGATCCGCTGCCGGACCAGCACGTCGACGACCTCGCGGTACGGCGTCTCCTCCGTCACAGTGGCGACGTCCCTGGTCATCACGTCGGTCACCTGCCACGTCCTCATCACGACCTCCTCGTGCCGGGCTTTCACCTGCGACGGTAGGCGGCCGGCGTACGCCCTGTTCAGGGGCGCCGGACCGGCCGTGACGGGCCGACCGGACCGGGTAGGGACGGGACCAATGGCCTGGTCACGAGGGCACCGCTCGGCCCTGCTGCCGGATCTGGCGTGGCGGTGGAATGAATGTGCCACCGGGAAGCGCGGTGCGAGGCACAGGAAGGGACGTGGACACCATGACCGCGACAATCGAGCGGACTCCCGCCGTCACCACCGCTCCGGCGACGCCCATCGAGACCACCCGCCAGAAGGCCACCCGGTACGTGTGGGCCGGTCTGCGGCTCGCCCTCGGCTGGGTGTTCCTCTGGGCCTTCCTCGACAAGATGTTCGGCCTCGGCCACGAGACCCCGGCGAAGGGCGCCTGGATCAACGGCGGCAGCCCGACCAAGGGCTTCCTGGGCCACGCCGTCGAGGGACCGTTCGCGAACTTCTACCAGAACCTGGCCGGCGCGGCCTGGGCGGACTGGATGTTCATGCTCGGCCTGCTCGGCATCGGTGTCGCGCTCATGCTCGGCATCGGCATCCGGCTCGCCGCCGTCGCCGGTGGACTGCTCCTGGTCCTGATGTGGACGGCCGTGCTGCCCCCGGCGAACAACCCCTTCATGGACGACCACCTCATCTACGCGGGCCTGCTGGCCGGCCTGGCCCTGGTGGGCGCCGGCAACACCCTCGGCCTCGGCCGGATCTGGGCGAAGCTCCCCCTGGTCCAGCGTCTGCCCTGGCTGAAGTGAACCAGCCCGCCCCGGGGCGGGCGTCGCCGGCAGGCGGCGTCCGCCCTCTCTCGTCGTCCCCGCCACGCCGGTGTGCGGGGACCGGCGCGTATCGGCCGGTCGCGATCCGGCAGGATCGACGGTGACCACACCGTCAGCATCCGAGGAGACCGTTCATGGACAAGCCCGAGGTCGGCCCGATCGAGGGCGCCCCGCCCGCCGATCTGGTGGTCGAGGACATCACCGTCGGCGACGGCCCGGAGGCCCGCCCGGGCCAACTGGTGAGCGTGCACTACGTGGGCGTGGCCCACTCGAACGGCCGTGAGTTCGACGCCTCGTGGAACCGGGGCGAGACGTTCGAGTTCCCGCTCGGCGGCGGCCAGGTCATCGCCGGCTGGGACCAGGGCGTCGTGGGCATGAAGGTGGGCGGCCGCCGCCGGCTCACCATCCCGCCGCACCTGGGCTACGGCGCCCGGGGCGCGGGCGGCGTCATCAAGCCGAACGAGACGCTCGTCTTCGTGGTGGACCTGCTCGGCGTGCGCTGAACGCGGCGCCGTCCGGCGTCGGGCTGCCGGCTTCCGCGCCGGCGGCCCGGCGCCGCGCTCAGGCCGGCTGCGCGCCCGTTCAGGCCGCGCAGGCCACCAGCTCGCGGGTGTGGCCGGCCAGGGCCGGCGCGCGGTCGGAGCAGCGCACCGGAAGCACCCGGTGCAGGCCGGTCACCCGCAGCACCCGGGCCACCACCGGGTCGGGGTCGGTGAGCACCAGCTCGCCACCGCGGGCCCGCACCCGCAGGTGGGTGGCGACCAGCGCGCGCACCCCGGCGGCGGAGAGCAGCCGCACACCGGACAGGTCGACCCGCAGCACCGGCCGGGCGGGGGCCGCCCAGAGCGCCGCCCGGAACGCCGCCACGGAGGCGATGTCGATCTCGCCGACCGGACGCAGCTCGACCATGTGATCGTGCACGTCAGTCACCACGTGGAAGCGCTCACCGCTGTGTTCCATGCGGCCAAACCTACCCGCCCCCACCGACATTTCCCGACCTCGCGGCCGGTGGTTCCGGGTACTGTCCGGGACCCGACCCCGAGCCGTCTCAGGGTCATCCCGCAGTCCCCCGCCACACCCCCGGGCCAGGGCGAAACGCCGTCGAGGGCTGCCGCGCGGGGCGCCGCCGGGCCACAATGAGCCGATGGCCGTCCCCCGCCTCCGTGCGCCCTGCTGATCCGGCCGGTCCGCGAGCCGGCGACCGTGCCGCCGCCGCTCACCGGCGCCTGGGCGCCCGCCGACACCCGTCTCGACCGGGCCGACCTGCTGCCGCTGCCGGCCGGCGGGCACGGCCCGGAGGACGTCGTGGTCGACGGCGACGGCCGGGTGGTCAGCGGCGACGAGGACGGCCGGCTCTGGTGGTGGCCGGCCGACTCCCCGCCCGGCACGCCGCCCACCCTGCTGGCCGAGACCGGCGGCCGGCCGCTGGGCATCGAGCGGGATCCGGTCGACGGCGGGTTGCTGGTCTGCGACGCGTACCGAGGGCTGCTGCGGGTCGACCCGGCCGGCCGGGCGGGCCACAGTGCTCACCGACCTGCCCGCGTATCCGGACAACGTCTCCGGCGTCGGCGACGGCACCTACTGGGTCGCGTTGCCGAGCCCTCGGCTGCGGGCCATGGAACGGCTGCTGCCGCATCCCCGGGTCCGGCAGATCGTGGCCCTGCTGCCCGACGCGGTCCAGCCGCAGCCGCGCCGCTACGGGCTGGTCGCGCTGGTCGACGGCAAGGGCCGGGTGCTGCGTACGCTGCACGGCCCGAGCGGGGCGTACCCGATGGTCACCGGCGTGCGGCAACACGGCCGTCACCTCTGGCTGGGCAGCCTGACCGCGACCGGGGTGGCCCGCGTCGACCTGGACTGAGCGCGGCGCGGGGCCGGCCCGCGTCCGCGAGCCGGCCCCGGGGCCGTTCCTCCCCAGGTTCAGCCGCCGCTGTTGCTCCGCGAGGGGGACGGGGCCGGTGACGACCCACCGGCCACCGCGCCCGGGTGCGGCGTGGGGCTCTGCGTGGGCTTCAGCCCCGCCGGTACGGGCAGCGCGCTGCCCTTGGCGAACTCGTCCCAGCCGACGTTCCAGGCGGTGAAGCCGTTGCCCTGGTCGAGCTTCACCTCGGTGCCCTTGACCGTCACCAGGTCACCGACCTGCGTGATACCCATCAGCCAGTCGGCGGCGGTGGCCGAGACGTTCGTGCAGCCGTGTGAGGTGTTCGTGGAGCCCTGCTCCCCCTCCGACCACGGCGCCGAGTGGATGAACTCGCCGCCCCAGGTCAGCCGCTGGGCGTCGTCCACGTCGACCACGTAGCCACCGTCCGGTTCGCCCCGGGTGTCGAACGTGGTGTGCTCGTGCTTCTCCATGATCACCATGTTGCCGCTGGACGACGGCGTGCTCTCCTTGCCGAGGCTGACCGGGATCTTCTTGACCGCCTTGCCGTCCTGGTAGACGGTCATCTGCTTGGTCCCGTTGTCGATGTCGAGCGTCACCTGCCGGCCGACCTTGGCGCTCGCCACCCGGTCGGCGTCGCCGATCGCCTCCTTGCCGATGGGCAGCCCCTCCAGCGCGCTGCGTACGCTGATCTTCGTTCCCGGCTTCCAGCGGTCCGGCGCCCGGTACTCGGCCTGCTTGCCGTCGGCCACCCAGGACCAGGTGCCCGGCTGCGGCGGGTCGGTCTTCACGAACAGCCGGCGCTGCACGTCCGCGCGGGCCTCCTTCGGAATCGGCGGGTCGAATCCGAGCACGACGGGCATCGCCGTCCCGTACGTCTGATTCGGCCGGAAATACAATTCGCTGGTGACGGCCGGTCTGGTGGATTTGGCCATCGTCGTGAACGTCGTCTTCTGCGTCGCGGTCCTGCCGGAATCGCCGGTCGCGGTCACCTCGGCCGTGTACGTCCGGGAATTGCCGAGCGGACGATCCGGCACCCAGCCGGAGCCGTCCTCACGGGCCTGGGCCGGCACGGTGTTGCCCTTGTCGTCGGTCAGCTTGACGGCGGTCACCTTGCCGTTGCTGACCTTCGTACCCACCTCCGCGCTGATCGGCACGTCCCGGGTCCGATCGGCCGGCGTCACGGCAACCGACGGCGGCGCCGCCTCGGCCCGCTTCGCCATCGGCTTCGGACCGGCGGTGCACGCGCCGACCGCCAGCGGTGCGGCTGCGACGGTCATCGCGAAAAGCGTCAGTCGGCGCCTCGCAAACATATTTCGCCCCCCATTTCCGAACCCTCTCGCCCACATTCTGTAGGCCCGGGAGCGCGCCGTGGCACCTTCGGCGGAATTGCTCGGAAACGGCTGCGCGAATCATGCCGGACAGGTAATTCCCGTCCTAGCTTGCGCCCCACGCCCCCGCCGCCCGTTTCCCCGCCGCCCGCGCCCGCCGACTCGCCCGCCCTCGCCCGCCCCTTGCCCGCTCCGGCCCGGCCCGGCCCGCCCCGTCGAGAGGGCGGAGGTGAGGACGCCGCAGCTCAGTCAACCCGGGCTCTCGCCCACGCCACCGCACCACTTGCCGCGATCTTGCAGTTGCGGCCCTCCAAAAAGGTGCCAATCGGGCACATCGGGGGCAGCGAGTGCAAGATCGAGAACGGGTCACCGGGGACGTGTGCGGCCCCGGCCCTCGTGGTGGGGGCCGGGGCCGGAGGAGGTCGGGTCAGACGTTGGCTACCAGCAGGGCTGGCTGCTCGACGCAGTCGGCCACGTGGCGCAGGAAGCCGCCGGCCACGCCACCGTCGCAGACCCGGTGGTCGAACGTGAGACTGATCTGGGTCACCTTGCGGACGGCGAGCTGCCCGTCCACCACCCACGGCTTGTCCACGATCCGGCCGACGCCGAGCAGCGCCGCCTCCGGGTGGTTGATGATCGGCGTGGAGCCGTCCACGCCGAACACGCCGTAGTTGTTGAGGGTGAACGTCCCGCCGGTCAGCCGTGCCGGTGGCAGCGTGCCGGCCCGGGCCGCCGCCGTGGTCTCGGCGAGCGAGGCGGCCAGCTCCCGGGTGGTCAGCCGCTGCGCGTCGCGCACCACCGGCACGACCAGGCCCCGGTCGGTCTGCGCGGCGATGCCCAGGTGCACGCCCGCGGACTGGATGATCCGCTGCCCCTCGGTGTCGACATGCGCGTTGAGCTGCGGGTACTTCCGCAGGCCGCTGAGGCAGATCCGGGCCAGCAGCGCCAGGATGCTCACCGGCGCCTCCGGGGTGGCGGCGTTGATCGCGGCGCGCGTCTCCAGCAGGCCGGTGGCGTCCACGTCGACCCAGATGGTCACCTCGGGGATCTCCCGGCGGCTCCGGGAGAGCTTGTCGGCGATCACCTTGCGGATGCCGGTGAGCGGGATGACCGTGTCACCGTCGCCGGCCGGAGCGAGCCCGGCGTGCGCTGCCGGGGCGTCCGGCACCGCCGCGAGCCGGGCAACCGGAGCGGGGGCGGCCACGGCGGCGTCCAGGTCGGCCCGGCGAATCACGCCGCCCGGTCCAGTGCCGCGCAGCGACGCCAGGTCGATGCCGCGCTCCTTCGCCAGCTTGCGCACGATCGGCGAGATGACCAGCGGCGCCACCGCCGATCCGCCGGTCGGTGCCGCATCGGCCGTCCGGCCCTCCGGAACCGGCGTGCCGGCCGGAACCGGCGTGCCGGGCTCGGGAGCCAGCGCCAGTCGTGGCCGGCGCCTCCGCCGACCCGTGCCGCCGTGGCCGGTGCCGTACCCGATCAGCACGTTGCCGGACCCGGCCCGCTCCTCCTCGCGGTAGGTGGCGTGCGGGTCGGACGCGTCGTCGAGCGGGGCGATGGTGATCAGCGGCTGGCCCACCGGGCGGACCTCACCGGCCGCGCCGTGCAGGGCCACGACCCGGCCGGCGTACGGGCACGGCACGTCGACCACGGCCTTGGCGGTCTCCACCTCGACCACCGTCTGGTCCACAGTCACCACGTCGCCGACGGTCACCCGCCACTCGACGATCTCCGCCTCGCTCAACCCTTCCCCGAGGTCGGGCAGAAGGAAGTCCCGGGTCCCCACAGCCGTGGTCATGCCGTTCCGGCCGGGCATGGCCTCACGGCCCTCGCTCCGCTCGGTGCGTTCGCTCATGCCGCCACCCACCGCGTGTCGGGCTGGTCGTCCCACTGCAGGCGGGCCACGGTGTCCAGCACCCGGTCGACCGAGGGCAGGTAGGTGTGCTCCAGCATCGGCGCCGGGTACGGGATGTCCAGCCCGGATACCCGCAGCACCGGTGCGTGCAGCGCGTGGAAGCAACGCTCCTGCACCCGGGCGGCGATCTCCGCGCCGACCCCGGCGAAGCCCTGCGCCTCCTGGATCACCACGCACCGGCCGGTGCGGCGTACCGAGGCGGTGACGGTGGCGTCGTCGAACGGCACGATGCTGCGTACGTCGACCACCTCCAGGTCCCAGCCCTCCTCGCGGGCGGCCTCGGCGGCGGCCAGCGCGACCGGCACCGCCGGGCCGTACGCGATCAGGGTGGCGTCGGTGCCGGGGCGGCGGACCACGGCGGCGCCGATCGGCGGGGTGCGGGCCGGCAGCTCCGCCTCGGCGCTGGTGAAGTAGAGCTTCTTGGGCTCCAGGAACACCACCGGGTCGGGGTCGTCGATGGCGGCGCGCAGCAGCGAGTACGCGTCGTCCACAGTCGCCGGCGTGACCACCTTCAGGCCGGGGGTGTGCGCGTAGTACGCCTCGGACGAGTCGCAGTGGTGCTCCACGCCACCGATGCCACCGGCGTACGGCACCCGGATGACGATCGGCACGCTCAGCGCGCCACGGGTGCGGTTGCGCAGCTTCGCCACGTGCGAGGCGATCTGCTCGAACGCCGGGTACGCGAACGCGTCGAACTGCATCTCGACCACCGGCCGCAGCCCGGACATGGCCAGGCCGACGGCGAACCCGACGATGCCGGCCTCGGCGAGGGGCGTGTCGAAGCAGCGCTTGTCGCCGAAGCGGGCCTGCAACCCGTCGGTGATCCGGAAGACGCCGCCGAGCTGGCCGACGTCCTCGCCGAACACGACCACCCGCTCGTCGTCGAGCATCGCGTCGGCCAGCGCCGCGTTGAGCGCCTTCGCCATGGTCATGGTGGCCATCAGGCGTCCCCCTCCGCGTCGGCGGCCAGCTCGGCCCGGACCATTTCGCGCTGCTCGGCCAGTTGCGGCGTCGGCTCGGCGTAGACGTGGTCGAACAGGCTCAGCGGGTCGACGGTGGGCTGGGAGTCCATCCGGCGGCGCAGCGCCGCGGCGTACTCCTCGGCCTCCTCGGCGACCGCCGCGACGGCGGCGTCGTCGAGCACGCCCTTGGCCCGCAGGTACGCCTCGAGCCGGGCGATCGGGTCGCGGTCGCGCCACGCCTCGACCTCGTCGGCGTCGCGGTAGCGGGTCTGGTCGTCGGCGTTCGTGTGCGGTTCCATCCGGTAGGTGTGGGCCTCGATGAGGTAGGGGCCCTTGCCGGCGCGGGCGTGCGCGACGGCGCGTTCCACTACCGCCAGGACGGCCACCGGGTCGTTGCCGTCGACCTGCTCGCTGGGTACGCCGTAGCCGACGCCCTTGTAGGCGAGGCTCGGCGCGGCGGTCTGCCGGGACAGCGGCACGCTGATCGCGTACTTGTTGTTCTGCACCAGGTAGACCACCGGCGCCTTGAACACGGCGGCGAAGTTGATGCCCTCGTGGAAGTCGCCCTCGCTGGTGGCGCCGTCGCCGATGAACGCCAGCGCCACGGTGTCACGCCCCTGGTACGACTCGCCGTAGGCCAGTCCGGCGGCGTGCACGCACTGGGTGGCGAGCGGGGTGCACTGCGGCGCGGTACGGGTGACGGCCGGGTCGTACCCGCAGTGCCAGTCGCCGCGCAGCAGCGTGAGCACCTCGACCGGGTCGAGGCCACGCGCGATCAGCGCCATCGACTCGCGGTAGGTGGGGAACACCCAGTCGGTGTCGCGCAGCGCGAGGACGCCCCCGATCTGGCACGCCTCCTGGCCGCGCGCGGACGGGTAGACGGCGAGGCGGCCCTGCTTGGTGAGTGCGGTGGCCTGCACGTCGAAGCGGCGGCCGACGACCATCCGCCGGTACATCTCGCGCAGCGCCTCGACCGGCGGCTCCGGGTAGTCGTCGCGGGCCGGCAGCGGGGTCCCGTCCGGTTCGAGCAGCCGGACCGGCTCCCGCTGCGGCATGTAGCCGGCCGACGGGTCGAGTGCGGCCGGGGTGGTCTTCCGGCGGGTACGCGGGGATGCCCTGCGGACCGCCTGGGGTGTGGTCGTCACGGCGGGGACCTCCTGGACGTGTGGTGGCCCCATGCTCCCGGTAGTGGATGATTGACTCAACATGCGGGATGAACGCGGGACGAATGGCACGGGAGGGTGGCTGAGGTGAGCCAGGAGACCGGCACCACACCGGGTGCGCCGGGCGGAACGGGACGTTCGGCCGGGCCGCTGGACGAGGTGGACCGGCGGATCCTGCGCGAGCTGGTCCGCGACGCCCGGACGTCGATCCGTACGCTCGCCGAACGGGTGCACGTCTCGCGCACCAACGCGTACGCCCGGGTGGAGCGGCTGCTGCGCGACGGCGTGCTGACCGGGTTCACCGCGCGGGTCGCGCCGGAGCCCGCCGGGCTGGGCACGTCGGCGTACATCGCGCTGACCATCGAGCAGAACACCTGGCGGGAGGTGTCCGCCGAGCTGGCCCGGGTCCGTTACATCGAGCACGCGGCGCTGCTCAGCGGCGAGCACGACGTCCTCGCACTGGTCCGGGCGCCGGACAACGCGACGCTGCGGGACGTGGTGCTGGACCGGGTGCAGAGCATCGCCGGTGTGCTGTCCACCCGTACCTGGCTGGTCTTCGAGGAGTTCGACGGCACGCAGAGCCCTTGGGACTGACCGGTCAGCGTTCCGGCGGCGGCTCCAGCCCTTCGGCGTCGGCCCGCTCCAGCAGGGGCTCCAGCGAGTACCGCCGCCCGTCCAGCCCGGCGTGCGGATCGCCGCGCCCGGCGAACCGCTCGGGCATGCTCAGCACGTCGAAGTCCTCCGGGCGGGCGTCGTCCAGTTCGGACCAGTCCAGCGGCGCGGAGACCAGCGCCGCGGGCGTCGGCCGGATCGAGTACGCCGAGGTCATCGTGTGGTCGCGGGCCATCTGGTTGTAGTCGACGAAGACCGGCCGGTCCCGCTGGTCGCGCCACCAGGTGGTGGTGACCAGGTCGGGCAGGCGGCGCTGCATCTCCAGGCCGAGCGCCAGCACCGCGCGCCGGCACTCGCCGAAGCTCCAGCGCGGCTCGATCGAGACGTAGACGTGGATGCCGCGCCCGCCGGTGGTCTTGGGAAAGCCCTCCAGGCCCAGCTCGGCCAGGAACGCGCGCACCTCGTGCGCCACCGGCACCACCTGGGCGAAGTCCACCCCCGGCATCGGGTCGAGGTCGATGCGCAGCTGGTCGGGGTGTTCCACGTCGTCCTTGGAGACCGGCCACGGGTGGAAGCGCAGCGTGCCCAGGTTGGCCGCCCAGATCACCACGGCCAGCTCGCTCGGGGCCACCTCGTCGGCGGTACGGCCGCTGGGGAACGTGATGTGCGCGGTACGCACCCAGTCGGGCGCGCCGGCCGGGAGCCGCTTCTGGTAGAACGCGTCGCCCTTGTTCGTCTGCCGGGTGGCCACCTTCGCGCCCTCGAAGACGCCGCGCGGCCAGCGTTCCAGCATGGTGGGCCGGTCCCGCAGCGCACGCAGGATGCCGTCGCCGACGGACAGGAAGTAGGTGACAACGTCCAGCTTGGTCAGCCCGCGCTCGGGGAAGTAGGGCTTGTCGGGGCTGGAGACGCGGACCAGCCGCTCCCCCACCTGGATCTCCTGCGCCGCCGTGGTCGCCACCGTCACACCGTAGCGACCGGGCGGCGCGATGAGGGACGGCTCACCGGGACTCCACCGTGACCGACAGCCGGATCCAGGCGTCCACCCAGGCCCGTACCGCCGGTTCGCCGGGATCCGCGCCGAGCATGCCGGCCAGGCCGGACAGGGCCGCGCCGCAACGACCCAGGCCCACCCCGGCCAGCGCGGCCGCCGTCGCGCGCAGCCGGTCCGGGAAGGCCGCCGGCAGGTGCCGCAGACCGGTGTGCGCGGCCTGGGCGAGCAGCGCCGACGCCGCACCCAGCGCGGCGGCGACCGGGTCGGACCGGGCGTCGACCGCACCGGCCAGCCGGCCGCCGCCCACCCCTGGGGCCAGATCGGGTACGACCACCGTGTCAGCGACCACCGCCAGCGGCTCGACGACGAGCCCGTCCGCGCCCCGGCGAACCGCCCCGCTGACGTAGCGCGGCCGCCCGTGCGTGCCGTCCAGCGCGGCCGCGAGCGCGTCGAGTGCGCCCGGGGCGGCGGCGTGGTGGGTAGCGGTCACCGTCGCCGTACCGCCGCCGGCCCCGGTCACCGTGGCGTCGAGGCGCTGCTCGCCGGCCGCGTACCCGATGGCACGCACCTCGCCGAGCGCGAGCACCCGCACCGCCTCGGCGGCGGTGCGCGGGCGCAGCAGCCGGGGTGGCCGCCCCGCCAGCTCGGCGGCGAGCGCGTCCGGGTCGCGGGCGAGCAGGCCGGGCGGCAGGTCGGACCACGACCCGGCGCCGGGGGTGACTGTGGTGCGGGCCAGCCGGCCAACGGCGAACCGGAGCTGGTGCGCGGCGCTGCGCACCGCCGACTCGGAGACCACGTTGCCGGTGGCGAGCGCGCCGAGCGTGGTGCCGGTGACCCGCCGCCCGGCCAGCTCGTGCCCGGTAAGCGGGCCGTCGCCGGCCGCGGGGTAGGCGCGGCGCAGCACCAGCACCGAGACGGCCGCCGGGTGGGCGAGCACCACGTCCACGCCCACCTCGCCGCCGCCGCACCGGACCCGGGCGCCGAGGCCGGTCAGCCGTACCCGCCGCAGCGGCGTCTCCGCCGGCTCGTGGGTGCCCAGCACCCGCTCCGCCGGGGTGGCGCCGGCGTTGACCACCGCACGTCGCCGCGCGGGCAGCTCGGCGAGCAGGTCGGCGAACGTCTCCGGCCGGTACCGGGCGCCGCGCGCGGCGTACGCCGCCAACTGCCCGGCCAGGTCGTCCACGGCGAGCAACGGCCAGCGCAGCCCGGCCGCGTCGAGATCGCGCCGGACCGTCGCCAGCCGGGCGTCCACGCCGGAGCCCAGGTGCGCGGCCCCGGTCAGCAGCACGTCGGCGGCCAGCGCCACCGCCGCCTCCAGCGCCGGATGGTCCGTCGCGGTGGCCGCGCCGCCGACACGTACCTGGGCCTCCTGACGGTCCGGGTGTTCCCGGTCGGCCGCCCGGCACGCCCACACCGCGAGGGCGATCGACTCGCCGCCGTCGTCGGCCGCGTCGCCGCGCGCGTACCCGATCTGCCCGGGCACCAGGAACCGGACGGTGCCGGCGGGCAGCTCCACGCGCGGGACCGGGTCGGCGGCGTCCGGCCGGTGGACCACAGCGGCGTAGCCGCGCCGCAGCCGCCGTCTCGCGGCGGCGAGCGCGGACGCCCCGATGGCGGCGGCCAGCTCGTCGTCGGTGACGTCGCCCGGCGACCACCGCCACGGCTCACCGCCGGCCTCCGGACCGGACGCGCCGGTGTCAGGGCCCGGCGCGGCCTCCCGGTCCGGTGCGGCGTCCGGGCCGGGCGCGGCGTCGCGGGCCGGGGCGTCGGCGTGCGCGCGCTGGTAGGTCAGCACGACGGCGAGCAGGTGCCGGCACACACCCGGCGCGGGGCAGGAGCAGATCCCGGCCGCCAGGCCGCCGCCCACCGGCAGCGTCACCGTCAACCCGTCCGGGTACGCGGCGCGCAGCGCGCCGTCGGCGTCCTCGGTGAGCGTGGGCCGCTCACCGGCGTCGACCTCCCGGGTGGCGCGTTTCACCAGGCCCCTGTTGCTCAGCGCGGCCAGCACGTCCGGGGTGAGCGCGATCAGGTCGTCGCGGGTCATCACGTCCCCCTACCGGCCGACGTGTTCGGCCACGAACGCGGCCAGCTCGCCCGGGGTCATCGCGCCTACCGCCGCGCCCACGTCGGCCAGCCGTTGTGCGGTGGCCCTGTCGTACACCGGGTCGGCCTCCTCGTCCAGCGCCGCGAGGGCCAGCACGTGCGTGCCCTGCTCCACCAGTTGCCTCACCGACCGGACCAGGCCACCGGCGTCCCCGCCCTCGTAGAAGTCGGACACCAGCGCGACGACGGCCCGGCGCGGGTTCTCCACCAGCTGCGCGCCGTACGCGACCGCGCGGGCGATGTCGGTGCCGCCGCCGAGCTGCACCTTCATCAGCAGCTCCACCGGATCGTCCACGTCGGAGGTCAGGTCGACCACGTCGGTGTCGAACGCGACCAGGTGGGTCCGCACGCCGGGCAGCCCCCACAGGCAGGCGGCCGTCACCGCGGCGTGGATCACCGAGCCGAGCATCGAACCGGACTGGTCCACCAGCAGGATCACCTGCCAGCGGTCCACATGGCGGCGGGTGCGGGAGAAGAAGTGCGGCTGCCGTACGTGCAGTCGGCGCTCGTCCGGCCGCCAGTGCGCCAGGTTCGCCCGGATGGTGCGCCGCACGTCGAAGTTGCGGGCCTGCCGGAACCGGCTGGGGCGTCGCGCCCGGGGCCCGGAGAACGACTGCCGGACCTCGGTCGCCAGCCGCTCCACCAGTTGCCGCACCACCGCCTCGACCAGCTTGCGGGCCAGCCGCAGCACCTGCGGGTCCATCAGGTGCTTGGTGCGCAGCACCGCGCGCAGCAGCGCCGGGTTCGGCTCGACCCGGGCCAGCACCGCCGGGTCGGTGACGACCTCGTGGATGCCGTACCGCTCGACCGCGTCGCGTTCGAGCCGCTGCACCGTCTCCTTGGGGAACAGCCGGGTGATCCCGTCCAGCCAGTCCACAGTGGTCAGCGCGGACGGGCCGGACCCGCCGCGCCGCACGTCGCGGCGACCGAGGTCGGCGTCGCGGCCGTAGAGCCAGTCCAGTGCCGCGTCCCGGCCGGCCCCCTCGGCCGACAGGCCGCCCAGGCTGTCCTGCGCGGCGTCGCCGAGCACCAGCCGCCAGCGTTCCCGCATCGGGTCGCTCACGTCCCGTCCCCCTCCCACAGCCCTTCCCGGGTCAGCACCGCGTCGACCCGTTCCTCCACCGCCCGGGCGGCGGCCACCAGCAGCGGGTCGGCGTCCAGCCGCAGCACGTCACCGGACGGCGCGTCGCCGCCGTGCAGCGCCAGCACGTGCCGGGCCACCTCCGCCCGCTCCCGGGGCGGGAACCAGCCGAACGCCTGCCGCAACGCCGGCAACGCCACCAGGAAGTCGTGCGCGCCCATCGAGGCGAGCAGTTCGTCCACGACTGTCAGCAGCGCCGCGTCACCGGACACGACCTCCTCCCGGGCCAGCGCGAACAGCCCGCCCAGCCAGTCGCCGAGCGTGTCCGGCGCGGCGACGGCCCGGACCGCGCGGGCGGCGTCCGGCACCTCCCCCAGCGACCAGGCCAGGCCCAGCGCCGCGCCGCGCAGGTCCGGCGGGGCCGCCGCGTCGGCCGCCACCCGCCCGGACACGGCCAGCGCGCCGGCCGGGTCGAGCCCCAGCGCCGGGCCGGCGTGGCGGACCGCGTCCCGGACCGCGACGAGCGCGGTCAGCCGTCCCGGGTCGGCCGGTGCGGCAGCCGCCCGCACGCCCTCGACCAGCCAGAGCGCCCGGCGTACGGCGGCGGTGATCAGCGCGCCGAGCGGGGCGGTCCCGGCGCTGCCGAGCAGCCGGTCGTGCCGCCACAGGGCCAGCGCCACCGCGAGCGCCCGGCCCAGGGCCCGCAGGTCGGTGACCGAGCCGGTGGCGCGGGCGATGGCGGTGAGCGTCCGGGTGGAGTGCTCGGGCAGCCCGGCCAGCGCGGTGTCGAACAGGGTGGTGGCGAGCGCGTCCACGTCCGCGCCGAGCAGCGTCACCCGCTCCTCGATCCGGGCGGTGACGGCGTCGGCGACGGTGGGGCCGTACCCGCCGGCCTCGATCAGCCGGGCCAGCCGGTCCGCCGACGGGGCGGGCGTCCAGCGTTCGCTGAGCAGCGCGTCGGCGCCCACGCGCGGGCCGCGCTCCCGGGCATGGCCGGGTACGTCGAGCAGCCGCAGCCGGTGCAGCAGGCGGCTGCGGGCCAGGTCCTCGGCGTCGGTCAGGTCCAGCTCGACCGCCTCGCGCGGATCGATGCGGTGCCGTTCCAGTTCCGCGTCGACGTCGTGCACGAGCGGCGGCAGTGGCGTGTCCGGGTGCAGGCGGCCCACCCGGTCGCCGCTGAGCGCGGCCACCATCTCCACCACCACCGGGTGGGCGCCGGGTGCCAGCGTGCCCCGGGTCGCCCAGGGCAGCGGCTGGTCGAGCGCGTCGGCGACCAGCGCGGAGACCAGCCCGTCGAGCACGTCGACCCGGCCCGGGTGGGCGTGGCCGCGCAGCCGGGCCAGGCCGCCGGCCATGCTCCGGGCGGCGATCAGGTCGGCGGTGGAGACGGGCTGCCGCCGCTCGCGCAGCCGGACCGCCACCGCCTCGGTCAGCGCCTCCGCGGCCCGGCGCGGGCCGTCCTCCCAGACCCGCTGGTAGTACGCCGGTGACGGCATGCCGGACTGGTAGCCGACGAACGCGTCGAGGCGCCGGAACGAGTACGGCACCAGGTAGCTGCCCGCCACCGCGTCGGGCGCCGGGGCGGGCACCTCCGGCCAGTCGTCCTCCGGCCCGTCGTCCTTCGACCCGCCGTCCCACGGGCCGGCGATCAGCCGGACCAGGGCGGGACGGTGGAAGCCGCCGGTCACCACCAGCACCGGGCGGCCTGCGGCCCGGCGACGGGCGGCGCGTACCCAGCGGGCCATGTACGCCTCGCGGGCGGCGTCGTCCGCCCCCGCCGCCGACTCGCCACGCAGCACGTCGAAGTAGGTGTCCAGACGCTCGGCCAGCCCGTCGTCCGGGCCGATCTCGAACAGGTGGTCCCAGAGCGCGTCCACGTTGTCCACGGCGAGCGTGGCGCAGAGCCGGCGGACCGCCTCGGCGTACCGCTGGTCGGCGTCGGCGTACCGGTTGGCGCGGTCGCTCAGCGCGGGATGCCACGCGGGCAGGTCGATGAAGCGCACCTGCGCACCTGCCTCCCGCCCGGCGGTCAGCGCCACCCACTCTGGCGAGTACGCGCAGAACGGGCTCCAGGACGCGTGCCGCCGGGTGCCGTCGCGGTACGCGGTGAACACGGCGATCGGCAGCTCGTGGTCTCCCAGCAGCTCGTCCATCCGCCCGTTCAGGTCCGCGGGCCCCTCCACCAGCACGTACGCCGGCCGCAGCCGGGCCACCGTGGCGGCGACCAGCCGGGCGCAGGCCGGGCTGTGGTGCCGGACGCCGAGGAACGTGACGCCACCGGGCGCCTCGGTGGCGCTCACCCGGGCAGCAGGTGCCGGGCGTCGTGCACCGCCCGCCACTGCGCGCCGGAGCGGCGGGACACCTGCTGCTCCAGGTAGCGGCGCAGCCGGGCCAGGTCCTCCGCGTCGTCCTTCGCGGCGGTGCCGGCCAGGCAGGCGACCAGGTCGGCGGCGTCGCCGGGCTCGCCGCGCAGGAACCAGCCGCGCAGCCCGACCGCGTGCGCCACCGACACCGCCTCGGCGGTGCTCATCACCGCGGACAGCCGCTCCATCGCGTCGCCGCGTTCGGTGATCCCGGTCCGCAGCTCCCGGAACGTGGTGACAAGCACCTCGAGCAGGTCCCGCCGTGGCGGCACTGCCACGCCGGAGCGGCGCAGCAACTCGCCCGCCTCGGCCTCGACAAGTTCCAGCTCGGTGCCGAGGTCGGGGATCGGGAAGACGGTCTCGAAGTTGAACCGCCGCTTGAGCGCCGCGCTCATCTCGTTGACGCCCCGGTCCCTGGTGTTCGCGGTGGCGATCACGTTGAACCCCTCGCGGGCGAACACCATGGCGTCGGCGCCCGGCAGCTCCGGGATGGCGAGCACCCGGTCGGACAGCGGGGAGAGCAGGCAGTCCTGCACCTCCAGCGGGCAGCGGGTGATCTCCTCGAAGCGGACCACCCGCCCCTCGGCCATGCCCCGCAGCAGCGGCGCCGGCACCAGCGCGCGCGGCGACGGGCCGTCCGCGACGAGCAGCGCGTAGTTCCACGAGTAGCGGATCTGGTCCTCGGTGGTCGCCGCGCCGCCCTGGATGGTCAGCGTGGAGTCGCCGCTGACCGCGGCGGCGAGCAGCTCCGACAGCAGCGACTTGGCGGTGCCGGGCTCGCCGACGAGCATCAGCCCGCGGCTGGTCGCCAGCGCCACGAGCGCCCGGTCGATCAGCGACGGGTCGCCGACGAACTTGCGCCGGATGCCGGCCGCCGGATCGCCGAGGATGAACCGGCGCGCGGCGCGCAGGCTCAGCCGCCAGCCGGGCGGGCGCGGATCGCTGTCGTCGGCGGCCAGCGCGGCCAGCTCGTCGGCGTACCGCACCTCGGCCGGGGGCCGCTGCGCCCGCTCGGCGGCCGGGGGCCGCTGGGCCCGCTCGGCGGCCGGGTCGAACGCGGTCACCGGGTCACCTCCGCCAGATCGCGCAGCACCTCGGAGACGGTGACGTCGTCCAGGTCGCGGAGGCGGACCTTGCCGCCGCGCGGGAACCAGTCGCCGTACGGCACGTCGTTGACCCAGATCGCCTCGATCTTCTGGTCGGGGAACATGTCCACCACCCCGACCGCGATGCCGGGATTGAGGTCGATCACCATGGCCCGACCGCCGGGGACCTCGCGTTCCAGCCAGCTCTGGATGCCGGCGTCCTGCGGGCTGCCGCGCCGCCAGCCCCGCCGTTCCAGGCTGAGCAGCCGCCCGGCCGGGACGGTGACGCCCATGTGCCGGTGCAGCAGCTTCTCCTTGCGCTCGGCCTCGTCCAGCCGGTACACCTCGCGGCCGAGCTGCGGGAAGGGCTGCAGGATCTCGTAGTCGGCGAGGACCTCCGCCCAGGCCGGCACCGCCGCGCCGAGCCGCAGCGGGTGCGCGATGGTGACGGTGGCGTCATCAGGCAGCGCGTACGTCTCGTCGTCGACGTCGGCGAGCGTGCGGTCCTCGGCCACCCGGAACGTGGCGCCCACCTGACCACGGCCGTCCACTGTGGCCCAGACCAGCCGGCGCACGACGTGCCACAGCAGTGGGTGGGACAGGAAGTAGCGGCGGAAGTCCGCGGCCGGCCACTGCCGCCCGGTCACCATGGCCGCCTCGAAGCGGCGGATCTGGTCGGCGGCGAGCGTACGCACGTCCTTCTTCAGGCCGGCGAAACGCTTGTGCGCGGCGGGCGCCAGCGTGGCGTCGTCCCGGGCGCCGGGCTTGGGCAGGTCCTTGCGGCGGACGCCGGTGCCGTCCACCACGTACGGCTTGAGCTGCTCGTCGAAGCCGACTGTGAACCGGCGCGGCCCGTAGTCGAGGACCAGGCTGCCGTCGGCGTCCAGCCCGAGGTCGGGCACCAGCCGGTCGCCGAGCTGCTCGGGCGTCAGGCCCAGCCCGTCGGCGACCTCGGTGACCTTGCGTGCCGCCTGCTCCCGCAGGCCCCGGAACTTCACCTTCTGGGAGATGCCGTAGAGGTGCATCAGCGCCACGTCGGTGCCGATCTGCGCCAGCACCTCCAGGCCGGTCACCGCCCGCGTGTGCTGGCTCTCGCCGGGCCAGGCCCGCACCAGCGGCGCGAGCTGCCGCGCGGTCGAGTCGTCACCGAGCAGCCCGAGCCCGGTGAACGCCCAGCTGTCCTTCGACGGCGAGCCGGCGCTCTGCCAGCTCTCGAACAGCACCCAGGCGAACTCTGCCAGGGAGTCGGTGTCACATGCCGCGCGGACGATCTCCAGCCCCGGGTACGGCTCGCCGAGCGCGGAGACGGCGAGCATGGTGCAGAGGTGGCGTACCGCCTCGGTCGGTAGCGCCGCCGAGCGGTCCCGCAGCAGCACCTGCGGCAGCACCGCCGGGTCCAGCCAGGCCGGGAGGCTCGGCATCCGGGCCGGGAGCTGGGCCAGCGGATCGGCGTCGAGCATCGCCGTGGCGGCGGTGAGCGCCTCCTGGCCGTGCTCCCGGGCCACGCCGAGGACCAGCTCGCGGTGCTCGGCGGCGAGCAGGCGCAGCGCCCGCTCGGCGGCCCGGCGGCGGGGACCGGTCGCGCCCAGGGCGGCCGGCAGCAGCGCCCGCGCGGCGTACTCCGGGTGCCGCCGCAGCCAGGCCCGGGCGACCGGGCGGGCCGACTTGAGCCGGTCGAGCCAGTCGGCCATCAGGTCGGCGACCTCAGCATCGGCGTACGGCAGCAGCGCCTCGCCGACGCTCTTCGGCGCGGTGCGGGCCAGGTGCAGCGCGGTGGGCAGCGCGTCCAGCTCGTACCGGCCGGCGAGGCGGCACATCCACTCGTCGGCGCCCCAGGACTCGTCGGGCCGCCAGGCCGGCAGCAGCGGACGGGCCAGCTCCTCGGTGGCCCGGACGAAGAAGTGGATCGCCTCGTACGATCCGGCGCGCCCGGCGGCGACCTCGGCGGCGAGCACGTTCAGATCGTTCCCGTGCCAGTAGCCGGCCCAGCCGGGCACGATCGCGGCCCACCGTTCCCGCTCCCCCGGCAGCCAGGCCGTGGCGGACCCGGCGGGCCGCTTCAGGCCGTCCACCACGGGCGGGGTGGCTCGTACGCGCCGGACCGACCAGGGCGGCGTCACCAGCACCGGCGGCAGCCGGTCCGGCCCGGCGACCGGCAGCGCCGAGGCGCTGTCGCGGACCCGCTCGACCCGCTCGCGCTGCGCCGGTTCCAACGCCGGCAGCGCGGCCTCGACCGCGGCCGGGTTGGCCAGTACGTGGGCGCGCAGCAACGTGGCCGCCTCCCGCGCCACCGGGCTGCGCCCGTCCGCGGCACCGGCCAGCAGGCGCACGCCGCGCACCGGGAAGCGGCGCAGCATCTCCGTCACCGCGGGCGGGACGTACCTGCGGTCCAGGCGGTCGAGCAGCGCCGCCATCGGCTCGTCGCCGGGCAGGGCCGACAGCAGTGACACGAGCAACTTGTGGCCGTCCGCGCGGGCGTGCTCGTGGTCGAACCAGCCGACCAGCACCGGCGCGATCGGCGGCCCGACCGCCGCGGTGACGGTGGCGATCGGCGCCTGGTCGTAAATCAGCCGGTAGACCTGCAGGTGCCCGGCGAGGGTGTGGATCGCGTCCACGTCGTCGACCGCGCAGAGCAGCAGCTCGGCGAGGAGCGGACCCCCCTCGCGCGCCACGTCGGCGACGTCCTGGGCCACCCACTCCCGCTCGGTCGGCAGCAGGAACGAGGTGACCGCCCGCGCCGCCAGCGGCCCGGACCGGTACGGGACCAGGGCGGCGCGGACCGCTGCGTAGTCGGCCTCGCCGGCCGCCACGAGGTGCGCGCGGACCCGGCGTAGCACCCACTGGTGCAGGCGCCAGTGGCCGTAGTTGTGTGCGTTGTTCGCCTCGGTGCGCCTCAGCGGAAGTGAAGACGCCACTCCGGTGCCGGCCACGGTGATCTGCTCGGTCGCGGCGACCGCCACGCCGGCCACGCCGAGATCGGCGACCAGCAGGTCGGCGAGGGCCAGACCCTGCTGTTCGCGCCCGTGATAGGCGAGCCCCACGGCCACCGCCGCCACCAGCGCGGCCCCGCCCAGCGGGCTGTGCTCGCCGTCGAGGTAGCCGCGCAGCGCCGGGCCCAGCTCCGGATCGTCGGTGGCCCGCGCGGTGGCGGCGACCTGGGCGGCCACCGAGTCCAGCACCTTCCGCCCGGCGGCCCGGCCCTTCGCGGCGCTCGGCAGGGCCAGGCCCGGTGCGCCGCCCCGGCGCGGGACCAGCATCCGCCGCCAGCCGGCCGGAACCTCGAACGCGTCCTCGTCCGGCAGCTCGCCGGCGGGCGACGCGGCCGACGGCGCGCCGGCCGGGTCGGCGCCGGCCAGGTCGACACCTGCCGGATCGGCGCCGGCCGCTTCCGGGTCGCGGCTCGGCGCTTCCGGCTCGACGGCCGGCGTTCCGGTGTGCCCGGCCGAGGGCGCGACTGTCGTCTCGGCGTACCCCTTGCGCAGTTTCTCCGCGATCAGCCGGTCGGCGTGCGCGGCGGCCTCGGCCGGCGAACCCAGTTCCTTGACCTGGGTGCGGCCCTGGGAGCCGATGGATCCATAGCGGACCGTCACCGTCGCGTCGCGCTGCCCGACCTCCCAGAACTTGGCCGAACCGCCGCCCACGAACTCGAATCTGCGCACACCGTCTCCTTGATCGCCCGCAGTGTGCGGGGACCATAACCGGCCCCACCGACACCCGTGACACCGCCGGCGTGCTACTCGATGGGCAGGGCCGTCGCGGTCCGGGTCCGGGCCGGCCACCCGGCCGGCAGCAGCGCTCCGAGCAGGGCCGTCAGCGGCCCGCCCAGCGCCAGCGCCGTCAGGAGGACCGGCCCGTACACGTCGAACAGCGTCGCCGGCGGCGCCACCCGTCCGGCACGGTTATCCCCGGTCGAGCCCGGGTACCGGAGCCGCATGGCGGAGTTGGCATCGCTCTGGATCGTCCGGCACGGCGAGAGCACGGCGAACGTGGCGGCCACGGCGGCCGAGACGTCCGGCGCCGAGCTGATCGACCTCACCCACCGGGACGCGGACGTGCCGCTGTCGCCGACCGGCGAGGAGCAGGCGCGGGCGACCGGCCGCTGGCTGGCCGGGCTGCCGGAATCGCGGCGCCCGGACGTGGCGGTGGTGTCGCCCTACCTGCGGGCGGCGCGGACCGCCGAGCTGGCGCTCGGCGGCACCGGGATCCCGGCCAGCGTCGACGAGCGGCTGCGCGACCGGGAGCTGGGCATCCTCGACGGGCTCACCGCCCACGGCGTGACCCGGCGCTACCCGGAGGAGGCGCAACGGCGTACCCGGCTGGGCAAGTTCTACTACCGGCCGCCCGGCGGCGAGTCGTGGACCGACGTGGCGCTGCGGCTGCGGGCGCTGCTCGGCGACCTGCGCCGCGACCACGACGGGGGCCGGGTGCTGCTGTTCGGCCACGACGCGCTCGTCTTCCTGCTGCGCTATCTGGTGGAAGGGCTCACCGAGGCGGAGCTGATGGCGCTGACCCGCGAGCACGTGATCGCCAACTGCTCGGTCACCGGCTGGCACGCGGACGACGCCGGCCGGCTCGTGCCGGACGTGTTCAACGACGTCGCTCACCTGCACCAGCAGGGGGCGAAGCCCACCAGGGAGGACGAGGTCCATGCCGAGCCGGTCTGACGTGATCACCCCCGCGCTGCTGCGGGACTGGGCGCTGCCGGTGCCCACCGGCGGCAAGGAGGCTCGCGGCACCGTGCTGGTGGTCGGCGGCTCCCGGTTCACCCCCGGCGCGGTGCTGCTCGCCGGGGTGGCCGCGCTGCGGGCCGGGGCCGGCGTGCTCCAGCTCGCCGCGGCCGAGTCGACGGCCACGTCGCTGAGCATCCAGGTGCCCGAGGCGTTGGTGGTCGGCCTGCCGGAGACCGACGACGGCGCGGTCCGCGGCGACCCGGGGGACGTGCTCCGCGGCCTGGTCACCGAGGCGGACGTGGTGGCCGTCGGCCCCGGCCTGAAGGACATCGACGCCACCGGAGAGCTGCTGCGCCTGGTGCTGGACGCGGCCGGCCCGGACACCGCGCTGGTGCTCGACGCGTACGCGCTCGGCGCGCTCAGCCACGCGCCGGACCTGCTGGCCGGCTCCGGCCGCAAGGTGGTGCTCACCCCCAACCGCACCGAGGCGCGGCACCTGCTGGGCCGCGAGCCGGGCGACGACCTGGACACCGAGGCGGTGGAACTGGCCGGCCGGTACGACGCGGTCGTCTCGCTGTACGGCCACATCGCGACACCGGACGGCCGGGCCTGGCGCGAGGAGAGCGGTGACGCCGGCCTGGGCACCTCGGGCAGCGGCGACGTGCGGTCCGGGCTGCTCGCGGGCCTGCTCTCCCGGGGGGCCGACCCGGCGCAGGCGGCCTGCTGGGCGGCGTTCGCGCACGCGGTGAGCGGGCAGCGGCTCGTCCCCCGGTACGGGCGGATCGGCTTCCTGGCCCGGGAACTGCTGGACGAGATCCCCTACACGATCGCCACTGTCTGACGATCCACTTCATCCCGCTCGCGACAGGTGTAACACCCCGGAGGGTGGCGGCGCTGGACCGGGCGAGGCCGGTACTCCGCCGTGCCTCCGCCCGGACCGCAGCCCGCACAGGTTGCGGTCCACGCACGAACCCCTGGGAGTCTGTGTGAACAATCTCCGTCGCAAGACACTCGCCGCGGCGTCGGCACTGACGCTCGGCGCCGGGCTCGCCCTCGTGGGCGGCACGTCGCCGGCCGCGGCCGTCGGGCCGGAAACCTCTTACCTGGTGCTCGCCCCGCAGGGCAACAGCACCGCCAAGGCCGCCGCCCGCGTGGCGGCCGCCGACGGCACCGTGGTGGCCGCGTACGACAAGATCGGCGTGCTGGTCGTGCGCTCGTCCGCCCCGGACTTCGCCACCCGCGTGGCGGGCGCCGGCGTCGAGTCGGTCGCCTCCACCGCCGGCCTGGGCACCGCCCTGAACGAGGGCGAGACGGTCGAGGTGCCGGCCGCCGCCGTCGCCGCGGCCACCGGCGACCCGACCGCCGAGCCGCTCTACGGCCAGCAGTGGGACATGGACATGATCCGCGTCCCGCAGGCGCACTCGGTGACCGGCGGCAGCCCGTCGGTGGTGGTGGGTGTGCTGGACAGCGGCATCTCCAGCAGTCACCCGGACCTGGCGACCCAGATCGCGAGGGACAAGAGCGCCTCCTGCGTGGGCGGCGTCCCGAACACCGCCGAGGCCGCGTGGAACCCCACCACCAGCGACCACGGCACCCACGTGGCCGGCACCATCGCCGCCGCCGTGAACGGCGTCGGGGTCACCGGTGTCGCCCCGGGCGTGAAGGTCGCCGCCGTCAAGGTCGTCAACGACGACGGCTACATCTTCCCGGAGGCGGCCGTCTGCGGGTTCATGTGGGCCGCCGAGCACGGCATGCAGCTCACCAACAACAGCTACTACATCGACCCGTGGGAGCTGAACTGCCGCAACGACGCGCGTCAGCGCCCGGTGTGGAAGGCCGTGCAGCGGGCCCTGCGCTACTCGCAGTCCCAGGGTGTGCTGCACGTCGCGTCGGCCGGCAACTCGAACTACGACCTGGCCCACAAGATCACCGACACCGGCAGCCCGAACAACGGCACGCCGGAGGAGCGGGAGAACCTCACGAACGCCTGCCTCGACCTGCCGGCCGAGGCCCCGGGCGTGGTGACCGTCGCCGCTGTCGGCCCGACCGGTGAGAAGAGCTACTACTCCTCGTACGGCCAGGGCGTGATCGACGTGACCGCGCCGGGTGGCGACACCCGCTTCCGGACCCAGGGCGCCCGCTCGACGTCCACCGACGGCATCCTGTCCACCACCTGGTCGCCCACCACTGGTAACGGGTGGGGCTACAAGCAGGGCACCTCGATGTCCGGCCCGCACGCCACCGGCGTCGCGGCGCTGGCACTGTCCGCGCACCCGGGCATGACGCCGGGTCAGCTCTCCTCGTTCCTGGAGCGCACGGCGGTGGCGAAGTCCTGCCCGTCGGGCGTCTACAACCCGGTGCCGCTGATCTCGGCGGGCCCGAACGCGTACGACGCGACCTGCTCCGGCGGGAAGCGCAACGGGTTCTACGGTGCCGGCGTCGTCGACGCGTACAACGCGGTGAAGTAACTCGGAGCCGCGTGGACCGGGCCCGGCGATTTACGCCGGGCCCGGTCTGTTTGTCCTGGTGAGGCGCCGGGTAGGGGGGCACCGTCAGCCGACTTAGGAGGTAACCGGTGTCCACCGACGCGATCGTCCTGCTCAAGGAGGACCACAAGGAGATCCGCCGCCTGTTCAAGGCCTTCCAGGAGGCCGAGGAGGGCCCGGCGAGCAAGCGCGGGAAGATCGTCGGGCAGATCCTCGAAGCCCTGACGGTGCACACCTACCTGGAGAACGAGGTGATGTACCCGGAGGTCCGCAAGCTGGTGCCCGAGGTCGAGGACGACGTCCTGGAGTCGTACGAGGAGCACCACGTCGCGGACGTGCTCTGCTTCGAGCTGTTCACCATGGACGCCGACGACGAGCGGTACAACGCCAAGACGACGGTGCTGATCGAGAACGTCCTGCACCACATCGAGGAGGAGGAGCAGGAGTGGTTCCCGAAGGTCCGCGAGGCGCTCGGCCGTAACCAGCTCCAGGAGATCGGCCAGCGGATGCTGGACCTGCGCCCGAAGGCGCCGAAGACGCCGACCGCCCCGAAGGCGCTGAAGAAGTCGCTGGACGCGGTGGTCGCCTGACAGGCCCGGAACGCGAGCGGGACCGCCCCGGACACAGGGCGGTCCCGCTCGCGTTCCGGCTCAGTCGCCCGAGCCGGGCTCGGCCATCTTGCGGTGCTGCTCGGCCTTCAGCCGATCCGGGATGATCTTGCCGGCGGCCACCTGGATCTTGTTGACCAGCGAGCCGGCGGCGACCTTGTGCTCCCCCTTCACCAGCGCCTCGAACGCGTCCTCGGCCACCTTGCGGGGGTCGTCCTTGGGCCCCTGGCCGACCCGGGTGTCCTCCATGTCGGCCCGGTCGAAGAACTCGGTGTCGGTCGGGCCGGGCATCAGCGCGGTCACCGTGACGCCGGTGTCCTTCAGCTCGTTGCGCACCCCCTCGGCGAAGGACTGCACGAACGACTTCGAGGCGTTGTAGACCGCCTGGTAAGCCCCGGGCATGGTGGCGGCGATGGACGAGGTGAACAGCACCCGCCCGGCGCCCCGGCGAACCATGTCCGGCAGCAGCAGCTTGGCCAGGTGCACGGTCGAGCGGACGTTCAGGTCGATCACTGTGAGCTCGCCGGCCAGGTCGGTGCCGCCGACGAAGTCCCCGCCCTCGCCGCGCCCGGCGTTGAGCGCCAGCGCGTCCACCGGGCGGCCCAGGCCGGTCACCTCCCCGGCCAGCCGTTGCACCCCCTCGGGCGTGGCCAGGTCCACCCGGACCGGGTACACCTCCGGGCCGCCGTCGCGCCGCAGGTCACCCGCCGCCCGCTCGATCGCCGCGTCCTCGGCGGCGACCACCACGTCGTACCCGTGCTCGACGAACTGGACCGCCAGCTCGTACCCGATGCCGCTGGACGCGCCGGTCACCACGGCGAGCGGCCGTCCGGTGGTCGGTGTGGTCATGGTCGTGCCTCCTCTCCCCCGGGCCGGGCCGGGGCAGGCCCTCCCCCACGTGTGCCCCGCCAGGGGCGGCCCAACCCCGCAGGTCCCCGCCGGGCCGGTAGGATCGGCACGGGCCGTGACTGGCGCGTGGAGATGGAGCACCATCGGGGAGCGGCCTCGTCATGAGGACGCATGCCGAGCGCCTGGGCCTTCCGCACGTCACCTGGAGGTCGCATGTCGCGCAACGCCGAGTCCACCGCCTTCCGCAACGCGCTGGAGGTCGTCCGCGGCGTCGAGCCGCGCGTGGCCGACGCCATCGCCGCGGAACTGGCCGACCAGCGCGAGTCGCTCAAGCTCATCGCCAGCGAGAACTACGCCTCCCCCGCGACGCTGCTGGCCATGGGCAACTGGTTCAGCGACAAGTACGCCGAGGGCACCGTCGGGCGCCGGTTCTACGCCGGCTGCCAGAACGTCGACACCGTCGAGGCGCTCGCCGCCGAGCACGCGCGGGAGCTGTTCGGCGCGTCCCACGCGTACGTGCAGCCGCACTCGGGCATCGACGCCAACCTGGTCGCGTTCTGGGCGATCCTGGCCGACCGGGTCGAGTCCCCCGCGCTGCGCAAGGCGCAGGCCCGCCAGGTGAACGACCTCACCGAGGCGGACTGGTTCGCGCTGCGCCGCGAGCTGGGCAACCAGCGGATGCTCGGCATGTCGCTGGACGCCGGGGGCCACCTCACCCACGGCTTCCGGCCGAACATCTCCGGCAAGATGTTCGACCAGCGCAGCTACGGCACCGACCCGGCCACCGGCCTGATCGACTACGACCGGGTGGCCGAGGCGGCCCGCGAGTTCAAGCCGCTGATCCTGGTCGCCGGTTACTCCGCGTACCCGCGGAAGGTCAATTTCCGGATCATGCGGGAGATCGCCGACTCGGTCGGCGCCACGTTCATGGTCGACATGGCCCACTTCGCCGGGCTGGTCGCCGGCAAGGTGTTCACCGGCGACTTCGACCCGGTGCCGCACGCGCACATCGTCACCACCACCACGCACAAGTCGCTGCGCGGCCCGCGCGGCGGCATGGTGCTCTGCGGCCCGGAGCTGGCCGACCAGGTCGACCGGGGCTGCCCGATGGTGCTCGGCGGGCCGCTGCCGCACGTGATGGCCGCCAAGGCCGTCGCGCTGGCCGAGGCACGCCGCCCCGACTTCGCCGACTACGCCCAGCGGATCGTGGACAACGCTCAGGCGCTCGCCGACGGGCTGCTGCGCCGGGGCGCGACGCTGGTCACCGGCGGCACCGACAACCACCTGGTGCTCATCGACGTGTCCGGGTACGGCCTGACCGGCCGGCAGGCCGAGCAGGCGCTGCTGGACTCGGGCATCGTGACCAACCGCAACTCGGTGCCGCAGGACCCGAACGGCGCCTGGTACACCTCCGGCATCCGCATCGGCACCCCGGCGCTGACCACCCGGGGCCTCGGCGCCGCCGAGATGGACGCCACCGCCGAGCTGATCCACACCGTGCTCAGCCAGACCGCGCCGGGCACCGGGCCGGACGGCGCCCCGTCGAAGGCGAAGTACGTGCTGGACCCGGCCGTCGCCGATTCCGTCGGCAAGCAGGCCGCCGACCTGCTCACCCCGTTCCCGCTCTACCCGGCGGTCGACCTGGGCTGAGCGCCCGACCGACACGAGGCGGCGCCCCGGGAGAACGAGTCTCCCGGGGCGCCGGCGGTTACGGGTGGTCAGCGCAGCGGGCGCTTGAGGTGGTAGCGGTGGACCTCGGTGCTGCCCTGCACGTTGTTCACGTCCTCGGCGGCCGAGACCAGTTCCCAGCCCTCCCGGCCGACCCGGTTGAGGTGGGCGATGGCGGTGTCGCCGTACGCGGTCACGTCGGTGCGTGAACCGTCCGGGCCGTACCACACGAACGAGACGTGGAAATTGCGACCCTGACCCTGATACCGACGAACGAGCAACGCGTACTCCCAGGTAACCATTCGTCCATTATCAACAGTCGAACGGCCTCAGGAAACACGCACGGTGCCGGACGGCTGACACTGCGGTGTCGCCTCGTGCGCGATGGTGTCGGTGACCAGCGCGGCGAGCCGGTCCAGCCCGAGATCGATCGACTCCGGTGTGACAGCGCTCACCGAAAGGCGCAGCGCGTTCACCGGCGTGCCCGCGTCGTAGAAGTGGGCCATCGGGGTCCAGAGCACGCCGTACTCGCGCGCCGAGCGGTGCAGCAGCGCGTCGTCGACGGCGAACGGCACGCTCACCACCACGAAGAACCCGCCCGCCGGGACGGTCCAGGTGACCGGGCCGCCGGCCGGGAAGCGCCGGGCCAGGCCGTCGACCAGATGCCGCAGGTTGCGGGCGTAAGCGGCCCGCTCCCGCACGTTCGCGGCCACCAGCGAGCAGTCGTGCGCCAGCAGCGCGCCGCCGATCACCGCCTGGCTGATCGGTGACGTGTTCACCGTGACCATGCTCTTGATCTTGGCGAGGTGGTCGGCGAGCGGCGCCACGGCGCCGCCGGCCTCGCCCACACGCTGGTCGGCGACCACGTAGCCGACCCGGGCGCCGGGCAGCACGGTCTTGGCGAACGAGCCGAGGTAGACCACCCGGCGCGCGGTGTCCAGCGCCTTGAGGGTGGGCCGCCGGTCGGTGCCGTCGGCCGGGAACAGGCCGTACGGGTTGTCCTCGATCAGCAGCAGGTCCTCCTCGGCGGCCAGGTCCAGCAGCCGCCGCCGCTGCGCGGTGTCCATGCTGACCCCGGACGGGTTGGCGAAGTCGGGCATCACGTAGCAGCCCCGGGGCCGCAGCCCTTCCGCGCGGGCCCGCCGCACCCCGGCCCGCAGGCCGGCCAGGTCGACGCCGTCCGGCCCGCCGTCCACCGGGCGTACCGGCAGGTCGACCAGGCGGGCCGCGCCGGTGAGCCCGACGTACGTGGGCGCGACGGCGAACAGCACGTCGTCCGGGCCGGCCCGCAGCGCGCGCAGCACCAGGAACATCGCCTCCTGGCAGCCGACCGTCACCACTATCGACTCCGGGTCGGCGGTGAGTCCCTCGTCCACGGCGAGATGCCGGGCGATCAGGTGGTGCACGATGCCCTTGGTGCGGCCGTACTGCAACAGCGTCCGGTCCACAGCGGCCCGGTCCAGCCCGACGTCCTCGGCCAGGTGGCGGCGGAAACGGTCCAGGTGCTCGTGCAGCAGCGTGGAGTCGAAGAACTCCTCGTACGGCCGGCCGGCCGCCAGCGACACCGCGTCCGGGTAGTGCTGCGCCACCTCGTTGAGGAAGTTCATCGAGTTCAGCGCCGGGTCGCCGACGCTGCCGTGCAGCGCCGTGACGGCCAGGTCGACCGGTTCCACGTCAGTCTCCGATCCGGGTAGGCAACCGCCGGGCCGAGGCCGGGTCGGGGCAGCCGCTGAGGATGAGCGCGTCGCGCAGTTCCGCCGAGAGCAGCGCCAGCGCCGCCTCGGCGCCGGCCCGGCCGCCCGCCGCGAGCGCCCAGAGCAGCGGCCGACCGAGCAGCACACCGTCCGCGCCGAGCGCCAGCGCGCGCAGCACGTCGACGCCGCCGCGGACGCCGCTGTCCAGCAGCACCGCGCACCGCTCGTCAACCGCCTCGACCACCTCCGGCAGCATGGTCGCGCTCGCCGGGGCGGCGTCGAGCTGGCGGCCGCCGTGGTTGGAGACCACCACGGCGTCCACGCCGGCGTCCGCGGCGCGGGCCGCGTCGCGCGGGTCCAGGATGCCCTTCACGAGTAACGGCACCCGGGTACGCGCGCGCAGCCACTCCAGGTCCGCCCAGCTCAGCGCCGGGGCGAAGACCGCGCCGGTGTGCACCGCCACCGCCGAGACACCCGGGGTGCCCTGGTGGGCCAGGTCGTCCCGCCCGCCGGGCAGGTTCGCGGCGGTGACGTGCGGCGGCAGCGCGAAGCCGTTGCGCGCGTCGCGCAGCCGCCGCCCGAGCACCGGCACGTCCACAGTCACCATCACCGCCGCGCAGCCGGCCGCCTCCGCCCGGTCCAGCAGGTCGGCCACCAGTGCCCGGTCGCGCAGCCAGTACAGCTGGAACCACACCGTCGCGCCGGTCGCCGCGATCTCCTCGATCGGGGTGCTGGACAGCGTGCTGATCACGTACGGCACGCCCGCCGCGCGGGCCGCCGCCGCCAGCGCCGGCTCGCCGTCGGGGTGCAGCAACCGCTGGTACGCCATCGGCGCGACGGCCACCGGCAACGCGGCCCGGCCGCCGGGTAGCGCCGCCTCCGTGGAGGGGTCGTCCACCCCGGCCAGCATCCGGGGCAGCACCGCCACCCGGTCCAGCGCGGCCCGGTTCGCCGCCAGGGCGGTCTCGGTGCCGCTGCCGCCGTCGACGAAGTCCCACACGTCGGCCGGCAGCACGGCCCGGGCCAGCGCGGCGAACTCGGCCAGGCTGGCCGGCGGCACGAACCCGCCCGCAGCGTCGCCGGCCGCGTCAGCCATGGCCGCCCGTGCCCACGGTGCTCCCGGCCGGATCCACGCCCGCCACCGGTTCGGCCGGGCGGGCCGCGGCGTCCAGCCCGAACGCGCGGCGCAGGAACGCGGCGGCGCGTTCCTGCGCTTCCCGGCCCGCGTCGAACACGCCGGGCATGGCGAAGAACCCGTGCACCATGCCCGGGTAGTCGTCCGTCTCGGTCGGCACCCCGGCCTCGCGGAGCCGCTCCGCGTACCGCAGACCCTCGTCGCGCAGCGGATCGTGCCCGGCGGTGATCACGAACGCCGGGGGCAGGCCGGACAGGTCCTCGGCGAGCAGCGGCGACGCCAGCGGGTGGGCGGCGTCGCCGGGGTCGGCGAGGTAGTGGCCGCGGTACCAGCCGACCGAGTGCTTGTTGAACAGCAGCGGATCCTCGTCGTCGGCCGGCCGGCGACCGGGCCGCTGGTCGGTGTTCGGGTAGACCAGCAACTGGGCGGCGAGCCGGGGGCCGCCGTCGGCGCGGGCCAGCAGCGTGACCACGGCGGCCAGGTTTCCGCCCGCGCTGTCGCCGCCCACCGCCAGCCGGTCGGGGTCGACGCGGAACTCCTCGGCGTGCGCCGCGAGGTGCCGCAGCGCGGCGTGGCAGTCCTCCACGGCCGCCGGGAACGGATGCTCCGGGGCCAGCCGGTAGCCGACCGTCACGGTCTGCGCGCCGGTGAGGTTGACCAGCCGGCGGCAGATCCCGTCGGCGGTGTCGACGCTGCCGAGCGTCCATCCGCCCCCGAAGAAGTAGACGAGCGTGGGCAGCGGGCCGTCGCCGTCCGGCCGGTGGATCCGCACCGGCAGCGGCCCGCCCGGGCCGGGCACCGTCGTGTCGCGTACCTCGGCGACCGGCTCGACCGCGCCGGAGCCGGCGCGGATCGCGGCGAGGTCGGCGGCGCGGGCCTGCGCGAGCGTCTGGGTGTAGAGCGGCACGGTGCCGGCGGCGGCCCGCACGGCCCGCCACGCGACCACCTGAGGATCGAGTGTCATCCGGCCTCCCCGGTGGTGACGAAGAGTTTGTCGATACCGCGCAGGAACAGGCTCCCGCTGTACGTGTAGGGCTGGGTGACGGCGAGCCGGGGGAAGCGCGCGAACAGGCGCGGCAGCGCCAGCCGGCCCTCCAGCCGGGACACCGCCGAGCCGAGGCAGAAGTGCAGCCCGACGCCGAAGGCCAGCGACGGCGGACCGTCGCGGTGCGGGTCGAAGCGGTCCGGGTCGGGGAACCGTGCCGGGTCACGGTTGGCGGCGGCGATGAGCAGCAGCACGTTGTCGTCGCGGTCGATCGGCACGCCGCCGAGGTCGACGCCGGCCGGCGCGGAGCGGGCCAGGAAGTGCACCGGGCTCTCCATCCGCAACACCTCCTCGACGCAGCCGCGCGCCAGCGCGTCGTCGCCCGGCAGCGCGGCGGTCACGTCCGGGTGGTCCAGCAGCAGCGGCAGGCCGTTGCTGAACATGTAGACGGTGGTGACGAAGCTGGCGTTGAACAGCACGATCAGGTTACTGATCAACTCCTCCTCGGCGAGGTCGACGCCGCCCGCGTCGAGCACCTCGACCAAGCCGCTGATCAGGTCGTGGCCGGGCGTACGGCGGCGGTGGGCGATCAGGTCCCGGTAGTAGGCGCGCAGCTCCTCGGCGGCCTGGTTGGCCCGGGCCAGCCGCTCCGGCGTCTTGCCGGCGACGTCCATGTACTCGTCGATCCAGTCGACCCGCTGCCGGTACCAGGACAGGTCGGCCGCGGGCAGGCCGATGAACTCGGCCATCACCAGCGCCGGGACCGGGTACGCGAAGTCGGCCACGAAGTCCACCTCGTGCCCGCCCGCGCCCGCCTCGGCCATGTAATCCAGGCGTTCGGCGACGATCCGCTCGATCACCGGCTCCAGCGCGCCCAGGCGGCGCGGGGTGAACGTCTTGGCGAACACCGCGCGCATCCGGGTGTGGTCCGGGGGGTTGACGAACATCATCGAGGTGAGGAACGTGCGCAGGATCTCCTGCTCCTCCCAGCCGGGCGGGAAACCCTTGTACCAGCCGGGATCGCGCAGGATCTGGTCGACCACGTCGTATCCGCCCGCGACCGCGCTGACGGTGCTGTGCTCGGCCCGGGCCGGAACGGCGTTTATCGGCCCGTGCTCGTGCAGGGCCGCGTAGAAGGGATAGGGGTCCTGCCGGCCCTGTTCACTGTAGAGCCCGGTCAGGATGTCGCTGACGTCCACTGTCTTTCCTCCCCAGGAAACGGCGGCGGGGGCGGCGTCGTGTCGACCGCCGCCCCCGCCCGGTGTCACAGTCCGAGCAGCTTCAGTGGCACGGCGTTCGCCATCACCGCGGCGCCCGTGTCGTTCGGGTGGATGTGGTCACCCGAGTCGTACGCCGGCAGCAGCCGGGTCGGCTGGGCCGGATCCCGCATCACCGCGTCGAAGTCGACGACGCCGTCGAACTCGGCCCGGCCCGGTCCACGCAGCCAGGCGTTCACCGCCTGCCGGGTGGCGTCCTTCTCCGGCGTCCACACGCCCGGCCCGCCGTTGCCCTCGTACGGCATGAGCGTGCCGGCGATGCTGGTCAGGCCGCGCGCCTGGACCTGCCGGTTGAGCTGGCGCAGCGAGGCGATGATCGCCTCCGGGCTGTCGTCGTTCATCCAGATGTCGTTGATGCCCAGGTGGGTGATGACGGTACGCACCCCGGTCTGCGGGAACACGTCCTCGTTGAGCCGGGCCAGCGCGTTCGGGCCCAGCTCGTAGTAGCCGGGGAACCCGCCCGCGCCGGGCTCGGTGCCCTCGTGGTTGAGCCGGTTGCCGGCCAGGCTGAGGTTGAGCACGCCCGGGGTACGCGGGTCCGGGCGGGCGTCGATCAGCCGCTTGGCCAGCAGGTCCGGCCAGCGGCGGTCGGCGTTGACGGTGCTGCCGTTGCCGTCGCCGATGGAGTCGCCGAGCACCACCACCGAACCGGGCGTGACCTTGCGTTCCACGTCGATGCCGGACAGGAACATCCAGCAGCAGTTGGGCCGGATGGTGAAGCCCGTGCCGTCGGCCGCCGAGGTGAGGTCGGTGGCGCCGATGAAGTTGGTGACCCGGGACTGGCCGTGGAACGTGACCGGCCCGGTGAGCACCGGGAAGTACAGCGTGACGACCAGGTCCTCCTGCTCGGCCACCGGGAAGGCCACCGGGTCGCTGAGCAGCTCGGCGCCCTTGTTGATGGTCGCCGAGCCACCGCCGGAGAACGTCAGCTGGCGGACGCTCGCCGGCACGATGTCGGACAGGTCGTCGGCGGTGGCGGTGTTCGGCCGGGCGATCGTGGCCCGGCCGACCTGGACGGCCTGCTGGCCGTACAGGTTGGTCAGCCGCACCCGCAGCCGCGGCCCGCCCACCGAGGTCTGCACCGTCATCCGGATGCTCTGGTTGTTCAGGCCGGTCTCGGTCAGGCCCACGTTGTTCCCGCGGGTCACCGCCGCGGCCCAGGTTCCGGCCCACTCGGCGCGCCCGTGCCCGGCGGGGTCGTTCCCGGTCGGGCCGGCGCTCGCGGTGACCGCCGGGGTGGCGGCGATCAGCAGCGTGACGGCGGAAGCTATGACGTGCCATCTCTTCGGGGTCGGCATCGATCCTCCATGGTCGGCAGCCCCGGGCGTGACGCGGTCAGCGACACGGCCCGGGCGATGGACCGGAAACTAGCTTCCGGCCGCGACGAGCGTCAATCAACCTGATCGACATGATCAAATGCCCGCGGGACGGGACGCGGCGACGATCGGCTCTGTCCGCCGTGGACCGCCGCTACCTAGGCTCGGGGCTGGCGGCGGTGCGGTCGCCGACAGTGGCACCTGCCGTCATGTCCCGGCCCTGACCTGGCCGGACGCCGCTCGCGGACGATGATGGGGGCTGCCCGATGACCGACCGGCCGAACTACGTGCACGAGGCGCTGGAGCTGTTCGCCGGGTTCGGCGACCGGGAGGCGCTCGTCGGCGGCGGACGCCGCCTCACCTACCCCCAGGTCGCCGCCGAGGTGCGCGGCCTGGCCGCCGCACTGCGCCACCACGGGGTACGCCCCGGCGCGGCGGTGCTCGTGATGCTCGGCAACACGGTCGAGGGTCCGCTGCTGCAACTGGGGTTGCACCTGCTCGGCTGCCGGACCATGTGGGTCGCGCCGGTGACCTCGCGGCGGGAGGTCGACGAGTTCGTCGCGCTGTCCGCGCCGGAGGCGTTCGTGTACGACCCGCGTGACGCGCAGGCGGTCCAGGTCGCCGCGGGGCTGTCCGGCGTGCCGGTGCTCTGCCTCGGCCCCGGCGGCGCCGGACCGGACCTGACCGCCGGGGCCACCGGGCCGGCCGCGGACCTGCCCGCCGGGGTGCCCGCGCCGGAGTCGTTCCTGCAGACCAGCGGCACCACCGGCACGCCGAAGCTGGTGCACCACCGGGAGAGCTTCTACCGGCAGGTGCTCGCGCTCGCCGCCGACTTCCGGGGCGCCGGGTTCCCGCTGCTGCGGCACCTGTCGCACTCCCCGATGTGGCTGGCCAGCGGCCAGATCACCACACTGTTCAACCTGTTCACCGGCGGTGTGCTGTTCCTGCGCGAGCAGTGGGACCCGGCCGCGTTCATCGCCACGGTGGACGCCGAACGGCTCACCTCCACGTTCGTCACCCCGCCGATGCTCTACGAGGTGCTCGACCACCCCGACCTGCCGGGCGCCGACTTCTCCGCGATGTTCATGTTCAACGTGGGGGCCGGGCCCGCCGCGCCGGCCCGGCTGCGCCAGGCCATCGCCCGCTTCGGCCCGTGCCTGCGCATCGTGTACGGGCTCAGCGAGGCGGTCGTCATCTGCGCGCTGCCCGGGCTCACCGAGGATCCGGAGCACCCGGAGCGGCTGCGTTCCTGCGGCCGCCCGTACGGCGACGTGACGGTGGAGATCCGCGACGCCGACGGGCGGGTGCTGCCGGCCGGCGAGGACGGCGAGGTGTGGGCGCGCACCAAGCTGAGTTTCGCCGGATACCACGGCCAGCCGGAGCTGACCGCCGACACGCTCGTCGACGGCTGGGTCCGCACCCGCGACATCGGCCACCTCGACGCCGACGGCTACCTCTATCTGGTCGACCGGTTACAGGATCGGATCCTCACCCGGCAGCGCAGCTGGCCGATCTACTCCCGCCCGATCGAGGACGTGCTCGCCGGCCACCCCGAGGTACGCGCCGCCGCCGTGATCGGCGTGCCCGACCCGGTGGCCGGGGAGCTGCCGCACGCGTACGTGGTGCCCGCGCCGGGGGCGTCGGTGACCGGCGAGGAGCTGATCGCGCTCGTGGTCGGGGAGCTGAGCGAGACCTGGGCGCCCGGCGCCGTGGAGTTCGTCGACGCGCTGCCGCTGAACCGGTCGGCGAAGGTGGACAAGCGGGCGTTGCGGGCCCGGTACGCCGCCGCTCACCCGGCCGGCGCCGATCCGATCGGCAGTCCGGCGTGAACCCGCGCCGGGAGTTGTACACCCTGGTCGGCGCCGACCTGCTGTCCAACCTCGGCACCCGGATCTCGGTGGTCGCCATCCCCTGGCTGGTGCTGGAGACCACCGGCAGCCCCACCAAGATGGGCCTGGTGGCGGCGGCGGAGACGCTGCCGTACATGCTCTCCAGCGCGCTGGCGACACCGTGGGCGGACCGGTTCGGGGTACGCCGTACCTCGGTGTTCGTGGACGCGGCGAGCGCCGCCGCGATGGCCGTGGTGGCGCTGGCGCCCTGGCTCGGATTCGGCGCGTTGCTGGTGCTGGTGGCGATCGCCGGCGGGCTGCGGGGCATCGGCGACCGGGTCAAGCACGTGCTGTTCAAACCGGCCGCCGAGCGGGCGGGGGTGCCGCTGATCCGGCTCACCAGCGCCTACGACGGTCTGGCCCGGGGCATGACGCTGTTCGGCGCGGTGCTCGGCGGGCTGCTCATCGACTGGGTCGGGCTGACCCGGGCCATCTGGATCGACGCGGCCACGTTCGCGGTCTGTGCGCTGCTGATCGGCGTGCTGGTCCGGCCGTCCGCACCGGCCGAGCCCGCGCCCCGGGAGCCGTACCTGCGGGCGCTGCGCGGTGGCTTCGCGTACCTGCGCACCGACCGGACGCTCATGACGATGCTGATCGTTGTCTCGGTGTCCAACATGTTCGCCAACGCCAGCGTCGCGGTCTGGATCCCGCTCTGGGTCAAGCAGGTGCTCGGCGACCCGGCCGGATTCGGTCTGCTGCTCGGCGTCTTCTCGGCCGGCGCGCTGCTGGGCAATGTGCTGTTCACGGTGTTCGGCACCCGGCTGCCGGCCGGTACGACGTTCGCGCTGGGGCTGACGCTCAGCGGCGCGCCCCGGCTGCTCGCGCTGGCGCTCAGCGACGACCTGGTGGTGGTGCTCGTGGTGACGTTCCTGTCCGGCATCGGCATCGCGGCGGTGAACCCGCTGCTCGGCGCGGCGCTCTACCAGCGGGTGCCGGGCGAGCTGCAGACCCGGGTGCTGGGCATCTCCGGATCGGTGGCGTTCCTCGGCCTGCCGGTGGGCGCGCTGCTCGGCGGCTGGTCGGTGGCGCTGTTCGACCTGGCCCCGGCGCTGCTGGTGATGTCGGTGGTCTGCCTGCTGCTGACCGTGGGACCGCTGCTGCTCACCCGCGCGTCCCGGCGCCCGGAGGTGGAGCCGGCCACGCCGACACCGGTCTGAGCCCTGCCGGTCCGAGCCGGCGTGTCGGTGGGCGCCGGTAGGGTCGGGGCCATGGCGACCTGGGACGACGTGCGGCGCATCGCGCTGGCCCTGCCCGAGACCACCGAGCGCGGCTCGCACGACGACCTGCCCGCCTGGCGGGTGCGCGACAAGATGTTCGTCTGGGAGCGGCCGCTGCGCCGCGGCGACCTGGAGGCGCTCGGCGACGCCGCGCCGGACGGCCCGATCCTCGGCGTCCGGGCGCCCGACCTGGGCGCCAAGGAGGCGCTGCTCGCCGACGACCCGGCGGTCTACTTCACCACGCCGCACTTCGACGGCTACCCGGCGGTGCTGGTGCGGCTCGACCGGATCGACGTGGACGAGCTGACCGAGCTGGTCACCGAGGCGTGGTACGCACGCGCCCCGAAGCGGCTCGCCGCCGCGCACCGGGCGCAGCAGGCATGACCGCGCCGGTGGAGGCGGTCGTCTTCGACATGGACGGCACGCTGATCGAGTCGCACGAGGTCGTGCCCGCCGCGTACCGGGCGGCGGTGCGCGCCGGGGGCGGCCCGGAATACACCGACGCCGAGGTCATCGCCGGCTACTCGCTGGGCTCCCCGATCGACCTGCTGTCGCACCTGCTGCGCCGGCCCGCCACCGACGGGGACCTGGCCGGCTACCACGCCGAGCTGTCCCGGATCGCCGGGCAGGTCTGCGTCTACCCCGGCGTCACGCAGATGCTCACCGAGCTCGCCGCCCGGGTGCCGGTGGGCTTGTTCACCGGTGGGAGCCACGTCGCGGCCGGCATCATGCTCGACCGGGTGGGCATCCTCGACCGGTTCGGGGTCGTCCTCGGCGGTGACCAGGTGTCCCGGCCCAAGCCGGCGCCCGACGGGGTGGAGCTGGCCTGCCGACGTCTCGGGGTGCCACCGAGCCGGGCCGCGTACGTGGGCGACTCGCCGCTGGACCTGCGCGCCGCCCGGGCGGCCGGGACCACAGCGGTGGCAGCCGCGTGGGGCCACCAGTACGATCCGGCCGAGCCTGCGGATCTGACCCTGTCCCACCCCGCGCAGGTGCTGTCCCTGCTCCCGGACTCCCTTCCCCCGCGCGGTCCGCTCGGCTAGCCTGCCGAGCATGCCATCGACGCTGACCGAGGCGACGGACCCGTGGTGCCTGCGGCCGGGTAAGGCCGCCGGCCTGCTGCGGGGGCATCCGTGGCGGCGGTTCGTGGTGCTCGGTGACAGCGTCGCGGAAGGACTGTGCGAACCGGTGGACGGCTACCCGGGCATCCAGTGGGCGGACCGGATCGCGGCGGAGCTGCGTGCCGTGCGACCGGAGTTGGCCTACCTGAACCTGGGTCGGCGCGGGCTGCGCGCACACGAGGTCCGGGCCACCCAGTTGGCCGACGCGCTGGCCTTCGAGCCGGACCTGGCCCTTGTGGTGTGCGGCGGCAACGACGCGTTCCGGTCCGCCTACGACCCGGAGGCGGTCGACGCCGAACTCACCACCATGATCGCCGCGCTGCGCGGCGCGGGTGCGGACGTGATCACCGTGGGCATGTTCGACGTGTCGCACAGCCCGGCGGTGCCGGACGCGCTGCGCGCGGGCCTGGGCGAGCGGATGCGCCGGCTGTCCCGGCACACCCGGGTCGTGGCCGAGCGGCTGGGCACGCTGCACGTGCACCTGACCGACCACCCGCTGGTGGCCGACCCGTCGCTCTACAGCAGCGACGGCCGGCACGGCAGCGCCCGCAGCGACGCCGTCGCCACCGCCGAGACGCTACGCGTCCTGGCCCGCCGCGACACGTCCGGCTCCCCGGAAAGGAACCCCGCGCCGCCGTCGGGGCGCGGCACGTCGGGCCGGTGAACAGTCCCCGGGAGGCCGCGGTGCCGTTCCGGTCCGTGCCCGCGGAGCGCGCTCTCGTGACAGCATCAACCGAGATCGAGCGGCTCGGCCTCACGGCGCGGGCGGTGGTGCTCGGCCCGGCCGAGTCACCGACCATGCGCGTCACGCTGTTCCGGGGCGGGGCACGGGTCGCCGTGGGCGCGGGAAAGGGAGCGGGTCCCCAGGGCGCGGCGAGCGCGCACTTCGAGGCCCTGGAACGCCATCTCATGTCTGCCCGGGACAGCCGCCGATGGACCACGGACGCCACGAGGCTGCTGCCGGCGAGCGCCGTGGCCGGACAGTCCGCCCTGGAGTCGGATCTGGTCGTACAGCGGTGGGCGGCGGAGTTACCGGACTCCGTCGCGGCATGTGCCTCGTACGGCGAGGTTCGTTATCCCACCTTCCTCACGGACCCGCGCTACTACCGGTGGCCGGTGGCGGGTGACGACGTCCGGCCGTACCGCAGTCTCCTGCGATACTCGTCCAGCCTGGGCACCGCGGCCGGCGTCGGCGTGGCGGAGGCCGTCTATCACGGCCTCTGCGAGCTGATCGAACACGACGGGCTCGGGCAGGCGCTGCTCCGGTGGTACGTCGCCGGAGTGCCGGACGTCGACCTCGTGCCGGCCGGGGACCTGCCGGACCATCTGCGGACACTGCACGCGCAGGCCGTACGGGCGGCCGGCGCACCCGTACACCTGCTCGACGTCACGACCGACCTGGACGTGCCGGTGTACCTGGCAGTCAGCCCGGCCGGCGGCGAGCCGACCCGGCTCGGGGCCGGCGCATCGCTCTGGGCCACCGACGCCGCGTCGCGTGCCCTCGGCGAGCTGATCCAGGTCTGTGCGCTCTCCTCACCGGCCGCCGGCTCGCCCGCGGTCCAGCGTCTGGCGGCCTGGCCCGCACTGCGACGATCTGCCCTGATGCCACTCGACGGGCTGCTCTCCGGGCCGGTGCGGGCGGTGCCGCTACGCGCGGACGTAGCCGGCGACGGCAGCCCGGGTTGGGGGCTGGAGCACGTCCGGCGGGCTCTGGCCCGTCGCGGCATCGACCACCACGTGTGCGAGGTCACGCCGGTCGGCTCACCGATCGCGGTGGCCACCACGATCGCCCCGGGGCTGGAACGCTTCAGCCTGGTGCGACACGGGGTGCCTGTCGTCCCGACCGGACGGGGATGGCACTTGTGGCCGTCGCCGGACCGGGCGATCATCAGCTGACCACATCCGGTCCTAACGATATGAGGACACATGTCTACTCAGGAGAATCGCTTCGTCCCCGGTGGCGGCAGCCTCTGCTTCCACCCCGGTGACGACGTCGAAGAGCCGATGGCTCAGGATCTCGGCATCGCCCCCGGTGGCGGCACCCTCTGCTTCCACCCCGGCGACGAGGAAGACGCGCCGACGCTTCGCCTCGCCGACGATCTGGCGGCGGACCTGCACCTCGCGCTGACCAGCATCGACGACCGCCACCTCGCCGTGCTGGCCTGAAGGAGGTTGTGACACGGCTCGTGGAGACAGCCGGCGTCGACGGAAGCCGGCTGTTTCACCGTGACTTCTCCCTCTGGTACCTCGCCCGGTCGATCTCCGTCGCCGGGACCGCCGCCAGCGCCGTAGCACTGCCGCTACTCGTCTACCGGACGAGCGCGTCCCCGACGCTGACCGCGGCGGTGGTCGGGCTCGAAGCCCTGCCGTACCTGCTGTTCGGGCTCTTCGCCGGAGCCGCCGCCGACCGCCTGCGGCGTAAGCGCATGATGATCATCGCAGACGTGTGCTGCGCGCTGCTGCTCGCCACCGTGCCGGTCGCCGCGTTGTTCGATGTGCTCGCCCCCTGGTACCTGCTCGTCGTGGCGTTCGGCGTGGGTTGCGGTTTCTGCTGGTTCGACGCGGCGGCGTGGGGCGCCTTCGTGCGCATCGTCGGCAAGCCGGGGATCACCCGGGCGAACAGCCTCATCTGGTCCACCGAGATCGTGCTGGAGATCGCCGCGCCCGCCGCCGCTGGACTACTTGCCGCTGTCGCCGACCCCACCCTGGTGCTGGCCGTCGACGCCGTCACCTATCTGGTGTCCGCCGCGCTGCTCGCCCAGATCCGCGCCGGCTTGGATCCGGGGCCGGCGGTGGCCCGCCGGGTGCGAGCCGAGATCGCCGAAGGACTGCGCCACCTCTGGCGGACGCGGGTCCTGCGGACGCTGACCGCTGCCGGTTTCGGGCTCAACGTCGCCGCCGGCGGCGTGCTGGGACTGCTCGTCGTCCACGCCGACGAGGTGCTCGATCTGAGCCCGGAGGACCAGCGCCTGGGTCTGCTCTTCACGGCCGCCGCTGTCGGCTCACTGGTGGCCGCCGTCGCCCTGCCCAGGGCCAGCCGGTGGGCCGGCCAGGGAACGGTGTCCATCACGGGCCTCGTCATCTTCGTCGCGGCCCTCATCGGCCTGGCCGGCACGTCGGTGTTCGCCCTGGCGTTGGCGTGGTGGGCGATCTGGGCCGTGGCACGCCTGACCGTGAACGCGAACGGCATCACCGTGCGCCAACTCCTCACACCCGATGCGCTGCAGGGCCGCGTCAACACCACCGGGCGCATGCTGGCCTGGGGCGGCACGCCGTTCGGCGCCCTGATCGGAGGGCTGGCCGCAGACACCTTCGGGGTCCGGGTGGCGTACCTGATGCTGGCCGTGCCCGTCGTGCTCAGCCTCGCTCTGGTCGTCACCTCACCGGTGCGTGGCCTGCGCGTCACGGTCGACTAGCCCGTCGATCAAGGAGTTTGTGTCAACGGCAAGCCCTGGTGAGGACACAAACTCCTTGATCAACGCGGGGAGGCGGGGCGGGCGAACGCGGGCGGTGGGGGCGGTCAGCCGGTGAGGAGGATGCCGGTCAGCAGGACGCCTCGGGCCAGGTTGAGGACCTCCTCGCAGCCCGGGTAGCCGACCCGGGCCAGCGCGCCGGAGCCGGTGCGGTCGAACAGGTACGGGGCGAGGCTGTACGGGACGTCGGCGGTGACCGTCTCACCGGTCTCGATCTGCACGAAGTCCATCGCCACCCGGTCGGCCTCGTGATAGCGCTGCAGGATGTTGCCGCCCTCGGCGATAGCCGCGCGCACCCCGTCCGCCCACGCCACCGGGCTCATCTCCCGGCCGATCAGCACGCCGTGCCCGGCCGACCCGCCGGCCGGCTTGGCGACCAGGTCCGCCCGTTCGGCGAGCGCCCGGTCGAGCTGGTCGGCGGTGAGCGCCACGGTGTGCGGCACGTAACGGCGGATCAGCGTCCGGTCGTCCTCCGGCAGCAGGTCCAGGTCCTCCCAGAGCCAGGCATAGTTCAGCTTGTTGCTGAGCAGCCAGGCGGCGCTGCTGACGAACATCGGCAACGTGCCCGCGGCGAGCGCGCCGGCCACCGCGTCCAGCCCGGCGCTGGGGGTGACCCGGTTGGGCACGAACAGCCGGAACAGGGCGTCCACCGGGCCACCGCCGACGACCAGCCGGTTCTGCTCGTCCAGGCCGGCGGTGGCGACCGGGGCGATGACCAGGTCGATGCCGAACGGGCGGGCCTGGTCGATCAGCGGGGACAGGATCCGGATGAACGTCTCCGGGTCGTCCAGGCCCGGGTAGTCGGCTTCGAAGTCCATCAGCAGCGCCACCCGGGCGCCGTCGGGCAGGCCGAGCGTGTCCCGGATGGCCACGAACCGCTGGTCCAGCAGGGACGGCGCGGGCCGTGCGCCGTCGAGCAGGTCGTGCGCGCGGTACAGCTCGGCGTACCGCTGGATGACGGTGTCGGCGTCGAAGCCGCCGCCGAGGCTGCTGTCGATGTTGTACTCCACGATGCACGGCACGCCGCCGGAGAACAGCACGTCCGGCCGGTACGCGGCGAGCAGCCCCTCGTGCAGCTCCTCGTCCGGGTCGAGCAGCCGGGTCTCCCCGTCCGGCACGTCGAGCAGAAGGCGCAGCTCACCGGCGGTCCGGGCGCGACGCCGGCAGGCCTCCAGGATGAGCTGGGCGATGCGGTCGCAGACCTCGTTCAGCTCGCGGAACGCGTCGGCGGTGAACACCGGCGGGCGGGCCAGCCGCCACTGCTTGTTGTACGTGGCCCGGCCGTGGAAGATCTTCTCCCACGCCGCGGCACCGGTGGTCACCATCGCGGTACGGGTGGACTCGGGCAGGTCGGTCCACGCCTGGCCGAGCGGTGGCCACGTGTAGTTCGGGTCCATCGTTCATCCGTCCTTGAGGGTCAGTTGGATGGCGGCGGTGAGCTGGTCGCGGCCGGGTTGCACGGCCCGGTCCAGGGCCGGCGCGAACGGCAGCACCGCGCCGTCGGGGCGGGTGACCCGCCGGGGCGGCGCGGCCAGCCGGACCCGCTCGACCACCGTGGCGATGATCTCCCCGGCGATGCCGCAGGAGCGGTTGCCGTCGTCGACGACCACCAGCCGGCCGGTGCGGCCGACGGACTCGACCAGCCCGTCCCAGTCGAACGGGTAGATCGTGCGGGGGTCGAAGACCTCCACCGACGCCTGGCCGGCCAGGTCCTCGGCGACGGCGAGCGCGTCGTGCACCAGGTGCCCGACCGCCACCACCGTCACGTCGTCGCCGGCGCGGCGGACGATCCCCCTGCCCAGCGGCACCGGCGCCGGGTCGGTGACGTCGGCGCGCAGGTCGAGGGCGCCCGCCGGGGCGAAGACCACCACCGGGTCGTCGCAGCGGATCGCGGACACCAGCAGGCCGTACGCGTCGGCCGGGGTGGCCGGTACGACGGTGGTCACGCCGGCGTGGGCGAACAACGCGTACGGGTGGTCGGAGTGCTGCCCGGCCCAGCCGGTGCGGGAGCCGGAGCCGGGCACCACGTAGGTGACCGGCACCGCGCACTGGCCGCCGGTCATCAGCGGGAACTTGTGCGCGTGGTTGACGATCTGCTCGAAGACCAGGAACAGCAGCGACGGGATCTGGAACTCCACCACCGGGCGGGCCCCGGCCAGCGCCGCGCCGGTGGCGAAGCTGGTGAACGCCTGCTCGGACAGGGGTGTGTCGCGGACCCGTTCCGGGCCGAACTTCTTCAGCAGGCCGGTGGTGACGTTCGCGGCGGCCACCCGGATGTCCTCGCCGAGCACCACCACCGACTCGTCGCGGGTCATCTCGTCGGAAAGCGCCCGGGTGAGTGCCCTGCGGTAGGAGAGCCGGGGCATCAGCCACCTCCGGTCCGGGCGGTGAGCCCGCTGGCGTACAGGTGGTCCAGGGCGGTCGACGGGTCGGGGTGCGGCCCGGCGAGCGCGAATTCGACGGCGGCGTCCAGTTCCGCCTCGACGGCGGCGTCCACCTCTGCGCGCACCGCCGGGTCCAGCCGCGCGCCCTGGATGTCCACCGGGTCGCGGGACCGGCCCTCGGCCACCTCCTCCGGCGGCCGGTAGTCGAGGCGTACCTGATGTTCGAAGGTGTGGTGGGCGTCGAAGCGGTAGGTGTGGGCCTCGACCAGCTCGGGGCCGCCGCCGGCGCGCATCCGCGCGACGGCGGCGGCGGTGACCTCGCGTACCGCCTCGGGGTCCTGCCCGTCGACGGCGGCCGCCGGCATGCCGAACGCGGCGGCCCGCCCGGCGATGGTGCCGGCGACCGCGCCGGCGACCGGCATGGTGGTGGCGTAGCCGTTGTTCTCGCAGACGAACAGCACCGGTACCCGCCAGAGCGCGGCCAGGTTGAACGCCTCCAGGAGCATGCCCTCGTTGACCGCGCCGTCGCCGAAGAAGGTGGCGCCGACGATGTCGGCGCCGCGCCGCCGGCGCTCCCACACCGCTCCGGTGAGGATCGCGCCGGCGGCCCCGACGATGGCGTTGGCGCCGAGCACGCCGACGCCGAAGTCGGCGGCGTGCATCGACCCGCCCCGGCCCCGGTTGAGGCCGGTGACCCGGCCGCACAGCTCGGCCAGCATCCGGGCCGGGTCGGCGCCCTTGGCGAGCACGTGCCCGTGCCCGCGGTGGGTGCCGGTGACCAGGTCACCGGCGGTGAGCGCCGCGCAGACTCCGGCGGCGATCCCCTCCTGCCCGAGGTACGGGTGGATGCCGCCGACGATCTCCCCGGCACGGACCAGCTCGATCGCGCGCTCCTCGAAGCGGCGGATCAGCCGGACCGTCCGGTAGAGCCGGACCGGGTCGGATTCGGTCACGCCGGACGGCCCTCCTTGACGGCGGCGAGGATGTCGTCCCAGAGACGGGCGCGGGCGGCGAGCGCGGCGTTCACCGTGTCGGCGCACTCCTGCCACTTGGTGTCGTCGTCGCCGCACAGGTCGGCGAGCATCTGCATGGCCATCGGGGTGTGCTGCTCGCCGTCGACCTCGATGTGCCGCTCCAGGTAGTCGACGAACTTGTTGAGCCGGTTGCTGCGCTCGTTGACGGCGACGACCTGGGTGAACATCTCCGGGATGAGGTCCTCGCGGCCGAACGCGAACGCCGCGGCCTGGCAGTGCACCGGGGTGGTCTCGATGATCCGCCAGGTGGTGCCGGCGAACGCGGCCGAGGCCGCGGGGACGCCCGCGGCGCCGAGCGCCTCGGTGACCGGCGTGCCGTCGCGCAGCAGGCCGACGAGCTTCTCCACGGCCGTGGTGTCGGCGCCGGCCTCGGTCATGCCCTGCACGTACAGCTCGAAGTGGCTGATGTAGCCGTCGCCGAGCTCGTCGCTCTCCTCGACCATGACGATGTCGTTGATCAGGCGGCGGCTGCCGGTCGGGCCGGTCGGGATCCACGGCACCGTGACGCAGGTGAGCTGCCGCTGCAACGACTTCAGCAGCGACATGAAGTCCCAGACGGCGAAGACGTGGTGCTCCATGAACGTGACGAGCGCGTCGTGGGTGTCGAGGTTGGCGTAGAGGGGGTGCTTGACCACCACGTCGCGGCGCTCGGTCACCGCCCGCTCCAGCCGCTCGATGCCCGGGTGCGTCTTACCCCAGTCGTACCGTGACATTGTCAGCCTCCCTGCTGGGCGCGGTCGCGCCAGATGACCGGGCAGTAATCGGGGTCCGCGTAGTCCGGCCGGCCGTCGTGGGTGCGGCGGACCAGCACATCGTGGTTGTACGCGGCGAGCGTGCCGTCGGAGAGCGGATACTCCCGCCAGGCGTTGTCGCCGTCCTGCAGGTGCAGCGAGACGGCCCGCCGGGGCCGCCCGCTGACGTTCGCACCGCTGCCGTGGTAGATGCGGCAGTGGTGGAAACTCATGTGTCCCTTGGGGATCACCATCGGGATCTTGCGGATCTCGGCGCCGTTGTACGCGGCGTTCTCGGCCAGCATCGTCTCGAGCTGGTCGCGGTCCCGGTCGGCGAAGTGGCGCACCACCGTGTCGTCGGCGCCGATCTCCCGCCAGCGGTGGGAGCCGTCGACCATGGTGATGGTGCCCATCTCCTCGCCGCAGTCGTGGAACGGGATGAACGCGGTGAGCATGTTCTCCGACGACGAGGACGCCCAGTAGTGCTTGTCGAAGTGCCACGGCACGATGTTCGACGGCTCGCCGGCGATCGGCGGCTTCCAGATCAGCGTGGACTGGAAGATGCGGATCTCGGCGGCGCGGGCCAGCCGGGCGGCGACCGCCCCGATCAGCGGCTTGCGCAGGATGCGGGCGATGCCGTCGTGCTCGTGGTGGACGTAGTCGTTGTGCCGCTGCACGTCACCCCGGGACGGCTCCCAGTAGGCCAGCTTCGGCGGCCGTGCCGGCAGCAACCGGTCGCGCTCCCCCGCGTAGTAACTGTCGGTGGCGGCGACCAGCTCGTCCACCTCGTCGTCGGTGAGCAGCTTCTTCGACAGGTACCAGCCGTGCTCGGCGTAGTGCCGGACGTCCTCGTCGGAGGGCAGCAGCGCCTCCTCCTCGGCGGTCAGCGCAGGATCGATGGTGGTCATGCCCCTCCCCCTCCTCCGGCCGCGGCGGCGGAACTCGCCCCCGCCACGGTCAGCTCGCGTTCCTTTGCCTCGTAGAGCGCCTTGATGTTGCCGCTGCCGAAGGTGCGCGCCCCGCGCCGCTCGATGAGTTCGAGGAAGAGGGTGCGGCGCACGTGCATCGACTCGGTGAAGATCTGCAGCAGCTGCCCGTCGTGGTCGGAGTCGACCAGGATGCTCAGCTCGCGCAGCCGGTCCACCGGCGCGTCCAGCCGGCCGACCCGCTGCTCCAGGCCGTCGTAATAGGCGCCGGGCGTGCTGGCGAAGCGCACCCCCCGCCCGGCCAGCGCGCCGACCGCGGTGATGATGTCGTCGGTACGCAGGCCCAGGTGCTGCACCCCGGCGCCGGCGTGCCAGCGCAGGAAGTCCTCGATCTGCCCCGGCCGGGCGCCGGTGTCCGGCTCCAGCAGCACGAAGGTGACCCGCCCGGACGGGCTCTGCACCACCTTGGAGTTCATCGCCTGGCCGGCGACCTCGATGTGCTCGGTGAAGATGTCGGCGAAGCCGAACACCTTCTCGTAGTGCGCGACAGTCTCGTCGAGCTGCCCCGGCGGCACGCAGATGGCCAGGTGGTCGACCTCGGCGAGCAGGGTGTCCGTCCCGTCCGGCGCGTCCACCGGCTCGATCGCGCCGGGCAGGAACACGCCCGGGTCGCCGCGCCGCTGCACGAGGCGGTGCACCACGTCGCCGAAGCCCCCTACCTCGGCGACCACCACCTCGGCGTCGGCGCCGGTGAAGGTGCGCGGCGGGCTCAGCGCCGTCGCCCCGCGGTCCACCAGTTCCGCGTACGTCCCGGCGGCGTCGTCGACGGCGAGCGCCACCACCGCGATGCCGTCGCCGTGCCGGTGCACGTACGTGGCCGCCGGGTGCTCGGCGGACAGTCCGGTGGTCAGCAGCAGCCGGATGCCGGCCTGGGCCAGCAGCAGTGACCGCTGCCCGGCCAGCCCGGTCTCCGGACCGCCCTGCCCGCACAGCCGGAAACCGACCGCGTTGTCGAAGTAGAAGGCTGCCTGCCGGGCGTCCCCGACGTACAGTTCGAGATGATCTATCCCGTTGATGTTCATGGGCTTCCCCTGTTCCCCCCGTGATCGCGACCCGGGCCGACGCCCGGGATTGGAGTCCGGTCAGCCCGCGGCCGGGGCGGTGGCCCGGCGGGCCGGCCCGGAGAGCCGGCGCAGGAGCAGGCTGACGTTCTGGCCGCCGAACCCGAACGAGTTCGTCAGCGCGTGGGCGGCCCGGGTGGGCCGGGGCGCGGCGCGGACGTGGTCCGCCTCGCACTCCGGGTCCGGGTCGTCCAGGTGGTAGGTGGGTGGCAGCAGGCCACCGTCGAGCGCCAGCGCGGTGGCGGCGGCCTCCAGCGCCCCGGACGCGCCGAGCAGGTGCCCGGTGAGCGCCTTGGTGGAGCTGACCGGCACGGCACCCGTACCGAAGACCTCGGCCAGCGCGATCGTCTCGGCGACGTCACCGAGCTTGGTGCCGGTGCCGTGCGCGTTGACGTACCCGACGTCGGCGGGCTCGACCCCGCCGGCCGCCAGCGCCCGGCGCATGCACGCCGCCGCGCCGGCGCCGTCCGGCCGGGGCGCGGTCGGGTGGTACGCGTCGGTGTTCGCCCCGAAACCGGCGACCTCGGCGTAGCCGCGCACACCCCGTCCGTCGGCGTGGCCGGCGCGCTCCAGCACCAGCAGGGCCGCACCCTCGGCGAGCACGAAACCGTTGCGCCGCTTGTCGAACGGGCGGCTCGCCTCGGTCGGAGAGTCCCAGCCCCGGGCCAGTGCCCGCGCGTTGCCGAACGTGTCGGCGAACGTGCCGAACAGCGGCGCCTCGCTCGCCCCGCACACCACCACGTCGGCCTCACCGGCGTGGATGAGGCGTACCCCGTCGGCGACGGCCTGGGCCCCGGAGGCGCAGGCCGTGCCGACCGACGAGCTGTAGCCGCGGATGCCGTGCGCGATGGCGATCCGCGCCGAGGGCATGTTCGGCAGGATGCCGGTGAGCAGGTACGGGCTGACCGCCGCCCGGCCCCGGGCGGCCCGTGCCAGCACCTGGCTCTCCAGGGTGGACATGCCGCCCACACCGCCGATGATCACCGCGATCCGCTCCGGGTCGACGTCGCGGCCCACCTCGATGCCGGCGTCGGCGAGCGCCTCGGCGGCGGTGATCAGGGCGAGCAGCACCACCCGGTCGAGCACCTTCGTCTCCGGGCCGGAGGCGACGCTGCGCGGGTCGATGTCCGGCAGCACGCCGGCCACCTCCAGGCAGCCCACCGCCGGGTGTCCCTCGGGCAGGCGGCGCAGCCCGGACCGGCCGGTGAGCAGCGCGTCGAACGTGTCCGCGGCGCCGCGTCCGGCCGGGGTGAACAGGCCCATGCCGGTGATGACGGCGGTCACGACGGCGTCTCGGTCAGGTAGCGCTCGCGCAGCGCCACCTTGCGCACCTTGCCGGTGACGGTGACCGGGATGTCGTCGGCGCGTACCGGGACGACCCGGCGCAGCGTGGCCGCCACGTCCGGGCCGAGCGCGGCGCGGATGCGCTCGGTGCGGTCCGCGTCGGGGTCGGCCCCGGCGGCCAGCTCCAGCAGCACGTCGGTGGTGACCGTGCCGTCGTCCGCCTTGACGATCACCACTGTGCAGTCGGTGACGTCGGGGCAGGCGGCGAGGATGCGCTCCTCGGACAGCGCGGTGAAGAACCGCTTCCCGTCGCCGGCCTCGACCGAGTCGACCGCCCGGTCCAGGTGGTAGTAGCGGCCGTCGTCGTCGGCGTACACCAGGTCGCCGGTGAGGTACCAGCCGCGCAGCCGGAACCGGTACGTGGTGACCGAGTCGTTCCAGTAGCCGCGGAACAGCGACGGCGAGTCGATGCCGAGCCAGCCGACCTGCCCGGGCGGCAGCTCGTTACCGTCGGCGTCGAGCACGGCGACCCTGGTGAACCGGTACGGGCGTCCGACGCAGCGGCCGTACCTGTCGGTGTCGCCGGTGTGGGTGATGTGGAACATCGAGTGGCCCATCTCGCTGGAGCCCAGGCCGTCGATGAACACCGACCCGGGTACCCGGGTCACGCCGCCGCGCGTCACCACGTCCCGGGAGCCGACCGCGACCAGCCGCCGTACGTGCGGCTCGTGCGAACAGTCGCCGGTGTTGAACCACAGCCGCACCGAGTCCAGGTCGTAGCCGGAGAGGTCGAACCGGGCCAGCTCGGCCCAGGTGACGGAGAAGCCGAACACGCCGTCCGGGCGCCACCGCTGGATCGCGTCGAGCACCCGCTCGCCGCCCTGCTCGGAGAGCAGGAACATCTCCGCCCGGTTGCCGAGCGCCTGGTTGACCATGAGCACGGTGGCGGTGTGCGGGGCGGGCAGCGCGTTGAGGATGCGTGTGGTGCCCTGCGCCTGCGGCATGGACAGCAGGTGGCGGGTGGCGGCGAAGAGGCTGGCGTGCGAGTGCAGCACCGCCTTCGGCACGCCGGTGGTGCCGGAGGTGTGGGTGATGACGATCGGGTCGTCCGGGTGGTGCCGGTAGTGCGCGGGCGCCGATTCCGGGTCGCCGGTGCCGGCCTGCGCGGGCTCGCCGAGCATCGGCGCGCCCAGGTCGTGCCCGGCCAGCGCCTCGGCGTGCGCGGCGTCGGCGAGCACCCCGGCGGCGCGCAGCCGGCGGATGTACTCGGCGGCGATCTCGGGGCGCAGCCTGCCGTTCATCAGCGCCGGGATGGCGCCGAGACGGGCCAGCGCCAGGAACGACAGCACCATGTCGGCGGCGGTGCCGGCCCAGACCGCGACCGGGTCGCGTGGCTTCACCCCGCGCTCGTGCAGCCAGGCGGCCCGAGCGGCGACCATCCGGTCGAGCCGGCCCAGGGTCAGCGGTGTCTCGGCCGGGTGGCCGTCGACAGCGGTGTCGAACGTGAGCCCGGGCCCGTCCGGGTCGGCGCCGTGGGCCAGCACCCGGGCGAGCACGTTGCCCGCCCCTATCTCCGCGTCGGCCGCCAGCGCGCCGCGCAGTCCCTTCGTCCTCATTGACGTGTCCCCTCCCCCAGCAGCACCGCGGTCGCCTCGCCCGGCGCACCGTCCGGTGCCAGTTCGATCAGGATCAGCAACGCCTGTGCGGCGTCGCCGTCGTACAGCAGCAGGTCCGCCTCGGCCTCCCCCTCGGCCCGCGCGTCGCCGGTCGGGCTCAGGCACACCACCGGCCCGTCCAGTCCCCAGCGCGCCGCGACGTGCCCGGCCACGCTGTTCGGCACCGACTGGAAGAAGAACAGCGGACCGATCCGCCCGCCCCCGGCCACAGTGGCGCGCACGTGCGCCGCCCCGGCGGTGTCCCCACCGGCGCTGACCAGCACCACAGCCGTCTTGTTGCCCGGCGGCAGCGGCAAGGCGCCGTACCGTCGCGCCAGGCACCGCTGCGCCACCGCCGCCACCAGCGGCGCGAACGGCGAGTGCACGAACCCCGGCACCCCCGGCACCCCCGCGCCCTCCTCCCCGTCCCCCGCCTCGGGCCACCGGGCCTCCGCCAGCACCGCCACCCGCTCGCGCGATCGTGCACTTCCGGCCCCGGGCGTGGGCGTTGCGCCCGTTTCGCCGGGGCCGGAAGTGCACGATCGCGGGAGGCCGGGGTGGGGGGCGGGGGCGCGGGCGGTCATGAGGTGCTCACCAGGAGGGCCGTGTTGGCGCCGCCGAAGGCGGCGTTGAGGGTCAGGGCGTGTTCGGTTCTCGCGGGACGGGGGGCGTCGCGGATGACGTCCAGCGGGCACTGCGGGTCGGGGCCGAGCCAGCCGGCGGTGCCCGGCAGCTTGCCGCGCCGCAGGGCCAGCACCGTCACCACCAGCTCCAGCAGGCCGGACGCCTCCAGCGCGTGCCCGTGCACGGACTTGGTGGAGCTGACCGGCAGCCGTCCGGTGTCCTCGCCGAACACGCGGGTCAGCGCCGCCGCCTCGGAGGCGTCGCTGAACGGGGTGCCGGTGGCGTTGGCGTTGACGTAGCCGATCGCGTCCAGGGACAGCCCGCTGCGGCGCAGCGCCGCCTCGACCGCCCGGGCCAGCCCGAGCCCGTCCGGGTGCGGCTGGCACGGGTGGTACGCGTCCCCCGCCCGCCCCCAGCCGGCCACGTTCGCCAGCGTCTCGGCGCCCCGCCGGGCGGCGGCGCCCGCCGACTCCAGCACCACGACGGCCACCCCGTCGCCCAGCAGCAGGCCCTTGCGGCCGGCGCTGAACGGGCGTACCGCGCCGTCGGCGGCGAGCGCCCGCCCGGCGTCGAACAACGCGAACTGGTCCGGTTCGACCAGGTAACCGGCCGCGACCACGACCCGCTCCAGGTCGCCCCGGCGGATCAGCGCCGCCGCGTCGGCGACCGCGCTGCTCGCCGAGACGCACGCGGTGGTGTAGATCCGGGTACGCCCGCCCAGGCCGCACCGCTCGGCCAGGTGACCGGCGAGCGCCGGCACCGTCGGTGAGTCCTGCCCCTGCGGTACGGGCAGCGAGTGCGGCCCGCCGTGGGTGGCCAGGAACAGCGCCGAGTCCGCGCGGGCGGCCCGGTCCAGCCCGGCGGCCCGGGCGGCAGCGTCGACTCCGTCGGCCAGCTCGTCGGCGAGCGTGCCGACCTCCGGCAGGGTGGCCGCCGCCGTCACCCGGCGGCCGGTGGTGTCGAAACGGCGCACCGGCCCGAACGCCGGGGTGCCGGTGAGCACCCCGGCCAGCAGCGCGTCGGCACCCCTGCCGAGGGCGCTGAGCGCGTACGTGCCGGTGATCCGTACGGTCTCCCGCTCAACCATCTGCGGGAGCGGTGAGCGAGGTGTGGAACACCGCGAGCGCGTCGTCGACGGTGCGGATGCCGGCGAGCTGGTCGTCACTCAGGTCCAGCCGGCGGTCGTAGCGCTGCTCGACCATGTGCACGAGCCAGGCCAGCTCCATCGAGCCGAGCCGGTCCGGCACCTGGTCGACGGGTTTCGCGGTCAGTTCGGCGAGCATGCTCACCAGGTCAGCTCGCCCCAGGTCGGGCTGACCGGACATCAGGACTTGTCGCTGTTCGGAACCACCCGGTCGGCGACCATCGTGGTGAACTCGCCGACCGTCATCAGCGCCATCTTCTCCGACTCGTCGTCGGCGAACTTCAGGCCGTACCGGTCCTCGACGCGGACCGCGAGGTCGGCCAGGGCCAGCGATTCCAGGTCGACACCGGAAGGGCCGAGGGTGGTGTCGTCGTCAAGTTCCTCCACGTCGTAGTTCATGTCGGCGAGCTGTTCGATGACGAAGGTGCGGACCTCGTCTCGCATGGGTTCAGACCTCTTCTCCGTGTACCGGCTGACGGTGCCCGGTCGGGACACCGTGTGCGTGGGAACCGGCCGCGTCGGGCGCGCTGGTGACGCGTTGCCCGGCCGGTCCGGGGCGGGATTCGGGGTGGACCGGACGTCCGGCGGGCGTGCGGCGGGCGTGCGGCTCGTACAGGGGGCCGGTCACGACGCCGCGTCCCGCAGCGCCGGGACGGACCGGACCAGCTTTCCGGTGGTCGTGCGGGGCATCTGGTCGAGCAGGCGCAGGGTGCGGGGACGCTTGAAGCCGGCCAGCCGTTCGGCGATCAGCTTGTCCAGCGTCTCCTCGGTCAGCGAGCCGTCGGTCTGCGCGTACGCGGTGATGCCGTCGTCCCAGACCACCACCGCGGCGGTGACGCCGGGCAGCCCGGCGACCGTGGCCTCCACCTCGGTCAGGTCGACCTTCAGGCCGCCCACCGACACCTGCGAGTCCAGCCGGCCCTTGATGGTGACCAGGCCGGTGTCCGGGTCGACCGCGCCCGCGTCGCGGGTGTGCAGCCAGCCGTCGGCCCAGCGGGTCGGGTCGGCCGGCCCGACGTACGGGTTGTCCGGACAGGACACCCACAGCTCACCGTCGCGCTCGCGTACCTGGATGCCGGGGGCGGGCGCGATGGCGGGCCGGTGCCGCCCGTACAGGTCGGTGCCGATGACGCCGACCTCGGTCATCCCGTACATGTTGCCCAACGGCACGCCGTAGCGGTCGGTGAACGCCTTCGCCACGGCGGCGGACACCAGCTCGCCGCCGGTGGTCATGCGCTTGAGCTGGGGCAGCGGCCCGGCCGGGGTGGTGGAGGCGAGCAGCCCGATGTGGAACGGCACGCCGAGCACCGTGGCCGGGGTGTCCTGCGCGGCGACGGCGGCGAGGATCGCGTCCCCGCTGAGCCGTTCCGGCGGGCACAGCTCGACGCCCGCGTGCAGCCCGTAGAGCAGGCCGCCGACCAGGCCGAGCACGTGCACCATGCTGGGCAGCAGGATGATCCGCTCACCGGGCAGCGCGACGCCGTCGATGCGGGTGTAGCGGTGCACCTCGGCGATCAGGTCGGCGGCGGTGCGGCCGATCACCTTGGACGGCCCGGTGGAGCCGGAGCTGAGCTGGATCACCGCGTGCGGGCTGCCCGCCGGGCGGTCGGAGTACGCGCTGACCCCGGCGGTGACGTCGACGAAGATCCTCAGCGCCCCGCCACCGGAGCGGGCCGGTGCGACCACCACCTGCGGGCCGAGCCGGCGCAGCGCCTGGTCGACCTCGTGGTCGGTGAGCCGGTGGTCGAGCAGCACGGCCTGGGCGCCGGTACGCCAGGTGGCGAGCAGATACGCCACGTACGCCAGCGAAGGCGGAAGGCGCAGCGCGGCGGCGCCTCCGGCGCGCAGCCCGGCCTCGGCGAGCGCCGCCTGCGCCTCGCCGACGAGCCGGCGCAGCGTGCCCTTGTCGACCGGTTCGGGCAGGCGGAGGCAGACATCGGTGTCGTGTCCGGTGAACAGGATGTCGTCCACCCAGTCCGTCGTCGAGGCGGGATCCTCCGCCACGGGATGTGCAGTCACGACCAGCCACCGTTCCACTGAGGAACTGGGCGATCCGCCCAGCGGTACGTCGTTCGGGTACGGACGGAACCCTACGGCGGCCCTTTTTGCATCACCAGATGCAAATGGCTAGATCAAAAACGGCGGCTGGGTGGATTGCTCAGGCTCGATCGGACAGGCAGGATCGGGCGCACGCCGGCTTGGTGGCCCGCCGGCTGTGCCGCCCTGCGCGCTGCACGGCGGGTTGAGGTGCGGCCGCGCGGGGAACTCCGCTTCCGGCGGACCGAGGTGGCCCGCCAGGATGATCGGAGGAACCATGCGCGGTCTCTACCTGGTCCTGCTGGTCGTGCTGATCCTGGTGCTGATCGGCCTGCGGCTGTGGCTGCCCGGCCGCGCCCGGGAGGCCGGTCGTTCACTGCGCCGCCGCGCCGACCGGCGGAGGTGACCTGCGCCGGCGCTCAGCCGGTGACGGTCGGCGGGGGCGCGGCGCCGCGCAGCACCAGCGCGCTGTTGAACCCGTCGAAGCCGCGCGCTCCGACGAGCGCGATCCGGCTGCGCGGCGGGCGGGGCTGCCGCAGGAAGGGCAGCTCGCAGCCGGGCGCGGGCTCATCCGGGCCGGCCGAGGCGGGCAGCATGCCGCGCCGGAACGCCAGCAGCGCGGTGGCCGCGTCCAGCGCGGACCCACCCTGGTGGGCCCGGCCGGTCAGCGGCTTCTGCGTGGTCACCGGCGGGGTCCGGGCCCCGAACACGGTACGCAGCGCGGTCGCCTCGGCCCGGTCGTACGCGGGCACGCCGAGCGCGTCCGGCCAGATCACGTCCACGTCGTGCGGGCGTACCCCGGCGCGCTCCAGCGCCAGCCGCAGCGCGCGGGCGTAGTGGGCCGGGTCGGGGCCGGTGGCCGGGTCGGTGGGCGCGGCGTCGTGGGTGGCCGCCCAGCCGGTGATCTCCCCGTAGACGCGGGCGCCCCGGGCCAGCGCGTGCCCGAGGTCCTCGACCACGAACACCGCGCCGCCCTCGGCCGGCACGTAACCGCTGGCCGCGACGTCGAACGGCCGGTACGCGCGCTGCGGGTCGGCCACGTCGCTGAGCAGGCCGGAACGCAACTGGCAGGCCAGCGCGTACGGGCTGAGCGGGCACTCGGTCGCCCCGGCGATCACCACCGGCGTGCCCCGGCGGACGGTGCGCACCGCGTGCGCCAGGCTGTCCAGCCCGCCGGCCGACTCGGACACGGTCACCCCGGACGGTCCCTTGAACTGGTGGCGGATCGACAGCTGGCCGACGCTCGCGGCGTAGAACCAGGCGATCGACTGGTACGCCCCGACGGTGCGGCTCGGCCCGCCCCACAGCCGTTGCAGTTCCCGCTGCCCGAACAGGTTGCCGCCGGAGGAACTGGCGAGCGTGACCGCCCACTTGTACGGGTCGGGCGACACCTCGGGCAGCCCGGCGTCGGCCAGCGCCAGCTTGGTGGCGGCGAAGCCGAGGTGGGTCCACCTGTCGGTCTGCACCCGCTGCCGGGTGTCGCTGAACCCGGCCGGGTCGAAGCCGGCCACCTCCCCGGCCACCCGGGTCGGGTAGCGCTGCGGGTCGAACAGCGTGATCGGCCCGGTGCGCCGGGTGCCGGCGACCACCGTGTTCCAGTGCGCCTCGGCCCCGATGCCGCTGGGCGCGACCACGCCGATGCCGGTGACCACGGCCCGGGCGGTCATGACGGCGTCACCGCGAGCCGGCGGAACACCATCGCCGACTGGAAGCCGCCGAATCCGCTGCCCACCGACAGCGCCACGTCCACCGGCACCTCCCGGGCCTCGTTCGGCACGTAGTCCAGGTCGCACTCCGGGTCGCGGGTGGTCCAGTTCGCCGTGGGCGGGACCACGCCGTACTCGATGGCGAGCGCGCAGGCGGCCATCTCGATGGAGCCGATGGCGCCGAGCGAGTGGCCGACCATCGACTTGATCGAGCTGATCGGCACCCGGTACGCCGTCTCCCCCAGCGCCCGCTTGAACGCGGCCGTCTCGTGTCTGTCGTTCTGCCGGGTGCCGGAGCCGTGCGCGCTGATGTACGAGACGGCCGCGGGGGCGAGCCGGGCCTGACGCAGCGCGTCGCTGATCGCCACGGCCATCTCCGCGCCGTCGGGGCGCAGCCCGGTCATGTGGAAGCCGTTGCTGCGGCCGGCGTACCCGGCGACCTCGCAGTAGACGTGCGCGCCCCGGCGGCGGGCGTGCTCGGCCTCCTCCAGCACCAGCACCGCGGCGCCCTCGGCGAGGACGAACCCGTGCCGGTCGGCGTCGAACGGCCGGGAGGCGTGCTCCGGGTCGTCGTTGTCCGGGCTGGTCGCGCCGATCGCGTCGAACGAGGCGACGGTCACCGGGGAGATCGGCGAGTCGGCGGCGCCGGCCAGCACCACGTCGGCCTCGCCGTCGGCGACGAGCTGGTGGGCGTACCCGATGGCGTCGATGCCGGAGGTGCAGCCGGTGGAGATCACCTGCGCGGGGCCGTGCAGGCCGTGCCGGCAGGCCACGTCGGCGGCCAGGCTGCTGGGCACCAGCGCCTGGTAGAGGTACGGCCCGCCGAGCGCGTGGTCGACCAGCCAGTGCCGGCCGGAGTCGCTGACCCGCACGTACTCCTGCTCCAGGGCCGTGGTGCCGCCCACGGCGGTGCCGAGCACCACCCCGGCGCGTAGGCGCTGGGCGTCGGTGAGAACCAGGCCGCTGTCCGCGAGCGCCTCGGCGGAGCAGGCGAGCGCGAACTGCACGTACCGGTCGGCGCGCTGCCGTTCGGCGAGCGTGATCCCGGCGGCGTCCGGGTCGAAGTCGCACTCGGCGGCGATCTGGGACCGGAAGGGCGACGGGTCGAAGAAGCTGATCCGCCGCGTCGCGGTGCGCCCTTCGGTGATCGTCTTCCAGAAGCGGTCCCGGGTGGCGCCGCCGGGCGCGACGACGCCGATGCCGGTGACCACGGTGCGCCGGCCGGTCACGACGGCTCCCGTGGCGGCGGCGCCGCGCTCTCGGTGTCGACGTGGCCCAGTTCCGGACGGGGCGCGAGCGGTCCGAGGTGGAACACCACCTCGGCGGGCTCGTCGCCGGTGTTGCGCAGCCGGTGCCGCACGTCCTTCGGCACGTAGAGCGCCTCCCCGGCGGCGAGCGGCACCGGCGCGTCGTCCAGGTCGACGGTGATCACGCCACGGGCGACGTAGAGGAACTCCTCGCTGTACGGGTGATAGTGCTCGGCGATCCGCTCCCCGGGGGCGAGCGTGGCGACGCCCATGAAACCGGAGGTGCTGCCGACCGTCTTCGGGCCGAGCAGCACCCGCAGCTCCCCGCCGCGGCGGCGGTCGGCGGGTACGTCGTGGACGGAGACGCGGGCGGTGGTGGTGTCGGTCATCGCGCGCCTCCCGCGTGCGCCCGCTCGACCTTCTCCTTGATCACGGCGAGCTGGATCCCGCTGTTGGTGTTGATCCGGTCGGTCATGCCGGCGTTGTCGACGGGCGCGTCCGGCTTCATCGCGAAGTCCTGCGTCCACGTCATCCGGGTGCCGACCGGGGTCTCCTCGTACCGCCAGTGGATGCGCATGTACTCGAACGGGCCGGTCTCGACGCGCCGGGCGTGCACCTCGCGGGCGGCCGGGTCGGCGGTGCGCTCGCTGACCCAGCTCCACGACACGCCGTTGGAGTCCGGGTGCATGGTGAGCCGGAAACGCACGGTGTCGCCGTCGCGGTGCAGGATCTCCGCCACCGCGTACTCGGTGAACAGGTCCGGCCACCGGGCCACGTCGTTGGTGATCTCCCAGACCAGCGGCAGCGGCGCGGCGATCTCCACGGAGTTCTCGGTGTGCCCGGGTGGATCCGAGCTGCGGGCCACCAGGTCGGCGACGCCGGCGATGCTGAGCTGCCCGGCCTGTTCGGGGATCTTCACCCGCCACCTGTCGGCCACCACCGCCGACAGTTCGAGCAGCGCCAGCGAGTCCATGCCCAGCTCCTCCAGGCTCGCCGCGGGCGCGTCGGCGGCGGCGTCCGGGTCCAGGCCGCAGTGCGTGACCAGGATGTCGGTGATCTCGCGGGTGAGCGGGCGGTCGGGGGCGACTGTCATCGGTTCCTCCAAGTGGTCGGGCCTGCGGCGGGCACGGCGCTGACGGGGGTACGGCCGTCCGGTCCGGTCGCGCCGCGCGGGTCGGGCACGACGGCCCGCGCCGGGGACGCCGCGACCGTGCCGTCGGCGGGCGGGGTGTCGGGCGGGGCGTCGTCGGCGGGTGGGGTGAGCAGCCGTTCCACCAGGGCGGTGGTGTGCCGGGCGGCGCGGAACGCCGGGTCGCGCAGCACCCGCCGGGCGAACGGGATGGTGGTACGCACGCCGGGGCCGGCCACGTCGAACTCGGCCAGCGCCCGGTCGAGCCGGTCCAGCGCGGCGTCCCGGTCCGGCGCCCACACCGCGACCTTGGCCAGCAGCGAGTCGTAGTGCGGGCTGACCAGGTAGCCGGCGTGGCCGTGGGTGTCGACCCGGGTGAACGGGCCGCCCGGCGGCCGGAACCGGTCCAGCCGGCCGGGGGCGGGCGCGAAGTCGCGATCCGGGTCCTCCACGTTGACCCGGCACTCGATCGCCACGCCGTGCAGTCGGACGTCGGACTGGCGCAGCCGCAGCGGGGTGCCGTACGCCACGTGCAGCTGTTCCTGCACGAGGTCGATGCCGGTGACCATCTCGGTGACCGGGTGTTCCACCTGGATCCGGCAGTTGATCTCCAGGAAGTGGCAGCGTTCGGCCTCGTCGACCAGGAACTCCACGGTTCCGGCGCCGGTGAAGCCGACCGACAGCGCGCCGCGCAGCGCCACCTCGGCGACGGTGTCCAGGGTGGCCTGCCGCAGCGCGGGCGCGGGCGCCTCCTCGATCAGCTTCTGGTGCCGGCGCTGTACCGAGCAGTCCCGGGTGCCCAGGTGCACGCCGTTGCCGTGGCCGTCGCAGAGCACCTGCACCTCGACGTGGCGGGCGTCGGCGAGGTACCGCTCGACGTACACCCGGTCGTCGCCGAAGGCGACCTGCGCGGCGGCGCGGGTCCTGGCGTACGCGCGGGGCAGCTCGGCGGCCGAGCGCACCACTGTCATGCCGCGCCCGCCACCGCCCGCCGCTGCCTTCACGATGACCGGGTAGCCCACCTCGGCGGCCACCTCCTGCGCCTCGGCGACGGTGGGCAGCGTCCGGACGCTGCCCGGCGGCAGCGGCAACCCGGCCCCGCTCATCAGCGCCCGCGCCGTCGACTTGTCCGCGAGCGCGGCCATCACCTGCGGCGGCGGGCCGACGAAGACCAGGCCGTTCTCGGCGCAGATCTCGGCGAAGTCGGCGTCCTCCGACAGGAAGCCGTAGCCGGGGTGCACCGCCTGCGCGCCGGTCTGCCGGGCGGCCTCCACGATCGCCGCCGCGTTGAGGTAGCTGCGGCGGCTGGCCGCCGGGCCGATGCGTACCGCCTCGTCGGCGAGCCGCACCGGCAGCGAGTCGGTGTCCGCGCTGGAGTGCACCACCACGGTGCGCACGCCGAGTTCCCGGCAGGCACGCAGCACCCGCAGCGCGATCTCGCCCCGGTTGGCGATCAGCACCTTGTCGAACATCAGCAGTCCTGTCCGGTGACCGGCTCCAGGGCGATCAGCGGCTGGTCGTACTCGACGGGCTTGCCGTCGTCGACGAGCACCTCGACCACCCGTCCGGCCTGGCCGGCGGTCACCTCGTTCATCAGCTTCATGGCCTCGACGATGCCGACCACCTGGCCCGGGCGGACCATGTCGCCGACCGCGACGAACGGCATCGCCCCGGGCTCGGGGGCCCGGTAGAACGTGCCGACGACGGGTGAGCGCACGGCCGGCCGGTCGACCGCCGGCAACCGCGCGGGCAGGGCCTCGCCCGGTTCGGCGGCGCGCTGCGCCGGGAGCGCCGGATCGTGCCATTCGACCTCCAGCACCGACTCGCCGCTGCGCAGCCGCACCCGGCGCACCGGCCCGGCCAGGTCGGCGACGAGTTGGCGGGCCTGCCGGCGCAGCCCGTCGAGCACCTGCTCGGCCTCGGCGTCGGCCATCACGCCACCTCCGCCCGGCCACCGGCCGGGGAGGCAGCCGGCGGCGACGCCGCAGACGTGCCGGCCGGGGACGGTCCGGCGGAGCGGGCCGCGCCGAATCGGCGGAAGCGCTGCCTCCGGCGGCGGACCAGGGTGGCCGGCGGGACGGTGAGCAGCGGGGCGAGGTTCGCCGCGACCGCCCGGCGCAGCAGCTCGGCGGCGCCGCCCGGGTCGGCGTGCGCGGCCGGGCGTGGCTCCGGCACCAGTTCGTCGACCACGCCGAGGCGGCACAGGTCGGCGCCGGTGAGCCGCAGTGCGCGGGCTGCCTGCGGGGCGGCCGAGCTGTCCGGCCAGAGGATCGCCGCGCAACCCTCCGGGCTGATCACCGAGTAGACAGCGTGTTCCAGCATGAGCACCCGGTCGGCGACCGCGAACGCGAGCGCGCCGCCGCTGCCGCCCTCCCCGGTGACCACCGCCACCACCGGCGTGGGCAGCACCGTGAGCGCGAGGATGTTCTCCGCGATGGCCGCCGCCTGGCCCTGCTGCTCGGCGCTCACTCCCGGATCCGCGCCGGGCGTGTCCACCAGCGTCACCACCGGCAGCCGCAGCCGCGCCGCGAGACGCATCAGCCGCAGCGCCTTGCGGTGCCCGGCCGGGCTGGCCATGCCGAAGTTGTGGGTCACCAGCTCGGCTGTGGTGTGACCCTTCTGGTGGCCGATCACCATCACCGGCCGGCCGTCCAGGCGGGCGATGCCGCCGACGACCGCCGTGCAGTCCGCGCCGAGCCGGTCGCCGTGCAGCTCGACGAACCCGTCGAACGCGGTCTCCAGGTAGTCCAGTGTGGTCGGCCGGCCCGGGTGCCGCGCCGTGCGTACCGTCTCCCAGGGGTCGCGGTCCGGCCGGGCGGTCACGGTCGACGCGGTGGCCGGGCGCGGCGCGGGCGCTGTCTCCGGCGCGCGGCGGCCCGAGTCGGCGGCGGCGAGCAGCGCGGCCAGCCGGCCCCGCAGCGCGTGCCGGGGCACCACCATGTCCACCTGGCCGTGCCGCAGCAGGTACTCCGCGGTCTGGAAGCCCTCCGGCAGCTTCGCGCCGGTGACCTGGCGGATCACCCGGGGGCCGGCGAAACCCAGCCGGGCGCCGCTCTCGGCGAGCACCAGGTCGGTGTTGGTGGCGAAGGAGGCGGCCACCCCGCCGTACGTGGGATCGGTGACCACGCTGACCGTGAGCAGGCCCGCCTCGCGCATCCCCGCGAGGGCCTGGCTGACGGTGGCCATCTGCATCAGCGACAGCGCGCCCTCCTGCATCCGGGCGCCGCCGGACGCGGTCACCAGCACCAGCGGGACGCCGTCGGCGAGAGCCCGCTCGGCGGTCCGGGTGATCAGCTCACCGACCGCGCAGCCGAGGCTGCCGCCGAGGAAGCGGAAGTCCATCACCGCCAACGCGACCGGGTGCCCGCCCAGCCGGGCGGTGCCGCAGAGCACCGCCTCGTCCAGGCCGGTCGCCGCGCGGGCCGCGGCGAGCCGGTGCGGGTACGGCAGCTCGTCGACGAACCCGATCGGGTCGACGCGTGCCGCCGGGTCGGGCAGCGGGACGAACGAGTCCGGGTCGGTCAGTTGCGCCACCCGGTCCGGCGCGTCCAGCCGCGCGTGCGAGCCGCACTCCGGGCAGACGTCCAGGTTGCGGCGCAGCCGCTTGCGGTAGAGCAGCGACGCGCACCCGTCGCACCTCGACCAGAGTTGTTCGTCGCGCGGGGCGGTGGTGGTCACTGTGGCCGCCCGGCGGTGTCGCGCAGGTGGGCCGGCGCGTCGTACCGGTAGAAGCAGTGCGCCATAGCGTCGCGCGGCGAGCGCCAGGTCGGCAGGTACGGCGAGATGTACGGCCGCAGCCGCTCGCTGATCCGGACGAACTCCGGATGTCCCCGGGCGTCCTCCACAGCGCCCTGCGCCGGCGTCTCCGTCTCCAGCAGATGGACGTAGAGGTCGTGCAGCCGGTACAGCGAGCGGTGCCGGACGCCGACCAGGCCGGGCAGCTCGGTCGCGTCGGACTCGGCGAAGATCTCGGCCACCCTGTCCTCGGCCGTCGGCACCACCTTGGCGACGATGAGCGAACGGTCCATTCGCGCCTCCTGCGTACGTCCCGGTGCGCGGCGAACCGGTCGCGCCGCACGGATCGCCACACGGTCGCGCCGACGGCGTCTACCGGGCGTCAACCGGGCCCGCCGCGCCACAGAGAGATGGTGACGCTGCGTTGACGCAAGCTGTGCGTGAGCTATGCGAAGATCGCCTTCCGGTCCCGGCTGGGCGACACTTATTCGCAGATCACAGCCGTGTAACCGGCCCACGGAGAGCAGTCGGGTGAACGACCGTGCGTTGACTGAGAGTAACAGGCATTGATATTCTCCGTCTCGGTCAGCCCGGCCATCGTGGAGGTTTCCCGGCCGCGGCGGAGGCGTTCCGACACCCGCGTCGCGGGCGGCGGTCCGGGCAACGGATAACGGTCGGGACGAGGGTTCCGGTGCTGGGGGGTTCGCCGTGTCGGGTGGGTCGAGAATGCCGACGGCGGGCGAACCCGCGCCCCGGGTGACACTGCGCCTGCTCGGCGGCTTCCAGCTCCTGCACGACGACGCGCCGGTGGTCGTACCCCGGGGGTTGCAGCGCGTCATCGCCCTGATCGGCCTGCGTCCGGCCGCGACCCGCAGCCATCTCGCCGGGCTGCTGTGGCCGGAGACGCCGGAGGAGCGGGCGCTGTCGTCGCTGCGTACCGCGCTGTGGCGGCTGCGGCAGGATCCGTGCTGCCCGCTGCGCACCGACGGCGACACCGTCCGCCTCGGACCCACCGTCCGTCTCGACGTGGACGACCTGGTGGAGACCGCGACGCTGGTTCGCGAGGGCGCCGTCCCGCGCGGCGCCACCGGCGCGGGACGCCACGACCTGCTCCCCGGCTGGTACGACGACTGGGTGCTGCTGGAACGCGAACGGCTGCGCCAGTTACGCCTGCACATGCTGGAGGAGCTGGCCGGCAACCACCTCACCGCCGGGCGGCACGGCGAGGCGCTGGAGGCCGCGCTGGAGGCGATGGCCGCCGAGCCGCTGCGGGAGACCCCGCACCGCCTGGTGGTGCGCATCCACCTGGCCGAGGGCAACGCGTTCGAGGCGGTCCACTCCTTCTACGTCTACCGCGACCTGCTCCTGCGCGAACTGCGCCTGGAACCGTCCCCGGCGATGACCACGCTGCTCGACGACACCCTCGCGCCGATCCGCCGGGCCAGCCGCCCGGACCCGCCGCCGCCGCGCCGCACGAACCGGTCCGCCAAGGCGGCCCCCCCATCAATGCCCCGGGGTACGCGGTGACGGCGAGGTGACAGCGCGACCGGCACGGTGAGCGAAGGACCGCGGCGGCGAGAGGGGTCACGATGAGTCGACTGTTGGTGGTCAGCCGGATCGTGCCGGGCGCACAGGGACGGGTGGCGCAGATCTTCGCCGAGGCCGACGCCACCGAACTTCCCCACCTCACCGGCGTCCGGCACCGGTCCCTGTACTACCTGCACGACCTGTGCGTCCATCTGATGGAGACCGTCGACGTCGCCCCCGGCCTGACCGGGGAGCTGCGCGACAACCCGCTGTACGAGCAGGTGAACAAGCGGCTCTCCGCACACACCTCGGCGTACCTGCCGACCTGGCACTCCCCCCGCGACGCCGTGGCCGGCTGCTTCTACAGCTGGGACGCCGCCGAGGCGCCCGCGCCCGGCCGGATCCACTAGACCGGCCACGGGCGACGGACGGGGCGCCCCGGAACCACGCACGGCACCCGGGTTCCGGGGCGTCTCCCCCCGCCGTCGCCGGCCTCCTGCGACGCACGCTCGGTCACCCGCCGGCCACCGGCCGACACCTCCGGTCCCACCGGCGCGGCCCGACCCCGGCCTGCCTGTCGTACGCCGCGCGCGTGTGCGAAGCTGCCCCGAGTCTTTCGCCCTCGTCGTGCACGTACATAGAAGGAGGTGGCCATGCCGTCGAGCTTCGGGCAGTGGCTGTTCGTGATACTGGCCCTGCTCATCGGATTCGGCGCCGGCTGGTTCGTCGTCGGCCGCCGGTCCGGCGCACCGGCGCCGTCCTCGGCGGAGACCGCCCCCGAGGTGACCGCCACCGTCGACGCGCCGAGCCCGGTCGCGGTGGTCGACGAGCCCCCGGCCACCGCGACGGTTGCCGAGCAGCCCGCGCCCACCGAGGCGGTGACCGCCGAGCCGGCCGTGGCGACCGCCCGTTCCGCCGACGAGCCGTCGCCGGTAGTCGCCGAGACGGAGCCCTCCCCGGTGGCCGCCGAGCCCGTCGCCGAGGCCGAGCCGGTTTCCCTCACCGCCGATCGTCCGGCCGAGGCGCCGGCCTCCACGTTCGTCGGTGCGGACCAGCCCGCGACGGCCTCGACCGCCACCGATGTGGACGAACCGGCCGGGTCTCCGGCGCTCGTCGCCGAGTCGGAGCCCTTCGCGGCGGAGCCGGAGCGCGCCCCCGTCGCCGTGCCGGCGCAGTCGACGCTCGCCGACGAGCCCGACGCCACGGCGTCGCCGGCCGGCCCGGCCGCAGAGCCCACCGCGGATGCCACGCCGGCTGAGACGCCCGAGGCGGACGAGCCCGTCAAGGCCGTCGAGCCGGTCGCCGCCGCGCCGACCGTCGTGCCCGCGCCGCGCGCGTCGGCCGAGAACGACGTGCCGGCGGACGCGGCCGACACCGCGCCGGACGACTTCCGGCGGATCCAGGGCATCGGGCCGAAGCTGGCCGCCGCGCTGCAGGAGGCCGGGATCCGCACCTACCGGCAGCTCGCCGAGCTGGACGAGGCCGCGCTGCGGCAGACCGTGAAGGCCGCCGGGCTGCGGGCCGCGCCCGGTCTGGCCACCTGGCCGCAGCAGGCGAAGGTGCTGGCGGGCGCGCCCGCCGACGCCGAGCGGGTGCTGCCGGCCGGCGCCGAGTAGTCCGCATCCGCAATCCGGGCCGGTGGTGACGGTGGTCGCCGCCGGCCCGGCGTGTTCCGTGGGCCGATCCCGGCTCGGCCCGGCCGCACCGCAGCCGGCCCGCGACGTGCCCACCGCAGCGCCGGAGCCCGCTGGCCGACCGCCGGTCCGCGACCCGGAGGCGCCGCGCCGGGTGACCCTGCTCGAACTCTTCTTCGACCTGGTCTACGTGGCCGCGCTCGCGTTGATCTCGCGCAACCTGGTCGGGTCGGTGACCTGGGAGCGGGCCGGCGAGTCGCTGGTCATGCTGATGGCGATCTGGTGGACCTGGGCGATCACCACGCTGGTCACCGACATCTACGATCCGCAGCGCACCGAGATCAAGCTGCTGATCGTGGCGGTGATGTTCGGCGCGCTGCTGATGACCACCGCCATCCCGGAGGCGTTCGGCGCCCGCGGGCTGGTGTTCGCCGGCACGTACGTGGCGATCCATCTCGGACGCGGGCTGTTCCTCATGCCCGCCGTGCGGCGGCACCCGCAGAGCAACAAACGGGCCCTGCGCATCTTCGTCTGGTTCGCCGTGTCGGCCGTGCCGTGGCTGGTCGGCGCGCTGGCCGCGCACGGCACCGCACGGCTCCTGCTCTGGTTCGGCGCCCTGGCCATCGACTATCTGGGATTCCGGCTGGCGTACCCGGTGCCGGTCCTGGGTGCGGTGCCCGACTCGCAGCGCAACGTGACCGCCGAGCACCTGTCCGAGCGGTACCAGCAGTTCTTCATCATCGCGCTCGGCGACGCCGTGCTGGTGGCCGGCACCGTGTTCAGCCTGCACCACTCCGAGGTGGAGAACCTGGTCGCCTTCACCGTCGCGTTCGCCACCACGCTGCTGCTCTGGCGCATCTACGTACACAAGTCCGGCGAGCTGCTGCCGCACGCCATCGCCCGGGCCGACCGGCCGAACCGGTTCCTCAACACCGCGCCGTACACGCATCTGCTGATGGTGGCCGGGGTGGTGACCACCGCGGCGGGCTTCGACCTGGTCCTGCTGGAGCCGAACGGCCACACGCCGCCGGCCTGGCTGGCGGTGATCCTCGGCGGGCCGGCGCTGTTCCTGACCGGGCGGGCCGCCTTCGAGTACGAGGTGTTCAGCCGGGTGTCGTCGTCCCGGCCGGGCGGGGTGCTGGCGCTGCTCACGATCGCCCCGGCCGGGTTGTACCTCGCGCCGGTCCACACCTCCGCCGGGGCGACGCTGGTGCTGGCCGGGGTGGCGTTCGCCGACTACCGCCGCAGCCGGGGCCGCCCGCCCGAGGAGCCGATGCCACCGCACTGAGGTAATCGGAATCGGCCGCGTCGGCACGGCTGCGCCGTTTGGCGGATCACCCGCACGGGGTACATGGCCTCCACCTCGAATCACCACGACCCCAGTGGAGGCAACTGATGCGCGGCACCTCGATAGTCGGCGTCCTGGTCGTCATCTGGCTCATCATCGGCGCCATCGCCGCCGGTCAGCGCGGCTACTACGGCAACGACGAAACCAACTGTGCGGAGGCGGGCACGATCCTGGTCACCATCGTGGCCGGTCCGCTGAACTACATCGGCGCCAACCCGAAGGTCGACTGCAAGCTCCCGGAGCCGTCGAAGTAGGCCGCCGCCTCCGTACTTCCCCTCCCGGCCCGCGCCCGCCTGGCGAGCGCGGGCCGTTCCGTGCCCGCCGCGTGGCCGGTCACCAACCCTCAGCCGTCCTAGGAGGCTGGGTCTCGCCCGGTTCGCCCGCCCGGCCGGTGGGCACGGCAGCGGTCCCCCCGCGCCTCAGCCGCCGACGTGGATGCCGGGGCGGCGGGTCGGGTCCGGCTCGGACTTGCGGATGATCTCCCGCACCACCGGTGGCGTGTCGCCCCGGCCGAGGATGAGGTAACGCAGGAGGTGCGCGATCGGACTGCCCTCCGACCACTCGAAGTGACAGTGCGGGCGTACGCCGGTGGCGTCGCGCAGGGCCAGCAGGATCGCGGCTATCGCGTTCGGCGCGGCCGGACTGCTGGCGCGCAGGATCCGGTAGCCGCCGGATTCCACCCCGTGCACCCGTAGCACCTGGCTGAACTGGGACGGGTCGCTCACGTCGATCTCCAGGAACAGCACGTCGGCGGCGCCGGGCACCGGGTTCATCGACCGCTGGGCCCGCTCCTTGACCCGGTACTCCTTGACCGACCCGCTCTGCCTCTTGTGGGCGATCAGGTGCAGCCGCCCGTCCCGGGCGACCGACTCGTCGACGAAGCGGCGGGCCGGCTCGTCGAACTCGATCCGCTCGGCGCGCAGCTCGGTGGTGCGGGTGACCCGGGAGATCAGCGACACCGCGACGATCCCGGCGATGAAGAACCCGGAGATGGTGATCCCGTCCGGCTTCTCCACCACGTTCTCCACCAGCGCGTACAGCAGCACGGCGGTGAGCAGCGCGAACCCCGCCGAGGCCGCGCGGCCACGAGCCCGCCACGCCGCGATGGTGACCGCTATCGCGCCGGAGACCATCATCGCGAGGATGCCGGTGGCGTACGCGCCGGCCTGGGCGTTCACGTCGGCGGAGAAGGCGATCGTGATGGCGATGCTGATCGCGGTGTAGACCAGCACCACCGGGCGCACCGCCCGTCCCCACTCCGGCGCCATGCCGTACGACGGCAGGTAGCGGGGCACGATGTTGATCAGCCCGGCCATCGCCGACGCCCCGGCGAACCAGAGGATGAGCACGCTGCTGATGTCGTACGCGGTGCCGAACGCCTTGCCCAGGTGCTCGTGGGCGAGGAACGCCAGCGCCCGCCCGTTGGCCGGCCCGCCGGGGGCGAACGCCTCGGGTGGGATCAGCACCGTGGTGACGAACGTGGTGGCGACCAGGTAGACCGACATGATCAGCGCGGCGGCGGTGAGCAGCCTCCGGGTGTTGCGGATCCGGGCGTCCAGCCGCCGCTGCGGGTCGTCGCCCTCGCCGCGCACCAGCGGCATCATGCTCACCCCGGTCTCGAAGCCGGACAGGCCGAGCACCAGCAGCGGGAACGCGAGCACGCTCGTGACCAGGACGTCGCCGGGCCCGCCGGTGCGTGCCAGCCGGCCGGTCCAGTCGCCGAGCAGGCCCGGTTCGGCGACCACCTCGGCCACCCCGGCGACCACCACCACCGCGTTCAGCGTCAGGAACGCCGCCACGAGCGGGATCGCGACCTGCACGGCCTCGCTGAACCCGAGCAGGAACACGCCACCGAGCACGAGCAGCAGCAGCACCGTGACCAGCACCGCCACCGCGCCGCCGTGCGGGAACGACGCGGGCAGGACCGGGTTCTCCAGCAGGTGCACGCTGGCGTCGGCGGCGGAGAGCGTGATCGTGATGATCCACGAGGTCGCGACGAAGCCGAGCAGCACCAGCACGAAGATCTTTCCGCGCCAGAACGGCAGCAGCCGCTCCAGCATGGCCACCGAGCCCTGCCCGTGCGGGCTCTCCCGGGCCACCCGGCGGTACATCGGCAGCATCCCGAGCAGGGTCAGCGCCACGATCAGCAGCGTGGCCAGCGGGCTGAGCGCGCCGGCCGCCACGGCGGCGATGCCGGGCAGGTAGGACAGCGTGGAGAAGTAGTCGACACCGGTCAGGCACATCACCTGCCACCACGGGTGGGACCGGGTCTGGTGCTCGCCGACCTCCGGGCCGACCGGCTCGACCCGGTGCGCGAACAACCACCTGCGCAGCCGCCCGGCGGGGGCAGCCGGCCGCGCCGGGGCCGCCACCCGTTCCGGCAGTTCCGGCGCGGTATGGCCGGCGTGACGCCCGGCCCGGGCCGCTGCGGCCGCGTGCGCCTCCCGGCGCCGGTCCCGCGTACGCCTGGGCTGCTCCGCGCCCCCCGCCTGCCCCATTCGCACCCCTTCGTCCCTGCACAGACGGTAGGGGTTGCGGCGGTCCGGTCCCGGCCGAACCGCGCAAAGATCCGATGCTCGGACGTACCCGTGCGGCTGTTGAGGCCGCTGCTGCCGACGGATCGCCACGATGAAGATGTGGCTACGCGATCTCGCTCGCTCTAATCCCTGACCCAGACGAATATGTCCCAGCCGAAGCCACTGAGAGCGATGGCCAGCACAACGGCGCTGACCGCCGTCGCGGTCACGGAGAGCCGCCGCCGCCGGCGGTCGTTGCCGGTAAGCGCGTGGACGAGTGACCCTGCAGCGAGGACAGCTCCGAGCACCCAGCCATGAAGCATCATGTACAGCTGCGAGGTCATGAACAGCCAGGTGAAGGGGTTGAGCAGGGAGAAACCGAAAGGCACGAGGTCCTTGGGGTCGTGCATCTCGTGGGTGAGTTCATAGTGGCCGAGTCCCAACCGGATCCGGCTGACGGCGTACAACACCAGCACGACCGCATACAGACCGCCGGATCCCAACTGCGTCACCGCAAGGCCGGTACGCACGCGGGGCGCACCGGCTGCCCGGACGGCCAGCGCGATGTTCCCTGGCGCAAGCACTGCTGTCCCCTTCCTGGTGGTAGCGGCAAGTTGGAGGGCTGCCACTGCGGTGCCGAGAGCGAGCCGCAGCGGAGACAGTCCCATGTCGGCGGCGCCGCGTATGTCCGCCTCCCACTGTTCGCGGTAGCGCGAGCGGGCATCGGAGACCGGCAACGCGGCCGAGGCAAACCGGCTGACGGCCAGAGCGAGGCGCATTCGGCGGGATGCTGTCATCGGGCCAGGTCCGGCCGAGTGGTGGAGATCCGGAGCGTGCGCCGCTGAGCGGCGCGTTGGCAGATCCGGCGAGCCTCGGTCGCCCCGTCGCGCGTCAGTACGTACAGTCGCCGCCGGGCACCCTTGCGATCCTGGTCATCCCAGGAGGACGTGACCCATCCGGCTCTCTCCAGGCGGTCCAACAGTGGGTAGACCGTGCCGGACGGCCGGCCGGTGGCCTTGATGATCTCCAACCCCCATCGCGGCTGCTCAGAGTCGAGCAGGACGGTCAGGACGTCAACGGTTGCCCTGCCTATACGTGCGAGCGGTTCCATGGGCCTTAAACTACATGTGTAGATTAGCGACGTCTACCAGAGACTCCAAGATCCACGAGACACGGCCTACTGCAGGAACGCCCCGAGGGGCGACAGCAGCAGCCGACCGAGCAGCGCGGCGTTGTCGTCCAGCCGCGTCCGCTCACATTCGCGGGCCTCCGGGTCGTGCCGGCAGCGCCAGATCTTCTGCGCGTTGCGCCAGGCCACGTTCCGGGTGTACGCCACCAGTTCGCCCTGGTACCAGTCGTCGATGTCGCCGTTCACCATGTCGATCATGAGCTGCCAGTTGTCCAGGTAGCCGCGGCGCAGCTCCGGGATCCGCTCGGCGAAGATCTTGTTGATCTCGAGGTAGTCGTGGTGCTGGTCGCTGCCGTCGATCGGCTCGGACTCCAAGCTGTCGAACGTGGTCACCAGCGCGAACGGCAGGTCGTAGTTGATGTGCGCGTTGACGCCCGCGGCGGCCGACGGCAGCGGCCGGGCGTCCGGGCCACGCATCCGCCGCAGCAGGCAGGACCACGCCTTCGGGGTGCTGGGGCTGGAGTCGGTCCAGAACCGCAGCGCCTCGAAGTAGCGGGCCGCGAACTCCACGTCCAGCCGCGCCAGGAAGGCGGGGTCGCGGAACCGGTCGTCGTACAGGCCGTCGAGCACCGTGCTGGTGATCACCAGGTAGAGCTTGTTGAAGTCGGCGAGCGGGCAGCTCTCCAGAAGCGGCGGCAGCCGGACCAGCAGATCCTGCAACTTGGTCAGATGGTCCACGACCGCGGGCACGTCGGCGGGATGATCGGCGAGCAGGCCGACGATGTCCTGGTGCACAGGATCCCAGACCGGTTGGGTCATCTCTCCTCCACAACGGCCGGCGCCCCCACGACGCCACCACCCCTGTTCCGCCGGAGAGCCTGCCAGCCACCGTCCACAGGGGGATCCGTCGAACGACGTATTGCCGACGTACGCCTATTCCGCGCCGTTGCGCAGGAAGATGGCGCTGGCCTGCACCCGCGTGCGTACCTGGAGCTTGTCGAAGATGTGCGAGACGTGAACGCCGATGGTCCGCTCGCTGATGAACAGCCGCTGGCCGATCTCCCGATTGGTCAGCCCCTCGGCCACCGCGGCGAGCACCTCCCGCTCCCGCGCGGTGAGCGTCGCCAGCTCGTCCACCGCCGTCCCGGCGGGCGCCGCCACCCGCTGCCGGGGCACCGGCGCCGGGGCAGGCGCGGCGTCCACCGTCACCCGGGCCCGCGAGGCGATGGTACGGATCTCCGCGGTCAGCGGCACCGCGCCGAGCGACTGGGCCACCGCGTACGCCTCACGCAGCAGGTCGCCGGCGGTGGCCAGGCGGCTGCGGCCGGCCAGCAGCGCCTCGGCCTGCCGCAACCGGGAGTACGCGGCCGGATAGGGGTGGTTGCGCCGGTCCCACTCGGCGGCGGAGCGCTCCCACAGCGCGGGGTCACCGCGCCCGTCGTCGAGCCGGCTCAGCTCGGCGTGGCAGAGCGCCAGGAACCCCTCGGCGACGTACCGCACCGGGGCGCCCGCGTTGGCGCTCTTGCCGGTCACCCGGTCGACCGCGGCGCGTAGCCGGCGTACCGCGTTCGGGTCCACAGCGATCGTGCGGCCGGCCGCCGCCTCGGCCTCCGCGCGCAGCCCGTGCCAGGCCAGCGTGGCCAGCACGATCACGTCGTCGGACCGGCTCTCGGTCAGGCCCCGCTGCACGGCCTGCCGGGCCAGGTCGTGCCGGCCCTGCCACATGGCCAGTCCGGCACGCAGGATGAGCATCGGCAGCACGTGCCGGGCCCCGCCACCGGCCAGCACCGTGGCGACCGCCTCCAGGTCGCGGTCGGACGCCTCGACGTCGCCGTACCCGACGGAGAGCCGGCACCGGGCCAGCAGCAGCTCGACCGCGTCCGCCCCGGACGGGCGGTGCCGCAGCGCGGCGGCGACCACCTTCTCCGCCTCCGCCCACTGCCCCACCCGGAACAGCCCGTTCGTCGCCACCGCCAGCAGCCGGGTCTCCCAGGTGCGGCCGAGCCCCAGCTCGGCGACTCGGTCGGCGCCCCGGCGGGCCACCACCACCCCCTCCTCGAGGATGTTCAACGGCCCGGTGAGCAGCTCGGCCAGGTGCAGGTACGCGCAGGCCACGTCCTCCGGCCGGCCGGAGGACTCGGCGGTCTCCAGCGCCTGGCGCATCACCGCCAGCCCGGCCGCCGGATCCTCCAGGAACGCCTCGCTGAACCCCAGCGCGGCACTGGCCATCACCACCTCGGAGGCGGTGCCGGGCACGTCGGCGGCGAGCGCCAGCGCCTCCCGGGCCTGGTCGCCGGCCTCGGCGTAGCGGCCCAGGTGCAGCAGCAGCTCGGCCAGCCGGGCGGCGGCGGCGCACCGCTCCTGCGACGTGCAGTCGGGCGAGGTCAGCACCAGCCGATACTCCTGCTCGGCGGGGGCCGAGCGGCCGGCCGCGGCCAGGTAACGGGCCCGGCGGATGCGCAGCGCGCAGACCGGTGGCCCGGACGGGTCGTCGGCCAGCTCCTCCAGCAGCGTCAGGGCGCGGGCGTGCTCCCCGCTGTGGTGCGCGGCCTCGGCGGTGTGGCTCAGCAGCTCGGCCCGGTCCACGGCGACCGGCTCCGGCAGCACCCCGTCGGGCGTGACCGCCGCCGGCTCGGTGGCCAGGGTCAGCGCGGCCGACCAGTGGCGGTGCGCCTCGGCGTACCCGTGCAGTCGTTCCGCCTCGCGGGCCGCGGCCATCGCGGCGGGCAGCGCCCGGGCCGGCTCGCCGGCGTGCCGCCAGTGGTGCGCCAGCCGGGCCTGGTGCAGCTCGGCCGGCACGGCCGTGAGGGCTTCGGCGTAGCGGCGGTGCAGCGCGGCCCGCTCGGCGGGTAGCAGCTCGTGGGCCAGGACCTCGGCGACCAGCCGGTGCCGCAGCCGGTAGCCGTCGTCGGCGCCGACCAGCAGCCGGTGCGCGACCGCCTCCCGGACCGCGTCGAGCAGCTCCTCCTCGGGCAGCCGCACCACCTGGGCCAGCAGCCAGTGCCCGACCGGCTCGACGCCGACCGCCACCGCGTGCACCACCGCGTGCGCAGACTGGGGCAGCGCGTCGACCCGGTCGAGGAAGACCTCGCGCAGCGTGTCGGAGAGGCCGTCGCGGCCGTCGCGCCGGTCGCGGGCCAGCTCCTCCACCACGAACGGATTGCCGCCGCTGCGCTGCCAGAGCTGGTCGGCGGCCTCCGGCGGCAGCGGTTCGCCGACCACCGCGGCGGCCAGCTCGTCGGTGGCGGACCGGTCCAGCGGCAGCAGGTCGATCACCCGCACCGACCGCAGCCGGCGCAGCTCGGTGAGCACCCGGCGCAGCGGATGCGCGCCGCGCAGCGACTCGGCCCGGATCGCGGCCAGCACCGACAGCTGGAGGTCGCCCAGCCCGGCCAGCAGGTAGAGGATGAGCTGCCGGGTGCTGCGGTCGACCCACTGCAGATCGTCGAGGACGAGCACCAGCGGCCGTCCGCCGGCCACCAGGTGCAGGCCCTGGGCGACGCGTTCCAGGAGCGCCCCGGCGCCGTCCGGGCCGGGGGTCTCCTCGTCGAAGACCTGCAACACCGCGCGGATCGCCGCTGTGGTGCGCGCCTCGGCCTGCTCGGCGTCGAGCCGGCGCAGCGCCTGCCGTACCGGGTGCAGCGGCGAGGCGTCTCCGATGTCGAGGCAGGCGCCGCTGAGCACCACCGCCCCGGTCTGCCGGAGCTGCTCAGCGACCTCGGTCAGCAGGCGGGTCTTGCCCACCCCGCTCTCGCCGGTGAGGAACACCGCGCCGGTCTGCCCGGGCCCCAGGTCGTCGTGCAGCGCCGACCGCAGCGTCGCCATGGTCCCGGTACGGCCGACGAGCGGTGCGGTGTCCAGGTCGCCGGCCATGGGACGCAGCCTAGTCACCGCTTCCGCGCCGTTCTACGGCCTTGGGGCCGGACTGGTACCTCTCGCGTCGACTACACGACTAATGGTTGCGGGTGCCCGACATACGTCGTCCTACAGATCCCCCGAGAACCCGGTGGTGGAAGTCTGCGGAGGTCGTCAGGTACCGGAATCGGGAAAGGGTGGTGCGATGTCGATCACCATGCCCGCGTGGAGTCGGGAAGCCGTCATGGCGGCATGCCGGCCGGTGCCCGAGGAACGACGTGTCGTGACCGTCCTCTTCGTCGACATCGTGGGCTCGACCCGGCTGGTCGAGCGGCTCGACCCGGAGGACGTCCGGGCGTTGCAGCGCGCCTACTTCGGCACCGTGGCCTCGGTGCTGCGCCGCTGGCGGGGCGTGGTGGAGAAGTACGTCGGCGACGCGGTGATGGCGTTGTTCGGCGCGTCCGATTCGGACGGTCTCGACGCGTACCGGGCGGTGCGGGCCGGACTGGACATCCAGGCCGCGCTGGCGCGCCGGCGTCCGGCCGGCGTCCGGCTGCGCGTGCGGGTCGGCGTGGCGACCGGCGAGGTGCTGCTGGACCTGGCCGAGGTCCGCGACGGCGGCCACGGTGCGGCGAGCGGCGCGGTGATCACCACGGCGGCCCGCCTGCAGGAGCACGCGCCGCCCGGCGGGGTCGTGCTCTGCCCGGTCACCCGGAGCGCCGTGGCCGGCCTGGTCGAGCAGCGTCCACTCGCCACGCTGACGCTCGCCGGCAAGGCGCTTCCGCTGGACGTGTGGCGGGTGACCGGGCCGGCCGGGAGCAGGACGCCCCGGCACCGCGACCCGCTGGTGGGCCGCCGCCGCGAGCTGGCGAGCGCTGTCGAGGAGGTGGCCCGGGCACTGCGCGAGCGGCGTCCCCGGTGGATCTCCCTGGTCGGACCGCCGGGCAGCGGCCGCAGCCGGCTGCTGCACGAGGTGACCCGTGCCGTGTCGAGCGTGGACGGAGTGCCGGTGCTCCGGCGGGTGACGTCCTGCCCGCCGTACCCGTGCGGGGAACTGGCGCCCCTGGCCGACCTGGTCCGTCCCCGGCCGGACGACGCGGTCGCGGAGCCGGGCGGCCTTCTCGCCGCGTTCCTGGCCGCGCCGGACGACGACACGGTGGCGGCCCGCGCCGTCGTGGCCTGCCGCGAGACGCTGCTCGGCCTGGCCGCCGACGCGCCGATGCTGGTCGCGCTGGACGACCTGGACCGGGCCGCGCCGGCGCTGCGCCGGTTCCTGCACCAGCTCTACGTGGCGGCGGGTGAGCGCGGACTGCCGCTGGCGGTGGTCACCACCAGCGGCGTCGGGGCGGCCGACCCGCTGCCCGCCCCGACGCGGCGGATCCCGCTGGAGCCGCTGGGGCCGGTGGACACCGGGCGGCTGCTGCGGCACCTGCTCGACCGGGCCGGCCGGCCGGCCGCGCTCGCCGCGCGGCTGGTTCCGCTGGTCGGCGGCAATCCGGCGGTCGCGTCCGCGTACGCGGGCGCGGACCCGGCCGGCGAGCCCGGTGGCGTGCCGGCCGCCGCGCGCCGCCTGGTGGACGCCCGGCTGGACCGGCTCGACGGTACGCACCGAGCGGTGCTGCTGGCCGGGATCGCCCGCGGTGGCCCGGTCGGGGCCGCGGTGGTGGAGGCGATGCTCGGCTGGCCCGCCGGCCGGGCCGAGCCGGTGCTGCGGGCGCTGGCCGCGGCCGGACTGGTCCACCCGGTCGCGGTGGGCGGCTGGGCGGTCGACGGGCTGGTGGCGCGGGTGGCCGCGCTGCGGCTGTCCCGGGCGGTACGGGCGGACTTCGCCCGCCGCCTGCGCGACACGGAGGACTCCGCTGCCGGCCGCGTGCCGGGAGCGGGAACCGGCGTCCCGTCCAGGGGCGCCGACGAGCGGGCCGTCTGCCCGCTCGGGGCGGGACGGTCGCGCCGGTCGGGTGGAGGGGCCCGACCGGCGCCCGTCCCGCCGAACCGGCTGGACCGGGCCGACGCGCTCCGTCCGGCACCCGGGCGGGCCGGCTCCGGACGCCCGGACCGGGACGGTCCGCTTCGGGCGGTGCCCGCGCAGCCGGTGCGCGCCGGACCCACGACAGGGATCCTCCCGCGTGCCGCGGGGCGGACCGGGTGGCGGAACGTCCCGCGATCCGACGTCACGCCCGGGCGATGGCCCGGCCCGTCACCGGCGGTCACGGCGTGGCCGGAGCAGCGGACCGGACCGCCCGGACGGTCGGGCGGGAACCGGCGAAGGACCGAGCCCGGCGGGCGCCCGCTCGGGCTGGCCGCATGAGCGTGACGTCCGGGTCGGAGCGGGCACGGGGCCACTCCGGCCTGGACGTCACCGCGCGGCCGGTCGGTCCGGGTCAGTCGCGGGCGATGGTGCGGCTGCGTCCCCGGAACTCGGCCACCACCTCGTCGCCGCGCCGTACCGTCACGTCGTAGATGCCGCTGCGGCCGTGCCGGACCCGTTCGGTGGCGTACGCCTCCAGCAGGTCGCCCTCGCGCACCGGGCGCAGGAAGCTGATCTCGCCACCGGCCGCCACTGTCGCCGGGCCGTGGCTGTTGCAGGCCAGCGCGAACGCGGTGTCGGCGAGCAGGAACACGAAGCCGCCGTGCCCGATCGCGTGCCCGTTGAGCATCGCCGCGGTGACCCGCATCCGGGCCACCGCCGCGCCGTCGCCGGCAGACACGAGTTCGATGCCGAGCCCCTTGGACGCCACGTCGGCGTCGAACATGTCGTGCGCCGCGGTACGGCCGGCCATCTCAGGCCTCCCGCCGCTGGTCGACGATGCGGCGCATCTTGCCCATCGAGCGTTCCACCCCGTCCGGTTCGATCACCCGTACCGCCACCGACACCCCGATCGTGTTCTTGACCTGCTCGACCAGCATGGCGCCGGCCCGCTCGGCCTCGTCGGCGGCGGCGCCCGCGCGCCGCTCCACGTGGACGGTGAGCGTGTCGAGCCGCCCTCGCCGGTCGAGCACGCACTGGAAGTGCGGCGACAGCGCCGGGGTACGCAGGATCAGCTCCTCGATCTGGGTCGGGAAGACGTTCACCCCCCGGACGATCATCATGTCGTCGGTCCGGCGCCCGGTGGTGCCGGAGGAGGCGTGCAGCCGGGCGATCCGCTCGCGCGGGACCGCGAACATGCCGTACGGGTAGTTCTCCCGCAGCTCCGCCTTCGCGGTGAACGGGAAGCGGGCCAGGCCGGCCAGGTCGCGCAGCTCGTCCGGGTGCGCGCCGAGGGCGTCGAACGCGCGCCGGTAGTGCGGCACGTTGTCGTACGCGTGGCGCAGCGAGTGCCGCAGCCGGTCCAGTTGCAACGCGCGCAGCTCGTCGACGCCGATCCGCTCGACGGGATCCAGCTCCTCCAGACGAGGGGTGCTTTCCTGCACGGTGACCTCCTGGCACAGGGTCGCCCGACACCGCCGCCCCGGGCGCTGCGCCCACCGTACGCCCGCCGCCCCCGCCCCGCCCTCTCCCCCGCGATCGTGCACCTGCCGCCCCTCGGGTGTCCCCTTCGCGCACTGTGTCGGGGCGGAAACCGCAAGATCGCGGAGAGCCCGGGCGGGAGGACGGGGGGGGGATTATGCTCGCGGGCGGCGGTGGGAGGTGGCGTGTCGGATCCCCGCGTCGACCCGGACGTCGACCTGCGCGTACCGGCGGACCGCGCGGAACTGTCCGCGCACCCGGCGGTGGTCCTCGGCGTGATCGCCGCCGGTGGCGTGCTCGGCGCGCTGGCCCGGGCCGGCGCCCAGGCCGCCGTGCCGCACTCGCCCGGCGGCTTCCCGTGGGCCACGTTCGCCGTCAACGTCACCGGCTGCCTGCTCATCGGCGTGCTGATGGCGGTGCTCGCCGCCCGCCCGGCCCATCCGCTGACCCGGCCGTTCCTCGGCGTCGGTGCGCTCGGCGGGTTCACCACGTTCTCCGCGTACGCGGTCGACGCGCAGCGCCTGCTGACCGACGGCGCGGCCGGTACGGCGGGCGCCTACCTGGCCGTGACGGTGCTCGGCGCGCTGGCGGCGGTCGCGACCGGGGACACGGTGACCGCCCGGCTGCTGGCCACGCGGACCGGTGCGCGCCGATGACCGTCCTGCTGATCGCGGTCGGCGCGGCGATCGGCGCCCCGCTGCGCTATCTCACCGACCGGGCGGTGCAGGCCCGGCACGGCTCGCCGTTCCCGTGGGGCACGCTGACCGTGAACGTGGCCGGGTCGCTGCTGCTCGGCGGCCTGCTCGCGGCGCCCGTCGACCCGGGCGTGACAGCGCTCGTCGGCACCGGCTTCTGCGGGGCGCTGACCACCTGGTCCACGCTCAGCTACGAGACGCTGCGCCTGGCCCGCACGGGGAAGCGCCGTCTCGCGTACGCGAATGTGGCGCTCAGTGTGGCCGCCGGGCTCGGTGCGGCGTTCCTCGGCTACGCGGTGGTCACCGCGCTGACCGGCTGACCGCCCGGCGAGCCGGTCGGACCGTCAGCGGGCCCGGCGTTCCGGGTGCGCCCGGTTCCACGCCCGCATCCGCTCCGGATAGCCGGTACGGGCCGCCTCGTACAGCGGCAGCGCGTGCTTCTGGGCGATCTTGGCGGCGACCCGGGGGGAGCCGGTACGGCGGCGGATCCACTCGCCGTCGTGCGCGATGGCGACCACTGTCGTGTCGGTGGCTGTGGTCTCCGGTTCCAGGTAGAACTCGACCCCGCTGCGGCTGGTGACGAACGCCTCCAACTGCGCGAGGTCCTCCTTGTTCGCCTCGCGGTCGAGTTTCGTGGGCGTCGTCGGGTCGGCGGCCCGGCGGCTGAACCAGCCCATGCCCGCCTCCTCTCCTCGGCGTTCGCTCCAGTGCAGCACGCCCGCCTGGCAGGCGGCTGGGAGCGCGGTGGGAGTCGGCTGGGCCGGCTCAGCCCGCCTTCACGCCCGGCGTGCCGACTCCCGGCGTGCCGGCCGCCGCGTCCGGCGCGGCGGGACGCTCCCGCAGCACCGGCACCAGCGCGAGCGTGGGCAGCAGGAGCAGCGGCACCACGCCGAGCGCGGACAGCACGCCGAAGTGGTCGCCGAGGAAGCCGAGCAGCGGCGGGCCGGCCAGGAAGGCGGTGTAGCCGATCACCGCGACCACGCTCACCCGGGCCGGGGCCTTGTCCTCGTCGTCGGCGACGGCGCTCATCCCGACCGGGAAGCCGAGCGACGCGCCGAGGCCCCACAGCGCCACGCCGACCACGGCGAGGGGGCCGTTCCCGGCCAGCACGGCGAGCGCCGCGCCGGCGGACGCCATCGCGATGGTGGTGAACAGCACCGGCACCCGTCCCCACCTGTCGATGGCGACGGTGCCGACGGTGCGGCCGAGCGTCATGCCCACCACGAACACGCCGAACACCGCGGCGCCGACCGCCTCGTCGACCCCGTAGCCGTCGACGAAGGCCACCGCGAGCCAGTCGTTGGCGCTGCCCTCGGTGAACGCCATGACCAGCACGAGCAGCCCGATCAGCAGGGTGCGGGGCTCGCGCCAGGCGGCCAGCAGCGCCTGCCGCCGGGCCGCGGGCTCCCCGGCCCCGGCCGCCTCGGCCGTGGCCGCGAGGAAGGCCCGGGCGCCGAGCAGCGTGCCACCCAGGATCAGCACGGACAGGACCGGCAGGTGCACCCCGACGGGTACGCCGAAGTGCGCGGCGCCGGCGCCGAGCCCGGCCCCGGCCACCGAGCCGAGGCTCCACGCGGCGTGGAACCGGGGCAGGATGGTGTAGCCGAGGCGCTTCTCCACGGCGGCGCCCTCGACGTTCATGGCCACGTCGCACAGGCCGGAGCCGAAACCGAACGCGGCGAGCCCGAACCCGACGCCGACGACCGATCCGGCCAGGCTGGCGGCGAGACCGGCCCCGGTCAGGCCGAGCGCGACGAGCACCACCGAGACGGCCACCGTGCGCGCCGGCCCGAGTCGCTGGGTGACCAGGCCGGCGGTCGGCATGGCCAGCAGCGAGCCCGCCGACGCGCAGAGCAGCAGCAGGCCGAGCCGGCCCGGGTTGAGGTCGAGCGCGTCCTGGGCCGCCGGGACCCGGGAGAACCAGCTCGCCACCGCCAGCCCGTTGAGGGCGAAGACGACGGCGACGCCGTTGCGGGCGGTGAGCACCGCCCGGGGCGCCGGTGGCCGCTTCCCGGCCGGTGCGTCGATGGTGCTGCTCACGGTGCGGTGGTCCCTTCCCCCGTCTGGTCCCGACGACGATCGCACACCTGAGAGCGCTTCCACCACAAGCGCCGTTATGGCTTAGCCCATCCGCGCCGGAGCAGGCATGATGCGGACATGGCTACCTCGACCGCACGCCCCGCCACGCTCGAAGACGTGGCCCGCGACGCCGGGGTGTCCCGCGCCACCGCCTCCCGGGTGCTCGGTGGCTACGGGTTCGCCTCGGCGGACGCCCGCGCCCGGGTGCTGGCCGCCGCCGAGCGCCTCGGCTACGTGCCGGACCTCGCGGCCCGGGCGCTGGTGCGCGGCGTCGGGGTACGCCTCGTGGTGGCGGTGGTCGGCCGCGACGACACGGTCCTGGACGACCCGTACGTGCACCGGGTGGTGAGCGCGGCGTCGCGGGTGTGCGCGCCGCACGGTATCGGCGTGGCGCTGGAGTGGCTGCCGCTGGCCGACCCGTCCGGGCTGGCCCGGCTCGGCGCGGACCGGGGGGTCTGCGGGGTGATCCTGGTCAACACCGTCCAGGCGGCGCTGGACGCGGTACCGCCGAGGCTTCGCGGCCGGATCGTCTCGATCGGTCAGGGCTCGGCGACGGTGCCGTCGTTCGACGTCGACAACGCCGGTGGCGCGGGCGAGGTGCTGCGTCACCTGTACGCCACCGGCCGCCGCCGCATCGTCATGGTCACCGGGCCGCGCTGGCTGAGCTGCGCCGAGCGCTCGGTCACCACGTACCGGGAGCTGATGCGGGAGTCGGGGTCGCCGGAGCGGCTGGTCACCGGCGACTTCACCGCGGCACGGGGCGGCCGGGCCGCGCTGGAGGCGCTGCGCCGCTGGCCGGACGCCGACGCGGTGTACGCGGCCAGCGACGCCACCGCCTTCGGCGTGATCGCCGCGCTGCGCGGGCGCGGTGTGCGGGTGCCGCACGACGTGGCGGTGGCCGGGTTCGACGACCTGCCGTACGCGGCGGTCAGCAGCCCGCGGCTGACCACGGCCACCCACCCGGTCGACCGGATCGCCGCCTCGGCGGCCACTGCCGTGCTGACCCGCTCGCCGGTCGCCCCGAGCACCGCGTTCCCGTCGACGCTCGTCACCCGCGACAGCGCCTGAGCAGCGGTCGGTGCCCGGCCAGCCGGGTGGCGATCATCCAGGCGACCGTCGCCGCCAGCGTGTCCTGGAGCACCGGCCGGTGGCCGGACACGCGGTGGTTCACGCCGCGGTGGACGCGTACGGGCCGGTCGGCCCTGGCCGACGCCGCCCGCCCGCCCGTCAATGGATACGGGAGCCCGAATGGATACGGGGAGAAGGAGGGGTTCCGGTGGGCGGAGTCATGACGTGGATGTACCGGGGCCGCCGGCCGAACCGGCTGGCCCGGATGATGAACGCGCTGTCGGCATGGCAGTACGGCGCCGGCCTCGCGCCGCGGCACTGGGTGACCCTGGAGGTGCCGGGACGCCGCACCGGCCGGACCATATCGGTGCCGATAGTGGTCGCCGATCACGACGGCGAGCGGTACGTCGTGTCGATGCTGGGCGAGCGGGCCAACTGGGTGGCGAACGTGCGCGCCGCGGACGGGCGGGCGGTGCTGCGCCGTCGCCGCCGCGAGTCGGTCCGGCTGGTCGACGTGCCGGTGGCGCAGCGGCCGCCGATCCTGCGCCGACACCTCGCGCTCGCTCCCGGCGCGCGCCCGCACGCGCCGGTGGACCGGCACGCCCCGCTCGCCGACTTCACCCGGGTCGCCGCCGGCATCCCGGTCTTCCGGATCGTTCGGGAGGAGCCCTCGGCGCGGTGACCATCCGACCGCCGCCCGGGCCGTCACCGGGAACCCCGGCGGATCGGCGCCTCGACAATCCTTCAGAATATCGATCGCTCGCGTTTTCGAGGTCGTCCGAATGGGAGAGGTGGCCGGTAAGATCGGCGACAGAACCGCGACCGATCACGGACTGCCCGACGGTCGGCGTCAGCTCACACTGAGCGCATGAATACGAGACTCCGCCGCAGCCGGGCATTCCGCCTCGCGGCGTGTCTCGCCCTCGTGGCGACATTGAGCGGTTACACGCAGCTCAACCTCGGGCTGACCGTGAACGACGACGACACGGTGTCCGGCCAGCTGCTGCTCACCGCGCCGAAGTCGGTGCTCCAGCAGCGCAACCCGGACCTCGCGCTGGCCTTCGCGGAATTGCGACCGAAATTTCCCTCACTTCCGCCCGGAGCGGAGACCCCGTACGAGAGCGACACCTCGTACGGCATTCAGATCACGTACCGGAAAACGCCACTGGCGCAGTTCACGGGCGAAGACGTGAATTTCACGCGGGATGGCGATCTGTATCGTTTCTCGCTGCCCCTGGACCCGAAGAAGTACGGCGGGAAGATCGGACGACAGGATCCGCGTCTACGACCGGCGTTCACGACCTTGATGGCGTTCGAGATCTCGGTGACGTTCCCCGGCCGGGTGCTCGACACCAACGGCACCGTCACCGGGCGTTCGGTCACCTGGAAGGTGGCCGCCAACCAGCCCAAGCCGGCCGAGTTGCGCGCCGTCGCCCAGGCGTCGCCACCCTCCGCCACCAGCCCGGCCACCGTGGTGACCGGCGACGGTTCCCTCCCCTGGCTGCCGCTAGCCGTCGCGGTGGCCGTCCTGGTGCTGGTCGCCGCCGTGGTGCTCGTGCTGCTGCGGCGACGGCGGCGCACCCGCGGCGTCCCCGATCCGGCGGCCGCCCCCACCGCGACGGCAGCCACCGGCCCGGCCCCGGCGGGCACCGGCACCCCACCCGCACCCGCACCACCCGCCGGTCCGCCGGCCTGAGCCCGGCCGGACCCCCCGACCACCGACGGCGCCCGCGCCGGCGGAAAACGAGCACACCGGGCGGAACCTGGGTCCAGCACCCGGATGCCGCCGCACCATCCCACCCCGACCGCACCACCGCACCACGGAAAGAGGGGGATCGCCGTGAACGATCTCTTCACCTGGGCCGCCCTGGGCAGCCTCACCGGCGCCAGCGCCGCCACCCTGCTCGCCAGCAACGTCATCGGCGGGCTGATCGGCCCGAGCGGCGACAAGGCGCGCAAGTGGATCGCGCTGGGCTTCGCACTCCTGCTGTCCTACCTGACCGCCGCGTTCGCCACCGACGCCGGCCCGGAAAAGTGGATCATCGCGTTCTTCAACGGTCTGGTGATCTTCTCGGCCGCGCTCGGCGTCAACCAGCTCCCCCCTGGCAACCGGCAGGCGACGCAGGCGTCGCCGACCCAGCTCGCCCAGGGCCGCGAGCCCCGCTACGTCCGCTCCTGGGTCTGAGAGAGGTGACCCCATGATCTTCGGCATCCTCAGCGCCGCCGTCCAGGTCGTCTTCGGCGCCCTGCTCGGGCAACTCGCCGCCGGCACCGTCGGCCTGCTGGTCGGCGCGGTCGTCGGACTGCTCGTCGGCGCACCGTTCGGCTGGGCGTCCGCCTCCACCGGCACGTACGGCGCCGGTCCGAAGGGGATCTTCCTCTTCGTGGTCGACCACACCTGGAGCCTGCTCAACACGTTCGCCGGGGCGCTCTACCTGGCGCTGCACCTGGTCTTCGGCCACCAGCTCGACCGGATCGTCTCGGCCGGCAGCGGCCGGGTCAACGTCGTCGAGGGCGTCTCCCCCCGGTACGCCACCACCATCGGCACGGTGTGCGCCGGGTCCAGCCCCGGCATCCAGCGGCACGAGGACGTGCACGTCTTCCAGGCCCGGCTCCTCGGCCCGTTCTACCTGCCGCTGGTGGCGCTCAACTACGTGCTGTTCACCGTCGTCCCGGTGTGGCTGCTCTGGCACGACCACACGAACGCCCCGATCAACCGGTTCACCCGCTACTTCGAGATCGGCGTCTACCCGCACGTGTGGAACGAGGCCATCGCGTACCGCATCCAGGGGACGCCACCGCGATGACCGGCGCGATCGAGGCGGCTGTCGCGGACGTCGCGGAGTGGCTGGCCGGGGCGGCGGGTCAACCCGTACCCGTCGGTCCGCCACGCGACGACCCCGGCGGCGGCCTCACCCTCTGGCCGCTGGAGCTGCGGCCGGCCCGGCAGACCGCGACCGGCGGCGCGACCCGCGAGCCGTACCGGTTCGTGGTCCGCCTGCTGGTCTCCGGCGGCGGGCCGGCGGCGCTGGCCGCGCTGGACCGGGTTCTCGCCGCCGCCACCACGGCGGGCACGCCGGAGCTCGTGCTGGCCGCCGGCGATCCGGCGCTGTGGCGGGCGCTCGGCGTCGCGCCCCGGCCCGCGCTGCTGCTGGACGCGCCGGCCCGGGTGGAGCGGCCGGTCCCGGTCGCACCGCCGGTACGGCAGCCGCTGCGGCTGCGGCAGCTCGGCATGCGCACGCTGCACGGGCGGGTGGTCGGGCCAGGGGACCAGCCGCTCGCCGCCGTCCGGGTGGAGCTGGTGGGCGCCGCCCAGGCCACCGAGACCGACGTCGCCGGCCGGTTCCGGCTGGCCGGCGTGCCGCAGGACCCCGACGCGCCGGACGCCCCGGTGCGGCTCCGGCTCACCGGCGCGGGACGCGTCCACACCGCCGAGCTCGACCCGGCCGGCGACGGCCTGATCGTCGTCCGCGCCCCCGACTGACGTCCGAGGAGGACCGATGCCCACCTACTTCTCCCCCGGCATCTACGTCGAGGAGGTGCCCAGCGGGGCCCGCCCGATCGGACCGGTCGGCATGAGCACCGCCGCGTTCGTCGGGGTCGCGCCCGACCCCGGCGCCCACGTCGGCGAGGCGCTGGCGGTCAACAGCTGGACCGAGTTCCTGCGGCTGTACGCCGACGGCGAGCATCTGGGGAGCACCCCGCTGGCCCGCGCCGTGTTCGGCTTCCTGGACAACGGCGGCACCCGCTGCTGGGTGGTGAACGTCGGCGAGGGCGGGCAGCTTACCGGCACCGGCGGGCGGCGCGGCGGCCTGCAACTGCTGGAGGCCATCGACGAGATCTCCATCCTGGCCGCGCCCGGCTACCACGACCCGGTCTCGCACGAGGCCCTGATCAGCATGGCCGAGCGGCTGCGCACCATGGTGGCGATCTGCGACCCGCCGCCGGAGGTCACCGACGTCTCCCGGCTCACCCGCGTCGCCACGCCCGGCAAGCCGGCCAAGCCCGCGTCGTCCGGGTCGGCCTCGTCGGCCGACAAACCCGCCGAGGGTACGCCGGGCGACGCCGACGACGAACCGCCCGGCACCGGCGGCGACCGTCCCCGGCAGTCGGATTACGCCACTTACTACTTCCCGTGGATCCGCGTCCGCGACCCGCTCAGCGGCGAACTGGTGCTCACCCCGCCGAGCGGGCACGTCGCCGGCATCTGGGCCCGCACCGACGCGCTACGCGGCGTGCACAAGGCGCCCGCGAACGAGCCGGTACGCGGCGCCGTCGACCTCGCGTACCGGGTCACCCGGCCGGAGCACGACGTGCTCAACCCCAAGGGCGTCAACGTGATCCGCTTCTTCGCCGGAGAGGGCATCCGGCTCTGGGGCGCCCGCACGCTCGCCGCCGAGGCGAGCGAGTGGCGCTACCTGAACGTGCGGCGGCTGTCCATCTCCATCGAGCGGGCCATCGCCGACGGCACCCGGTGGATGGTGTTCGAGCCGAACGACTTCACGCTGTGGCGCTCGATCCGCCGCGACATCGGGGCGTTCCTGACCCGGGTGTGGCGTGACGGCGCGCTGCTCGGCCGTACGCCCGAGGAGGCGTTCTTCGTCAAGTGCGACGAGGAGACCAACCCGGCCGACGTCCGCGACGCCGGCATGGTGGTGGCCCACATCGGCATCGCGGTGGTCAAGCCCGCGGAGTTCGTGGTGTTCAAGCTGAGCCAGTGGGCCGGCGGCACCGAGACCGAGACGATCGGAGGCTGACATGCCCACCACTGCCACGCCGCAGCCGGGCGCACCGGTCGACCCGTACCGGGCGTACCACTTCAAGCTGCTCATCAACGGCATCACCAACGGGCACTTCACCGAGGTCAGCGGCTTCGAGGTGGCGATACCGGCGCTGTCGTACCGGGAGGCGGGCAACGAGCGGATCCGGGCCGTGCCCGGCCAGGTCGAGTACGCCCCGGTCACCCTCCACTTCGGCCTGACCAGCTCGCGCGAGCTGTGGGACTGGGTGAACGCGGCGGCGAAGGGCACTGTCAACCGGCGCAACGTGTCGGTGGTGCTGCTGGACCCGGCCGGCACCGCCGAGGTGCTGCGCTGGAACATGATCAACGCGTGGCCGACCCGGTGGCGGGGCGCGCACCTGAACACCCTGTCGCAGGAGATCGCCATCGAGGCGCTGACGCTGGCGTACGAGGGCCTGGAACTGGAGGCCGGCGGTGCCGCCGCCCCGGCGTCCGCGTGACCGGCTGGCCCGTGCCCTGCGGGCTGCCGCCGATCGCCTGTCCGCACCGGACTCACCAGGCTTGCCGGGCTTGCCGGGCTCGCCGGGCTCGCCGAACTCGCCGCACTGGCCGGGGAACGGGCCGCGCTCGCCGGAGGACGCGCCTCGCCCGCCCGGCCAACCGCCCGAGCACTGGCTGCGGTTGGTGGCGGCACACGCGCCCGGCCTGCTGCGCGGCCTTCCCCCACTCCCCACCGATCAGCCGCCCGCCGCCCCGGATCGACGTCGGGGCGGCCTGTGGCGGTCCTGGAAGGCTCGGTTGCTCACCCGACGTGCCGCCTCCCGCCCCAACTCCCCAGGTCGCCCGTCCGCCGACCACGATCTTTCGCAGCTCCTGGAAGGCGGGACGGGGATCTCGGAAGGTGGGAGTGCCGGGGCGGCGGGAGATGGCGCACGTGGGGCGGCAGTGTCTCGGACCGGGGCGGGGTACGCGGGGATCGGCCCGGGGAGGGAGACGGGTGGGACGCCGACCTCCACGCCGACTGTGGACGGCCGCTCGGGCACGGCCGCGCGGCCGGGTGACGCGCAGGCGCTCGCGGGCACTCCCGCGTGCCGGTGCGGGACGTCAAGCGGTCCGGCCGGCGAACCGGATCCGGCGATAACGGCGAGCGTCGCGAGGACAGCGGGGCCACGGAGCACCCCCGGCAGCACCGGCAGCACCGGCAGCGCCCTGCCGCACGGCACCACGGGCACCGTCGTTGCCGCGGAGGGCACAAGCACCAGCGGCAGCCGGGGCCGCACCTGGGCCACAGCATCCACGGTGCCGGGCCCCGTCGGCGTCAGCAGCACCGATGCCTTCGACGCCATCAGGTCCACAGGCACCGGCACGGCAGGGCCCGCAGGCCCGACCGACAGTCGTGGCAGGACCGGACCGCAGGGCCGCCTGACATCCCCCGGACCACAGGGCGGCGTGACGTCCACCGGATCGGGCCGGCCGTCACCGCCCGAGCGGGGGCCCGAATCCGGCGAGGACCGGGTGGGCGTACTCCGGGATCTGGCGCCTCCCGGCCGTGAACGGCACCTGGCCGTGGCCACCGGGGTGGACCGGCGGCTCAGCCCGGGAGACGTGCTCCCGCTCGTCTTCGCGGCCGCGTCACCGGCCACGCGGCCGGCACCGGCCACACGCGCCGGCGGCCACGGAACCGGTCAGGACCGGACCGGCGGCCACTACCCGGGGCGGGCGGCCGGCTCGCCGTACCCGAACGGGCACGACCCGGCGCGCGACGGCGAGTTCCGGGCGCGACTGTGGCAGCGACCCGGGCGGGCCAGCCCGTGGCCGGCCCTGCCGGACGACACCGGCCCGGCCCGGACGACGGACCCGGTGGCGGCCGGCGCGGGCCAGAACGACCGCGGAACACATGCGGACCCGTGGCCGGCGCTCCCGGCCGAACCGGCATGGCTTCCCGAGCGGGCCACGCCGTGGCGTGACACGGCGCGGCTGGACCGGGAACAGGCGGGTGACTGATGGAGCGCGTCGCCTTCCTCGTGGACGAGTCCGGCACCCGGGTCGACTGCCTGCTCAACCCCGAGACCGTGCGGGTGACCCGGCTGGCCGGGGTACGCCCGCGCGGCGGGCCCGACGGGGCGCTCACCGGCGCCGGGCTGGCCGACGACCCGCTGGTCTTCACCGGCGGCGGGCGTACCGAACTGGTGCTGGACCTGCTCTTCGACGTGGACTTCGTGGAGTCCCCGGCCCGGCCCGAAGACGTGCGCGCGCTGACCCGGCCGCTGTGGTTGCTGGCCGAGAACTCCACTGTCGAACACGGCTGGCTGCGCCCGCCGCTGGTCCGCCTGGTCTGGGGCAAGACCTGGAACGTCCCGGGCGTGATCACCGCGATCGCGGAACGCTTCGACGCGTTCACGCTCACCGGTACGCCCCGGCGGTCGTGGCTGCGGCTGAAGCTGGTCCGGGTCGCGGAGGGCGCGGAGGCGGCGCGCGCCGGGTTCGAGGAGGAACTGGCCGCGGCGAGCACACCCGCTGTCGCGCCCGGGTCGGCGGTGGTCGCCGCCGCCGACGGGGCGGCCGAGCCGGGCTGGTCCGGGGTGCGTTTCGACCTGCTCGCCCACGACGCGCTGGGTTCGCCGCTGCGCTGGCGGCTGCTCGCCGAGCACAACCGGATCACCGACCCGCTCACGGTGCCGGCCGGCACCGCACTCGCGGTACCCCCGGCCGGCGCCGTCATCGTCCCGCCCGACGCCGCCACGACGGGAGGCACACCGTGAGCCGGGCCGCCCTCGTGACCATCGACGGCCGGCCGCTGGCCGACCCGTCCCGGCTGCGCGGCATCCGCGTCGCCGCGCGGCTGGACCGGCCGGCGCAGTGCGAGCTGACGCTCACCGCCGCCCCCGGCGCGGGCCCGTTCGACCCGCCGGTACGCCCCGGCGCCACCGTCGGCGTGCGCCTCGACGGGCAGGCGGAGGCGCTGTTCACCGGCGAGGTCACAGCGGTCGAGCGGGAGTACGCCGGTGACGGCGCCGCGCTGGCCCGGATCCGGGCGTACGACCCGCTGCACCGGCTGCGCAAGCGGCAGGAGCTGCGCGTGTTCGAGTCGGTGACCGCCACCGAGCTGGCCGCCGAGCTGTGCGCCGGGCTCGGGTTGAGCGTGGCGGCCGAGGACGACGGGCCGCGCCTGGACCGGCTGCTCCAGCACCGGCACACCGACCTTGACCTGCTGTGCGAGGTGGCCGGCCGGGCCGGGCTGCACCTGAGCGTGGACGGCGACCGGGTACGGCTGTTCACGCTGGACGGGTACGGGGAGCCGCTGTCGCTGACGCTCGGCGAGACCGTGCACGCGCTGCGGGTCACCGAGAACCTGGACCGGGCGGGCGCGGAGTGCGCCGTACTGGGCTGGCATCCGCAACGCGCCGAGCCGCTGGGCCAGCGGGCCGACGAGGCGCGCAGCGGCCGGCGTATCCCGCTGCGCCCGGACCCCTGCGACGTCGGCGCGGACGGCGTCCGCACGGCCGTCGACCAGCCCGGCCGCAGCGACGACGAGCTGGCCGCGCTGGCCCAGGCCGGACTGGACGCCCGGGTGGCGGCGCTGGTCACCGCCGAGGGCACGGCCGAGGGCGACCCGGCGTTGCGGCCCGGGCGGCGGATCACCCTCGCCGGTGTGCCGGAGCCGGTCGCCGGGGTGTACGTGCTCACCGAAGTGGTGCACACGGTGGACGCGGACGGGCACCTGAGCCGGTTCTCCACCGTGCCACCCGGCCCGCCACCGACGGCCGCGCCACCGGCGGCGACCGTCACGCTCGGCACCGTCACCGACGTCGACGACCCGGACGGGCTGGGCCGGGCCCGGGTGGCGCTCCCCGCGTACGGCGACCTCGACGCCGGCTGGCTCGCGGTGCTCTGCCCGGGCGCGGGCCGGGGCAAGGGGATCGTCGCGCTTCCCGACCCGGACGACACCGTGCTGGTGGCGCTGCCCGGCGGCGAGCCGGCCTCGGGCGTGGTGCTCGGTTCGCTGTTCGGCGCGGTCGAGCCGTACGACACCGGGATCGTGTCCGGGCGCTCGCGCCGCTGGTCGATGCGGACCGGCACCGGGCAGTCGATCGTGATCGACGACGACGGGCGGACGCTGCGGCTGGCCACCGACGCGGGCAGCTTCGTCGAGCTGCGCCCCGAGCTGACCACCGTGCACGCGGCCGGTGACCTGGTGCTCTCCGCGCCCGGCCGGGCCGTCGTGGTGCGCGGCCGGACCGTGGACTTCCTGCACGCCCCGGCGGCCGAGGACGCCGAGACCGCTGCCGCGCAGGCCCGTACCCTCGCCCGTTCCGCCGGAGGTGGCTGATGCGCTGGATCCACCGCGACTCGCTGATCACCTGCGGGCACGACGGGCGGGTGCGCAACCACCCGTCCCAGGACTGGGTCACCGTCCGGGGTGTGCCGGTGCTGGTGCGGCCCGACCCGGAGGGGCGCGACATCACCGCCTGCCCCAACTACGGCCCGACGGTCAAGCCGTGCCTGCACACGCTGACCGTCACTGTGGGTTACAGCACGTGGGTGCGGGTGGACCGGCAGCCGGTGGTGCTGTCGCACCTGGACGGGCTCACCGACGGCACCCCGCCGGGCACCGTGCACCACCAGGTCCGCGACGTGCGGCAGGGATTCCTGGGGGCGGACGCGTGAGGGCGTTCCGCTTCGTCGGCGCCGGCTTCGACGCCGGCCGCGCCGGTGGTCTCGCGCTCACCGCCGCCGGCGGGCTCGCCATGACCGACGGCGACGAGACGGTACGCCAGGCGCTGTACCTGCTGCTGTCCACCACGCCCGGGGAACGGCTGATGCGTCCCGGGTACGGGTCGCGGCTGCACCGGCTGATCTTCGCGCCGAACGACGACACCACCGCCGGGCTGGCGATCCACTACGTGCGGCAGGCGATCCGGCGCTGGGAACCCCGGGTGGAGGTGCTGGACGTGGACGCCGGTCCCGACCCGGACGACCCGTGGCGGCTGGTGATCCGGCTGGACTACCGGATCCGGGCCAGCCTCTCCCCCGGCCACCTGGTGTTCTCCGTCGACCTGCTGCCCGCCGACGAGGAGACCGCAGACGAGGAGGGCACGCCATGACGCTGCCGGTGCCGCACCTGGACGACCGCGCCTTCCTCGACCTGGTCACCGAGGCGCGGGAACGCATCGCCCGGTCCTGCCCGGACTGGACCGACCTGTCCGCGCACGATCCGGGCATGGCGCTGCTGGAGGCGTTCGCCTACCTGACCGAGGTGATGATCTACCGGCTGAACCAGTTGCCGGAGAAGGCGTACGTCGCGTTCCTGAACCTGCTCGGCGTCACCCGGCACCCACCTGCGGCGGCCTGGGCGGACGTGCGCCTGACCCGCACCGGCCCGGACCACGGCCCGGTGCGGGTGCCGGCCGGCACCCGCGTCGCCGCGGCCCGCGGCGCCGACAGCCGGCCGGTCGTCTTCGTGACCACCGAACCGGCGGTGCTACCCGCCGGGGAGACCACCACGACGGTACGGGTGCACCACTGCGAGCCGGTCGAGGCGGAGCTGCTGGGCACCGGCACCGGGCAGCCCGGTCAGGTGTTCCGGGCCGCCCACGCGCCGCTGACGCGGACCACCGAGGCGCTCGACCTGCTGCTCGGGGTGGAGGTGCCGGCCGGTTCGGTCGAGTTGGGCGCGGCGGCCCGCGAGCACGAGGGGCGCACGTACGAGATCTGGCGGCCGGTGGACAGCTTCGCCGGCGTCGGCGCGCAGGCGAAGGTCTACCTGGTGGACCGGGCCTCCGGGGTGGTCACGTTCGCCCCGGCGCTGGACCTGCGCCCGGACGAGGGCGCCCCGGCCGTCGAGGGGTCGGCCGGGGTGACCACGGTGGCGGCGGCGCCGCCGGCCGGGCGGCAGGTGCGGCTGTGGTACCGCTGCGGCGGCGGGCCGGCCGGCAACGTGGCGGCGGGCGTGCTGACCAGCCTGCGCGACCCGCTGCCCGGGGTGACCGTGGACAACCCGGAGCCCGCCACCGGCGGCCGGGAACTGGAGTCGCTGGAGTCGGTGCTGGCGCGCGGGCCGTACGAGTTCTTCGCCCAGCAACGCGCGGTGACCGCCCGGGACTTCGAGATCCTGGCCACCGGCTCCGGGGCGGTGGCGCGGGCGCGGGCGTTCACCCGGGCCGCCGTCTACAGCTTCGCCCGGCCCGGCGAGGTCGAGGTGGTGCTGGTGCCGTACGTGCCGGAGGCGGCCCGTCCCGGCGGGCGGCTGCCGGTGGCGGTGCTGCGTGAGCACGCGGTGGAGGAGGCCCGGCGGCGGGTCGAGGCGGACCTGGAACGCCGCCGCGCCCTCGGTACGGCGGTTCGGGCGGGCTGGGCCCGCTACAAGGCGGTGTCCATCCAGGCCCGGGTGGTGGTCCGTCGCGAGGAGGACGTGGACGCCGTGCGCCGTCGCATCCACGACCGGCTGCACCAGACGCTCAGCCCGCTGCCCACGCCGCTGAACCCGGCCGGGTGGGCGTTCGGGGAGCCGCTGCGCGCCTCGAACGTGTACCGGATGCTGGAGCACGCCGAGCCGGGCGTGCGCTACGTCGAGTCGGTGCGGTTCGTGGTCGACGAGGCGCCCGACGCGCAGGTGCGGACCGTGGCGGTGGACCAGTACCAGGCCGACACCTGGTACGCGGGCGGCGGGCCGGTGCTGTTCCGCTCCACGAACGCCGGTGCGGGCTGGGAGCCGGCCGGCCGGTTCGACGGCGAGACCGTGGTCCGGGTGGTTCCCGCGCCCGCCCCGGTACGCCCCGGCGTCGTCCCCCGGGCCGGTTCGGTGGCGGTGGTGACCACCCGCGACGCCGGCGGCTCCCGGGTCCGGCTGAGCACCGACCTGGGCGAGACGTGGACGCTGCTGACCGACCTCGACTCCGGCGTCCGCGACCTGGCCTGGATCGACCGGGACGGCACCGGCGCGTTGCTGCTGGCCACCGACACCGGGCTGTACGAGGTGCCGCTGCTACCGGGCGCGGTGCCGTTGCAGATCCTCGTCGACCCGGCCGACGCGGATCGGGGCTTCTACGCGGTGCGCTCGTTCGTCTCGGAACGCGGCGCACCCGGCGTGGCGGTGGCCGCGCAGGCCGGATTCGGGGTGTACCTGTCCACCGCTGCGGGACGGCCCGGCACGTTCGCCCACGTCGGCCTCGCCAACGTGGACAACCGGGTCCTCGCCGTGCAGTACGACGGCCCGGCCACGTTGCTGTGGTGCGGCGCGGGCGAGCCGGACCCGAAGAAGCCCGGCCAGGGCTGCCACCGCACCCGGCTGTTCGAGTCCGACGTGAAGTGGCAGTCGATGGCGTCCGGCTGGATCGGCGGCACCTGCCGGGACCTGGCGTTCAGCGGCCCGCTCGCGCTCGCCGCGACGCAGAGCGGCGGCGTGGTCCGGCTGGACACGCTCGCCGGGCAGCCGCAGTGGTCGCCGGTGATGGTCAACTGCGGCCTGCCGCTGCGGGACCGGACCCGGTTCGTCCCGGTCGACGCCATCGCCGCCACCGCGCCCACCGGCACGTCCGGCACTGGCCGGCTCGTGCTGGCCGGCGGCGAGCGCGGCGTGTTCCGCAGCGGCGACGGCGCGGACTGGACGGCGAGCGCCAACCAGGCCACCGCCGATGTGGTCACCGTCCCCGGCACCTGGCTGCTCTGCTCCGGCGAGCACGACATCGAGGTGGTGCGGCAGGATGCGCCGAGCGGCGATTGAGCGGCTGCTGCCCGCCGCGTACCAGCGGGCCGCCGGGCCGGGCAGCGTGCTGGGCGCGCTGCTGGACGTGATGGAGGCGCTGCACGCGCCGGACGAGGCGGTGCTCGCCGACGTCGACGCGCTGTTCGGGCCGTACCGGACGCCGGACGGGTTCGTCGCGTACCTGACCCGCTGGGTGGCGATGGACCACGTGGTCGCCGCGCCCCGCGCCGACGCTCCGCTGCCGTTGCCGGTGGGCCGGCTGCGGGACCTGGTCGCGCACGGCGCGCTGCTGGCCCGCTGGCGCGGCACCCCGTACGGCATGCGGACCGCGCTGGAGCTGGCCACCGGCGTGACCGGGTTCGTGCTGGACGAGCCGCCCGAGCGGCCGTTCCACCTGGTGGTGCGGGTGCCACCGGCCGCCGCCGACCGGCTCGCGCTGGTCACCCGCATCGTCGAGGCGGAGAAACCGGCGGCGGTCACCGTCGAGGTCGTCGCCACCCCGGCCGACACGCGCCTCGACCCGGCGCCGGACGGAACCGGCCCGGCGGCCGCAGGACCGCCCGAACCCGTCCCGCCCGACCCCACGCCGGACGCCGCCGAGCCCGCCGCCGGGGTGGCGACGGTGCGCGCGGTCGGCCGGGCACACGTCCCCGCACCCCTGCCCCACGAGTCGCCCGAGGAGCCGTCATGACCACCGAATGGACAGTCGTCGCCGCCGCCGAACAGTTCACACTGGACGCCCGCAACGCCGGTGAGCTGACGTTCACCGTGTCGAACCCGGGCACCGCGCCGGACACCGTCGTCTTCGACGTCGCGCCCGGGGAGGGCAGCCAGCGGGCCTGGTTCACGGTGGCCGAGCCGCAGCGGGTGGTGCCCGGGCAGGGCTCGGTGTCGTTCCTGGTCCGGCTCACCGTGCCGCCGGGCACGCCGCCCCGGCGCTACGACATGACCGGGTTCGCGTACTCGGCGAACACCGCACCGGAGGAGAGTTCCCGATCCAGCGGCCGGGTCACGTACGACGTGCGGGCCGTCGTACCCCCGAAGCGCGCGCCGTGGCCGTGGATCGCGGCCGCCGCGGCGCTGGTGCTGGTCGTGGCCGGGGTGGTGGCCTGGTTGGTGACCCGCGGACCGGACACCCCGGTGCCCCCGCAGGCCGGTGCGGTCGCGGTGGAGGCGGAGACGCTCGTCTCCGGCGCGGCGGTGCAGTCCACCGGCGCCGTGAAGGCGGAGGTGGTGGCGCAGGAGAACTGCTGCGACGTGGAGTGGTCCGGCGGCGCGCAGCTGTTCTTCCTGGGCCGGGCGGTCGGTGACCGGGTGACGGTGCGGGTGGACGTGCCGTCCGACGGCACGTGGCGGTTCTCCACGGTGCGCACCATTTCGTTCGACTACGCGAACACGATCTGGCTGATCGACGGCCGGCAGGTCGGCGACACGTTCTTCGGGTTCAGCCCGACCGTGGTCCGCACCGACGAGGTGGACGTGGGCACCGTGGCGCTGACCCGCGGGCCGCACACGCTGATGCTGGTGGCGGTGAGCAAGACGCAGGGCACCGACAGGTACTTCGCCGGGGTGGACGAGATCCGCTTCACGCCCGTCGTCCGGCCATGAGCACCAAGCAGAAGGTGCTGCTGGTGGCGGTGGCCGTGCTGCTGGTGGCGCTGTACGTGGTGGCGGTGGCCGGGCGCCGCGACGACCCGGGTGACCCGGCGGGCGGGCCGGGGGCGCTGGCCCGGCTGGGACGCGGGACCGGGACGGTGGACCCGGCGACGGTGGCGGTGACGTGCCTGCCGCCGGCCGCCGATCCGGCCACCACCGCCGACGGGGTGACGCTCGCCTTCGGCACGGCGTGCCGGCTGCGGGTGGCCGACCCGGGAGCGCTGCGCACGCTGGTGCTGCGCGGTACGACACCGTTCGAGGTGACCGCCCCCGCACCCGGCGACGCGGACGTCACAGTCACCGACGAGGTCGCCCCCGACGCGGACGGCCCGGCGGTGGCGAAGGTGGCCGTGGACCGGGAGACCGAGGTGCTCCTGCGGTGTCCGGGAGGTGGCGGATGTTCGGTCACGCTGGCCCGGTCCTGACCGGGACGGAGACGCGGAATGGGTGAGTTGCGCAAGCCGTTCCTGCTGCTGGCGCTGTTCGCGGTGGCGCTGGTGGTGGGCGTGGAGTTGGGCGCGGCGGCGCTGACCGGCGGCGGCGACGCGAGCGGCGCGCTGCGGGGCAGCGCCGGGCAGCTCGGCGTGGAGCTGGGCGACGTCGGCGCGGTGTCCGAGCCGTCCGGGCGGGGCATCGGCTACCTGGCGCTGATCGACGTGGTGGCGCTGTGGACGACAGGGCTGTTCTGCCTGAGCCTGGTGCTGCCGGACCGGGTCCAGGGCCGGGTGCAGGGCGTGGCCACGCTCGTCTTCTCGATCGTGCTGCTGCTGGTGTCGCTGGTCCTGCTGATCGTCGCGTTCGTCGAGCTGACAGTGATGGTCTCGCTGTTCCTGGCGCCGCCGTTCGGCACGCTGGCGTACCTCGCGGTCTGGGGGTTCTTCCCGGTCGACGACGCGGCAGTGCTGCTCGGGCTGGCGTTGCTGCTCAAACTGGTCTGGGCCGCGCTGCTGCTCGCCGCCGAGCCCCGGTTCCTGCGCAACAAAGGGCTGGTGCTGCTGGCGCTGACCACACTGCTGTGCACTGTGGTGCTGCAGTTCCTGCACGGCCTGGTGCCGGTGATCCTGGTCAGCATCCTCGACGACCTGGGCGCCGTGGTGTTCGCCGTGGTGGCGTTGATCTGGGCGCTGGTGCTGCTGATCGGGTCGATTCCGGCGATCGTCAAGGCGGTCCGGACCGCCGCCACCACGTCCGGCCGTACGGTCCGGTGACCGCGCGTCCGGTCAGGCGATCGCGGCCGAGGCGGCGGCGACGAACTGTTGCGCCGCCCGGGCCGGGGTGGCCCGGCCGGACTGGGCGTTCTCGGCGGCCTTGACCAGCTCGGACTTCACAGTGCGGTGTCCGTCCAGCGGGGTCGCGGGCCGTCGCCGAACGTCTTCGCCAGCTCCGACTCGAACCGGATGGACCGCTTCAGGGCCGGGTCGGTGACCGTCTCGCTGAGCTTGGCGCGCAGGTCGGCGTTGGGCGGCAGGCCCCGGTCGGTGCCCAGCAGGGCGACCGCTTCGGGATCGTTGAGCATGAAGTTGATGACATCGACCGCGACGTCCTTCTTCCTGCTGCGGCTGTGCACCGACCAGTACGTCGGCCAGTAGGCCACGCAGCAGCAACCGCCGGGACAGAGGGCCGGACAGCGGCACGCCGTCGGCATGCCTGGCAAGAGCACGGATCAGGTTCTCCTCGGCCGCCGGATCCTGGTGTCGGCTACGACGATACGGCCGTCGTGCCACCGGACCCGCCACGCGACGGTCAGGTGACGGCGCCGCCGGTCGCGAGCGTGGCCAGGCGCGGCAGTTGCGCCGGATCGGTGAGCGCCGACCCGACCGCCACCACGCGCGCCCCGGCGGCGAGGAAGTCACCCGCGTTGCCGGCGTCGACACCGCCGGTGGCCACGAACCGGGCCTCCGGCAGCGGGCCGGCGACCGCGCGGAACCACGCCGGGCCGAGGCTGACCGCCGGGAACGCCTTGAGCCACACCAGGCCGTGGTCGAGTGCCCGCAGAGCCTCGGTCGGGGTGGCCACGCCGGGCAGGTGCGGCACGCCGAGACCGGCCGCCGCGTCGGCCACCGCCAGGTCCAGGCCCGGCGCCACCGTGAACGCCGCCCCGGCGGCCACCGCCTGACCGACCTGCGCCGGGGTGCGCACGGTGCCCGCGCCGACGATCCGGTCCCGCCGCCGTCCCGCTGTCACGGCAGCGCGCAGCGCCGGCACCGCTTCCGGGGTACGGATGGGCACCTCGACCACGGCGATGCCGAGATCCCACGCCAGTTCCGCCAGCCGGACCGTCTCCTGCGGCGGCAGGTCGCGCAGGATCACCATCACCCGCGCGTCGCCGAACAGAGCCTCGAAGTCGTGCCCGCTCATCTCCCGCTCCCTCCGCTGACCTGCGCGGTCCACATCGTCTCCGACAGCGCCAGCGCACGCGCGATCGTCTCCGGGTCCGGCGGCGGCGCGGTGTCGCCCGCCACGGCCAGCACCGGCGCGGCGGTCAGGTGCCCCAGCCGCAGACAGGCTCGCAGGTCGAGGCCGCGCAGCAGCCCGGAGAGGAACCCGGCGGCGAACGCGTCCCCGGCACCGACCGGCTCCACCACGTCCACCGGCAGCGCCGGCACGAACACCGCCGGCCCGGTACGCGGCAGCGCCGTCGCGCCGACCGGACCGTCCTTGACCACCACCAGTTCCGGGCCGGGCAGCAGGTCGCGGACGGCGGCCGGATCGTCCGCCGACCAGAGCACGGCCGCCTCGTCCAGCCCGACCAGCACCACGTCGGCGCGGCCGGCCAGGTCGCGCAGGGCCGGGCCGGCCCGGCCGGCGGGCCAGAGCGCCGGGCGGTGGTTCACGTCGAAGCTGACCCGGGCGCCGGGCAGCGTCCGCCCGTCCAGCGCGGACACGAGCAGGTCACGGCAGGTGCCGGAGAGCGCGGCGGTGATCCCGGACAGGTGCAGCAGGCGCACACCGGCCGGCCCGGAACGCCCGAGGTCGGCCGGGCCGAGGCGGCTCGCGGCCGATCCGGCCCGGTGGTAGTGCACGCGGGTGCCGCCCGGCCCCGGGTCCTTCAGATAGAGCCCGGTCGGCGCGTCCGGGTCGACGGTGACCAGGGAGACGTCCACGCCCGCGGCGGCGACCTCGGCCACCACCCGCCGGCCGAACGGGTCGTCGCCGACCCGGCTGACCCAGGCAGCGCGGTGCCCGAGACGGGCCAGCCCGGCCGCCACGTTGGACTCCGCGCCACCCACGCCGACAGTCAGCCGCGTGGCGTGCTCCAGCCGCCCGCCGTCGGCCGGGGCGAGCATCACCATGGTCTCGCCCACGCAGACCACCTCCGGCCCGCCCCGGGCGCGGCCTCGGCCCGCGACAGCGGCGCCGGAACCGAGCGGCTCGCTCACCGGGCGACCGCCGCGTCCACCCGGGCCGGCACGTCGGCCGGGTCGAGGTGGCCGTCGGCGACGAGCACCCGGTGCCGGTTGTGCCGGGGCCGTCCGGCGGCGACCACGGCCGGACTGTCGAACGCGTACGCGACGCAGACGCCCGGGTACATCGCGGTGCGCACGAACCACCTGTCGCCCGGCCCCAGACCGGTGAACACCAGCGTGTACGCGCCACCGCCGGGCGCTGAGGCGGACAACGCCAGCCAGGGCGCGGCCGACCCGTTCACCGTCTCCTCGCCTTCCGCCTCGGCGGTGCGCACCAGCGGTTCCCCGTCGGCCGCCGCCCGCCAGAAGAAGCCGCCGTACCCGGCCCCGCCCGGGCGGCCGTTCGTGGCCGGGCTGCCCAGGTGCACGTCAGCGCCGGTGGCGGAGGTGAGCGTGGCGGACAGGTCCAGCCACCAGGCGTCCTCCCCGGCCGGTGCGGCGATGATCCGCCGGTGCTCGCGCAGCAGCACCCGGCCGTGCCGGTCACGCCATTCGAGGTCGTGGTCGAGCCGGTCGGCGGTCCGCTCCCGCCAGCCGGTGTGCGCGATGACGCCGTGGTCGTCGCGCCAGGTGTAGCCGGTGCCGCGGACGTACGTCCGGCCGCCCCACAGGTTGGCGCCGTCCACGTCCTGCACGGCCAGTGAGGCGCCGAGGTGCCAGACGTGGTCGGCCGGGAGCGCGTCGGTGACCGGGGCGCCGGCCCGGGTACGCACCGGGTGCAGGTAGGGCCGGGGCCCGTGGCGCGGGTCCAGGTCGGGCCGGACCACGTACCGGGCCACCTCGGCGCCGCCGACGATCAAGCACTGCTCGGCCTCGGCCTCGAAGGACCCGGCGGCGGCGGTCACGACGGCTCCGGCGCGGCGACCGGGCGGCGGGCGTCCAGCGCGTGCAGCGCGGCGAGGGCGTACCCGCCGAGGATCGGCACCGCGACCGGCGTGACCAGCACGCCCAGCAGAACTGCCAACGCGCAGACGCCGGAGGCGGCGGCCCACACGCCGGGGCGCTCCGGGCAGGCGCGCGCCACCCGGCGTGCTGCCGCCCGCCAGCCCCGGCTGCCGGTGCGGCCGACCGCGACGGTGACCAGCCCCGCGTACCCGAGCAGGGCCGCCACCACGACGGCGGTGAGCGTCAGCGCGGGCCCGCCGCCGGGCACCCGGCCGGTGGCGAGCGCGACCAGGTCGGCGGCGACCAGCCCGGCGGCGGCGAGGGCGACGGCGCCGGCCGCAACCCCGGCCGGCAGCGCGCGGCCGAACCGGGTGAGGCTGGTCCGCGCGTCGGGCCAGGCGCCGGTGACCGACCTGTCGTGCAGCGCGGCGGCGGCGGTGGCGAGCGCCGGGGCGAGCGTGAGCACCGGCAGCGCGGTGAGCGCCACGGCGAAGCCGAGCAACGCCAGGTCGGTCGCCTCGCGCAGCGTGTCCCGCCAGCCGGCGTGGGCCGGCCCGGTGTCGGGTTCGACGGGCACGGTGTCGGGGTCGGCGGGCACGGTGTCGATGGCGGCGGGCACGGCGGTCATCCCTTCAGCCCGCTGGTGTTGATGCCCTCGACGAGCATCCGCTGGAAGGCCAGGAAGAACAGGAACACCGGCAGCAGGGACAGCACCGACATGGCGAACATCGGGCCGACAGCGCTCTGGCTGGTCGAGTCGATGAACAGGGTCAGCGCCACCGGGACCGTGTAGTCCTCCAGGCTGGACAGGAACACCAACTGCCGGAAGAAGTCGTTCCAGGTCCAGATGAACGAGAAGATCGCCGTGGTGACCAGCGCCGGGCGGCTCAGCGGCAGGATGACGTGCCGGAAGACGCCGTACGGGGACGCGCCGTCGATGGTGGCCGCCTCGTCCAGCTCACGCGGGATGCCGCGCATGAACTGGACCATGAGGAAGACGAAGAACGCCTCGGTGGCCAGGAACTGCGGCACCAGCAGCGGCAGGTACGGCCAGTCGCCGCCGACCAGGCCGAGGCTGCGGAACAGGATGTACTGCGGCACGATCAGCACGTGCCCGGGCAGCAGCAGCGTGCCGACCATGACGGTGAACCACAGCTTGCGCAGCCGGAACCGCAGCCGGCCCAGGGCGTACGCGGCGAGCAGGCAGGACAGCGCGTTGCCGACGACGGTGAGCACGCTGACCACAGCGCTGTTGAGGAAGAACCGGCCGAAGCTGATGTCGAAGTTGGCCCAGCCGTCGAGGTAGTTGCCGGGGGTGAACCGTTCGGGTAGCAGACCGACGTTGTTGGCGATCTCGGCCTGCGACTTGACCGAGGTGCCGAGCATCCAGAACAGCGGGTAGAGCACCACCGCGACGATCGCGACGAGCACTACGAGCCGCAGGACGTTCCGGCCGCTGCCCGGGCGGCGGCGGGCCGTGGCGAGCGCCGTCACAGCGCCTCCTTTGTTCGCGACTGCGGGGCTCGCAGGACCGGCTCACTCCTCGCGCTCACGCGTCATCTCCGTCCGAGTAGTGCACCCAGAACCGGCCGGTGCTGAAGAAGACGGCGGTGACCACGCCGATCGCCACCAGGAACACCCACGCCATCGCCGACGCGTAGCCCATCTCCAGGTCGGTGAAGCCGGAGATGTAGAGCTTCAGCGTGTACATCAGCGTGGAGTCGACAGGGCCGCCGGTGCCGTTGCTGAGCACGAACGCGGCGGTGAAGCCCTGGAAGCCATTGATGGTCTCCAGCACCAGGTTGAAGAAGATCACCGGGGAGAGCATGGGCAGCGTGACCGCGCGGAAGCGCCGCCACGCCCCGGCGCCGTCCACCGCCGCCGCCTCGTACAGCTCGGTGGGCACCTGCTTGAGCCCGGCCAGGAAGATCACCATGGGCGCGCCGAACTGCCAGATCGCCAGCACCATCAGCGTCTCCAGCGCCCAGTCCGGGTCGTTGACCCAGGGCAGCCCTTCGACGCCGAACAGGGCGAGGAACGAGTTGAAGGCGCCGTCCCGGTTGAACATGTTCACCCAGACGATGGCGAGCGCGACGCTGCCGCCCAGCAACGACGGCAGGTAGAACAGGCTGCGGAACAACCCGACGCCGCGCCAGGCGCGGTTGAGCAGCAGCGCCACACCGAGCGCGGCGGCCAGCTTCAGCGGCACCGCGACCAGCGCGAACGTCAGCGTGACCCGGACCGCGTGCCAGTACGACGGGTCGGCGGTGAACATCCGCTCGTAGTTGGCCAGCCCCACCCACCGCACCTCGGACAGCGGCGTGAGGATGTCGTAGTCGGTGAAGCTCAGCCAGAGCGAGAGCAACATGGGGATCGCCGTGACGCCCATCAGTCCGATGAGCCAGGGCGAGAGGAAGACGTACCCCGCCAGGCCCTCGCCGAGCCGGGCCCGGCCGGCCCGACGCCGCGTGGGGCGGGGGCCGGCCGGTCCGGTGCGCGGGGTCCGGCCGGGCGCCGTGGTGAGAGCCACGGGACCGGTCCTTTCCTGGGGTCAGGCGATCGCGGACTTGCAGGCGGTGACGAACTGCTCCGCCGCCTGAGCCGGGGTGGCGCGGCCGTACTGGGCGTTCTCGGCGGCCTTGGTCAGCTCGGACTTGACCTTGCTGTGCCCCTTGATCGGCACCTGGGGCGAGGCGCCGAACTTCTGCGCCAGCTCGGCCTCGACCTGGATGGACTGCTTCATGGCCGGGTCGGTGGCGGTCTCGCTGACCTTCGCCCGCAGGTCCATGTTCGAGGGCAGACCCCGGTCGGTGCCGAGCAGGGCGACCGCCTCCGGGTCGTTGGCCAAGAAGTTGATCACGTCGATGGCGACGTCGCGGTGCTTGCTGCCCTTGAACACCGACCAGTACATCGACGCCCGCGCCCACTGCGCGCTCGGGTCACCCGGGTACGCGACCACACCGAGCTCGTCCTTGGTGTTCTTCTTCAGGTCCGGCATCTGATTGGCCCAGACCCAGGAGGTGGCCGCCTTGCCGGTGACCACGAGCTGCTTGGTGATGTCGGTGGCGTTGCCCTCGTGGATGACGTCCGGCGTCGGGGTGGCGCCCCGGTCCCGCGCGCCCTTCCACAGCTCGAACCACTTCGTCACGTCCTCGACGGTGAAGCCGAGCTCCTTGCCCTTGTACAGATCCTTGCCCTGCTGGCGCAGCCACACCCAGAGCGCCTTGTAGTCGGCGCTCGGATCCTGGGTGCCGGGCACCTTCGTCTTCTTCGCCACCTGCTCGGCCCAGGCGATGTGCTCCTCCCAGCTCATCCCGGTGGTCGGCTCGGGCAGCCCGTTCTTCGTCAGCAGGGTCTTGTTGTAGACCAGGCCCTGGGTGTTCTCCCCGGCGGCGACCCCGGCGAGCTTGCCGTCGACCACGCCGTACTCCAGCAGGCTCTTCGGGAACTTCGACACGTCGAGCTTGCCGGAGTCGCGATAGCTGCCCAGGTCGAGCGTCGTGCTGCGGCCGGCGTACTCGGCCAGGTAGTTGTCGTCGATCTGGAACAGGTCGGGCGGGTTGCCGCCGGCGGTCAGCGTGGCGAGCTTGTCGAAGTAGCCCTGGTTGGCCTGCCAGGTCTTCTCGAACGTCACATCGGGGTGCTTCTTGGTGTAGAGGGCCAGGGCGTCCTCGGTCAGCTTCGCCCGGGCCTCACCGCCCCACCAGAAGACGGAGAGTTTGACCGGGCCGCCGTCGCCGCCGGCGGAGTCGTCGCCGCAGCCCGCCGCGCCCAGGGCGAGCGGCACGGCGAGCGCGACGGCGGCCAGGCCGCGGACGAGTCGGCGTCGGGTCAGGGGGGTACGGTGATCCCGCCCGGCGGGTGCGCCGGCGGTGGGGGACGTTGCGGGGTGCATCTGCGCTCACTCCTCGGATGTGGGAGGCGACGACGTCACCGGCGACCGTCCACGGGCCGCCCGGGTCCGCAGTGCTGTGCGGGCCCGGGCCACCTGGTCAGGCTCCGGTGCCGTCCCGGCCGGGCGCGGGGACGGGCCCGGTCGAGTCGCGGACGACCAGTTCGGTCTGGAGCATTACCTGTGCGGTGGTGCGACGGTCGCCGGTCGCCGCGCCCCGGCCCCGGGCGCCGCGCGGCGCGTCGGAGTCCAGTTGCAGCAGCATGTCGACGGCCGTCCGGCCGGCGACCGCGGTCGGCGTGGCCACCGTCGTCAACTTGGGTCGGGTGAGCCGGCTCAGCGCGATGTCGTCGACGCCGACGACGCTCACGTCGTGCGGCACCCGCGACCCGAGCGCGTCCAGCCCTTCGATCAGGCCGATCGCCATCAGGTCGTTGTAGGCGAGCACGGCGGTGACGCCGCTGCGGCGTACCTGTTCGGCCAGGGCGCCGCCGCCGGTCTCGGTGGGCTGGTTGGGTCCGAGGACTGTCAGCTCCGCTCCCCCGCCCCGGGCGGCGGCGGTCGCGGCGCGGCGCATCTCCCGGGCGGTCCAGGAGCCGCGCGGGCCGCCGAGCAGCGCGATCCGGCGGTGGCCGAGCCCGAGCAGGTGCTCGATCGCGGCCCGGGCGCCCTGCCCGACGTCCATCATCACGCAGGGCAGGCCGGCGACCTGACGGTTTATCACCACCACCGGGACCTCGCGGCTGACCTGCTCGATCAGGCTGTTGCTCATCCGAGGGCTGCACAGCAGCACGCCGTCGACCTGCTTGGCCAGGGCGTGGACCAGGTCCTCCTCGGCGACCGGATCCTCGTTGGTGTCGGCCACGAACACGTGGTAGTCGCGGTGCCGGGCCTGCCCCTCCGCCGCCTTGATCAGCGGCGGGAAGAACGGGTTGGCGATGTCGGCCACGATCAGGCCGATGTTGTGCGTACGGCCGGTGATGAGGGCCCGGGCGGCCCGGTTGGGCCGGTAGCCGAGATCCTCCGCACAGGCCAGCACCCGGACCCGGGTCTCCGGGTTGACCAGGTGCGGGGCCGAGAACGTCCGGGACACGGTGGAGATGTGCACACCGGAGGCGCGGGCGACGTCCCGGATGGTGGCTGGCACGGCGGGCTCCCTCGTCCGATGTGGTGGGGGTCACGGGTGCCGCCCATTAATGCAAACGGTTGCGTCCGTGTCAACGGTCCATTGTTGCGGGTCGATTGCGCCGGTGGTCCCAGTGAGCGCGTGAAACCACACCAATGTGGATGGATGGGACGGCTTGGCCGGGAACCGTTGACGACGCATCCATCGTCATGGTTTCTTCGGCTGCAAACCTTTGCAGCCGACTGCCGGGGAGGCCGACGACATGTCACCACCGGCCCGGGAACGGGTCCGCCACGCCCTGGTGGGTGCCGGGGCACGCGCCGAGATGTTCGTCCGCGCCCTGGCCCTCGACCACGCCGACACCGCCGAACTGGTCGCGCTCGCCGACGTCAACCAGAGGAGGATGGACGCGCACAACCGCTGGCTGGCCGAGCTGGGCCGGCCGCCGGTGCCCACGTACGCCGCCCGCGACTTCGCCGCCATGCTGGCCGAGGAACGGGTCGACGTGGTGCTGGTGACCAGCGTGGACGCCACCCACGACGAGTACGTGACGGCGGCGCTGCGGGCCGGCTGCGACGTGGTCGTGGAGAAACCGATGACAGTCGACGCCGACCGGTGCCGCCGCATCCTGGACGCGGTGGCCGAGACCGGCCGGCGCGTGACAGTCGCATTCAACTACCGCTACAACCCGCTGCACGAGCAGTTCCGGCGGCTGCTCGCCGACGGCGCGGTCGGCGAGATCGGTTCGGTGCACTTCGAGTGGCTGCTCGACGTGCGCCACGGCGCCGACTACTTCCGCCGCTGGCACCGCGACAAGTCCGTCTCCGGCGGCCTGCTCGTGCACAAGTCCGGGCACCACTTCGACCTGGTCAACTGGTGGCTGGACGCCCGCCCGGTCGAGGTGCACGCGTACGGCCGGTTGTTCTTCTACGGCGCGGACGGCCGCCGGCACGGCTACGCCCGCGACTACGACCGGGCGCACGGCTCCCCCGCCGCCGACGGCGACCCGTTCGCGTTGCGCCTGGCCGACCACCAGCGGCTGCGCGAGCTGTACCTCGACGCCGAGGCCGAGGACGGCTACCAGCGCGACCGCAACGTCTTCGCCCCCGGCGTGACCATCGAGGACGACATGGCGGTGCTGGCCCGCTACGACACCGGCGCGACGATGACCTACCACCTCACCGCGTACGCCCCCTGGGAGGGCTACCGGGTGATGGTCAACGGCAGCCGGGGCCGCCTCGAACTGGAGGTGACCGAGAGCGACCACGTCAGCCCGTCCGTGGCCGGGGCGCTCAAGGGCGCGGCGCTGCACGGCGACGAGGCCACCGTGGAACAGGGCGCGGCCCGGCTCACGCTGCGACCGTTCTGGGCGCCGCCGGTGGAGATCCCGGTCGAGGGCTGGACCCGGCGCGGGCACGGCGGCGCGGACGCCCGGATGACCCGGGTGCTGCTCGGCGGCGAACCCGACCCGCTCGGCCGGGCCGCCACCGCCCGCGACGGCGCGTTGGCGCTGCTCACCGGCCTGGCCGCCAACCGCTCGCTGGAGACCGGCGCACCCGTCCGGGTCGCCGACCTGCTCACCCTGCCCTGACCGAGGAGCCCTCGCTGTGCCGATCATCTCCCGCGGCGACCTGCTGCTGCCCGCCGAGCCCGGCCTGCGCGCCCTGGCCCGCGAGCTGTACGCGCACGCCGCCGAGCAGCCGATCATCTCCCCGCACGGGCACGTCGACCCCGGGCTGCTGGCCGAGGACCAGCCGTTCCCCGACCCGGCCCGGCTGCTGATCGTGCCCGACCACTACCTGACCCGGATGCTGCTCAGCCAGGGCGTACCCCCGGCCGACCTGGGTGTGCCCAGTGTCGACGGCAGCCCGGTGGAGACCGACGGGAGGACCATCTGGCGGCGCTTCGCCGCGCACTGGCACCTGTTCCGCGGCACCCCGTCGCGGCTGTGGCTGGAGCAGACGTTCCGGAACGTGTTCGGCATCGACACGCCGCTGGGCCCGGCCACCGCCGACGCCGTCTACGACGCGCTCGCCGCCCGGCTGGCCGAGCCCGGCTTCCGGCCCCGGGCGCTGTTCGAGCGCTTCGGCATCGAGGTGCTCGCCACCACCGAGTCGCCGCTCGACGACCTGGGCCGGCACGCCAAGCTCGCCGCCGACGGCTGGGGCGGGCCGGGCGGCCGGGTGGTCACCACGTTCCGCCCGGACGACGTGGTGGACATGGAGTTCGGCACCTGGTCGGCGAACGTGGACCGGCTCGCCGAGGTCTCCGGCGAGGACACCGGCACGTACGCCGGCTATCTGGCCGCGCTGCGGGCACGGCGGGAGGCGTTCGCCGCCGCCGGCGCCACGTCGTCCGACCACGGGCACCCCACCGCCCGTACCCTCGATCTCGGCCCCGCGCAGGCCGCGGCGCTGTACGACAAGGGGCGGCGCGGCCTGGCCGACGCCGCCGACGCCGAGGCGTTCCGGGCACACATGCTGCTGGAGTTCGCCCGGATGTCGCTCGACGACGGCCTGGTCATGCAGTTGCACCCGGGCGCGGTGCGCAACCACAACCGCTGGCTGCACGCCCGGCACGGCCGCGACGTCGGCGGCGACGTGCCGCAGGCCACCGAGTACGTGCACGGCCTCGCGCCGCTGCTCGACGCGCACGGCAACGACCCGCGGCTCACCGTGGTGCTCTACACGCTCGACGAGGACACGTTCACCAGGGAGCTCGCGCCGCTCGCGGGCGGGTACGCGGCGCTGCGCCTCGGCGCGCCCTGGTGGTTCCTGGACTCCCCCGAGGTGCTGCGCCGGTTCCGGGAGGCGGTCACCGAGACGGCGGGCTTCTACAACACCGCCGGGTTCGTCGACGACACCCGCGCGTTCTGTTCCATCCCGGTACGCCACGACGTGGCCCGCCGGGTCGACGCCGGTTTCCTGGCCCGCCTGGTCGCCGAGCACCGCCTCGGCGAGGACGAGGCCGCCGAGACCATCGTCGACCTGGCGTACCGGCTGCCCAAGCAGGTCTTCAAGTTCGGAGGCGGGTCCGCATGACCACGATCGTCGACGTCGAGGTGCACGACGTACGCTTCCCCACCGCCGCCAGCGGCGACGGCTCGGACGCGATCAACCGGGGCGACTACTCGGCCACGTACGTGGAGCTGACCACCGACGGCGGCCCGACCGGCACCGGGTTCACGTTCACCAACGGGCGGGGCAACGAGATCACCTGCGCGGCGGTCCGCGCGCTCGCCCACCACGTGCGGGGACGCACCGTCGCCGAGATCGCCGCCGAACCTGTCGCGTTCTGGCGCTCGCTGACCGCCGACGTGCAACTGCGCTGGCTCGGGCCGGAGAAGGGGGTGATCCACATGGCCACCGGCGCGCTCGTCAACGCGGTCTGGGACCTGCGCGCCAAGCTGGCCGGCAAGCCGATGTGGCGCTTCCTCGCCGAGGCGCCCACCGACGAGCTGGTGGCGACAGTCGACTTCCACCACATCACCGACGCGCTCACTCCCGACGAGGCGGCGGCCATCCTGGACAAGGGACGCGACGGGCTCGGCGACCGGCTCGCCGCGCTGGAACGCGACGGGTTCCCCTCGTACACCACGTCGGTCGGCTGGCTCGGCTACCCGGACGAGCGGGTGCGCGCGCTGACCCGCGACGCGTACGCGCAGGGGTGGCGCGCGATGAAGATGAAGGTCGGCGGGCGGATCGAGGACGACCTGCGGCGGGCCCGGATCATCCGGGAGGAGATCGGCCCGGACGCGCTGCTGATGATGGACGCCAACCAGGTGTGGGACGTGGACGAGGCGATCGCCGCGATGGGGGTCCTCGCCGAGGTCGACCCGTATTGGATCGAGGAGCCCACGCACGCCGACGACGTGCTCGGGCACGCCCGGATCGCCCGCGCGGTGACCGACCTGACCGGCGGACGCTGCCGGGTCGCCACCGGCGAGGTCGCCGCCAACAAGGTCATCTTCAAGCAGCTGCTCCAGGCCGAGGCGATCGGCGTGATGCAGATCGACGCCTGCCGCGTCGGCGGCGTGGACGAGGTGCTCGCCGAACTGCTGCTGGCCGCGAAGTTCGGCGTGCCGGTCTGCCCGCACGCCGGAGGGGTCGGCCTGTGCGAGTACGTGCAGCACCTCGCGGTCTTCGACCACCTGCGGGTCGGCACGAGCCTGGACGGCCGCATGGTCGAGTACGTCGACCACCTGCACGAGCACTTCACCGACCCGGTCCGCACCCGGGACGGTCGCTACCTGCTGCCCACCGTGCCCGGCTACAGCGCCACCATGCGCCAGGAGTCGATCGCGCAGTTCCGCTTCCCGGACGGGCCGGCATGGCGCTGACCACGGACCGGCTCGGCCTGGCCACGCTGCGCCGCCTGCCGCCGGAGTCCCGGCCGTTGCTGCGCCCCGGCACCGTGCCGGCCGGCATCGTCCACCTCGGCGTCGGCGCGTTCCACCGCGCCCACCAGGCGGTGCACACCGAGGCGGCGGTCGGCGCGGCCGGCGGCGACTGGGGCATCATCGGCGTCGCGCCGCGCAGCGCCGACGTGGTCGAGGCCTTGGCCGCGCAGGACTGCCTGTTCAGCGTCACCACGCTCGCCGCCGAGGGCGCGGCCACCCGGGTGGTCGGCGCGCTCGCCGGGGTACGGCACGCCGCGAGCGACCCGGAGGCGGTGGTCGGCCTGCTCGCCGACCCGGCGATCCGGGTGGTCACGCTGACGGTGACCGAGAAGGCGTACCGGATGGACCCGGTGACCGCCGCGCTGACAGTGGACGCGGACCTGACCGCCGACCTGACCAGCGACCGTCCTCCGCGTACCGTGCCGGGCCTGCTGGTGCGCGGGCTGCTCGCCCGCGCCGCCGCCGACGCCGGGCCGATCGCGCTGGTCTGCTGCGACAACCTGCCCGCCAACGGGCGCCGACTGCGCGGCCTGGTGGAGCAGTGCCTCGCGCTGGCCCGGGTGCCGGACGCGAGCGCCGAACGGGTGCTGACGGCGGTGACCTGCCCCGGCACCATGGTCGACCGGATCGTGCCGGCCAGCACCGAAGAGACCCGGGACACCGCGCGGCGGGCGCTGGGCGTGACCGACCTGGCGGCGATCGCCGCCGAACCGTGGTCGCAGTGGGTGATCGAGGACGACTTCCCGGGCGGACGCCCGGCCTGGGAACGGTCCGGCGCGATCCTCACCGGCGACGCCGGCCCGTGGGAGCGGCTGAAACTGCGGGCGCTCAACGGCGTGCACTCGGCCACCGCGTACCTGGGGGCGCTGGCCGGCGCGGAGACGGTGGCCGAGGCGCTGGCGCTGCCGCACCTGGAGGCGGTGCTGCGGCGGCTGGTCGCCGAGGAGATCGCGCCCAGCTTCACCCCGCCACCCGACGTCGACGTGAGCGCCTACGGCGAGCAGGTGCTCGCCCGCTTCGCCAACCCGGCGATCCGGTACCGGACGACGCAGGTCGCCATGGACGGCTCGCAGAAACTGCCGCAGCGGGTGCTGCACACCATCGCCGACCTGCGCGCGGCCGGCCGGTCCGCGCGGTGGAGCGCGCTCGTGGTGGCCGCCTGGCTGCGGTTCCTCCTCGGGTACGCCGACGACGGCCGCCCGCTGCCGCTGGACGACCCGCTCGCCGACCGGCTGCGTGCCGCCCTCGCGGCCGGGGCGCACACCCCGGCCGGGGTGGTGGACGCGGTCTTCGCGCTGCGCGAGGTGTTCCCGGCCGACCTGGCCGCCGACGACGAGGTCCGCGCCGACGTGACCGGCTGGCTCACCGCCCTGGAACGGCACGGTGTGCGGGCCACACTGGCGGACGCCCGGTGACCGGCGACGCGCCGCCCCGGGTGGCGCTGGTCGGGTCGAACGGGCACGGCCGCTGGCACCGCCGGACCATCGCGGAGCTGCACGCCGCCGGGCGGGCGCGGCTGGTCGCGCTGGTCGACGTGCGCCCGCTGGAGGCCGAACCGGACGCGCCGGTCCCACCGGAGGCCGGCGTGTTCACCGATCACCGGGCCATGCTCGCCGCGTCCGGGCCGGACGTGGTGGTGGTCTGCACGCCGCCGCACACCCACCTGCCGATCGCGCTCGACGTGCTCGCCGCCGGGGCGGACCTGCTGCTGGAGAAGCCGCCGGTGCTCGACCTCGCCGAACACGTGACGCTCGCCGAAGCCGCCGCCGCTTCCGGCCGGGCCGTGCAGGTCAACTTCCAGGCGCTCGGCTCGGCCGCGCTCACCGAGCTGACCGGCACACTCGGGCGGCTCGGCCCGGTCACCGGCATCGCCACGCTCGCCGCCTGGCACCGCCCGGACGCCTACTACGCCCGCTCCCCCTGGGCCGGACGGCGGTCGCTGGACGGCCGTCCGGCGCTGGACGGCGCGCTGGCCAACCCGCTCGCGCACGCGCTGATGCAGTGCCTCGCCGTCGCCGCGTCGGTCACCGGCGCACCCGTACGCCCGGCCCGGATCGAGGTGGAGCGCTACCGGGTCCGCCCGATCGAGGTGGACGACACCACGGTGCTGCGGCTGACCCCGCACGCCGGGCCGCCGGTGCTGGCCGCGCTCACCCTCGCCGCCGAGGAACACGTCGCCGGGGAGGTGCTGGTCACCGGGGAACGGGGGCGGGCCGTGCTGGAGTACCCGACCGACCGGCTGTGCCTACCCGGCGACGACGCCCCACGGTTGGTGCCCGGCCGTCGGGGGCTGCTGGCGAACCTGCTCGACCACCGCGCGGACGGCACACCGCTGATCGCGCCGGTGGCGCGTACCGAGCCGTTCACCGCGGTGCTGGACGCGCTGCGGGACGCACCCGTTCCCACGCTGCTCGGCGGGGACCTGGTGCGCGTGTCCGGCGACGGCCCGCACCGGGTGCGGATGGTGCGGGGCATCGGCGCGGTGCTGCGGGCCGCCGCCGAGTCCGGCGCGCTGCCGTCCGAGGCAGGCGTCCCGTGGGCGGTCCCGCCGTACGTGGTGGACCTGCCGGTGCGGTGAATGTCCCTCAAGGAGAACGGAGCGAGTCATGCGCACCCGAACCGCAGTCGTCGCGGCGCTGGCCGCCGCGCTCGTCCTCACTACCGCCGCGCCCGCGCCGGCCGCGCCCGGTGAGCCGTCCCGGGCCGCCGGCCTGATCGGCCGCCAGGCCCTCGCCGCGAACGACGGCTGGGCCGCCGCCGGCGCCGGCACCACCGGCGGGTCGGCCGCCGCGCCGGACCGGGTACACGTCGTGCGTACCCGGTCCGAGCTGGTCGCCGCGCTCGGCGGCGACAACGCCACGAACGCCGCCGACGCCACCGGAAAGATCGTGTACGTGGCCGGTGCCGTCGACGGTTTCGAGGGCCCGGACGGCACGCCGCTGGACTGCGCCGACCTGGCCGACCCGGAGTACTCGCTGCCCGCCTACCTGGCCGCGTACGACCCGGCGACCTGGGGCCGGACGAACCCGAGCGGGCCGCTGGAAGCCGCCCGGGCGCGGTCCGTGGCCAACCAGACCCGGCAGACCCAGATCAACGTCGGGCCGAACACCACGATCATCGGGCTGCGCGGCGCCCGGCTCGCCGGCCTGACGCTGATGATCGACCGCGCGGACAACGTGATGGTCCGCAACATCGAGTTCGCCGACGCCCGGGACTGCTTCCCGGCCTGGTCCCCCACCGACGGCGACACCGGCAACTGGAACTCCCAGTACGACCAGATCTCGGTACGGCGCAGCGAGCACGTCTGGATCGACCACAACACGTTCACCGACGGCGACAACCCGGACAGCGACCAGCCCGTCTACTTCGGGCGGCCCTACCAGGTGCACGACGGCTCGGTGGACGTCACGCACACCGCCAGCCTGGTCACCGTGTCCTGGAACCGCTTCACCGGCCGGGACAAGGTCATGCTGATCGGCTCCTCGAACACCGTCGGCCCGGACGTGGGCCGGCTCAACGTCACGGTGCGGCACAACCTGTTCGACGGCACGCTGCAACGACTGCCCCGGGTACGGTTCGGCCAGGTCGACGTGCACAACAACCACTACCGGCTCGGCGGCCCCGGGTTCGCGTACGCCCTCGGCCTCGGCGTGCAGTCCGCGCTGTACGCGGAGAACAACTTCTTCACGCTGACCGGCGGCGCCACCCCGGCCGACCTGCTCCACGACTGGGGCGGCACCGCGCTCACCGAGCGGGGCACCTGGGTCCGGCAGGCCGGCCGCCCGGCCCGGCCGGTGGACCTGATCGCCGCGTACAACGCCGCCCACGACCCGGACCTCGGCGGCGACGCCGGGTGGACGCCCACGCTGCGCGCCGCCCGGCCACTGCCGGCTCCGCTGGTCCCGCTCGTCGTCGACGCCTGGGCGGGTGCCGGGAAGCTGCCGCTCTGACCTGCGCCCGAGCCCTCTGCCGGGCCACCGGCTGACGTGCCCGCCCGGATGCGCGATGATCATGTCTGACGGACATCGCCGCCGGGGGAATGAACCGGCGGCGACCGGGGACAACAGGGTGAGAATCAGGCGGTGACAGCGCGAGTGGGTGCCCAGGCCCGGGGACGGGCACGGGACGGAGGGCCGGACGTGACGGGTGGGACATCCGGCGACCTCGGCCCGGTCCTCACCATCGACCTGCCGGCCGACCCGGCCCGGCTCGCCGGCATCCGGGGACGGCTGCGCGGCTGGCTGCACGCCCATGGCGTCGGCGCCTGGGACGTCGACACGGTGCTCATCGCCACCGGCGAGGCGTGCGCCAACGCCATCGAGCACGGCTACCGCTTCGCCCCGGAGGGCATCACCACGCTGCGGGCCGAGCTGCGCGGCGACCGGCTGGAGATCGAGATACGCGACCAGGGCGGCTGGCGGCCGGCCGACGGCGACGACACCGGCGACCGGGGCCGCGGGCGGCTGATCATGGCGCGGGTGATGGACGAGGCCACCATCGTCGGCACGCCGGAGGGCACCTGCGTACGCCTGGTCAAGCGCCTCACCGGCGACGTGAGCGGCCAGGCGGGCACCGGATCTAGCGAAGATCAGCTATAAGGGACGCATGGAGTTCCCCGCGTACCTCGCCACCATGCCAATGCACGCGATCACCGAGATCCACGGTGAGCCCGGCCTGCTGGCCCGGTTCCGGCTGGAGATCGAGGCGTTCGACGAGGCCGCCCGCGACCGGCTGACCGAGGCGCTCGACCTGGCCGCCGACCTGCACCGCGACGACCGGCGGGTACGCGAGCCGTACCTCAACCACCTGCTGCGGGTGGCGATCCGGCTGATGCACCACTACCAGGTGCGGGACGTGGACGTGATCGTCGCCGGGCTGCTGCACGACGCGGTCGAGGACCACCCCGCCGAGCTGGCCGGGCTCGACCCCGGCACGTACGCCGACGTGACCCCGGCGGCGCTCGCCGCGCTGTCGGACCGGTTCGGCGCACGGGTCGCCCGGCTGGTCGCGGCGGTCACCAACCCGGCGTACGACCCGGGACGGGACCGCGACGAGCAGTACCGGGAGCACGTGGCGGCGAGCCTGGAACGGGAGCCCTGGGCCCGGGTGATCAAGGTGTCCGACTTCACCGACAACGGCGTGGGCGTGATCCACACGGTCGGGCCGAAGGTGGCCCGCGCCGCCACCAAGTACCGCCCACTGGTGCCAGTCTTCCGGGACCTGGTCGCCCGCCCGGACACGCCGCTGTCGGCACCGGTCAAGCAGCACATCCTCGCCCAGCTCGACCTGGCCGAGGAACGCTTCAGCGCCATCCTCGACCAGCCCACCTGACGCCCCACGGTGGTGGGCTCAGCCGGCGGGGGGCGGGGTGCCGACCCGACCGCTGAGCACCGCGTCGACGCGGTCACGCAGGGCGCGTAGCCGGTCGGGGTGGTCGCGCAGCACCACCCGCAGCGTCTCGTGGCCACCGGCGGCAACCGCGCCGAGCACGTCGAGCATCGTGCCGAGCTGGGCGGGCGGCTCGTCGGCCAGCAGGTCCGCCGCGTCGCCGACGACCACTGTCAGCGGACCGGCGTCGAGGCGGTCGGCGAGCGCGTCGGCGAGGGCGTCCCAGTTGCGGCCGTACCAGCCGGGCAGCGCCAGCGCCCCGGCCAGCGTCTCGTGCAGCCCGGCCCGGGTGCGGCTGGCCGTGCCGGAGACCGCCACGCCGTCCGGCAGCGGCCCACCGCCTGGTAGCGGCTCACCGACCGGACCCGGCACGGTCGCGGTGCCGGCCGGCTCGGGCGACGTGCCGTCGTACACGAGCCAGGCCGGTGCCTGCACGGACGCCGCGCCCATGGATCCGTCCTTTCCCGGCGGCCGCCGGACGGGGAGTTGCCGGCCGCGCCGAGGCTGCTCAGAGCCGGTAGAAGTTGGCGTAGTGGTCGGGTGAGAACCAGGTCGCCCCGGTGCTCTTGTTGACCACGATCCGGTACGCGTCCCGGGAGGCGTTGCAGGCGCGCGGGTAGACGTCGTACTCGTAGTAGGTGGCGCCGGTGGGCAACTGTCCCTCGTAGTTGTAGAACCGGCCACCGGCGAAGTTGCACTGGCCGCCGCTCCACGAGTACCAGCCGCGGCTGCTCGGGAAGCTCCTGGCCGACCAGCCGGACCGCGCGGTGCGCGCGTCGGCGCAGCGGGACTGCGTGCAGGAGCCGTACACGGCGGCCGCGGCGGGCTCGGCGAGACGGGTGGAAACCGTGGACGGCGCGACGAGCGCGGCGGCGGCCACGGCGGTGACCAGGGCGGACGCGGCGAGGGCGCGGCGTACGCGGGCGACGGCGGCGCGGAACGGGGTCAAGGGATCCTCCTTGAACGAGACGACTGCGCATCGACCGGCATTGATGACCGGCTGCCGCTCAGTCTGTCGGGGATCCCGCCCGCCGTACAGGCCCGATCCGGCGACGACGCCGGCGAGTCGACTGTGGACACGCGATGACGGATGCGGACGGGCGACCGGGCCGCCCGTCCGCACCCGCCGGGTGGATCAGCGCGGGAACGCCTGGAACTCGGCGATCCGCACGTTCTGCGCCTGCGGGCTGGCGGTGGCGCAGTCGGTCGCCGCCTGCGGGTCGTCGTCCTGCTCACCGGCGTAGTCCGGCGCGCCCGTGCACTGGTTGGTCAGCACCTCGACGCGCAGATGCGTGGCAGTGGTACGCGGGATGTCGAACGACCGCATGATCAGCTCGGGCGCCCGGGGACGCGGCGCCACAGCCGGGAACGCGTCCGGCCGGCTGGTGTAGACCGGGCGGAAGTCCGCCGCCTCGGCGCAGGTCACCGGCCCGGTCGCGGTGCACGCCAGGACCCGGAACTGCCGAACCGCGGAGTACCGGCTCTGCGTGCCGGCGTCCGCGTCACCGGTGACCGGGGGGCGCAGCATGGCGCTCACCTGCACCCGCCGTACCCGCTGGACGCCGCCGGCCAGGTCGACGGTGACCTGCCGGCCGGCGACCGGCGCGCCGAGCGCGGCCCAGTTGGTGGCCTCGTCGTCGTCGGCGATCCGCTCCAGGTTGAGCCCGTCACCGGTGACCGTCGCGCCCGCGGCGGCCGAGGCCAGATTGGGGCGCAGGTTCACCGCCAGCGTGCGGTTCTGGCCCGCCTTGACCGTCACCGGACCGATCCGGGTGTGGCCGTGGCCGGGTGCCCGCACCACGAACTCGTACGTGCCGGGCACGAGCTCCACCCGGTCGGTGAGCGGGGTGGCCGCGTCGGTGTCCGCCACCGGCACGGCCCGCGCCTGGTAGCGCCCGACGAACAGCTGCGCCCCGGCGACCGGCCCGCGCTCGCCGACCGGCAGGAACCGCAGGGCGCCCTCACGCGCGTACGGCGAGGTGAAGCCCGGCGTGGGGTCGGCGTCGGTGTGGCCGACGCTGGCCGCCGCCTCCCCGAGGCCGCGCCCGGCGAACGCGTTCCAGAGCAGGTCCTGGTTGGCCCCGCCGAAGCGGATCCGGTCGGCGGCGAGCATCGCGTCCCGGGCGTCGACCATGCTGACCTGGCTGACCGACATCAGCAGGAAGGAGTCGAAGACCAGTTGGATCCAGCGGCGGTTGCCCGGGCAGGCGGTCACGTCGCGGGCGCCGGTGGCGCACGCCTTCTGCACGGCCGGGGTGCCGCTGCCCCAGCGGCGCATCATGGCCGCGCGGATGTCGGTGTTCGTGGCGCTCCACACCTCGCCGGAGGCGTGCACCTGCAGACCGGCGAGGTCGTAGTCGAGGGAGCTGTAGTTGAGCGGGCTGTCGCTCATGTTGTAGTTGCGGATGCCCGCGTTCGGGTCGCCGGTGGTGTACTCGCCGATGGTGAAGCCGCGCCGGCCGGGCGCGGCGTACCCGTGCTCGAACAGGTACTCCATGGCGAGCTGGTCCGACCAGCTCTCGCTCATGCCCTGCGGCGAGCTGACCCCGGCGCTCGGGCCGGCGATCATGCGGTTGGAGACCGCGTGGCCGTACTCGTGGGCGATCACCGACATGTCGAAGTCGCCGTCGACGCAGGGCGCGTAGAACGAGCCCGCGATCGGCTGCCACAGGTACATGTTGGTGGTGGGCGCGACGCCGTCCGGCGGGGTGATCTGGTTGGCGTTGTTGCGGGCCGCGAACGTGGGCGGGCCGCCGCTGACGCCGCCGGCCTGGGCGTTGCCCTGCTCGGGGTCGTTACCGAGCCCGCCGCGGCCGAGGTTGTCCTGCTGCATGTTCCAGGTGTCCTCGGTGAACCCGAGGTGGTAGGTCCAGTCGTGCATCCGGTTGTGCATGGCGAACAGGTTCGCCCGCGCCGCGTCGATGTCGTTCGCCTGCGGCGAGGTGAACACCTCAGGGTTGCAGCGCTGCTCCTGCCACTGGTTCGTCCACGGGTAGGCGTACCTGCGGTCCGGGCGCGGCGTCGCGGTCTCGGTGCCGACGCTGAACGGGTCGTTGCTGTACCAGTTCTGCACGGCGATCGCGTTGTTGCCCTTGGTCGTGCTGGTGGACTGGCCGGTGGCCGGGTCCACGTCCCACGCCGGGTGCCCGGGCACGCCCACCACCTCGGCGCAGCCGCGCGCCCGCACGGCACACCACCGCTTGCGGGTGTCGGCCGAGGACCTGTCGACCCGCGGCGAGTTCGGGAAGACCTCCCACGAGGGGTGGTCGGCGTCGTGGTCGATCAGATCCTCGCGGACCAGGACCGCGCCGTCGCGGGCGTCCACGTAGGTGGAGTAGGCCGCCGGGTCCGCGCCGGTGGTGTCCGCGCCGAGGACCACCTCCCACGCCGCACGCGGCCCACGGTCCGCGGTGGGCACCGCGACCAGTGAGGTACGCACGATCTGCGCGTCGGAGCGGCCGGCGTCGGCGATGGCGGCCTTGCGGGCCTGCTCGGCGCTGATCGTGGCCGGGGCCGGCGTACCGGCGTCACGGGCCAGCGAGGAGCTGACGTGCCACACCGCTCCGTCACGTACACCGATCGACAGCATGCCGTCGACGGCGGCCGGCAGGTCGCCGAAGCGCTGCCGGAACAGCACCGTCGCGCCCTGACCCATCGGCGCCACGGTGAGCAGTTCCAGCGCGGCGGCGCCCTCGGCGGTCAGCCCCAGCACGTCCCGGTTGGCGGCCACGTAGGCCCGCGCGGCGGCGGCCGGGTCGGCGGGCAGCCCGGTGGCCAGGGGCTTGCCGGTCGAGGTGAGCGTGGCCGGCGTACCGAAGTCGGTCCAGCGCACGCGCGCACCGAGCGCGGCGGCGCGGTCCCGCTGCCGCTCGGTGGCGGCGACGCGGCCCTTGCGGTTGTCAGTGGCCTTGCTGTCGTGCCGGTCGCCCGGCAGGTGGTCGGGTGGCGCCTGGGTACGGGTCTGTTCCCGGGGTGCCGCCTGGCCGCCGCCTGCGGCGGTCAGGACCAGACCGGCTGCCAGCAGCAGCGCGGTGGTCCCCGTCAACGCACGGGATGGTGTGCGCACGGTCCCTCCTGTCATCGTCGAACGGCGATGTCCGTTCCGCCATCCGACCAGGACGATCGACGCACCGACACCAGCCGAACATCCATAAACGTTGCTGCGTCGATTTCTCTGCGGATCAGAGGAGATGGGTCAGGCCAGCCCGCAATCGGACCGAGGCATCATCAGGGCGCTGGACCGGTCACCGCGACCAGCGCCCGTCCGGGACGATGCTCCGCGATGAACTACGCGCCGGCCGTCTGGAACATCTCGTGAATGGCGACGAACCTTCGCCGCACCTTCGCCGGATCACCCGTGCCCTGCGAGATGGCCGCCATGAAGTCGACATCCGACATCAGGCTGAGGAATTGCTTTTCAACCCGTCGATAGCGCTTGGCGAGCACGGCGATCTCCTGCGGACTGAGGGCGGCGAGGTTGACCGCGATGGCCTCAAACAATGCCTTGTTGATGGGAAACCGCCGGCTGCCACCATTACGGTCGACTTTTCGGAAAGCCCAGTTGCCGAAGATGTCGTACGAGGCATTCAACGCTTTGTCGAACTCCTCACGCAGCACCTGGATCTTCGTCGCGCCCAACCGATCGAGCTTGCGCATCGACTTGCGCAGGAAGGCGTCGAAGTCATCTTCCGCATAGGTAAAGGGATCCGTCAAGCGGAAGGCGAGGAACCGCAGGATCATCTCCCGATCAGTCCTCCTGGCGGCGGATCATCGACTGGCGCGGGTTGTCGGGCGAACGGACGGAGGTGAAGGAGAGCGCGTAGGTGTCCTGGGCTTCACCGCTGGGGCTGGTGGTCGTTTCCACCTCGATCCGGACCGGGCTGCTGGCGTCGGGGTCCCCGCGGAAATGCACCCGCGAGAAGCCACCCCGACGAGCAAGCGCAGGTTCCAGGTCACCACGGGTCGCGTCGCCGAGAAAGGCGATCACGTCGAGCAGGTTCGACTTACCCGCCCCGTTCGGTCCGACCAAGACGTTGAGCGGGGCGAGATGCACCTCAACGGCCCGCAGGCTACGGAAGTTCTCCACCGCAAGCCTGCGGAGAAACAGCGGGGTGCCGGTCAGTCACAGGCGCAGCCTACCGCGTAGGCAGACGGCAACTGTCCGCGACGCCATGCGTGAGGGCAGGTTGCGAGCGTCAGCCGCATCCTCCCTTCTGATCACGCGTCGTCCCTCTTCTCGTCGGACTCGTCGTCACCGCGCCGACGCAGGGCCCACCCGCCGACCCGGCCGGAGAGCTTGCCCGTCGCCCATTTGGCCCGACCGAGGGTGTCGTTGCCGAGGCGCTTGGCGACATCAACGCCGTCCGCTCCGGTCTCGAGCGCCTTGTCTCTCGCCTCCTTGGCCGCGTCCGTCCACCGTCTCGCCTCCGACGACTGCCGATCGCCCTCGATACCGAGTCGCCCGTGGAAGGTGACGATGGCTGTCGAGACGTGGTTGCTCGACTTCACCACCGCCGGTGAGTCCAGCGGGTTCAGCAGCACCTTGGCATTTGCCCTGCCCGCAGCCGCTTCCATGCGTGCCACCAGGCGCTCGGTGCACCGGGAGACGAGTTCGAGCCGGTTCTGCCGGGCGTTCCTCAGCCCGACGCGATGCCCGTCCAACTCGTCCGGCGACGCATCCAGTACCCGGTCGAGTTCGAGCACGGCGATCGCGTCCTGCAGTTGGAAGCAGCGGGCCAGGACGACGAGCCACTCCTGCGCCTTGGACTCCGCCTCCCTGGCCGCCTTGGCGAGATCACCGATTGCGGCCTTACGCTCAAGCTTCTCCGCGAGCGCGTCGAGCTGACGCAACGCGTACGCCTGGGTCTCCGCGATCGTCGCCGGCGCGCCCTGCACCTTCGACCACGTAACCTCGTCGACCCGACCCCGCTGCTCGCGGATGGTCATGGACTCCTCGATGACGAAGCCCACGCCGATCATCCGGGCCAGCACCGCGTCCTTCTGGGCGCGGAGCACATCGTCGACCTTCTCGTCGATCGTGGCGAGATAGTCGGTGATCTCCTTCATGCTCTGCTGCATCGCGAGCTGCGCCATGAGCCCCGCCGCGCCGGCCAGCACCGCCGGGTTGCCGACCATCGATGCCTTGTCGATCTGGAGCCATTTGTGGATCGAGCCTGGATCTCCCACCATCGCGTGGCTGACACCTGGGGTCTTGGTCGGCGTCAGACCGAATTTGTGCATGAGATGGGCCGACTCCTTTGTCAGCTGCACCCAACGACCCGAGTTGGCGGCGATTTCGGAACCAGCCTGTGCCGCTGTCGCCCCGACCTTGAGGACAGACCCGAGCCGAGGCAGCCCGAGGTCCTTCGACGGCAGGCCCTCGGAGACGAGGAAGCGCTCGACAGCCGTCGGATCTCCGATGACCGCCAGCCCGTCACCGTCGCTGAACAGCTGAATCTCGTTACCCATTCTCGGCTCCTGACAGGTGGGGAGGGTGGAGATCGAAGCTGTCCACCCTGTTCGCAGCTTGAAGTGCAGGCGGTCAGTGGTCTCGGTGAGGAGCTGGGTGCTCGTCGGCGATCAGGTCGGCGATCACCTGGCCGAGATCCTGGCCGGGGGCGTAGATGCCCGCGACGGTGAGCACGTCCGCGTCGCGGCGCAGCTCGTCGGCGAGCTGAGCGGTGGTCAGCGGGCGCGGCTGCTCGAGGCCGTCGACGTGGTGACACCACAGTTCCCGTGCCTCGCACCGGTCGAGCAGCCAGTCCCGCAGCGCCTTGTGCTGCATCACGTCCCAGCCCTCGCTGGCCCACCGCCGCTTGTACTCCGGCCGCTCTACCAGCCCGATGGTGCGGTTGCCCTCGATGACCGCGATCCGACGTTCCACGATCGCCCGGTACTCAGGCCTCCAGTACGCCGGCAGTTCGGTGATCGGCTTCGACCGGTGCCGCTCGAACCACTGCGTCTCCAGGCCCCCGTCACGCATCTTGCGTGCGAGCACGATCTCGAACGCCCGCTCCCCCAGCGCTTGCATCGGCGGCCGGACGCTCTCCGGCGCGGTCAGGTCGTCGTCGAGCAGCCCGTAGAGCGAGTAGATCTGCCAGTCCAACTCCTCCTGCAATCCGATCATCACGCCACGCACGCAGTGCCACTCGTAGCCGGCGGCATCCAGCCGCTTGCGGGTCGGCACCCCGGAGGCGGCAACCGCCACCGGGGTCACCCTGGCGAGCCGCCGCGCCAGATCGTCGATCTCCTGGCTCAATTCCACGGGGTACGCCGTTGAACGGTTGAAGACCGTCCCTCCCGGATCTGGCAGGCAGTGGTGATGCGTCGCCACAAACTCAGCGGCCAGCGACCAGGAATGCGCACGCTCATCCTTCGGTAGCCGATGGTTGAGGCGCATCTCATCGACCGAATCGGCCCGCTCCCGCAGGGCCCTTTCCCGCCTCTTGACCTGCTTCTGCAGGTCGGACAAGAGCAGTTTCCGGTCGATCACGCGAAGACCCTAGCCGTCCCGCCGCCGGGACCGCAGCACCCGTAAGTACCGATCTCCTCGACAGACCGCTACCGATGGCTTCCGCGTTCAGCTTTCGGACGTCGGCTCACACCGTCGCGTCGAGGAAGGTGGCCACCGCCCGACGGAAGTCGTGTGGATTCTCGACCCACGGCAGATGACCGGATCCGGGGAGGCTGACCCGCTCGCAGTTCGGCAGCGCCTTCTCCAGCGAGTCGACGGCCCAGCGGGGTCGGATGTCCTCGGGGCCGTCGATAATCAGCACCGGCAGGTCGAGCGCTCGGCACCGCGCCGCCAACTCGGACGTGCGCAGTTCCCGCTTGACCTCGGCGTTGACGGCCCGGTTGCAGTCGCTGTTGATTCCCAGCCATGGCGTGGCCATGTCCTCGGCGTGCGCCACGGCGGCCTCGGGGTCGGCGAAGTCGGCCGACCACTGCAGGACCGCCCGTTCGCGTTCCTCCCCCGGGGTGCGGGCTGCTGCGCCAAGCGCCTCCCACCGGTCCAGGTGCGGCCCGAGCCGCCGCCGCAGATTGCGTTCGTAGTGCGGATGCCAGCCGCGATCGGCGTCGATGCCGGTGCCGGTGACGTAGATCAGGTGACTGACCCGTTCCGGGTGCTCGATCGCGTACCGCAGCGCCAGGTGCGCGCCCCACGAGTGGCCCAGCACCGCCGTTCGCGGCCCGGCCAGGTGTTCGCGCACCGCGTCGAGGTCGGCGACGAAGCGGCCGACCGAGTACGGACCGCGCCGCTGTGAGCGTCCGCAACCACGCTGGTCCCACCGGATGACACGGGCGTGCGCGTCGAGCAGCCGGGCGACCGGGCCGAGGTAGTCCCAGAGGCCCGGACCGCCGTGACAGAGCACCAGCGGCGTCCCGGCGCCGACCTGGTCGGCCCACAGGCGACAACCGTCTTCGGTACGCACGTCAGCTGTCATCACCGACAGTATGGCGAACCGCGCCGGCCAGAGGGGCCCGCTGGGCTGACGCCGGTTACGGCTCGCGCATCCACGTCTTCGGATCGGTCACGAAGACGCCTTTGCCCTGCTGACGCCGAATGACCCGCAGCGCTTCGAGACGCACGTAGGCCAGCTGCACGGTCCCGTAGCTCACGCCATAGTCCGCGCGGGTCTGCGCGACAGAGGGCAGCCGGTCACCCGGCTTGAGCCTCCCTGACTTGACGTCGGACATCACGTCGGCAGCGATACGGAGATATTCGGCTGATTCGGGCATGTCACTCCTCGCGTGGCAACCCGATTCGATCACAGCCGAGATAGCTAAACAACGTGCTTTGGCTTCCCTGTGTTCCCTAGTTATGTTGTCGGGGCCGATCCTCGCGTGGCAACGAGTTCGGCTCATCCCCCGGTCGGGGCGGGTATGCGTTCCCGTCCCGACCCTCCGGACTGCTCCGCCTCCGTACCGCCGATCCGGGCTGCGAGGGCGGAGCGGGCGGGTCGTCCGCGGCCGGCGTGCGGACGGCCCGCCCTTCCAGACCCGCCGCACCTGTCCCCTGCTCCTGGAAGGACCGCAGTGACACCGCATCGATCCGACCGGCTCCACCTGACCGGCCTACCGGCCCGGCTGACCCCGCACGAGGTGCGTACCCACGCCTTCGACGCCCGCAGGTGCGGCGTCGACCCCGACCAGGTGCGCGCTTTCCAGACCCTGGTCGCCGACGAGCTGACCGACCTGCACCGGCAGGTACGCCTGCTCGCGCAGGAGAACGGCAGGCTGAAGCGCGCCCTGCGCGACTGGCAGACCATGCACGCCCGGGAGTGCCGCCCGCCGAACGACGGCCCCTGGTAGCGGTGCGCCCGCAGCCCGGTGACCTCCTGCGGGTCGACGGCCGAGCTGACCGGCTACGTGCTCAACCGTCGTGGCACCGCGACCGCGAAGCGGGACATCTTCGTCCAGGTCGCAGGGCTGCGTCGAGCCGGCGAGCCGATGCCGTCCGATCAGTCCTGTGTGCCGGCGAACAGGGTCCAGGCGTCGATCTCGGTCGGCGCCAGCGGCCGCGCCGGCAGGTAGGAGACAAGGTCGCGGAAGTCCGCCACGGCGTTGTGTACGCACACCGCCAGCGAGAAGTGCAGCAGTTCCCGCACGACGTGCGCGTCGGGCGCGGTCACGTCGTCGAGCAGCGGGCTGCGCACGTCGAGCGCGAACACCACGTGGCAGGCGCTCTGGTCGGCCTTGACGACGCAGTAGTAGCGCCCGGCCTCGGCCAGCCGGTTACGGATGTTCGCCCAGGCCATCGCCCCGGAGATGTCGGGCACGTCGGCGCCGGCCACGCAGGCCATCCGGAAGACCCAGCGGGCCGGGTCCTCCGGTGACACCGCGCCGTAGACCAGCACCAGGCCGCCGCGGTGGAACACGGCGAAGCCCTGCACGTCCGGACTGAGGTGCAGGAAGTCCGGGGTCCAGACCCGGTCGTACTGCCGCTCGGCGAGGGACCGCAGGAACTGCACGGTCCGGCCGGCGGCGTGGCGAGCGTCAACACCCATGCGTTCTGGTCCTCCCCCGAAGGATCACGGAGCCTCACGCTACGAAGCGCTTCGATCACGGATCAAGGCGCGCCGATCGACTCTGGATGGTCGGTCCCGTGAACGGGACCGAACCCGCTCCGAGTCCCACGGATAGGACTACGGGACGGCTCGTCCGATCGGTCAGCCTCCAGCCCCGCACCGGGCCGGAGCGCGCAGCGCCGGGCGGAACCGCCGTGCGCGCGGCTGCACGCGTACACCGGTCGGGGTTGTTAGCGTGGATCGCGGACCGTCACGGCGGTCCGGCCACCCCTCGCCCGACGGCCCGCGCGTCCCGTGACGCCGCGGGACCCGGTGCTGCGATCCGGCATGGAGGGGGTGCGATGACCGCGGTGCCGGAGGGACCCGAGCCGGCCGGCGGCAGGCCGATGCCCGGCGCGCCGGTGGACAGCAGCCGGCGGCGGCGGGCCGGACGGGCGCGGGCGTTCGGCGAGGCGGCGCGCGTACGGGCCCGGCGCTTCTGGGACGGTGCGCAGCCGACGCTGCGGCAGCTCTGGTGGACCGAGGAGCCGGTGACGCCGGTGCCCACAGTCGACCGGCGCGTCCCGGATCCGCTCGTGGTGCCGGCACAGGGCGAGGTGTACGTGTTCCTGGTCCGGGCCACCTACACCTGGTCGTCGGAGTCCGCGCGGCCGGAGCTGTTCGGCTGGTACGTGGACTACTTCCAGCGGCAGGCCACGCAGCGCCTGCGCCGGCTCGCGGTCCGGCACGCGGTGGAGGTGCCGCCGCACCGCCCGCGCGACCTGCACGCCGCGTTGACCACCGCCCTCACCGACGACGACCCGCCGCCCTGGACGTACGCGCACGGCCAGGTCACCTTCACCTGTGAGCCGGACGTGACCGTGCACCTGGACGAGCGGGTGCGCAAGCTGCTCCAGCCGTACTGGGAGCAGCGCATCGCGCTGGAGTGCGAGCGCGACCTGGCCCGCCGCCGCGCCGCGTACGCCGAGGAGCACGACCGGCAGGACCAGCGCGACCGTTGAGTCGTTCACCCCGTTGGAGTCGCTGCTCCCCCGCCCGCGCCGCGTGCGGCCCCGGGACAGCGGCCACGGCCGGACGACCCGGAGCCGCCAGAGGTCTGAGCCCGGCCGGTCAGGCCGGGACAGCGGCGCTGGGCCGGGCCTGCCGGGCGGCCAGGTACGCGGCGAGCCCGGTGCTGTCCTCGGTGGCCAGGAACGCGCCGCGTGCGTTGACCAGGGCCTCGTCGGCGTGGGCCAGGCAGCCCCACGCCGTGTCGCCCCAGGAGTCGGCGAGCTTGACCTCGGCCGGCTCGGCGCAAGGTTCGCCGCGCGGCCCGCCGATCTGGCAGTGCCTGGGAGCGCCGTCGCGCCGGGCGGCGACCCGGGCGGCCCGGCGGACCGGCGCGGGCCGCCCGTCCGGTTCGGCCTGCGGGACCGGAGCGGTCTGCGAGCGGACGAACAGAACCGTGTTGCCGTCGGGATCGACCGTGCGGCACTCCCCGCCGGGAGTGGGCTCGACCGGGTGACCGGCCGCGACGAGACGCTCGGCGGTCGCGAGGACGTCGTCGACGTGCAGGTAGAGCGCGGCCGGCGCCGGGGCGGCGTCGACGAGCAGGAGGGTCAGGTCGCCGCAGCGCAGACGCGTCCGGCCGTTCTCGCCGGGCTGCCCGGTGTAGCCGAACAACGCGTAGAACCGGCAGGCCGCGCCGACGTCCGCGACGTACAGCACCGGCACCTGAGCTTGCACTCCCCTGGGCACCGCGCCACTCTACCCACTTGCGTTCCGCAAATCACGTCTTGCAGATCGGGTTTTCGCCGCCGACGCCGAGCGGGACCCGCCGGCGCGGGCCGCGTGTCAGCAGCCGTTGGTGCTGGTCTGGTTGCGCTTGAGCCCGTCGGACCAGGTGACGCCCTGCACGACCGCCACCACGACGCTGCCGTCGTGGATCTGCTCGTAGTGCAGGTGCGGGCTGAGGTCGTACTTCGCCGACGTCGCGCCGACCCGCCCGATGACGTCGCCGCGCTTCACGGTGTCGCCCGCGGCCACCGCCCGTGAGTCGAGGTGGGCGTACCGGGTGCGCCAGCCGTCGCCGTGCCCGATGACGATGGTGTTCCCGTAGCCGGAGGTGGTGGAGTAGTACGACTCCAGCACGGTGCCGGCGGCGCTGGCGACCGTCCGGCGGCCCAGGTCGTCGGGGCTGCCGTTGGCGTCGTAGTGGTTCCAGTCGATGGCGTGGTCCGGGCTGTGCCCGTTCCAGTTGTTGCCCTGCCAGGTCTGGTCGCACAGGAACGGCATCCGGAAGCCCGGCCGGGCGGCCTGCGCCGGCTGCACGCCGAGCATCGCACCGGCGACGACGGCGACCGTGAGCACTGCGGGCACGCGCATCCGGGCCGCGGTGAACGTCAGGGACATCGACCTCTCCTCTTCTCGACAACGATGTAGATCGATGCTAGGACCGCCAACCTGTCAGGTAAATAGCTACAGAGATGAATGTCTGGGCAAAAGTTTCCTACATACCGCCGCCCGGCGGCGTCGTTCGGCGATGGCCGGGCCGGAGCACGTACGGCAGAATCGCGGGCGATGGAGACGGCCAAGATCCTCACCGCGCTCGCCGACCTGGCCCCGGCCGGCGCCGAGCGGGCCTTCGACGTCTCCGGCGCCGGCCGGCCGCTCATCTGGCTGCCCGGGCCCGACCGCGCGCCGCGCGACGCCCGGCTGGACCGGCTGGCCGCCCTCGACGCGCTGCACCGCGACCAGCGGATCCTGCGCCGGGGTCTGGCCTTCGTCGTCGGCGGCGCCGACCTCGACGGCAGCCGCCGGCGGGTCCGCGTGCCGTTACTGGCCCAGCCGGTACGCCTGGAACGCACCAGCCGCACCTACCGGATCGTGCCGGCCGGGGACCTGGAACTGACCACGCTGATCGAGGATCGGGACCTCGCGGGCCGGCTGGAGGCCGCCCCGGGGCTGGCCGGTCCCGGTTGGCTCGGCGCGCCCGGCACCAAGGCGTGGATCACCGCCGCCGCCGAGGCCGCCGGCTTGACGCTCGCGACGGTGCAGGCGCGACCGCCCCGCCGCATCGACGACGAGACGCTCGTCGGCGTCGCCGCCGCGGCGCTCTTCACCACCCGCGACGTGCTGGGCGGCCGGCTGCGCGACACGCTGCTCGCCTGGGCGGTCCGGCCCGGGCTGGCGGACACGGCGCTGAACCGCCTCTACACCGGCCGGACCGGCGACACCGTCCGAGGTGACGGCGCCGTCCCGGGCAGCGACAACGGACGGCGCGAGGACGACGGACGGCGCGAGGACGACGGACGGCGCGCCGGCCCCGGCGGCCGGGCCGACGAGGCGGAGGTGCTGTCGCCGCTGCCGTTGAGTCCGGCCCAGCGCGACGTGGTGCGGCGTACCCGCGTCGAACCGGTCGTGGTCGTCTCGGGCGCACCGGGCAACGGCAAGAGCCACGCCCTGGTCGCCGCCGCGCTGGACGCTGTGGACCGGGGCGGGTCGGTGCTCGTGGCCACCCAGTCGGTGCACGCCGCCGACGTGCTGGGTGAACTGCTGCGCCGGCACAGCGGCCCGGCGCCGGTGCTGTTCGGCGACGCCGAGCGCCGGGAGACGATCGCCGCCGACCTGGCCGGCGGCGCGGGCGCCGGGACGGACGGCGCCACGCTGCGGGCCGCCGAGGCCGCCGTGGCGTCCGCCGACGACCGGGTGCGGGCCCTGTCGGACGCGATCACCGCCGCTCTCGACCAGGAACGCCGGGCCGCCACGCTGCCCGACTGGCAGCCGCTGCTGCCCGCCCTGAGCCGGGACCTCCCCCGCCTGTTCGACCCGGACACCGACCTGGACGCGGTCCACGCCGCGCTGGCGGCGACGACGGCGCCCGGCGACGGCTGGTGGCGGCGCTGGCGGCGGTCGCGGGCCGGGACACGGCTGCGCCGGCTCAGCGGCGGTGACGTACCCCTGGAACGGTTGCGGACCGCGGTGGATGCGGCGGGCGCGGTACGGGCGGCGGCGCGGCTGGCCGCCACCGGTGGCACCGACCTGGCCGACTCCTGGCGTGCCCTGGCCACCGCGGAGGCGGCGCTCGCCGAGGCCGTCGGCACGGCGATGCGCCACCGGGCGACGAGCGCCCACCGGTGGAGCGACGCGGCGCGGCGGGCCACGGGTGGCCTGGCCGCCGCGCTGCGGGCCGGACGGAACCGCCGCCGCGAACTGCTCGCCGGGCTGGACGCCCAGGCGCTGGTACGGGCGCTGCCGCTGTGGGTGGGCACGGTCGCCGACGTCGAGGACCTGCTGCCCCCGATGCCGGGGATGTTCGACCTGGTGGTGCTCGACGAGGCCGCGCACATCGACCAGTTGCGGGCCGCTCCGGCGCTCGCCCGGGCCCGGCGGGCGCTGGTGGCCGGCGACCCCCGGCAGCTGCGGTTCGTGTCGTTCGTGGCCGACGTGGACGTGTCCGCCACCCTGCGCCGGCACGGTCTGGAACGCTTCGGCGACCGGCTCGACGTACGCCGCTCCAGCGCCTTCGACGTGGCCACCGGCGCCGCCCCGGTCACCTGGCTGGGCGAGCACCACCGGTCCGTGCCGCACCTGATCGGGTTCTCCGCGCGCCGGTTCTACGGCGACCGGCTGGAACTGGTCACCCGGCATCCGCGCAACGAGCGCGCCGACGTCATCGACGTGCTGACCGTCGACGGGGCGAGCGTTGTCGACGGCGTCAACCAGGCCGAGGTCGCCGCCGTCCTCGATCTCGTACGGCGGCTCGCCGCCGATCCCCCGCCGGGCGGCATCGCGGTGGTCACCCCGTTCCGCGCGCAGGCGGACGCGATCGAGGCGGCGCTGCTGGCCGCGTACGACGTCGACGAGATCGAGCGTCTCGGCCTGCGCTCGGGCACCGTGCACGCGTTCCAGGGCAGCGAGGCGGACGTGGTGATCGCCTCGCTCGGCCTGGTGGACGGCGACCCGCCGGCACGGCACCGGTTCGCAGCCGGGCCGAACCTGTTCAACGTGCTCGTCACCCGGGCCCGGCGGCGACTGACGGTGGTCACCTCGCTGCGCTCGCCGGAGGGCCTGGTGGGCGACTTCCTGGCCTACGCGGACCGGCCACCCGTGGCGCCGCAGGCGGAGCCGGCCACCGGCTGGACCGCCGAGCTGGCCGAGGAGCTGCGCCGGCTCGGGCTGGCGGTGCGGCCCGGATATCCGGTCGGCCGGTGGCGCGTCGACCTCTGCGTGGGCGCGGACGCCGACGCGGCCGGGGTGATCTGCGCGGTGCACCCGGACGGCGCGGCGGCGCACCTGGAACGGCAGCGCACGCTGATCCGGGCCGGGTGGCGGCTGCACGAGGCGTTCGCCAGCCGCTGGGCGGGCGACCCGATCCGGGCCGCCCTGGACCTGGCGTCGGGCATCGGCGCCGGCGGGCCCGGCACCGACAGCGGACCCGGCGGGCCCGGCAGCGGCGGTGCCGCGCCTGCCGGCGCTCAGCCGACCAGGGTGGCGTAACGGCCGCGCCGGTCCAGCAGCGCGTCGTGGGTGCCGGACTCGACGATCCGGCCGTGGTCGAGCACGGCGATGCGGTCGGCGTCGCGAACCGTGGAGAGGCGGTGCGCGATGGTCACCACGGTCCGTCCCCGGGCCAGCTCGTCCAAAGCCCGCTGGACCGCACGCTCGGTCTCGGTGTCCAGCGCGCTCGTCGCCTCGTCCAGCACCAGGATCCGCGGGTCGCGCAGCAGCGTCCGGGCGATCGCCAGGCGCTGCTGCTCGCCGCCGGAGAACCGGTGGCCGCGGGAGCCGACCATGGTGTCGTACCCGTCGGGCAGCGCGGTGACGAGGTCGTGGATGCGGGCGGCGCGGGCGGCGGCCTCGATCTCGGCGTCGGTGGCGTCCGGGCGGGCGTACCGGAGGTTGTCCCGCACGGTGCCGTGCAGCAGGTACGTCTCCTGGCTGACCACGCCCACGACGGCGGCCAGGTCGGCCGGGCGCAGGTCGCGCAGGTCGATCCCGTCGATGGTGATGCGGCCGGCGTCCGGGTCGTGCAGCCGGCTGATCAGCGCGGCGAGCGTGCTCTTGCCGGAGCCGGTCTCCCCCACCAGGGCGAGGCTGGTGCCGGCCGGGACGTCCAGGCTGACTCCGGCCAGGGCGGCGGTGTCGCTGCCCGGGTAGCTGAAGGTGACGTCCTCGACGCGCAGGTGGCCGCGGGCGGTGGCCGGGTCCAGCGGGACCGGGTGGGCCGGCTCGGCGACCTCCACGGGCAGGTCGAGGTATTCGAAGATGCGGGCGAACAGCGCCAGCGACGCGGTGAGCGTGACGCCGACGTTGAGCAGGCCCATCAGCGGCCGGAACAGGTTGCCCTGGAGCGCGGTGAACGCGACGAGCGTGCCGATGGTGAGCGTGCCGGCGGTGCCGGGCAGGCCGGCGCCCAGGTAGATCACCGCCGGGATGGCGGCGAAGACGATGCTCATGGCGGCCATCCGCCAGCGTCCGGCCAGCTCCGAGCGCAGTTCCAGGTCGACCAGGCGGGCCGACGAGGCGGTGAACCGGTCGACCAGGGCGGGGCCGGTGCCGAGCGTCTTGGCCAGCCGTACGCCGCTGACCGACAGCCCTTCCTCGATGGTCACGGTGAGGTCGGCCAGTTCGCGCTGGCGCTGGGCGGTGATCTCCCGGCGCAGCCGGGCGACCCGGCGGGTGAGCCAGAGCGCGGGCGGCAGCACGACCGCCGAGACGAGCGTGAGGCGCCAGCTCAGCGCCAGCATGGCGATGGTGGTGGCGACCACTGTGGTGAGGTTGGCGGCGATCGAGGTGGCGGTGGAGGTGACCACCGACTGCATGCCGCCGATGTCGTTGGTGATGCGCGACTGGACCTCGCCCGTGCGGGTGCGGACGAAGAAGCCGATCGACTGCCGCTGGAGGTGGGTGAAGACGTCGGTGCGCAGCCGGTGCATGACCTCCTGGCCGACGCGGGTGGAGATCCAGGTCTGCGCGACGCCGAGCACGGCGGTCACGGCGGCGACCGCGACCATGCCCGCGACCAGCCAGGCCAGCAGCGTCAGGTCACGCTCCGGCAGGGCCCTGTCGATCACGGTACGCAGCAGGAACGGCGTGGCCATCGCGATGGTCGAGGACGCCACGATGATCGCCACCACGGTGGCGAGCGGGTTGCGGTGGGCGGTGAACAGGCCGCCGATCCGGCGCAGGGACACGTCGCGGGCCTGGGCCTTCTCGGCCGGGGATACGGTTCGGCCGTCGCGGCGGCCGTCGGGAATGCGATCCAAGGGTGCTCCTCATGGGGGACGATGCTGAGGTTACCGATAATGCTGAGGTTACCTCAACATGAGGGAACAACACGAAAGCCTGTTACCGTATTCCCGTGAGCGGCAGCGACGAGAGCCTGGCCGAGACGTTCTGGGCGGTGACCCGCCGGCTGCGGCACCAGACCAAGCGCGCGCTGGAGCCGTGGGAGATCAGCCCCGGGCAGGCGCGGGCGCTGGGCGTGCTGATGCGTCACGGCGCGCTGCGGCCCGGCGCGCTCGCCGAGCACCTGCGCATCGCTCCGCGCTCGGCCACCGAGGTGATCGACGGGCTGCAGGAGCGCGGGCTGGTGCAGCGGCGGCCCGACCCGGGCGACAGGCGGGCCACGCTGGTCGCACCGACCGCCGAGGGCGAGCGGGTGGGCACCGCGATCCGGAAGGCGCGGGCCACCGAGGCGGAACGGTTCTTCGGCGCGCTCCCACCGGGCGACCGGGCCGAACTGAACCGGATCCTGCGCCTGCTGCGCGAGGACTGAGCCGGCGGCCGGGTGCGGTCAGCGCAGGCCGGCGGCGATCGCGTCGACCAGCAGCGCACCCAGGGTGCGGGCCATCACGGCGCGGGCGGCGTCCACGTCCAGCCCCAGCGAGTCGCGCATCATCGACCAGGCCGACCAGGTGCCGGACACGGTGAGCGCGTCCAGCAACTGCGCTTGTCCCGGCCCGGCCTGCGCCAGCTCCGGGGCGAACACCGTCTCGATCTCCTGGCGGGCCCGGGCGACGGCCGCCTCCCGGTTGCGCCGCAACTGCGGGGAGAACGGCTCCCGCAGCGCCGACGCGCGGGCCGAGGGCGCCAGCACCTCCAGCAGCCGGGCTCGCTGGTCGCAGAACGCGGCGATCCGGGCGGTCAGCGGCAGGTCCGGCGACACCGGCTGCCAGAGCGCGGCCTGCCGCTCGCCGACCCGCCGCCCGGTCGCGGCGAACAGCGTCTCCATGTCCTTGAAGTTGGTCCAGAGCGTGCGCAGCGACACCCCGGCCCGCTCGGCGATCCGCTCCCCGGTGGGTCGCAGGTCACCGGCGTCGATCAGGGCCAGGTGCGCCTCCACGATCGCGGCCCGGGTGCGCTCGGCCCGCGCCGCGCGGCCGTCCACCCGCTCCGGCGGGTCGGCCTCCACCTCGATCATGGGTACGGAATCTCCTGTGCTCGGATACCGGCGGCCACTCTACGTGTGTGCCGCCGGGCGACCGGCACCCGGCCGCCCGGCGGGACGCCTCAGGCGGTCGGCACCGCGTCCGCGGGCGGGTTCGTCGGCGGCTCGGTGAACTCGGTGACCGCGCCGTCACCGTCGTCGGTGGTGTACGCGGGACCGAAGTACGCCTGCACGCCCTTGCTCACCTTGGTGAGCCGGACCCCGCCGTAGCCCGCGTGCACGCCGTCGGCGTACCGGAAGGGGACCAGGCCCGGGCCGCGGAAGCCGCCCTTGCGCACGGCCTCGACCAGCTTCTCCCTAGTGGGATCGGGCCCGGCGGCGAGCATCGCCTGGACGAAGGTGTACGCCATCGAGTAGCCGTAGATCGCGTTGCCGTCGACCGGGTTGCCCGCGTTGTACTTCTGGTGGATCTTGGTGAACTCGGCGATCCACGGGTTAGCGGTGTCGGCCACGTTGGGCAGGTAGTTGTCGGCCACCATGCCCTCGAGGATCACCTTCTTGTCGCCGAGCTGGGCGGCCAGCGTGGTGTAGTCGGCGCCCACGTTGGAGACCACCCACTGCGCCTTGAAGCCCTGGCCGGCGGCCTGGCCCATGGCGAGCGCGGTGAAGCCGGGGATCGTCGCCGAGATGACCACCTGGCAGCCGGCCGCGCGCAGCGCGCCGATGGCCGGGCCGACCTGCTGGTTGGTGGTGGTGTACGTCTGCTTGGCCGCGACCGGGCCGAGGACCTGTTCCACGCCGACCAGCGAGTCGCGCCCGAAGTCGTCGTTCTGCCCGAAGTGGCAGACCTTCGCACCGGGGAACTCGCGCTTGACGTAGGCGGCCAGGATCTTGCCCTCGACCGTGTAGTCGGGCTGCCAGCCGAACGTCGTCGGGTACTTGTCCGGCTGGTTCCAGTTGCGGCTGCCGGAGGCGACGAACAGGTCCGGCACCTTCTGCGTCTTGACGAACTCCAGCACGTTCGTGTGGGTGGGCGTGCCGAGGCCGCCGAGCAGCGCGAAGACCTTGTCGTCGAGCACCAGCTTGCGGACCACGTTCTCGGTGTTGGCCGGGTTGTAGCCGTCGTCGACCGCCTTGTAGACGATCTTCCGGCCGTGTACCCCGCCCTTGCTGTTGACGTGCTCGAAGTACGCCTTCGTGGCGGCGGAGATCTTCGAGTAGCCGGGGGCGGCCGGTCCGGTGAGCGGTTGGTGGGTGCCGATGACGACCTCGGTGTCGGTGACACCGGGGACGTTCTCGGCGGCCTGCTGCTCGTCGTCGGCGCAGGCAGGCAACGCGGCGAGCAGGGCAAGCCCTGCGGCGGCCGCGAGAACGCGGCGGGTGGTGGTGCGCATGGTTCTCCAATCCGGGGCGGCGGTGCGAACGGTGGGTGGAACCGGTGAGGTCAGCGGTCCGGCGACCGGTGGGGGGCGGAACGGCGGCGTACGGTGCCCCGCAGCCGGGCGCGGGCGGCGCGGACACCACCGGCGATCCCGCCCGGCGCGGCGAGCATGACGACGATGAGCACCAGGCCGAACACGGCCAGCGCGAGGTTGCCCTCCAGTCGCTGGGCCAGCCCGGCGGACAGGTTGAGGTGCTCGGTGAGCAGGGCGGGCAGATCCTGGAGCGCGACCAGCAGCACCGCGCCCCAGACCGCGCCGGCCAGGCTGCCCAGCCCGCCGATCACGATGGCCATGAGCAGGAACAGCGACAGGTCCAGCGGGAACTTGCCCGGGGCGACGGTGGCGGTGAGCACGGCGTACACGCCGCCGCCCAGCCCGGCGCAGGCGGCGCTGACCACGAACGCGAGGACCTGGGTACGTGCCACCGGGATGCCGGCGAGCCGGGCGGCGACCTCGTCGTCGCGTACCGCCCGCAGGGACCGGCCGAAGCGGCTGCGGACCAGGTTGGCCAGCAGCAGCATGGTCAGCAGCGCGGCGGCCAGCGCGATCCAGGCCAGCCAGCGCTCCGGTTGGAAGTAGGCGCCGAGCGCCGCCGGTGGCGTCTGGGCCGGGAAGGGCAGTCCCTGCTCGCCGTTGAACACGCCGGTGAAGATGGTGGTGACCGCCGGGACCAGCGTCGCCACCGCCAGCGTCACACCGGCCAGGTAGGGGCCGCGCAGCCGGGCCGCGGCCAGCCCGACCACCAGCCCGCCCAGCGCGGTCAGCACGACGGCCGCCAGCAGCGCCGCGGGCAGCGTCCACCAGCCGGACACGGCCTGCCCGTCCAGGGCCCGCAGGGTCAGCGCCACCGTGTAGGCGCCGGTGGCCATCAGCGCGCCGTGCCCGAGCGAGAGCTGGCCGTTGAGACCTACCAGCACGGTGTGCCCGGCGGTGACGCAGAGGAACGCGCACACGCGCGCCACCTGCAGGTTCTGGTACGGCGCGAGCTGGTTGGTGACCAGCACGACGAGCGTGCCGGCGAACACCGCCAGGGCCAGGTGGCGCAGCAGCGTGGAGCCGCGCGCCTCGCGTCCGGCCGGAGCGCCGGGAAGCAGGCGGCGCAGCGGGGACGGCGCCGCTGCCGCGATCTTGGTGGGGGTGGTCGTCACACGTGCCTCGCTCTCGCCGCGGAGAAGAGCCCGCCGGGGCGGACCAGCAGGACGGACAGCAGCAGCACCAGGACCGCCAGCGGCGTGGTGTCCGGTCCCAGGTAGCCGGTGACGTAGGACAGGATCAGCCCGACCAGCAGGCCGCCGACCACCGCGCCGACCGGGCTGTCCAGGCCGCCGACCACGGCGGCGGTGAACGCGACCACGAAGACCAGGTCCATGGCGTGCGAGTGCAGGCCGAGCCCGGTGGGGACGACGAGCATCCCGGCCAGCGCGCCGACCCCGGCTGCCAGCGCCCAGCCGAGCGTGAGCATCCGGCCGACGCTGACGCCGAGCAGCCGGGACACCTCGGGGGCGAACGCGGCGGCCCGCATCCGCAGTCCCACCGGGGTACGGGTGAACAGCAGCGCGAGCAGCGCCACCACCGTGAGCGCCGCGCCGAGCACCCACAGGTCGTACGGGGACAGCGTGGCCACCCCGCCGATGGTGAGCGCGTCGGTGTCGAACGGCGCCGGGGCGGGCCGGTAGTCGTTGCCGAAGACCATGCCGAGCACCGCCTGGATGACCAGCACCAGCCCGAGCGCGATGATCACCTGGTTGAGCGGGCCGCCGGGCCCGGCGAAGCGCATCAGCAACCGTTCCACAAGCGCGCCCAGGGCCAGCCCGGACAGGATCGCGGCGGCCAGGCCCAGCCAGTACGAGCCGGTGGCGGAGACCACCGCGTACCCGATGTAGGCGGTGGCCACGGCCATCGCGCCCTGGGCGAAGTTGACCACCCGGGCGGCCCGCCAGATGAGCACCAGCGCGAGCGCGAACGCGGCGTAGACCGCGCCGGTGGCGAGCCCGTCGAAGGTGAGGAACCAGAACCGCTGCATTCGCGACCCCTTCCTAGAATCCGAGGTACGCGTGCCGGAGCTGGTCGTCGTCGCGCAGCCGGGCGGCCGGCGCGGCCGTCACCACGCGCCCGAGCGACATGACGATGCCCTGGTCGGCGACGGACAGCGCGCTGCGCACGTTCTGCTCGACCAGCAGCACGGTGAGCCCTCGTTCGTCGCGCAGCCGCCGCAGCAGCGCCATGATCTGCGCGGTCACCTTGGGCGCCAGCCCGAGCGACGGCTCGTCGAGCAGCAGCAGCCGGGGCCGGGCGATGAGCGCCCGCCCGACGGCGAGCATCTGCCGTTCCCCGCCGGAGAGCTGGTGCCCGGCGTGGTCGCGGCGGCGGGCCAGGGCGGGGAACAGCTCGTACACCTCGTCCTGCGCACGCCGCGCGTCGGCCCGGTCGCGCCGCCAGAGCCCGCCGAGGCGAAGGTTCTCCGCGACGGTCAGCTCGGTCACCACGCCGCGCCCCTCCGGCACGTGCGCCAGGCCGCGCCGGACCAGGTGTTCCACCCGGACGCCGCGCAGGTCCTCCCCCGCGTACCGGATCCGGCCGCCGGTGGGCCGCAGCAGACCCGAGAGGGTACGCAGCAGCGTGGTCTTGCCCGCGCCGTTGGCGCCGAGCACGGCGGTGACCGTGCCGGCCGGGACGGTGAACGCGACGTCGCGCAGCACCGGCACCGGTCCGTAGCCGCAGCTGAGCGCCTCCACCTCCAGCACCGCGCTCACGCCGCGCTCCCCTCGGCCGGCACGTCGGCCCCGAGGTACGCCTCGGTGACCCGCGGGTCGTCGCGGATGCTCTCCGGCGGGCCGGCGGCGATCACCTTGCCGAAGTCGAGCACCACCAGCTCGTGGCAGACGGACATGACCAGGTCCATGTGGTGCTCGACGAGCAGCACGGCGCAGCCGTCGTCGCGTCCGGGCAGCGCGCGGACCAGGTCGGCCAGGTCGGCCACGTCGTCGGCGCCGAGGCCGCCGGCCGGTTCGTCGAGCAGCAGCAGCCGGGGCCGGGCGATCAGCGCGCGGGCCAGCGCCACGCGCTTGCGCACCGGGTAGGGCAGGGTGGCCGGCACGGCGCCGGCGTACTTCTCGATGCCCAGCTCGGCGAGCAGGTCCATGGCCCGGGCGCGCAGCCGCCGCTCGTCCCGGTCGCTGCGCGGCAGGCCGAACAGCGCGGCGGCGAACCCGGCGCGGGCGGTGTGACTGGCGCCGGCGACGACGTTCTCCAGCACGGTCAGGCCGGCGAACAGGCCGACGCCCTGGAGGGTGCGGGCGATGCCGAGCCGGGTGAGGGCGTGCGGGCGGGGCCGGAACGGCCGGCCGTCCAGTGTCAGCGATCCGCCGGTCGGCCGGACGAACCCGCAGACCACGTTGAACAGCGTGGTCTTGCCCGCACCGTTGGGCCCGATCACGCCGACGACCCGGCCGGGCGGCACCCGCAGCGAGACGTCGTCGAGGGCGGTCAGGCCGCCGAAGCGTACGCCGACGTGGTGCAGCGCCAGGCCCTGATCGTCGGTGGTCGTGGCCGGTGGGCTCATCGTCACCTCGTGCCGGTCGACGGAGCAGAAACTAATTACACCGGGAGTGTACTTTTCTCTGCCACCGCGTCAATGCCCCAATGATCACGGGGGCCTTTTCGCCTGTCACGAGCCTCCTACGTGCACGGTCGGTGCGGTGATCCCGGCATCCGGTCGCGGGCGCGACGCAGGAACGTCTGCTCCGCCGCGTTGCCGGTGCCGGCGATCGCCGCGTCGTACGCGGCCCGGGCCTGCGCCGGACGGTCCAGCCGGCGCAGCAGGTCGGCCCGGATCGCGTGCCACACGTGGTAGCCGGCCAGGTCCAGACGTTCCACAGCGGCCAGTCCGGCCGCCGCTCCGCGCACCTCGGCCAGCGCCACCGCCCGGTTGAGCGCCACCACCGGTCCCGGCGCGACGGCGGTCAACTGGTCGTACAGCGCGAGGATCTGGGTCCAGTCGGTGGCCGCGGCGGTGGGCGCGTCCGCGTGCACAGCGCCGATCGCGGCCTGGATCTGGTACGGGCCGGGCCGGTTCCGGCGCAGGCAGCGGCGGACCAGCTCCTGAGCCTCGGCGATCAGCTCCCGGTCCCACCGGCCGCGGTCCTGCTCGGCCAGCGACACCGGCACGCCGTCCGGGCCGGTCCGGGCAGCCCGGCGGGCCTCGGTGAGCAGCATCAGCGCGAGCAGGCCGAGCGCCTCCGGCTCGTCCGGCATGAGCGTCACCAGCAGCCGGCCCAGCCGGATCGCCTCGGCGCCCAGCTCGGCGCGGCCCAGACGGTCCCCCGCGCTGGCCGTGTGCCCCTCGTTGAAGATCAGGTACACCACCGCGAGCACCCCGCGCAGCCGGTCGGGCAGGTCCGCGTCACGCGGCACCCGGTACGGGATGCCGGCGTCGCGGATCTTCGCCTTGGCCCGGACCAGGCGCTGGGCCATGGTGGACTCCGGGACCAGGAAGGCGCGCGCGATCTCGGCGGTGCCCAGTCCGCCGAGCAGGCGCAGCGTCAACGCCACCCGGGCGGGAGCGGCGAGCGCCGGGTGGCAGCAGGTGAAGATCAGGCGCAGACGGTCGTCGGGCACGGGCCCCTCCTCGGCGGGCGGGTCGGCGGCGTGGATCAGGGCGGCCTCAACGTGCCGGGCGGCGCGGGTGGCCTCGCGGCGCAACCTGTCGATCGCCCGGTTGCGGGCGGTGGTGATGATCCAGCCGGCCGGGCTGGGCGGCGGCCCGTCGGCGGCCCAGCGCGTCACCGCGATCTCGAACGCCTCCTGGACCGCCTCCTCGGCGAGGTCGATGTCGCCGAGGAGACGGACCAGGACGGCTACCGCTCGGCCGTACTCGGCCCGGAAGACCCGTTCGACAGCGGTCATCCCTCGCCCTGGAACGGGCGGACCTCGATCGGCAGCGTGGTGGCCAGGGCGTACCGGCGGCCCCAGTCCAGCGCGGCGTCCAGGTCGGACGCCCGGATGACGGTGACGCCGCCCAGGTACTCCTTGCCCTCGGCGAACGGCCCGTCGGTGACAAGCACCTCGTCACCGGCCGGACGCAGCACGGTGGCGGTCTGCGGGTCGTGCAGGCCGTTGCCGAACACCCAGCAGCCCGCCTCCCGCAGCTCGTGGCCGATGGCCTCGACCTCGCGCATCACCCCGGCCAGGAACTCCGGGTCCGGACGGCCCCGGCCGGCCGGCTGGTACATGCTGATCAGGTACTGCTTCATCGGTCTCTCCTCGTCACCGCCGGACGGCCCCGCGCCGTCCCCTCACCCTCCACACGAACGGGCGACGCCGGTTTCGACACGCCGGGCCGGGTGAAGTGGGCGGGCGTCGAGACCGCGACCCGGTGGATCGGCTGCCGGGAGGGCGCGGTGACCGCCGGCGAGCGCGCCGCCACCGAGGCGCTCGCCCAGCTCGGCCGAGCACCCTATCCAGTGAGATTCTTCGATGAATTCTATTGAAAAGTTTCTCCGTCCTATGCCCTAATGACGACAGTTCCCTTCGTCATACTCCCGCCGCCGGAGCGCGGCAACCCCCAGGGAGGACAGATGCACAGATCCATCCGATCGGCGCTGCGCGCGGCCGGAACCGCGCTGCTCGCCACCGCCACCGTGGCCGCCGCGGCCCTGTTCGGGGCGGCCCCCGCCGGCGCCGCCCCGGCCGGACTGCCCGGCATGGACGTCTCCAGCTACCAGGGCAACGTGAACTGGTCCGGGGCGTGGGCGAACGGCGCCCGGTTCGCCTACGTCAAGGCGACCGAGGGCACGTACTACACCAACCCGTACTTCGCCCAGCAGTACAACGGCTCGTACAACGTCGGGATGATCCGCGGCTCGTACCACTTCGCCCGCCCCGACACCACCAGCGGCGCGACCCAGGCCAACTACTTCGTCGACCACGGCGGCGGCTGGTCGAAGGACGGCCGTACGCTGCCCGGCGCGCTGGACATCGAGTACAACCCGTACGGCGCCACCTGCTACGGGCTGAGCCAGGCGTCGATGCGCAGCTGGATCGCCTCGTTCGTCAACCAGTACTACGCCCGCACCGGCCGGTGGGCGACCATCTACACCACCACCGACTGGTGGAGCACCTGCACCGGCAACACCTCGCAGTTCGCCGCCAACAACCCGCTGTGGATCGCCCGGTACTCCAGCAGCGTCGGCGCGCTGCCGGCCGGCTGGGGCACGTACTCGTTCTGGCAGTGGTCCTCCTCCGGGGTCTTCCCCGGTGACCAGAACGTCTGGAACGGCTCGCTCGACCGGCTGCGCGTGCTGGCCTGCAACGGACCCTGCTGATCCGGCCGACCGGGCGTGGCGGGCAGTGCCGGTCCCGCCACGCCCGGCGTACCGGCCGATCCGGCGCCCCCTTCAGCCAGGAGGCTGCGATGCCTGTTCCCGTTCCCCGCCGGACCGTGCTGCGCGGCGCGGTCCTGCTCGGCGCCGCCGCCGGCGTCGGTGCGCTGACCCAGATCGGCGCCGGTCCCGGCGCGCGGGCCGCCGCCACCCGGGTCGACCAGCCGACGATCGCGAACTGCGCGACCTGGGGCGCCCGCCCGCCCTCGTCGCCGGTGAGCGTGGTGTCGAGCCGGCCCAACAAGATCATCGTCCATCACACGGCGTTCCCGAACACCACCGACTACAGCCTGGCCCAGGCGTACCGGAACTCCCGCGACATCCAGAACCTGCACATGGACGGCAACGGCTGGCTCGACTCCGGGCAGCACTTCACGAACAGCCGGGGCGGCTACCTGACCGAGGGCCGGCACGGCAGCCTCTACGGGCTGCTGCACGGCCAGAGCATGGTGCAGGGCGCGCACTGCGTCGGGCAGAACAGCCAAGCCATCGGCATCGAGAACGACGGCATCTACCTGGACGTGCAGCCGCCGCAGGCGCTCTGGAACAGCCTCGTCACCTTCTGCGCGTTCACCTGCCAGCAGTACGGCATCGCGCCCAGCGAGATCTACGGGCACAAGGACTTCAACGACACGCAGTGCCCGGGCCTGCTGCACGACCGCCTCCCCGAGCTGCGCCGCGCCGTCGCCGCCCGCCTCGGCGGCTGACCACTGGGGTACGCGGGGCGCCCGGGTGCGACGGGCGCCCCGGTCGGCCGCCTCCACGCCGTGGATCCCGCCCCGCTGCGCGACATCGACGCGTGGCTGGACGGGTCCGCCGCTCCCTTCGGGACGCCTGACCGCCACCTCCGGGATGCGGGTAACGTGCTGCGGCGTGACCGCGTACTCGCACTGCTCGTTCTGCGGCACCGCCTACCCGGCGGGCGCCGGATGGCCGCGCGTCTGTCCCTCCTGCGGCGAGACGGTGTGGCGCAATCCCCTGCCGGTGGCGGTGGCGGTGCTGCCGGTCCGCACGCCGGACGGGCTCGGCGTGGTGGTGGTACGCCGCGACATCGAACCGGCGCGTGGGCAGCTCGCGCTGCCGGGCGGCTTCATCGAGTACGGCGAGGAGTGGTCCGAGGCGCTCGTGCGTGAGTTGCGGGAGGAGACCGGGCTGCTGGCGGAGGCCGGCGAGGCGCGGCTGTTCGCGGTGCACGGCGCCCCGGGGGGCGGCACCATGATGGTCTTCGGTGTGCTGCCCGAGCGGTCGGCCGGTGACCTGCCGCCGTCGGCGCCGACCGAGGAGGCCACCGAGTGGCTGGTGCTGACCGATCCGGTCGAGCTGGCCTTCTCCACGCACACCCGGGTGCTCGCCGACTTCCTCGCCGGTCGACGCCCACTCTGACCGGGGCCGCTCCGGCGTGCCGGGAGCGGCGCGGTCAGCCGCGGGCCGGGACCGGCTGGGGTGAGAACGGCACGGCGGCGGGCGCCTCGGTCTCCGGCTCGCCGGCCGGGTGCCGCCGCAGCCCGCGCCGCCGCAGGATCGGCAGCACGCCCTCGCCGAACCAGTACGCCTCCTCCAGGTGCGGGTGGCCGGAGAGGATGAACTCGCCCAGGCCGAGCGCGTGGTACTCGGCGATCCGGTCGGCGACCTCGGTGTGGCTGCCGACCAGCGCGGTGCCCGCCCCGCCGCGGACCAGCCCGAATCCGGCCCACAGGTTCGGCGACACCTCCAGCCCGTCGCGGGAGCCGCCGTGCAGGTCCAGCATCCGCCGCTGCCCCTCGGACTCGCTGCGCCGCAGCCCTTCCTGCACCGCGCGCACGTCGGCCTCGGGGATGCCGTCGAGCAGCTTGCGGGCCTGCGCCCACGCCTCCTCGGCGGTGTCCCGGCTGATCACGTGCAGCCGGATGCCGTACCGCAGCTCGCGACCGGCCTCGGCGGCGAGCCCGCGGATCCAGTCCAGCTTGCCGGCCACCTGCGCGGGCGGCTCGCCCCAGGTCAGGTACACGTCGCTGTGGCGTACCGCCACCGGCCCGGCCGCACCCGACGATCCCCCGAAGTAGACGGGTGGCACCGGGTCGGGCAGCCGGTTGAGCCGGGCGCCCTGGACCCGCAGGTGGGCGCCGTCGTGGTCGACCGTCTCACCGCGCCACAACGCCCGCACCACGTGCAGGAACTCGTCGGTACGCGCGTACCGGGCGTCCTTGTCCAGGAAGTCGCCGTACCCGCGCTGCTCGGTGGACTCGCCGCCGGTGACCACGTTGAGCAGCAGCCGCCCGCCGGACAGGCGCTGGAACGTGGACGCCATCTGCGCGGCCAGGGTGGGTGAGAGCAGGCCGGGCCGGAACGCGACGAGGAACTTCAGCCGCTCGGTCACCTCGGTGAGCATGGCGGTGGCCAGCCAGGCGTCCTCGCACCAGGCGCCGGTGGGCGTGAGCACGCCGGTGAAGCCGAGCTGCTCGGCGGTGCGGGCGATCTGTCCCAGGTACGCCACAGTGGCCGGTCGGGCGCCACCGGCGGTGCCGACCGGTACGCCGTGTCCGCCGCCCACGATGTCCCGGCTGTCGCCGTAGGTCGGCAGGAACCAGTGGAAGGTGAGCGGCATGGTGTACCTCCGGTGCGGGGTCGGACGGATCGCCTCCTGAGTGGTGGGACGACCACTGCGACACCCTACCCATAAAACCTATCGGGTTGGTAGGTTGCTGTCGCCCGCCGACGGCCGGGTCCATACCTCCCCGAGGAGTCGCCATGCGTACCCCCAGATCGCGCCGCCGGCCGGTGGCCGCGCTGCTCACCACCCTCGCGCTGGTCGCCGCGACGGCACTGACGGCCTGCGGCGGCGAGACGGCCGACGCCAGCGGCGGCGGCGACCGCCCCCTGCGGATCGGCTACCAGCGCTTCGGCGGGCTCAGCCTGGTCAAGGCGCGCGGCGAGGCGAAGAACGTCACCTGGTCGCTGTTCGAGAGCGGCCCGGCCCTGACCGAGGCGCTCAAGGCCGGCTCGATCGACATCGGTCAGGTCGGCGAGGCGCCGCCGGTGTTCGCCGCCGCCGGGAAGGTCCCGTTCTCCGTGGTCGGCACGTCCGAGCCGATCCCGCAGGGCGAGGCGGTGCTGGTCAAGGCGGACAGCCCGTATCGTGGATTCGCCGACCTGCGCGGGAAGACCGTCGCGCTGAACAAGGGCTCCAATGTGCACTGGCTGCTGGTGAAGCTGCTGGAGGCGAACAAGATGACGCTCGCCGACATCGACGTCAGGTACCTCAAGCCCGCCGAGGGGCGTCCCGCGTTCGACAACGGGCAGGTCGACGCGTGGATCATCTGGGATCCCTACTTCGCGCTGGCCGAGCAGCCGGGCGTGCGGGTGCTCGCCGACGCCACCGGCCTGGCCGGCAACCGCGAGTACGTGCTGGCCGCGCCGGACGCGGTGAAGAACCGCACCGCTGACGTGCGGGCGTTCCTGGACACGTACCGGCAGACCACCGACTGGGGCATCGCCCACCCGACCGAGCGCGCCGCCGTCCTCGCCCCGGAGCTGAAGATCCCGCTCGACGTGACCACCCGGGCGCTGGCCCGCAGCGCCAAGCCGCTCGCCCCGGTCACCCCGGAGATCGGCGCGGAGTTGCAGGCCATCGCGGACAGCTTCGTGGAGCTGAAGCTGGTGCCCGGACCGGTCGACATCGCCGGGCGGGTGGACGGCCGGTTCAACGAGGCGTTCCAGTGAGTGGTCCGGCCCTGGCCGAGGCGACCGCGCCTGTCGTACCCGACCGGGCGACGCCGCGGCGGTCGCGGGCCCGCGCGTCGCGGCGGTGGCGGCGCGCGGTGAGCCCGGTCGTGCTGGTGCTGGTCTGGGAGGCCGCCGCGGGGTTCGGGCTGCTCGCCCCCGAGAAGCTGCCCGCGCCCAGCGCGGTGCTGGCCGCCGGGTGGCGGCTGGCCCGGGACGGCACGCTCGGCGTGCACCTGCTCGACTCGCTCACCCGCGCCGCGCTCGGCCTGCTCATCGGCGCCGGCCTGGCGCTGGTGCTCGGCGCGGCGGCCGGTCTGCTGCGTCTCGGCGACGACCTGGTCGACCCGCCGGTGCAGATGGCCCGGATGCTGCCGCACCTGGGCCTTGTCCCGCTGCTGATCATCTGGGTCGGCATCGGCGAGTCGCTGAAGGTCACGCTGGTCGCGCTCGGCGCGTTCTTCCCGATCTACTTCAACACGTACGCCGGCATCCGCGACATCGACGAACGGCTGGTGGAGGCGGCGCGCACCTGCGGCCTCGGCGCGGCGGCCCGGCTGCGGCACGTGGTGCTGCCGGGCGCGCTGCCGTCGCTGTTCCTCGGGCTGCGGCTGGCCATCGGCGCGGCCTGGCTCAGCCTGGTCGTCGGCGAGCAGGTGAACGGGCAGACCGGTGTCGGATTCCTGATGATGGAGGCGCGCGAGTTCAGCCAGACTGACGTGGTCGTGCTCGGCCTGCTCGTCTACGCGCTGCTGGGCCTGGCCTCCGACCTGCTCATCCGGTACGCGGAGAGGAGGACGCTGGCGTGGCGACGCGGACTGCGCGCGACCTGACCGGGCCGGTGCTCACCGCACGGGCGGTGACCCGCTCCTTCGGCCCGGCGACGGTGCTGGCCGGGGTCGACCTGGCCATCGCCGCCGGGGAGACGGTGGCGCTGCTCGGCGGCAGCGGATCCGGCAAGAGCACGCTGCTGCGGGTGCTGGCCGGGCTCGACGGTGACGCGGGCGGCGAGCACGCGGTGCACGGCACCGCGGCGGTGGTGTTCCAGGAGCACCGGCTGCTGCCGTGGAAGCGGGTGGCCGGCAACGTGGCGCTCGGCCTGACCGGTCCGGACGTGAGCGGGCGCGTGGGCCGCGCGCTGGCCGAGGTGGGGCTCGCCGACCGGGGTCGCGCCTGGCCGGCCGAGCTGTCCGGCGGGCAGGCGCAGCGGGTGGCGGTGGCCCGCGCGCTGGTCCGCGAACCGGACCTGCTGCTGCTGGACGAGCCGTTCGGCGCGCTCGACGCGCTGACCCGGCTGCGCATGCAGGGACTGCTGCGACGGCTGCGCGCCCAGCACGGCTTCGCCGCGCTGCTCGTCACCCACGACGTGGAGGAGGCGCTGCTGCTGGCCGACCGCGTCCTGCTCCTCGACGACGGCGTGATCGCCGAGGAGGTGCCGGTACGCCTCGGCCCGGCCCCGGGCCCCGACGACCCGGCCCTCGGCGCGCTGCGCCGCCACCTGCTCGACCGTCTCGGCGTACCCGCCGCCTGACCGCGAGGGAGACCCCATGACCCGCTGGACCCCGGACCCGACCTTCTACCCCTCCCCGACGCTCGCCGCCACCGCGCCGGCCGAGAAGCTCGCGTACGTCGCCGCGTTCGACCGCGCCGGGCAGCGCCCCGACGCCATCGCGGTGCTCGACACCGACCCGGACTCCGACTCGTACGGCCGGGTGGTGGGCTGGACCGAGCTGCCGAACACCGGCGACGAGCTGCACCACTTCGGCTGGAACGCGTGCAGCAGCGCGCTCTGCCCGACCGCGCCGCACCCGCACGTGGAGCGCCGCTACCTGATCGTGCCGGGGCTGCGTTCGTCCCGGATCCACGTGCTCGACACCAAGCCCGACCCGCGCCGCCCCGAACTGGTCAAGGTGATCGAGGCGGAGGAACTCGGCAAGCGGGCCGGGTACTCCCGCCCGCACACCGTGCACTGCGGGCCGGACGGCATCTATGTCTCCGCGCTCGGCGGCGCGGACGGGCAGGAGGGGCCGGGCGGCATCGCCGTGCTCGACCACACCACGTTCGAGGTACGCGGCGCGTGGGAGGCCGACCGGGGGCCGCAGTTCCTGGCGTACGACTTCTGGTGGCACTACACGCAGGACGTGCTGGTCACCAGCGAGTGGGGCACGCCGTCGATGATCGAGGACGGCATCGTCGGGGAACTGCTGCTGGGCCGCAGGTACGGGCACGCGATCCACTTCTGGGACCTGGCGAAGCGCCGGCACGTGCAGCGCGTCGACCTCGGCGACCAGTACCAGATGCCGCTGGAGCTGCGCCCCGCGCACGACCCGACGAAGTCGTACGGCTTCGTCGGCGTGGTGATCAGCGTCGAGGACCTGTCCGCCTCGATCTGGCTGTGGCACCGCGACGGCGACGCCTGGGCGGTGACCAAGGTGATCGACATCCCGGCCGAGCCGGCCGACCCGGCCGACCTGCCGGACCTGCTCAAGCCGTTCGGGGCGGTGCCGCCGCTGGTCACCGACATCGACCTGTCGGTCGACGACAGGTTCCTGCACGTGTCCTGCTGGGGCACCGGCGAGCTGATCCGCTACGACGTCAGCGACCCGTTCCACCCGGTACGCGTCGGCGCGGTGCGCCTCGGCGGCATCGTCAACCGCACCCCGCACCCGGCGTTCCCCGACGAGCCGCTGGCGGGCGGACCGCAGATGGTCGAGATCAGCCGCGACGGCCGCCGCGTCTACGTCAGCAACTCGCTCTACGGCGCCTGGGACGACCAGTTCTACCCCGACGGGGTGGGCGCCTGGGTGGCGAAGCTCGACGTCGACCCGGAGAGCGGCGGCCTCGTGCCGGACCCGCGGTTCTTCCCGCGCGGGGAGGAGTTCCGTGGCCGGCGCGTGCACCAGACCCGGTTGCAGGGCGGCGACGCCTCGTCCGACTCGTACTGCTTCCCGTGACCGGCGCGACCTGGGCGGCGCTGGCCGGCCTCGGCGCGTTCCACGGCCTGAACCCGGCGATGGGCTGGCTGTTCGCGGTGGCCCGGGGCCTGCAGGAGCGCCGCCGGGCGGCGTTGCTGGCGGCGCTGCCGCCGATCGCCGCGGGTCACCTCGCGTCGGTGGCGGTGGTCGCCGCGCTGGTGAGCGCGACCCGGTCGGTGACGGCGAGCACAGTGGTCGCGGTCACCGGCGGGGTGCTGCTCGTCGGGTTCGGGCTGTGGCGGCTGCTGTCCGAGCGGCACTTCCGGTGGGCCGGGATGCGGCTGTCGGCGGCGCAGCTCACCGCCTGGTCGTTCCTGATGTCGGCGGCGCACGGCGCGGGCCTGATGCTGCTGCCGGTGCTGCTCGCCGAACCGGCCGCCGGCGCCGGTCCGCACGCCGGGCACCTGGCCGCCGCGCCGTCCGGCGCGTTGACCGGCCTGCTCGCCGCGGCCGTGCACACCGTCGCCATGCTCGGCGTCGCGCTGGCCGTGGCCATGCTGGTGTACGAGGTGCTCGGCGTCGGTGTGCTGCGCCGGGCCTGGTTCAACGTCGACCGGCTCTGGGCCGGCGCGCTGGTGGCGGCCGGGGTGGTGACGCTGATCGGCGCGACGTGAGCCACCGCCCCACCTGGGCTGGATCGACGGGAAGTCCTACTGATTGAATAGGAAAGGCAGCGTCGCCTATCCCGGAGGTCAGCCGTGAGTCAGTCCCCGTCCCCCGTCGAAGCCGTCCACGACGCCGACCGGAGCCGGCAGTGGCTCGCCGGGCAGGCACACGGGCCGGGCGTCGACCGCGAGCGGCTGCTGGAGGTGGGGGCGGCGATGGCCGCGGTGACCGCCGCCGCCGCGGAACGCGAGCCGGTGGCGGTGGCGTCCGCGCCGGTCGGCGTCGACCCCGGCGCACCGGTCGTCAAGCCGCTGCCGCCGGAGCTGCTGCGCCCGCTGGACACCAACGCCGAGATGCACTGGTCGGCGATGGCCGGCCAGGGGTACGTGGTCCCGATCGACCGTTTCTTCGTCCGCAACCACACGGTCACCCCGCACGTGGACGCGGCCACCTGGCGGCTGCGGCTGTTCGGCGACGGCCTGCGCGGCGCGCCGAGCCGGGACAACGCGGTCGAGTTCGACCTGGACGAGCTGCGCCGGCTGCCCGCCGAGGAGCACGCGGCCCTGCTGGAGTGCGCCGGCAACGGGCGGCGCTACTTCGCCGAGCAGCAGGACGAGCCGGCCCCGGGTGTGGCGTGGGGCCTGGGCAGCGTCGGGGTGGCCCGATGGCGGGGGGCCCGGCTCGGCACCGTGCTGCGCCTGGCCGGGCTGCGCGACGAGGCGGTCGACGTGATGCCCGAAGGACTCGACCCGGACTACGTCAGCGGCGGGGTCAACCTCGGCCGGGTACGCCGTCCGATGCCGGTCGCCAAGGCGCTCGACGACGTGCTGCTGGCGTACGAGATGAACGGCGAGCCGCTGCCCGCCGACCACGGGTTCCCGGTGCGGGTCGTGGTGCCTGGCTGGGTCGGCATCTCCTCGATCAAGTGGGTGGGCGCGATCGAGGTCGCCACCACACCCCTGTTCTCGCCGTGGAACACGCAGTTCTACCGGATGTTCGGCCCCGGCCGCCCGACCGACGGCACCGTGCTCACCGCCCAGCCGGTGCGCAGCGCGTTCGAGCTGGCCTGGGACGCGCGGGTGCCGGCCGGCGCGGAGGTGCTGCTGACCGGCCGTTCCTGGTCCGGAAACGGCCCCATCGCGCACGTCGAGGTGGACACCGGCGACGGGTGGCGCCCGGCCGATCTGGTCGAGGCCGACCGGGGTGGCGCCTGGCAGCGCTGGACCGCGCGCTGGCGCCCGCCGGTCACCGGCCGGCACGTCCTGCGCGCCCGCGCCACCGACAGCACCGGCGCGCGGCAGCCCGACCGGGCCGCGCCGAACGACCTCGCGTACCTGTTCGACGCCGTGGTGGCCCACCCGGTGACCGCCTGCTGACCGCCGCTCAGGTGGTGCTGAGGTAGGGCGGCGGCACGGTGTCGGTCAGCCACACCCCGTTGGCCGATCGGTAGAACAGGTACCCGGCCGCTGCCATCGCCGCCGCGTCCACGGTCAGCACCACCACCGCGCCGCCCCGGCGCGCGCCGACGCGCCGGGCCGTCGCCACATCAGGCGACAGGTGTACGTGGTGCCGCCCGCCACGGCGCAGCCCCTGCGCCCGGATCGCGTCCAGCACGGCCTCGCCGGTGCCGTGGAACAGCCGGGGCGGCGGCGCGGCCGGGGTCAGGCCGAGGTCGACCGGGACGGAGTGCCCCTGGTTGGCGCGGATGCGGTCGGCCCCGTCCGGGCCGGGCTCCACCGCGAACCGCTGCTTGTCGTTGCCCGCGACCACGGCGTCCAGTTGGGCGCGGCTGATCACCAGCCCGGCGAGCACGTCGGCGACCGGCACCCAGCCCGCCCGGTCGAGCCGCAACCCGAACGCGTCGGGCCGGTGCCGCAACGCCAGCGACAGCCGCTTGCTCACCCGAACGAGATCCCGATGTTCCACCCGCCCAGTCTGATTCCGTCCTCGTCCCTTGTCGACGCAGTTCCCTGCCGACTCCGCCCTCGCCCTCGCCCTCGCCCCGCCCGCCCCGCCTCGTCGATCTTGCGGTTCCGGCCCCTTGGGCGCCCGATTCGCGCTCTTTGCCGGGACAGGAACTCCATGATCGACGAGCCGGGGAGCGGAGGGTCGGGACGGAGGCGCGACGGGCGGAAGGGCGGGTGGCGGGTGGGCGGGACCGGAGGGAAGAGCGGGAGGGGCGTGTGGGTCAGGCGGCGGCCCGGTCCGGGAGGGGGCGGCGGCGGTGGGACGGGTCGGTCAGGGTGGGCGGGGACCAGGCGCCGTCGGGCTGGTAGAGGTTCGTGCCGGGCGGGACGATCTCGTCGATGCGGTCCAGCACCGCGTCGTCGAGCGTCAGCTCCGCCCCGGCGAGCAACGCGTCCAACTGGTCCATCGTGCGCGGTCCGATGATGGTCGACGTGACCGCCGGGTGCGCGGCGGTGAACGCCACGGCGAGCTGCGGCAGCGTGCAGCCCACCTCGTCGGCGAGCGCGACCAGTTCCTCCACGGCGGCGTACTTCGCGGTGTTGCCCGGCAGCGCCGGGTCGAACCGGGCCGGGGTCAGTGCCGGGCGGCCGGCGCCGAGGTCGACGGGCCGGCCCTGCCGGTACCGGCCGGACAGGAACCCGGAGGCCAGCGGGCTCCACACCAGCACGCCCATCCGGTAGCGGCGGCACACCGGCAGCACCGACGCCTCGACGCCGCGCGCCAGGATCGAGTACGGCGGCTGCTCGGTGCGGAACCGGCCGAGCGCCCGCCGCTCGGCGACGTGGTGCGCCTCCACGATCTCCTCGGCCGGGAAGGTCGAGCAGCCGAACGCGCGGATCTTCCCGGCCCGGACCAGGTCGGTGAGCGCGGCGAGCGTCTCCTCGACGTCGGTGGTGTGGTCGGGACGGTGCACCTGGTAGAGGTCGATCCAGTCGGTGCCCAGCCGGCGCAGGCTGTCCTCCACCGCCCGGACGATCCAGCGTCGCGAGTTGCCGCCCCGGTTGGGCCCCTCCCCCATCGGGAAGTGCACCTTCGTGGCGAGCACCACGTCGTCGCGCCGGCCGCGCAGGGCCTTGCCGACGATCTCCTCCGACTCGCCGGCCGAGTACATGTCGGCGGTGTCCACGAAGTTGATCCCGCCGTCGAGTGCCGCGTGGACGATGCGGGCGCAGTCGTCGTGGTCGGGGTTGCCGACCGCGCCGAACATCATGGTGCCGAGGCAGTGGACGCTGACCTCGATGCCGGTGCCGCCGAGGACGCGATAGCGCATGTGAACTCCCTGGGTTGCACCGCGCCGGCCGGATGGCGCGCGGTCCGGCCACGGTAGGAGTTCGAGTGCGCTGGAGGTCAACCGTCGGCGGGTTCCGCGCTGCCGGCGAGGTAGCCGGCCGCCTGCAACTCGAACAGCTCGCGGTAGAGCCCACCCTGGGCCATCAGCGTGTCGTGGTCACCTGACTGCACGAGCCGGCCGTGGTCCATCACGAGGATCCGGTCGGCGTGCCGGACGTTGGCGAGCCGGTGGGTGATCAGCACGACGGCCCGGTCCGGGTGCCGACGCAGGTGCTGGAAGAGGGCGTGCTCGGCACGTGCGTCCAGCGCGGCGGACGGCTCGTCGCAGATCAGCAGCCGGGCGTCGCGGTAGAGCCCGCGGGCGGCCACCAGCCGTTGCCACTGCCCGCCGGACAGGTCCTGCCCGTTCTTGAACTGCCGGTCGAGCAGCGTGTCGTACCCGAACGGCAGCTCGCTGATCATGTCGTGCGCCGCGGCGTCGCGGGCGGCGGTCTCGACGCTGGGGCCGGGCCCGCCGGCGCGGTCGTGGCGGCCGGCCCGGATGTTCTGCCGGGCGGTGAACGGGAACTTCCACCAGTCCTGGCTCATGACCGCGACCTGGGCGGCGGTCTGCCGGGGGTCCAGCTCGGCGGCGTCCACGCCGTCCCATCGGATCGTGCCGCCGGTGGGACGGTAGAGGCCGGCGATCAGCTTGGCGAGCGTGGTCTTGCCGGAGCCGTTCTCCCCCACCAGCGCGATCACCTCGCCGCGCCGGACCGTCAGACTCACCTCGTCGACAGCCGCCGTGTCGGTGTCCGGGTAGCGCAGGCTGACCCGCTCGACGTCGATGCGCGCGAACCCGGCGACCGGCAGGTGCCCGCCCGCCGGGATCCGCCGCGTCGCCCGGTCCAGGAAGTCGCGGTAGTCCTGGTAGTAGAGGGCGTCCTCGTAGAGCGAGTTGGTGGCGAAGACCGCCGTGCGCAGGCTCGTCCGCGCGGACTGGAGCGCGAGCAGCGCGGTGGCCGCCGCCGCGAGCGCCACCACACCACCCACCAGCAACGCGCCCAGCACCACGTAGAGCCCGAACGTGGCGATGCCCGTGATCGACAGGCCGATCGCCCGGGTGACCGTCTGCGCCCGGGCGAGGCGCAGCTCGGCGCGGGTCTCCAGGCGCGTCATGAGGTGGTATTCCGAGAGCAGGAAGTCGCGCATCTGGTAGGCGCGGATCTCGGCCGCGGTGTGCCGGTTGGCCATCAGGTCGCCCAGCATCCACTTGCGTCGCCGCCGGGTGATGCGGGCGAGCCAGTCGACGTGCTGGCGGCGGGCCATCCGTACCGCCGTCACCGCCTCCGGCGCGGCGGCGACGACCAGGCAGGGCAGCAGCAGTGGGTGGATGATCGTCACGGCGGTAGCCGTGGCGATCACGCCGACCACGCCGGTGACCAGATTGACCGTGTCGTTGACCAGGGAGCCCGCCTCGGCCAGTCCCCGGTCGCGGGCGCGGTCCATCTCCTCGGCGAAGCCGGCGTCGTCGAAGGCCGCCAGTTCCACGGCGGACGTCGTCTCGAACAGCCGCCGCTCCACTGTGAAGTTGATCTGCGGTACGAGCCGGGCCTGCGCCCATCCGGCGGCGATGGTCAGCGCGCCGCGCCCGGCGACGGCGGCCGCCGCCACTGCCAGGGCGGGCAGCGCCGCCCGGATCCGGTCCGGTGTCGGACCCGCCGCGAACAGTTGGTGGAGCACCCCGGTGGTGGCGAGCAGGCCCAGCGTGGTGAGCACGCCGGCGGCGACGTTGAGGCCCAGCGAGGCGGCGGTGTCCCGGCGGCTGGTCGCCCAGGCGAGACTGATCGCCTCGCGGATCAGCGCGGGCAACCGGCGCGCCACCGACCAGAAGCCGGTGTGGGCCAGTTCGGTGGCCCGGTGCATCCAGTGCGGATCGACGAGCTCGGGCAGGGTGGTCTCCCCCGCCGGCTCCTCCTGCGGGTCGGACGGTGGACGAGGGTGGATCACCCCGGCCATGGCACCCCCTCGGCGCGCGATCAGGCAGCAACGCTGGATACTACGTTCCGCTATCGACCAATGTCATTCTGTGATCGGCGTGTCGTGCAGGCGTCCCGACGGGCGTGTCCGCCGCCGGCGGCCGGAAAGTCCCGCCCGCACGGTGATCGCCGCCGGGTCGCGTCGCGCATGAGCGGTCCGGGTGGCAGGCTTGTGGGGTTCGCCGGCGCAGGCCGGCCGACCGCCCGTCGTGAAGGAGAAGATCGACCCGATGGCTGTGGACGTCACCACCACCGACGAATGGCAGGCGCTGCGCAAGCACGCCGAGGCGATGCGCGGCACGCACCTGCGCGACCTGTTCGCCGCCGACGGGCAGCGGGGTGAGCGGCTCACCGGTGAGGTCGCCGACCTGCACATCGACTACAGCAAGAACCTGGTCACCGACGAGACCATCGCGCTGCTCGGCGCGCTCGCCGCCCGGGTCGGCCTGGAAGACCGGATCGCGGCCATGTTCGCCGGGCGGCACATCAACGTCACCGAGGGCCGCGCGGTGCTGCACACCGCGCTGCGCCTGCCCGCCGACGCGTCGCTCACCGTGGACGGCCAGGACGTGGTCGCCGACGTGCACGCCGTACTGGAGCGCATGTCGGCGTTCGCGCAGCGCGTACGCTCCGGGTCGTGGCGGGGCCACACCGGCGAGCGGATCACCACCGTGGTCAACATCGGCATCGGCGGCTCCGACCTCGGGCCGGTGATGGCGTACGAGGCGCTCAAGGCGTACCGGGACGCGGGCATCAGCTGCCGGTTCGTGTCGAACATCGACCCGACCGACATCCACGACAAGACCGCCGACCTGGACCCGGCGAGCACGCTGTTCGTGGTGGTGTCCAAGACGTTCTCCACCCAGGAGACGCTCGCCAACGCCGACCAGGCGCGGCGGTGGCTGCTTGCCGGACTGGACGCGGACGACGACGCGATCGCCCGGCACTTCGTCGCGGTGAGCACAAACGAGCAGCGGGTCCGGGACTTCGGCATCGACCCGGAGAACATGTTCGGCTTCTGGGACTGGGTGGGCGGACGCTACTCGCTGCCGTCGGCGGTCGGCCTGTCGGTGATGCTGGCGATCGGGCCGGACCGGTTCCGCGAGATGCTGGCCGGCTACCACGCGGTCGACGAGCACTTCCGGTCCGCCCCGGTGGAGCGCAACGTGCCGGCGCTGCTCGGGCTGCTCAACGTCTGGTACACCGACTTCCTCGGCGCGGAGACCCACGCGGTGCTGCCCTACTCGCAGTACCTGCACCGGTTCCCCGCCTACCTGCAGCAGCTCACCATGGAGAGCAACGGCAAGTCGACACGCGTCGACGGCTCGCCGGTGACGTACCCGACCGGGGAGATCTTCTGGGGTGAGCCGGGCACCAACGGCCAGCACGCCTTCTACCAGCTCATCCACCAGGGCACCCGGCTGATCCCGGCGGACTTCATCGCGTTCAGCCGGCCCAACCACGACCTGGGCGACATGCACGACCTGTTCATGTCGAACTTCTTCGCCCAGACCGCCGCGCTGGCGTTCGGGCGGACCCGGGAGCAGGTGGAGGCCGAGGGCACCGCGCCCGCTGTGGTGGCGCACCGGGTGATGGCGGGCAACCACCCGACCACGTCGATCCTCGCGCCGAAGCTCACCCCGGCGACGCTGGGGCAGCTCGTCGCGCTCTACGAGCACATCACGTTCACCGAGGCCGCGATCTGGGACATCAACGCCTTCGACCAGTGGGGCGTGGAGCTGGGCAAGGTGATGGCCAACCAGCTCGCGCCGAAGCTCACCGGACCGGAGGCGGACCTGGCCGACGTGGACACGTCGACCGCCGAGCTGATCCGCCGCTACCGGGCCGAACGCGGCCGGAGCTGACCGCACGCCCGTGGCGTCCCGCGTAGACCGGGCCGGGACGCCACGGGTCAGCGGCGCAGCAGGTCGGCGTGCGCGGCGCGCAGCCGGGTCAGCCCCGGGTCACCGGCCGGGGCACGGCGGTCCAGCTCGGCCCACGCCTCGGCGAGCGCGTCGGCCAGCGCCCGCAGCTCGGCGGCGTGCCGCCGGGCGGACTGCCGGTGCAGCTCCTCCAGGCGACGGGCCCAGCCGGCGCTGATCGCGGCGACGCGTTCGGCGTCGGCACGTGCCTGGGCGCCGGTGCGGGCGGCGGACGCGGGCACGATCGCGGCCACCGGCCGGGGATCGCCGTCGCGGGTGACGAGCGTGACGGTGTCCGTCAGCTCGGCCAGAGAGACGAGTTGGGTGAGCCGGGTGCGGACCTCGCGCAGCGGCAGGGCGCGCGGCTGGGGGGACCGGTCGGCCAGTGCGGGGACAGCCATGGACACATGTTCACGTCCGGGTACGACAGTTTCGGCGGTCAGGCGGTCCACTCCGGCGCCAGCACCGACCAGACCTCCATGTCCGCGCGGCCCTCCGGCGTCGCGGCGGCCCCGCGCAGGACGCCGTCGCGGCGCATGCCGAGCCGCCGGGCGACGGCGATGCTGCGGTCGTTGCCGGCCTTCGTGATCCACTCGACCCGGTGGATGCCGCGCTCCCGCACCGCCCAGTCGATGACGAAGCGGGCGGCGCGGGTGACCAGGCCCTGCCCCTCGGCGCCCGGTTCGAGCCAGCAGCCCGCCTCGCACACCCCGCGGGCGGTGCTGAGCGACACGAAGAGCACGCCACCGACGAGCGTGCCGCGCTGCCAGATGCCCCAGAGGCCCCCGTCGTCGCGGGCCCACCGGTCGGCGTACGCCTGGAGGACCTTGCGGGCCGACTCGGCGTCGGTGGCGACGAAGGACGCGCCGACCCAGGGTGCGATGTGGTCGCGGCAGCGGTCGAGGTTGGCCAGGAACTCGTCGGCGTGCCAGGGCGACAGTGGACGCAGCTCGGCGTCGTCGGTGAGGGCGTGGGCGAACATTTGAGGAAGCTAGCAGGACCGTCGCGCTTTTGTCGGTCGGTCCCTCTACGGTCTGCGCCGTGAACGCCGCTCAGACGTACCGATACCTCCAGCCGTCCGCGCTGCGCGCCACCGGTCTCGATCTGCAGACCTGCGGCGGCCCGGCGGCCAACCCGCGCTTCTTCGCCGGGTTCCTCACCGCCCCGGCCGCTGCGGCGGCCGGGCTGCTCGCCGTCGCCGAGGTGGCCCGCACCCGCTACCACCAGCCGGTCAACCCGGCCAGCCTGGATCCGGTGGTGACCGGCAGCCGGGGCCGCCTGCGGTTCGAGTCGTTCTCCGGCTGCTGCGGGGTGTACGCGCGGATGGACGTGCTGCCGGCCGGGCTGGACGGGGAGATCAGCGGCCACGGCACCACGAACGTGGACGTGAACCCGCAGCTGCGGGAGGCGCTGGCCCGGGTGGGCGGCATCGAGCCGCTGCACGTGGCGGTGGGCCCGGACGACCTGACGGTCTCCACCATGGACGGCTCCGTGGTCGAGCGGAAGGTGCCGCTGCCCGGCCGCTGGCTGCGCGGCTTCGCCGAGGTGCACGTGCTCACCTCCGGCTTCGAACCGCGCGCCGAGATCCCGGCGGCGGAGGCGGCGGCGTTCCTGCGCCGGCTGCCCGCCGCGAACGACCGCAGCGTGCTGTGGGCGGTGCCCGCCGGGCGTACGCTGCGGCTGACCTCCCGCCCGGCGCCGGGCGCGGTCTGCCTCGCCGGCGCGGGCCGGCTCGCGGCGCTGCGCGGCGTGCTGCGGCACGCGCGCACGCTGCGGGTGTACGGCCCGGCGGTGCGGGCCGGCTCCCCCGCCGTGCCGAGCACGTGGGAGCTGGACACCGGGGCGCTGCGGGTGTCGCTCACCCTCTCCCCCGAGCCGTACCGCGGTTTCTCCGGTGAGGGCGCGGCCCTGGCGGCGCTCGCCGGTGACGACGTGGTCGACGACGCGGAACTGGTCGGCGCGCTGCTCAACTGGGATCCGACGATCGACGTGGCCGCGCTGGCCGACGCCGCCGCGCTGCCCGACGAGCGGGTGCGTGCCGCGCTCGCCCAGCTGGGCACCGCCGGGCGGGTCGGGTACGACGTGGCGGACGGGGCGTACTTCCACCGGGTGATGCCCTACGACGCGGGCCGCGCCGAGCGGGACAACCCACGCCTGCTCGGGGCGCGGGCGCTGGTCGAGCGCGGCGCCGTCGAGCGCGACGGCGAGGACGCGACGGTACGCACCGACGCCGAGACCTACCGGGTACGCCGCCACCCGGACGGCGCGTACTCCTGCACCTGCCGCTGGTGGGCGCGGCACCGCGGGCAGCGAGGGCCGTGCCGGCACGCGCTGGCCGTGTCGATGGTCGCGGCGCCGGTGGAGGCGCTGTCGTGACCGGCTTCGTCGAGGCGGTGGTGAGCGGCAAGATGTCGGAGGTCCGGTCCGCCCTGGCCGGCTTGGACGAGCCGGCCCGGCGGGCGCTCGGCGACGAACTGGTCGCCGACGTGCGCCGCAGGCGGGACGCCTGGTGGTGGCAGGGCGAGGCGGCGACGCTGGCGGTGGCCGCGGTGGGGACGCTGAGCACGCCGACGAAGGTGGCCGCGCTGCTCGGCCGCCGCTCGGTCTGGCTGAGCGGCGTCGACGCCGCGCCGGTGGTCGACGTCGCCCGGGAACGCGGGGTGACCTGGCTGGCCGACGTGGCGTACAAGCTGGCCGACCGGCTCCCCCGGGACCGGATGGTCGTGGGCTGGCGGTTCGTCGCCGGGCTCCTGCTGGCGGAGAAGGCGCCGCCGCCGACCGGGGACGACTTCGTGCGTGGCTGGGCCGCCGCGCAGGGCTGGCCGGCCCCGCGCGGGACGCGCCTGCCGACCGTGGACCGGCTACGCGCGGACCCGTTCCTGGACGCGCTGCTGCCGCGCCTGTTCGAGGTGGACGGCGTGGGTACCGAACTGGCCCACGGCGACGGCACGGGCACGGACTCGAATGCGCTGCCCCGGGCGCTGGCGGCGCTGGCGGCGGAGGGCCGGCTCGATCGGGCGGTCCTGCTCAACGGCGTCCTCGGCCGGCTGCTGCGCGGTGACCGGCCGGGCGCGCTGCGCCCGTTCCTGGTCCTGCACGACCTGCTCGCACCGACCCCGGACGAGGTGGCGGTGCGGTCGAACGCCTATCTGCGGCTGCTCGCCGACGGTCCCGGGCCGGTGGCCCGCACCGCCCAGCGGACGCTCCGGGAGGCCGGCGACGCCGCCGAGCCGGAGGCGCTGTGGGAGGCCGCCCGGACGGTGCTGGCCCGGCCGGAGAAGGCGTTGGTCCGGGCGCAGGTGTCCTGGCTCGACCGGCTGGCCCGGCAGCACCCGGGTCAGGCTCCGGCGATCGGCGCGGTGCTCGCCGTGGCCGCCGACCACCCGGACGCCGGCCTGCGTGAACGCGCGCTGACGCTGGCGCAGCGCCACGGTCACCGGCCGGTCGCCGTCACCACGGTGGCCGAGGCCCGCGACGACCTGCCGCCGCCGCTGCCGGCAGCGGCCGCGCCACCGCCGATCGACGACGTGGACGAGCTGGTGGAGGAGGTCGCGGCGGCGCTGCGCGGGCAGTGGCCGACAGGGGTTCTCGAACGGGTCATGGACGGCCTGGTGCGGCTGGGCACCCGCGAGCGCGACCGGGTCGGTGCGGCGCTGCGCCCGGTGCTGCACCGGGCGCACGTCACCGAGTACCACCAGAGCTGGGCCCGGTTCATGCCCGCGGCGCAGGTGAACGGGATACTGCTGGCCGCCGCCGGGATCGGGGACGCCACCCGTCGCCGGGACTACTGGGCGTCGGTGCTGGCGACGTCCCGGTCCGACCAGGCGACGTCCGGCCGTCCCGCGCCGATGTGGCTCTACCGGTTGCGCCTGGCCGAGGCCGGGCAGCGGATGGACGGACACGACGATCCCGGGCTGTTGTCCGCGCCCACCTCGGCCACCGGGGCGATCGAACCGGCGGTGCTCTACGAGCGGCTGGCCGCACTCGGCGACCGGCCGTACTGGCAGTGGGACTGCGGGCAGGCGTTCCTGCGCCTGCCGGCAGTCGTCGACGAGCCGCTGGCGGCACGCGCGGAGGCGCTCGGCACGACCGCCGGGATCGAACTGGCGGCCTGGCTGCGCGGCGAGATCGTGCCGGTGCCGGCGCAGGAGGTGGTGACGGTGGGCCGGCGGGAACGGTCCCGCGGACGCGACTGGAGCTACGACTCGTTGCCGGAACGACGCCGGCTGGTCGCGCTCACCCCGTCGGCCGACGTGGACGACCGGTTCGGCCTGCTCACCCTGACGCCCCCGGCGATCGGCAGCCGGACCTACGGCACCGCCGACCTGTGGCCGGCCGTCCTGCCCGGGCACCGGGGCGTGGTCGCCGCCCACGTCCTCCCCGAGCTGGCCATGGCCGCACAGGAGGATCTCGGCGGAGAAGGCCCGGTCCTGCTGACCCTTGCCGAGTGCACGGGCGCGGGCGGGCCGGCGCTGGACCTGGCCATGGCGTACGGGCTGTGTGCCCGGCACGAGGCGGACCGGGTCGCCGCGCTCGACGCGCTGCTGCTCCTGGCCGCCGCCGGTGACCTGGACGCGCCAGCGGTCGGCGGGCACCTGGGCGAGATCGGAGCGCAGGGGCAGGTGATCCTCACCCGGGCCGTCACGCCGCTGCGCGACGCGCTGGCGGCGGGCGCCCGGCTGAGCGTCTGGCGGCTGCTCGCGGCGGCGTTACCGCCGCTGCTGGCCGCGCCGACGCCACCCCGGGGCACACCGGACCTGCTCGCGCTGGCGGCGGAGGCGGCGACCACGACGGGCGTCCGGATCGAGGTGCCCGGACTGGCCGACGTGGCGGCCCGGGGCGGCGGCAGCCGGCTGGTCGCCGAGGCCCGCCGGCTCACCGCCACCCTGGCCGCCTGAACCGGCGACTCGTCACCGGGACCGGCACCTCGGCGGCCGAACGCACGGCGGTCCGGCATGCGGACGCGCACCGGCCCGCCTGTCGTTCGGGGCAGGCTCGCCGGGCGGACCGGTCAGGTAGCGCCGTCGCGGGGCAGGTAGCGCCGCAGCGCCTCGAACTGGGCCACGGTCAGGTAGGACGAGTTTGCCGCCTGCGGCTGCCGGAGCACCTCCGCGCCGGCCAGCCGCTGCCGCCTCGGGTGGGGTGAGCAGTTCGCAGGCGGTCGGCCCGCGCAGGTCGAGCCAGTGCCGGTCGGTGGTTAGCCGCAGCCGGATCTGCCCCACCCGGCGCCGGTGGCGGCCCGCCGCCGTCGGTAACTTTGCCGCACAGCCCGAGGTGCACGTGCAGGATCAACTCACCGGCGTAGTGGTGCAGCAGACACTTGCCGTACGCCTCGGTGCGCTCCAACACGGTGCCGGAGAGCAGCGCGGCTCCCTCGGCCAACCGGCCCTGCGGGCTGGTGGCGAGCACCTTGTCCCCGGCGAACAGCTCGGCGTGCCGGGCCGCCAGGCGATGAATCGTGTGTCCCTCTGGCACGGGTGCCAAGCGTAGCCAGAGGGACACCCAGATCACGGGAACGGGTGCGGATACGGGTTGATCTCCTGCGGGTCCAGCGGCGTGTCCCGGTGGCCGAGGCGGACCGGGAGATCGAGCAGCCGGGGCAGGTCGGCCCGGCGGTTGCGGTATCCGAACACCATCGGCAGGAAGCCGGGCACGATCACCCGGACGGCGGTCAGGTCGGCGGCTGCCTGCTCGACGGCGGTCTGGTCCACCACCACCACGTCGTAGCCCTCGCCGAGGTAGCGGTCGACCACCCGGTTCAGGTCGTCGAGCAGGTCGTCGGCGGGTTGGTGGCGGTCGGCGACCGGGAACGCCTGCTCCATCGACAGGATCTCGTCCCGCTGGTAGAGGAAGTCGAACCGGTGCCAGCTCTCCGGCGAGGCGGCCACCAGCATGTGGTCCTCCATCCGCACGACGAGTTCCGGGTCGGCGACCATGCTCGGCGCCGTGGTGTCGGCGGCCACCTCCTCCTTGGTCGCGTCGGCGACGCTGGCCAGCTCGACCAGTCCGGCCCAGAGCGCCCGCTCGGGGTCGAGGTGAGCGCCCGCCCCGCAGAACGCCTTCGGCTGGCCCGGCCGGCCCTCCTCGTCGACGAGCATCAACCACAGCGAGGGGATCTGCTCCGGCATGGTGATGTCGAAGACGTGCAGCCGGCTGCCGGTGGTCCGCTCCAGCCACTGCACCAGCAGTCGGGTCATCGGGTCGGCGGACGTCATCGGGTCGATCCGGGGCACCGGCAGCCGGGCGTACCAGGTGGCCAGGAAGGCGTCCCGCTCGGCGATCTCGAAGATGCCGTGCAGGATGGCCTCCTCCATCGTCCCGCCGAGGGCGCAGCCGTTCGAGCTCTCCCCGCCGAACGTGGTCTGGTGGGCGCCGTAGTAGGCGAAGGTCTCCGGCACCAGCACCGGACCGCCGCGCCGGAACGAGTAACCGTACACCCACTCGACGGGCAGGTCCGGGTGGTACCGGACGGCGTGGTGGGTCGACGGCGCGGGCGGCAGCCCGAGGGCCACCGGGTCGACGGCCCGGTCCGGCCCCAGTTCCCGGTAGGAGGCGGTGACGCAGGTACGCCGGGCCCGGGGCAGCGTGCCGGCGAAGCGTTCCAGCGCCTCGGCGATGGCGACCGCCACGCTGGCCGGGTAACTGAAGGTCCGGCCGTACCCGGACAGCTCGCTGCAGCAGACGGGTCCACCGAGCGCCCCGACGAGGATCATCGGATGGTGGTGGTGGGCGGTGACCGTCGAGATCAGGCCCGTCTCGCTGTCGACCATCAGGTCGAGCAGTTGTTCGTACTCGGCGGTGAGGCTGCGTGCCCGGTAGTCGTCGGGGCGGCGCTTGGGTCGGGAGACCAGGGTCAGGCTGCCCGCCGCCGGGCTGTCGTCGGGCAGGCCGCCGCAGAGGGCGCACTCCGGCTCGGCGATGAACCGGTGCCGGCTGATCTCCAGAGTCGCGGTGTCGACCTCCAGCACCGCGCCGGCGCACCGAGGTCCGGTGCCGGCGTTCGCACGGGCCACCTCGTCGGCGACCAGGGCGGCCACCACGGACCGTACCGGGGGCGCGAGGACAGGCGAGGGCGGCTGCACAGTGTCGGCGTAGAGGGCTTTCCACAGCTCCGACCGCCAGGAGGTGCCGGCGATCCTGGCCCGGCCTTCCCTGCGCTGGACACAGCTGTGGCAGCCGGGCGTACCGGCGACGGTGTACGGGCCGATCCGGATGCCACGCGGGGTCGGGTAGACGGGGAGGAAGTCCCGCCCGGCCTGTTGCGCCGCAGTCGCGGCGGCGAGCAGCCGGTCGGTCTCCGGCTGATCGAGCACGATGAGGTCGAGGTTCGGCGCCTGCTGCGGGTCCAGCTGTGCGGTCACCGCCGCGTGCAGGTCACCTCCCTCACCGAGGGTACGCAGGGCCGCCGCGATGGTGCTTGTCATCGGTTTCCTCCGGTGCCGTCGGTGAGGGTCGCCTCGACGATGAACGGGAGCACGGCCCGCAGCGCGGGCAGGTCGTCGACGGGACGCAGCAGCAGGCGTCGCCCACCGGTGGTGAACCCCTTGAGCAGGGTCTCCAGGTCGCCCTCCCAGGAGTCCGTGCCGACGTCCGGTCCGATGTCGGTGCCGGTCGGGACGCGGTCGGTGAGCAGGGCAGCGGCGGTCTGGGTGGCCAGTTCCAGCGCGGTCTCGGCGTCGGTGGCGCAGGCGTGCGACAGCCAGCGGTCACCGGTGCCGACGAAAACTGTCGGAACGTCGGAGACGTCCCGCCAGGCGTGCAGTTCGTGACCGAGGACGGCCATGTCGTCGGCGAGGTGCCGGACCGCGGTCGGCCAGGTGTCCCGGCTCCACTCGCCGCCGGCATCGGCCGATGCGGGCAGCGGAGGTTCACCGGCGGTGGCGTACGCCAGCCGCAGCGCGGCCCGGCCCTGGGCCTCCGCCCAGCTGAGCCCTCCCGCCACCACCTTCGGGTACGTCGCCCCGCCGGGCACCGCCACCACGGCTCCGGTCAGCGGATCCCACCAGGTGTCGGTTGGCGACGGCGTGGAATCGGCCGAGGGCGTGGCGGACCCGGTCGGAGGCGGGGCAGCCTCGGCCGCTAGCAGTTCGAGCCCGGCGACTGTGGCTCGGACGAGTGCCTGCCGACGGTCGTCGCCGACCGCGGTGACGGCCCGGGGGCCGGTGCCCGCGCCGGTCAGGTCGGCGACAGTCGCGGTCAGGCAGCTCACCGAGAGTTGGGAATACTCGCCGGTGCCGACCTCGATGACCGGTCCGAGCCGCCTGTCGATCACGGCCATCACCCGGGTGGCGAAGGTGTCCCGATCGATCGGCGTCCGGCCGGCGACCGTGGCCACCCGCTCGGCGAGCGGCGTCGGTGCGGTCCGTTCGGCGCAGCTGCCGCAGCGCGGGTGTGCCCCGAGCGGGTGCCCGCTGGTTTGACCGGAATCCAGGTCGAGGCGGGTCATGATGTTCGGTGCGGCGCCCGGTCCGCCAATCGCGGCGCGGAAGTGGACGAAGCCCAGGATCCCGCCGATCAGCGCGGCCATTGGTGCGGTCAGCTGCTCCGACCGGTGCTCCGGCCGGTCCAGCAGGGCGAGCGTGGCACCGGCCGGGCCGGTGCCGTGGGCGGCGCGTACGCCACACTCCCAGCAACCGGCGGCGACATCGCCGCTGCTCGGCCCGACCCAGACGGAGTCGCCGTTCGGTACCGCGTGCAGGGCGGGGATGCCGGCGGCCCGAGCCGCCCGGGTCACCGCCACGGCGCGGCCCGCCAGCTCGCGGCCGGTGCAGTGCAGCACCGCGTCGAATCCACCGAACACCGCAGTCAACGCCGCCTCGGGTCCCGCCGTGGCGTCCGGCACCCGGGTCAGGGTCACCGTCGGGTCACCGTCCCGGCAGCGGTCCAGGATCCGCTGGTACGCCTCGTCGTCGGCCGGCTCCTCACCGGTCTCCATCACCGTCGCAGCCCGCAGCCCCAGGTCGAACAGGGTCTGCACCAGGCTGTGCAGGGGCGCCCCGGCACCGACGAGCAGCACCCGGGCGTTGCGGAAGGCCTCGAAGCGGTGCACCGGAGCGTCGGCGACGTGTTCGGCGTACGAGATCGCCTGCCGGTACCGGTCCAGTTCCCAGTCGAGCAGGCCGTGCGGCGACTCGGCGTCCAGATCACGGGCGAAGCCGCGGCGGACCAGCATGCCCACCATGTCGGCGACCAGCCGCTGCTGGGCCGGTGGCAGGCCGCCGGTCAGCTCGTCGAGCGTACGGCTGCCGTCCAGATGCGGGGCGAGCTGCGCGACCAACTGGTACGCCGAACCGCCGGTGATCTCGGTGCTGCCCCGACCGGTCTCCATGTAGACGCCGTTCTCGACCGCCACGTAGAGCAGGTCGTCGCGGAGCTTCGCCCTCATGCCTCCTCCTTCTGGTGCAGGTGTCCCATCCGGACCATCACCGACCGGCCGGTGTCGGTGAACGACTGCCGACCGTGCAGGTATCGGGAGTTGTCGACGATCAGAACGTCGCCGGCCTGCCAGGGCACCGCGACCGTCAACCGCTGCGCCACCTCCGCCGCGATCGACAGCAGCCGCGCGGGCAGGGGTGCGCCCGCCGCCGTACGCACCCGCAACCGCTGGTCGTGGTATTCGTCCTCGTCCGGTCGACTGACGAACAGCGAGTTGCAGAACGCCGGTACGCCGCCGAAGCGGGTCGGCGGCGTACACCGGGTGCCGAAGCCGAGGACCAGCCCGGTGCCGGCGGTGTGCACGCCGACCGACTCCCACGGCCGCAGGTAGGGCTCCCACTGGCTCAGCGCCAGTCGGACCGTCTCCGGGTCGTCGGTGTCGAAGGTGCGCTGCCAGTCCTCGGCGGGCAGCGTGTTCTCCCAGACGATCTCCATCTGCTCGAACTCGACGCGCACCTCGTCCGGTAGCGCGTCGAGCAGGGCCACGCCGTCGCAGAGCGTGGTCCGGCCGCCGTCGTCGGCCGGCCGCTCGCAGAAGAAGGTGAGCAGATCGGGCGAGCCCGGCCCGTAGGAGGCCTCGCGGTGCAACGGCATCCCCATGGTGCCCCGGGTGACCGAGGTGGTGGTGCGGTCGCCGCCGATGACGTCTCGCTCCTGCTGGAAGCCGCCCGCGTACGCCACGGGCTCCATCAGCGCGTCGCCGAGTGCCACGAAGGTGTCCCGCCGCCTTCCGCCGTCGCGGAGCAGCACCACCCCCTGCGCGGCGAGCATCGCCAGGACCTCTGGCGGTTCCGGTGTCCCGGTGAGTACCGGGACCTGGCTGTCATGCATCCGCACTTCCCTCCGTGAGCGTCACGACCAACGCGCCGGCTCGTGGTTTCGGTCTGCCGAGCAGCAGTTGCAGCAGGGGGACGGCGCCGGGCGGTAACCTCAGCGCCTCGGTCGCCGCCTGCGTGTCGAAGCTGCCCAGCGGCCGGGTGGCCGCTCCGACTGTCGCTGCGGCCAGCGCGGCGAGTTGGGCGGTCACCCCGGTGCGCAGGTACAGGTCCCGCAGGGCGAGCGGGTCGAGCCGGTCGATCGGCGGCTGCCCCTCGGCCACGACGAAGAGGCTGGCACCGGCCATGCTCATCGCGGTGTTCACCCCGCTGAGCATGCCGACCGCGGTCGGGCTGGTGGCCGGGGCGGCGGGCGTCAACCGGTGCCGTTCCCGGTCGTACCGGTAGCCGCCCGGGGCCAGCCCGTCGACCTGGGTGACCAGGCACCACAGGGCGGGATGGTGCCGGTGTCCGGTCAACTCGGCCAGTGCGCCATCGGGGCGATGGCCGCCCGCGTACGCGCAGATGGCGGCGAGTTGTCCGACCGTGAGGCCGGGTGCGAGGTCGGTGGCCGACGCCCGGCGGGCGGTGGCCCCCCGGGACGGCGCCGCCGGCGGCGGCAGCTCCACCTGCGGGGGTCCACCCTCCGCCGGCTCGCGACCGGGCACCGCTGGCCAGCCCGACTCCGGTGCCGCGAGCGGTACGGAATCGGCGCCGGAGCGGATCGCCTGGTGCAGGGCGACGGCGGCGGCGGCGGCTCCAGGCCGGTTGCGCCGGTCGCCGTCCAGGCCCACCGGAGCCGGCAGTACGCCGGCCGGCAGCGGATCGGCACCCGGCACCGACAGATCGGGTGCGGTGACGTCACCGCACCCGGCGACGTCACCGAGGTCGGGTGGCGTGGCGTCGCCGAGGTCAGCCGCCGGCAGCTCGACGACCGCCACCGCGGTCTCCATTTCGCCGTCGAGCCCGAGCAGGGCGTCCACCGGCGCCGGGTGGCGGAGCAGGCGGACCCGGCTGGCCAAGGGTGATCCGGCGAGCTGGCCCAGCAGCACCCCGCTGTCCATCATGGACAATCCGTAGCCGATGGCTCCGTACTTGCCGGCGTTCTTCCAGACCCGGCAGGTCACCACCACGGCGTGGCGCGGCTGCGGGCCGGTGTCACCGAGCAGGAGATCCAAGCCGGTGGCCGGGTCGCCGGGGCGGATCAGTTCCAGCGCGTGGTGGACCGGATCGTGGTGGTACACCCCCGCCGGCAGCCCGGCCGTGCCTCCCCATACGACGTACAGTTCGGCCGGGTAGAACGCGCCTCCGGAGGGCACCCCGCACCGGGTGGCGATCCACAGCGGCAGCAGTCGCATGTACGAGGTGACGGTGGCGGGTTGTCCGGTCAGCGTGGCGAAGGCGGCATCGGTGATCAACTCCAGCCGACGGGGCGCGTACCCGAGCAGCAGGGCGCTGAGCCGGTCGACGGCGGTGCGACCCAGCGGCGGAGCGCCCGGTCCCGGCCAGTGCAGCGGCCACCGGCGGCTGTCCGGGTACTGCTTGCCGCGCGGCGACGGATAGTTGGCCGGCAGGTCCCGGGACTGCACCGCCACCGCCGCAAGGTAGCCCGCCACAACGCCGTCGGGGTGCGGTGCCCACTGTCCGGTCATCTCAGTTGCCTGCGCTTTCGTAGCGGCGTAGCCCGAGACTGAACAGCGCCAACGCGACCCCGGCGGCGGCCAGCGCGACAAGCGGGCTGAACGCGCCGACGGCGGCCGGCCCGCCCCTGCCCAGCAGAGCTGCGGCCGGGAAGTAGCCGACGAAGGCCACCGGGATCACGGTCAACAGCGATCGCATCCCCGGGCCGTACACGGTGAGTGGATAACGAGCCAGGTCACCGAGCATGTGCACGCTGACCGCGACCGAGTTCGACGGGCTGAGCAACCAGAAGGCCAGGGCGTTCGTGGCGAGGCTGATTCCGGTCTTGACCAGCACCCCGCTGACCAACAGCACACCCGCCCAGAGCAGGGTGAACGGCGTCCAGGCCACCTCGATCCGCCCGGCGGAGAGGCCGAGCAGCGACACCCCGATCACCACGTTGCCCAGTCCGTTGACGCCGACCGCCGAACCCGTCACCTGGAGCACCACCGGATAGGGGCGGACCAGGAAGTAGTCCAGCGCACCCATGTTGACCATGCCGCTCAGTTGCCAGGCGCCCTCGCAGAACAGCGACCCGACCCCCTCGGCGAGCATCACCATCCCGGAGACGCAGAGCACCTCCCACCTGGTCCAACCCATCAGCACCGGGGTCTGGGCGAAGATCGTCACGACGAACACCAGCCCGGCGAGTTGGCCGAGCACCGCGGCGGCGATGGTGAGCAGTGCGTCGGCGCGGTACTCGAGCACAGCTCGCAGGTGGGCGCCGAGCAGTCGGCGGTAGAGGCCCAGGGTTCCCGGTGCCCGGAAGCGATCATCCACCGTGCACCACCAGCCGGCGCAGGGCAGCCCGCCACAACAGCCGGGTCGCCAGCCAGAGCAGCACGATCCACAGCAGTTGCAGCCCGACCAGGGAGAGCGCCTCGGCGCCCTGGACCTCGCCGAGGAAGATCAGTGCGGGAGTGGAGACGATGCCAGGAAAAGGAGAGAACACGCAGATCGTCTGCAACCACTGCGGGTAGAGGGCGATCGGCACCAGCGCACCGGAGAGGATGCTCGTCACGGCGATCCGGGACAGGGTGAGACCGGTGAAGTTGCCCGTCCAGAAGCAGGCCAGCCCGACCGCGTACACCAGGGCGAACTTCAGCGGCACGACGGCGGCGAGGCTCACCAGGAACAGGGCGGCCTGCGGCGCGTCGGGCAGCGGGGCGCCGCCGAAGACCATCAGCAGGACGCCGCCCATCACCACGACGACCATCAGCTCGCCGAGCAGGTAACCGATCGCCTCGGCGAAGCGGGCGAGCTGGTAGTCGATCGGTCGGACCAGGTCCAACGCCACCGAGCCGTCCAGCACCCGCAGTGCGAGCTGGCCGTCGGTGAAGCTGGACAGGATGGTTCCGGTGAGGAACGAGACGAACAGGTATCCCTTCATCTGGTCCCAGGAGAGCCCGGCCAGACTGCCGTCCGTGTCCCCGACGAACAGCGCCCGCCACACCGCGAACAGCGCCACCGCCTGGACCGCGCTGCCGACGAGTTGCAGCAGGAACTCGGTACGGTAGGCGAGCACCGTGGACCAGGCCATCCGGCTCAGGCTCAGATAGGCGATCATCGCGGTCCGACCACTCCGACCGGTCCGGGCGCTCCGGGCGCGCTGGGCGTCCGGGACAGCTCGCCGGCGTACGCACGACGCACCACGTCCTCCAGGGACGGCTCGTCGATGCGCAGGTCGACCACCTCGACCACCGCCGAGACCACCGAGACCACCTCACCGGCACCGAGCCGGTCCCGATCGAACGTGATCGACAGCTGCCGGGGCGACTCCCCGACGGCGACCCTGGTGCCCGGCAATCCGACGTCGAGGCCAGCGGGCCAGTCCCGGTCCAGACAGAGGTGCAGCGTCCGGTCCCGGGCCAGCATCTGCCGGACGGACTCCATCGGACCGTCGAAGATGACCCGCCCCTCGTCGAGGACGACCAGGCGGCGGCACACCTGCTCGATGTCGCCGATGTCGTGGGTGGTGAGCAGCAGTGCCGTGCCGGCCTGGCACTGGGCCCGCAGGAAGTCCCGGACCGTCTGGCGGGCGATGATGTCCAGTCCGATTGTCGGCTCGTCCAGGAAGACCACCCGGGGCGAGTGCAGCAGCGCGGCGGCCAGATCGGCGCGCATCCGCTGCCCCAGCGACAGCCGCCGCGCCACCACCGGCAGCAGTTCGCCCAACCCGAGGAGGTCGTCGAACTCGGCCAGCCGCTGCGCGTACCGCCGCTGCGGAATCCGGTGGATGTCCCGCAGCAGCGCCAGGGAGTCCCGCACCTGTAGGTCCCACCAGAGCTGGCTGCGCTGGCCGAAGAGCACCCCGATGTTGCGGGCGTTGGCGTGCCGGTCCCGGTGCGGGACCACCCCACACACCTGCACCTCCCCGGAGGTCGGATGCAGGATGCCGGTCAACAGCTTCACCGTCGTCGACTTGCCGGCACCGTTGGGTCCCACGTACGCCACCGCCTCGCCGGGACCGATGTCCAGGTCCACCCCGTCGACGGCGGTGCGCTCGTGGTGTCGCGGCCGGACCAGATGCCGCAGCGAGCCGGCCAGGCCGGGGGGTTTGTCGGGCATCCGGAAGGTCTTGGTCAGGCCGCGAGCCTGAATCAGCGGCGTGGTCGTCACGGTCCGGCCGGTTCGACGAGGGCCGACCCGTCGGCAGCCGGCAGGGGATGCAGGGTGAGCACGTCACCGAGCCCGTCCACGCGGGCGAGTTCGATGGTGAAGGCCGTCTCGAAGGCCCGGCGTACGTAGTCGAGCGCAGCCACTCCCGGCGGCAGGGACGCCGTCGCGGGATCGTCGGTGCGCACCAGGTGCACCTCGGCGGCCAGCCGGCCGGCGACGTTGACGAAGTGGCAGAAGTCGCTCCACCGCAGGTACCGCCAGAAGTCCACGCTGACCACCGCGTCGAGGCTGCCCGGTGCGATCGGCGGGTTCATGCCGATCAGGTGGTAGTTGGTCGGGCCGGGCGGAGCGGAGTAGTCGAACGTGATCGCCTCGGCCGGTAGGCCGGCCTCCGCGCTGCCGGTGCCCACCCAGAGCACCCGCGGACCGGGAAGAGCATCGGCCAGCCGCTGCACCGCCGGCCCGATCCGGCAGGTGGACTGTCGTACGCAGTCAGTGATCGCGGCGCGGTATCGCAGGATCCGCTCGACTGACCCGTACACCTCCATCATGCCGAAGAACTCCCACTCGATCACCTGCTCCACGATGAGTTCGCGGTTCGCGGCGAAATCGTCCCAGTCGCGCTCGATCCGGCGGTGACGCGGCAGATGGAAAACGCGCGCCTCCTCGTCGAAGGCGAAATTCAGCTCGTTGACCCCGAGCTGCTTGTGCACCCGATAGAACAGTTCGATGTCCTCCAGCCCCCAACGCAGTCCGAAAGCTTCATTGAAGCCACCAGCCAGGTCGAAAAGGCGCCGGGAAAGCGAGATGTTGTGGGTGTAACTGAACAGCCAGCCCACCCGCAGCCATTCCTGTCCCATCGGCTCGCCGCCGGGAAATCGCAGGTCACCACCGCCCTCGATATGCAGTCGGGGCAGGTCGAGGAAATCTTTGCCGTCAAGGACGGTCTCGATGTGTTCCAGGTGCAGCTCGTCGCGGCGACCCAGCAGCACGGGGGGGCGACCCGGGATCGCGTGGTGGGCCAGGTGGCGCTCCAACAGCTGTGGTGAGGTGTAGGAGTCGGCGTCGAGGAAGAGCAGCAGCGGCGCCCGGCTGAGTCGGACCGCCTCGTTGCGCGCGGCTGCCCGGCCCCGCTGCTCGGTGGCGTGCACCAGGTTCAGGTTGATCCCGGGGAAAGCGGTGGCGAGGTCCTCGTACCCTGCTGGGGAGCCGCCGTCACGAACCACGACGACCTCGAAGCGTTCGGGACTCAGCGTCTGCCGCGCCAACGAGCGCAGCGTCAACTCCAGACAGTGAGCGTCCTGGTGCGTGGGTATGACCACACTCAGCTCGATCACGTCGTCCACCCCTGTCGCCATCCGACTTCCTCCCGTGACTGGTCGTTTCGTGACGGCGGGGGCCGGCGACGCCGACATCCCGCCTCCGACACGTGCCCGGTGCCGGCAGTTGCCGACACCGGACACGCCGGTCACCGGATCAGTGAGCCATTTTCATCGTGACGGCGCAGGTCACGGGCGGTGTGGGAGGCCGGTATCCAGGTAGGACGAGGCTCCCGGTAAGACAGCAATCGACCAAGATCAGATGCCCCAACCGGGAGCCTCGCTGTGCTGTCTTACCCTGCCGCGATTCCGTTGTCCACCCGCAGCCTGAACCACCTCGCCGCCCTCATCCGAACCCGCCGCCAGCAGCAACGGTCTCGGTGGCGACGCCTCGACCCCGGCCGGCAAGCCCTGCTCGCCCTGGCCCACCTGCGCAACGGCGACACCTACACCCGCCTGGCCGCCGGATTCGACATCGGCGTCACGACCGCCTGGCGTTATGTCCGCGAGGCCATCGACCTGCTCGCCGCGACCGCCGACGACCTGGCCACGGCCATGACCAGGATCCGTCTGCTCGCCTACGCAATCCTCGACGGCACCCTGATCCCGATCGACCGGGTCGCCAACCAGAAGCCGTACTACTCCGGAAAACACAAGCGTCACGGCGTGAACGTGCAGGTCATCGCCGACGCGGCCGGGCGTCTCGTCTGGGCCTCGGCCGCGCTGCCCGCCTCGACGCACGACCTGACCGCCGCCCGCACCCACGGCATCATCGACGCCCTGGCCAGCACCGACGTGATGACCTTCGCGGACAAGGGCTATCAAGGCGCCCCCGGCAGCGTGCGCACCCCGTTCAAGCGGCGCCGCTTCCGGCCGAAGCTGTCACGCCGGCAGAAGGCCGTCAACCGAGCGCACGCGAAGATCCGCGCCCGCGGCGAACGCGCGATCGCCACCCTCAAGACCTGGAAAATCCTGGTCAAGCTGCGCTGCTGCCCACGCCGAGCGACCGCGATCGTGCAGGCCATCCTCGTCCTGCACCGCGTCGAAGCCGACCGCTACGCAGGATGAAAATGGCTCAATGACAGTTGACGCAGCACCACGTGTGGCTGGGACGCCCTGCGCAGCTGCAGCCGCCGCAGGTGCAACCACAGCTCCGACCGTCGATCGCACCATCGGTGACCTCGACGCTGCCGGTGGGGGTGGCGGCGTACAGGTTGTTCGACTCCCCGCCCTGCTCCGCCCAGGACACCTCAGTGATGTCCAGAGCGGTCAGGTCAAGCGGACCCTTCATGTCCCACCTCCAGTTGACGAGATTGTCGTAGACGATCGTAGGGATCGATTCCACTGCATCACACCATTCGATGGTCACAGAATGGTTAACCGGAAAATAAATCAGCGGAGAAGCCTGGCGGCACCCTCTCGACACCTCCGCAACGGTGACAGCGAGTGAAGATACGATTACTCGAAGCACCCCTTCCGGATGGCTATGTGGCTTTCGCCGAAGGCGCGACTTAGTCAATTGAATCGGATGGTGCGACCGCCTTCCGAAACCTTGATAAACTTGCCGCCACAGTTTTGTCGCCCAGGCCACCGATCCCGCTGCCAAGCTGCGCGAGCGGGTTTACCAGACCATCGACGTCGGCCTGTCCGAGCTGCGCAAGGCCGGCGGTGGCCCGAAGTGCTGCACGTTACGACTCCGGCAGGAAAAGGCGCGCCAGCCCTTTTCATCCTGAGTAGCGGCTGGTCTCGACGCGGCGCAGGACGAGGATGGCCCGGACGATGCCGACCATGCTGGACGCCCAGTCGATCAAGTCGAGCGAAGGCGGCGAGTCTCGCCGTTCGACATGGGCAAGAAGACCACCGGCCACAAACGGCACCTCATCGTCGACACGATGGGGCTGATCCTGGTCGTGATGGTCACCTCCGCGTCGGTCAACGACCGCCCCGGAGGCCGGCGGATCCTCGCACGGCTGGCCGAGGCGTTTACCACCATCGCCCTTGTGTGGGCCGGCGGCGGCTATGCCAACAGCATCGACTCCAGCCTGCTGGCCTGGGCGAAAGAGCAACTCGGCATCCTGGTGGAGATCGTCAAGCGCACCGACGACGTCACGGGCTTCAACTACGAACGGCTGACCGTCAACTCAGAAACCACGATCAAGGTCGCGATGACTCGACTCATGGCGATACGTCTGGCCCGTCAAGCGACTCGTTGGAACAACGCCACCGAGCGCGAAGCCACCCGACGCATCAACGCCGAACGACTTCTCACCGTGTAGCTGGCTGGTAACCCGAAATTCTATGAGAGGGCAGCGGTAGTCGCCTGGTCGAGGCGGCGCACTGTCTGGGCTGGTACGGCCGGGCCGGCTGCGCCCGCCGAAGGACCAGTCGCACTTCGAGGCGCCGGCCCGGCCGTCAGGCGCGGCGCGCCGGGCGGCGGGTGAGCGCCACCCCGAGGGCGATCATGCCGACTCCGAGGAACAGGTGCAGCCAGTTGTCGGCGCCGTTGAGCGGCACGAAGTTGGCGCCGCTGTCGTGGTCGATCACCAGGCCGTAGAGCCAGAGCACCAGGTAGACGGCGCCGCCGCCGATCAGGTACGCCCGGGCGCCGGAGACCGTCCGGGACAGCGCCAGCCCGGCGACGCCGAAGAGCAGGTGCACGATGTTGTGCAGGACCGACACCTGGAACAGGCCCAGCAGCTTCGCCCGGGACTCGTGCCCGGCGAACATCATCGTGTCGTAGTTCGTGGTGATGCCGGGGATGAACCCCAGCACGCCCACCACCAGGAAGACGATGCCGACCACCTGGGCGGCCCGGCGTACCGGGGACGCGGGCGCGCTACGGGCGACGCGGGAAGAACCGGCCATGACTGACACCTCCGTTGGCAAAGTCTTCCGCGTCCGCGGCGACCAGGAAGCCGAAACCGTCCGGATCCCCGGATCGAGATCAGCAACTCAGCCGGCCTCGCCGGCTCGCCGGTGCGCCAGCAGGAGCACGGGGGTCCACGGCCGCCCGTGCGCCGACCTGTCCGACGAATCTCGGACCACGCGCCCCGTCGGGCAGGTAGCCGCGCAGCGCGTCGAACTGGGCCACGGTCAGGTACGACGGGTTCGCCGCCTGCGGCTGCCGGAGCACCTCCGCGCCGGCCAGCCGCGGATCGGCGCGCAGCAGGTCGCGGCGTACCCGCAGCGGCTCGTCCAGGATCGTCAGGTCCAGCGGCGCGGTCCACGCCTCGCCCGGCGCACCCGGCTCCGGCGGGGCGGCGATCCGGCCGACGCCCCAGACGCCGTACGGCGCCCGGCCCCGGCTGCCGCTGGCCCAGAACACCACCGGCTGGCCGGCGCGCATCAGGCGCACCCGGTAGCCGGGGCGGACGCACCAGCCGGTGACGTGCGGGTCGGCGGCGAAGCGGGCCGCCAGGTCCACCGCGTCCGCGTTGCCCTTGATCAGCCAGGCGCCGAGGTCGTCGAGTGTCACCCGCCGGTCGCTCATCCGCCCATTCTGCGGTTCGCCCGGCCGTCCCGCAGGACTGCGCCCACGGCCACGCAGGCGGCGGTCAGATGATCAGGTGGGTCCAGTAGGTGAGCCAGACCGCGAACAACGCGCCTTGCAACAGCGCCAGCGCGGCGGTGAGCCAGCCGTCGAGGCCGGGCCGCCGCGTCCAGCGGGCCAGCACGAACGCGACGGGGAAGACGGCGAGCAGGTAGCGCAGCAGACTCTTGTAGACCGGCGGCCCCATCGACAGCGGCACCAGCACCACGACGAGCGTGTAGACCAGGTACGGCCAGTCGGCCCGGCGGCGCAGCCCGACGACCGCCACCGCCACCATCGCCACCGCGATCCAGACCCGCAGGGCGTCGGCCGAGTTGTCGCCGGTCAGCGCGGACGTGGCCGTCGTGATCGGGTTCTGCAGCCGGATCCCCCAGCCGGTCTCCTGGGCGTGCTGGTAGGCGAACCAGTCGCCGCCCTGCCAGCGGCAGAACGCCATGAACGTCAGCCAGCCCGCCGGGACCAGCAGCAACGGCCAGCCCTGCCGCACCAGGCGCGGCCACCGGCGGGGCCCGGCCCGCCACCCGTGCTCGCGCAGCAGCACCAGCGCCAGCGGCACCATCACGAGGAAGCCGACCGAGCGGCTCATCGCCAGGAAGTAGCCGATCACTCCGACGAGCAGCGAGCGGCCTCGCTCGGCGTACCAGAAGGCGGCCAGCGCGAGGCAGACGAACAGCGACTCGGTGAGCGCCGCCTGGAACAGGAAGGCCGTCGGCAGGAGCAGCAGGTACCGGACCGCTCGCCGGCCGTCGCCCGGTTCCGCGCCGCCGACCAGCCGGCCCCCCAGCCGGTACGCGTAGTAGAGCTGGAACACCAGCGCCACGTTGCTGACCAGCAGCAGCGCCCAGGCGGTGTGCCCGCCGAGCAGCGGCGCGAGCGGCCGGGCCAGGAACGGGTAGAGCAGCGGGAAGCCGAAGTCGGTCCACGGCCGGTTCAGCGGCAACCGGGCCAGGTGGTCGTAGAGGAACGAGTCCCAGGCGAACCAGAGCGAGAACCAGCGGTGCGACGAGATCGCGCGCTGCTGCTCCCACATGCCGGTCTCGTCGGCCGGCGGCGTGCCCGGCACCCCGTCCCACGCGGCGAGCACCAGTACGCCGACCAGGCTGAGCACGAGCTTCGACCCGACGAAGACGGCGGCCACGAACCCCCACGGCTCGGGCACCCGGCGGACGACCGACGCCCCGCGCGACCACCCGGTACGGCCGGAGCGCGCCCCGCCGCCGAGGCCGGCGGCACGGTCGGGCCCGACCATGCCGTGCTCGACCGCAGTGCCGTGCTCGGCTGTGCGGTCGGGCGCGGGCTCAGCCGCCTCGCCACGCTCGGCCGCGCCGTCGGCGTCGGCCCGCCGCTCGTCCGCCATCGTCCTCCCACCGATCGACCCCGGCCGAACGCCCGGCCGGAAACCCGGCCCGCATTCCCCGTCCGGCCCCGCCCACACCCGTCTGCCCCGACCGGCACCACCCGCCCCGGCTCCCCCCTGCGCCGTCGATCATGAGGTTGGCGGCGACAAATCGGACGCCCCGCACCGTCAACTTCATGATCGACAGGGCGGGACGGGCTGTTGAGGGGTGGGACGAGCGGCAGATCGGTGGGGCCGGGCAGGTGAGGACCGCGGCGGGGCGGGTATGCGCGCTGCCGCATCGGCAGGCTGGCGGCGGGGGGGCGCGGACGGCATGGGAGGCGGTGACGGGACCGCGATCATCGGGGCGGGGCCGGCAGGGCTCACCGCCGCATACGAGCTGCTGCGGCACGGCGAGCCGGTCCGGGTCTACGAGGCCGACGACGTGGTGGGCGGGATCAGCCGGACGGTGGAGCGCGACGGGTGGCGCTTCGACATCGGCGGGCACCGCTTCTTCACCAAGGTGTCCCGGGTCGAGGACTTCTGGCACGAGATCCTGCCGGACGAGGACTTCCTGCTCCGGCCGCGGATGAGCCGGATCTACTACCGGGGCGCGCTGTTCGACTATCCGCTCAGCGCCGGCAACGCGCTGCGCAACCTCGGCCTGCTGGAGGCGGTGCGCTGCCTCGGCTCGTACGGCCGGGCCCGGCTGCGCCCGCCGAAGGACCAGTCGCACTTCGAGGGGTGGGTGTCGGCGCGGTTCGGCTGGCGGCTCTACTCGATCTTCTTCAAGACCTACACGGAGAAGGTCTGGGGGATGCCGGCGGACCAGTTGCAGGCCGACTGGGCCGCCCAGCGGATCAAGAACCTGTCGCTGGCCACGGCGATGCGCAACGCGCTGCTGCCCCGGCGCAACCGCACGGACGTGACCAGCCTGATCGAGGAGTTCCAGTACCCGAAGCACGGCCCGGGGATGATGTGGGAACGCTGCGCCGAGGAGGTCGCCAGGCGGGGCGGCACGGTACGCACCGGCGCCTGGGTGACCGAGGTGCACCGGGATCCGGCCGCGCGGCGGGCCACCGCCGTGACGGTCGCCGACGCGGGCGGGGAGCGCACCGAGCCGGCCGCGCACGTGATCTCCTCGATGCCGATCTCGGCGCTGGTGCGGGCGATGCGCCCGGAGGCGCCGCCCGAGGTGCGGGCCGCCGCCGACGACCTGCGGTACCGGGACTTCCTGACCGTGGCGCTCGTGGTGCCGGAGGAGTTCTCGTTCCCGGACAACTGGATCTACGTGCACGACCCGGCGGCCCGGGTGGGCCGGATCCAGAACTTCGGCTCATGGTCGCCGTACCTGGTCAAGGACAGCCGGACCTGCCTGGGGCTGGAGTACTTCGTGTTCGAGGGCGACGAGATGTGGCGGACGCCGGACGCCGAGCTGATCGCCTTCGCCACCGGCGAGCTGGAACGGCTCGGCCTGGTCAAAGCCGGCTGTGTGGAGGTCGGCTACGTGGTCCGGATGCCGAAGGCGTACCCGGTCTACGACGAGCGGTACCAGCGCAACGTCGACGTGATCCGGGACTGGCTGGCCGCCAACGTGCCGAACGTGCACCCGGTGGGCCGCAACGGCATGCACCGGTACAACAACGCCGACCACTCGATGCTCACCGCGATGCTGACCGCGGAGAACATCGCGCACGGCGCGGAGCACGACGTCTGGACCGTCAACGTGGAACAGGACTACCACGAGCAGCGCAGCCCGTCGCGGCACGGCACCGGCCGGGACGCGCCGGTCGTCCCGGCCCGGCGGTGAGGCGCCGCGCGTGAGGGTGGTCATAACGGCTGGACGGCCGCCAGTGTGGTGCTGCTAGCCTTCTGGGCAGGTCATGAGCGCCAGCGTCAAGCCCCGGCTCGCTGGCCGGCAACCCTCCTCCGCGGTGGGGTGCCCCGGGTGAAGACCAGGCACCGGCAGCCGCCGGTGCAAGCGTGGCCTGGCACCCAGGTCAGCACCAGACCAGGGAGACCGATGTCCGCACCACCCTCCACCCCCTCCGGCGACGTCGCCGCATGCCCGGCCCGCTTCGCGCTGGTCAAGCGCCGCCACGTCGACCTGATGCGGGTGTGCAGCGACGGCTGTAGCAGCGCGCGCTGAGCTGACGCCACCCCTTCTTTCCCCGATCCACCCTTCTCCGGCCCGGCCGTCCGTCCGGCGGGCCGGCGTCGACGCGCGCCGCGCGTCCGTCCACTCTGGAGAGACATCGTGCGTTTCCGTACCGTCCTGACCCGTGCCGCCGCCGTCGGCGCGGCGGCTCTGCTCGCCGTCACCGCGCTCACCGCCTGCGGCGGCGACGACACCGACGCGGCCGACAACCCGTACGGCCTGCTGCAGCCCGGCGTGATCCGCGCCGGCACGCTCACCGACGCCCCGCCGAACGTCTTCCTCAAGGACGGCGAGTTCACCGGCTTCGACAACGAACTGCTGCGCGCCGTGGCCGACAAGATCGGCCTGAAGGTGGAGTTCGTCGGCACCGACTTCTCCGCCCTGCTCGCCCAGGTCAACAGCGGCAAGTTCGACGTGGGCAGCTCCTCGATCACGATCACCGAGGCGCGGAAGAAGACGGTCGACTTCGGCAACGGCTACGACTTCGGCTACTTCGGCCTGGACGTGCCGGCCGGCTCCCCGATCACCGGCTTCGACCAGCTCGCCGGCAAGCGCGTGGTGGTGGTCCAGGGCACGGTGCAGGACGACTACGCCACCAGGCAGAACCTCGACCCGGTGCGGGTGCCGGACTACAACAGCGCGATCAACCAGCTCAAGGCCGGCACCGCGGACGCCTGGATCGCTCCGGCCGAGATCGGCGACAAGTCCGCCGCCGACAGCAACGGCAAGATCAGGATCGCGGCGAAGCAGCTCAGCCCCACCCCGACCGCGTACGCGGTGGCAAAGGGCGACGACAAGCTGCGCGAGGCGCTGAACAAGGGCCTGGACGAGGTCATCGCCGACGGCACGTGGAGCCGCCTGCAGGCCGAGTACTACCCGGGGCGCCCGGTCCCGGCCGACTTCAGGCCGGGCAGCGGGTCGGTGGCGGTGCCGTCGCCGACGGCCGCCTCCTGACCCGGTAACCGAGCACGAGCAGGGCGGACGGAGCGGACATGGATCCACTGAGCACCCTCTGGGAGACGTTCTTCGACTGGGACTCGATGCGCGAGGCGTTGCCCGAGATGCTCACCGTCGGGCTGCCCAACACGCTGACCCTGGCGGTCTCCGCCGCCCTGCTCGGTTCGGTGCTGGGCATGCTGCTGGCCGTCGCTGGCATCTCGCGTACCCGATGGTTGCGGTGGCCGGCGCGGGTCTACACCGACGTGTTCCGCGGCCTGCCGGCCGCGGCGACCATCCTGCTCATCGGCGTGGGCCTGGCGCCGCTGGGCATGCGGGTGTGGGGGCCGAACCCCTATCCGCTGGGCGTGCTGGCGCTGTCGCTGATCGCCTCGGCCTACCTCGGCGAGATCTTCCGAGCCGGCATCCTGAGCGTGGAGGCCGCCCAGTTGGAGGGCGCACGGGCGCTGGGCTTCTCCTGGGGTGAGGCGATGCGCCTGGTGATCATCCCGCAGGGCGTACGCCGGGTCCTGCCCGCCTGGGTCAACCAGCTCATCTCGCTGATCAAGGACTCCAGCCTGGTCTACTTCCTCGGCCTGCTGGCCAGCCAGCGGGAGTTGTTCCGGATCGGGCAGGACTACGCGGCGAACACCGGCAACCAGTCCGCGCTGCTGCTGGCCGGGTTGTTCTACCTGCTGCTGACCGTGCCGCTGACCCACGCGGTCAACTGGCTGGACCGGCGCCTGCGGCAGGGCCGCCCGGCCGCGCCGCCCGAGCCCGAGCCGGACGACGAGCCGGCCGGCCTGACCCCGTCCGGAAAGGACCCGCGATGACCACCACGACCTCGGTCAGCCTGGCCGTCCGCGACGTGCACCTGGCCTTCGGCGCGCACCGGGTGCTGCGCGGCGCGGACCTGGACGTGGCCCGGGGCCGGGCGGCCTGCGTGATCGGCCCGTCCGGCTCCGGCAAGTCGACACTGCTGCGCACCATCAACCGGCTGATCGAGCCGGACCGGGGTGACGTGCTGCTGGACGGGCGCAGCGTGCTGCGCGACGACCCGGACGCGCTGCGCCAGCGCATCGGCATGGTGTTCCAGCAGTTCAACCTGTTCCCGCACCTGAGCGTGCTGCGCAACATCACGCTGGCGTTGCGCAAGCTCAAGAAGCTGAGCGAGGACGAGGCGGTGTCGCTCGCCCGCGCCCAGCTCGACCTGGTCGGCCTGGCCGGAAAGGCGGACGCGCGGCCGGCGCAGCTCTCCGGCGGCCAGCAGCAGCGCGTCGCCATCGCGCGGGCGCTCGCGCTGCGCCCGCAGGTGATGCTGTTCGACGAGGCGACCAGCGCGCTGGACCCGGAGCTGGTAAAGGGCGTGCTCGCGGTGATGGCGGACCTGGCCGCCGCCGGGATGACCATGGTCGTGGTGACGCACGAGATGGGCTTCGCGCGCAGCGTCGCCGACACCGTGGCGTTCATGGACGCGGGCGTGGTGCTGGAGGCCGGGCCGCCGGAGGCGGTGTTCGAGGCGCCGGAGCATCCCCGGCTGCGGCGTTTCCTGTCCCAGGTGCTCTGACGCGCCCGGCGCGGTGAAGCGCCGCGTCAGCCCTTCACCGCGCCGATCAGCACGCCCTTGACGAAGTGCCGCTGGATGAACGGATAGACGGCGACGATCGGCGCGACGGTCAGCACCACCACCGCCATCTTGACCGCCTCGGTCGGCGGCATGGTCACCCCGCTGCTCGCGCCGGAGGTGTGCGGGGCCTGCCCGGCCAGCAGGTAGCTCTGCAGCACCCGCTGGATCGGGTACATGTCGTTGCGGTCGATGAACAGCAGCGCGTCGAACCAGACGTTCCAGTAGCTGACCGTGTAGAACAGGCCGACCACGGCGATCACCGCGCGGGACAGCGGCAGCACGATGCGCGCGAGCGTACGGAAGTCGCTCGCGCCGTCGATGCGGGCGCTGTCCAGCAGCTCCGACGGGATGCCCTGGAAGAACCCGCGCACCACGACCAGATTGAACACGCTGATCGCCGGCGGCAGGACCAGCGCCCAGATGGTGTCCTTCAGGCCCAGCCCGGTGACCACCAGGTAGCGCGGCACCAGCGGCGGGTAGACCAGGAACGGGATCAGGAAGTACGCGAGCAGCCAGCGGTGCCCCAGCGAGCCCGGCCGGGACAGCCCGTACGCGGCGAGCACGGTGACCGTCAACGCGATGGCGGTGCCGAAGACGGTCACCAGCGTGCTGATCCACAGCGCCCGGGTGACCGCGCCACCGGCGAAGATGGTCTCGTACGCCGAGGTGTCGACGCCCCGGGGTACGACCACCAGGCCGCCGGCCCGCGCGATGGTCTCCCGGGAGGAGAGGCTGGTCACCAGGATCACCCAGAGCGGGAACAGCACGCCCGCCACCAGCACGGTGAGCAGGACGGCCTTGAGCCCCTGCCCGAGCGGGGTGGGCGGTTCCTGCCACACCGCCCGGCGGGATCGGTCGCCGGCGGCCCGGCGGATGAGCGTGGTCATGACTTCGAGTAGATCCCTCGTTCGCCGAGCATGTGCGCCACCCGGTTCGCGGCCAGGATGAGAACCAGCCCGATGACGGCCTTGAACAGTCCGGCCGCCGCGCCGTAGCCGTAGTTCCCGGTGGCGATGGAGAAGTGGTAGACGAAGGTGTCGAGCACCTCGGCGGCCTGCCGGCCGACGGCGTCGCGTTGCAGCAGGAACTGCTCGAAGCCGACCGAGAGCGCGTCGCCCAGGCGCAGGATGAGCAGCAGCACGATCACCGGCCGCAGGCCGGGCAGCGTGATGTGCCACAGCCGCCGCCACCGGCCGGCGCCGTCCGCGGCGGCGGCCTCGTAGAGGTTCTGGTCGATGGTGGACAGCGCGGCCAGGAAGACGATCGTGCCCCAGCCGATGTCCTTCCACACCGCCTCGACGGTGACCAGGACGATGAACGTGTCCGGGTTGGTCATCACGTTCCACGGCTGCATCCCGGCCTCACGCATGCTCTGCGCGAGCAGCCCGGCACCGCCGAGCATCGCCACGAAGAACGTCACCACCAGCACCCAGCTGAAGAAGTGCGGCAGGTAGACGATGGTCTGGATCAGTCCCCGCAGCCGGCTGGACAGCAGGTTGTGCAGCGCGATCGCCAGCAGGATCGGCAGCGGGAAGAAGAACACGAGCTGGAACGCGGTGATCGCCAGCGTGTTGCGGAACGCGTCCCAGAACGCCGGGTCGTCGAACAGGAGCTGGAACTGCCCGAAGCCGATCCAGTCGCTGTGCAGGAACGCCTGCCACGGGTTGTCGCCCAGGTAGGGGTTGTAGTCCTGGAAGGCGATCACGTTACCGGCGATCGGCAGGTAGCTGAAGATCAGCAGGATGAGGAAGCCGGGCGCCACCATGGCGAGCAGTTGCCAGTCCCGGCGCAGCCGGGTGCGCAGCGGCACCCGGCGACGGGACGGGCGGCGGCGGGGCGGGCGGCCCGGTGGGGCCGGCGCGTCCGGCCGGGTCCGCTCGGACCCGGCCAGGACGGCCGGCTCGTTCACCGGCCCTCCTTGGGCAGCGAGTCGGCGAGCAGCTTGCGGGCCTCCTCGCCGCCGTTCGCCTTCCACTCCGCGACGATGCCGTCCACGTCGGCGATCGGACGGCGACCCCGCAGCACGTCGGTGAACTTGTCCTCGGTGGGCACCTGGTTGGCCTTGTACGCGGCCGGCATCTCCAGCTTCACTCCCGCCCAGGGGTTGGGTTCCATGTGCTTCACCATCTCGTTGGAGTACGCGAGCACGTCCGGCACGAAGCGCGGGGTGTCCGGGAACGGCCCGATGGTGGGGTTGCGGCCGCTGATGAAGAAGTACTGGTTGGCGATCTCCTTGAACGCCAGGTCGGTCTTCACCGGGCCGTTCGGCGACGGGGTGTGGTGCTTGCCCGCGACGCCGAAGTCCCGGAGCTGCGCCTCCTGGCTGCCGAGCGGCGCGGAGCACCAGTTGATGATCCGCAGCAGTTCCTGGACCCGGTCCTTGCCGAGCCCCTTCTTGACGAACGTGTAGGAGATCGGCTCGTCGTCGCCCCAGACCAGCGGGTCGCCGCCGGTGGCGGAGAAGATCGGCACCGGCTGGATGTTCAGCTTGGGGTTGGTCTTCTGGTGCTCGGCCTGGGCGCCCTGCCAGAAGCCGACGCCGTCCTGGTGGAACACGATCGCGCCGCTCTTGGCGAACAGTTGCTTGGCGTCCGCGCCCCTGCTGGCCACGATGTCCGGGTGGACCAGGCCGTCGGCGTAGATCTTGGCCATCACCTCGAGCGCGCGGCGGAACTCTGGGGTCTCGTACTTGAACTCGGGGGTGCCGTCAGACTTGACCCGCCATCCGCCCTTGTGGCCCGGCACCCGGTGGAACATCTGGATCATGGCGAAGACGTCGTTGAACGCCCACACCTTGCGCGCCGGGTCGGTGACCTGCTTGGCCACGGCGAGCAGGTCGTCCAGGTTCGCCGGCACGGCCAGGCCGCGCGCGTCGAGCAGGTCCTTGCGGGTGAACAGCGCCCAGGGGAACGGCCCGTCCGTGGGGTTGGGCACGGACATGATCCGCTCGTTCCAGACCGCGCGCCGCCAGGCCCCGGTGGGAAAGCTCGCCAGCATCGGGTACGTGGCGGCGGCGTCGCCCTTCAGGTGGTCGGTCAGGTCCTCGAAGAGCACCTTGATCGCCTCGGCGAAGCGCGGGATCTTCTCCACCTCCCACCCCGGCACGCACAACAGGTCGGGCACGTCCCGCGCGCCGAGCATGGCGTTGAGCTTGTCGGCGTACGTGGCGCCGTCCTGGATGGTGAAGTTGACCGGGGTGCCCAGCTCGGCGTTGACCGCCTGGAGGTAGGCGCTCTGCGCCACCCCGGGCGGTGCCGGGCCCCAGGCGGGGGTCATCGCGGTGACCTGCTTACCGCTGGTGCCGGGCTTGTCGGTGATGGCGTCGACGAGGTTCGCCGGGTAGCTGGTGTAGCCGTCGGGCACCGGGCGGGTGCCCACGATGTCGGGCTTGACGGCCCCGGGCAGGTCCTTGCGGGTGGGCAGCAGGCCGGAGACGGCGTCGAGGTCCTGGGCGGCGCCGGAGCCGGACGGCTTCTCCGAGCAGCCGGCGAGCAGCGGGCCGGTGGCGGTGGCGGCCACGCCGAGGCCGACCATGCCGAGGAAGCGGCGGCGGGATGAGCCCGGGTCGGGGTGGTGCGCGGTCATCGGTCCCCCTTCGGGAAGGGAAGCGCAGCGGATTAGTTCGTATGGATGGTCAACAAACTAATCACGACCGTGAGCTTGCACAAGGGCGGACCGGATCAGACGGGCGGTCAGGCCGGGCAGCGGTCGGACAGCGCGTAGCGGGTGAGGACCACGTCGCCGATCTGGCGCACCTCGACCACCCGGGCCCGGCGCCCCGGGTGCCACGGGAAGCGGCCGTCCCCGACGAACCGCGGCGCCCGCCCGTCCCCCACGAAGAACGGCGCCACCACCAGGTGCAACTCGTCCGCCAGGCCGGCGGTCAGGAACTGGCGGTGCATCGACCCGCCGCCCTCCACCATCAGGCGCGTCACCCCGCGCCCGGCCAGGTCGGCCACCACCGCCTCCGGGGTGGCCGGATCCCCCGCGTCGACCACCGTCGACACCGCGCCCACCTGCTCGCGTGCCTTGTCCACCACGCCGCTCGGGCAGTACACCAGCTTGAGCCCGTCGCCGGTGGTGAAGAACCGCGCCCCCGGATCGAGGTCGCCGCTGCCGGTGACTGTCACCTTCACCGGCGACGGCGGCAACCCGCGCGCCGCCCGCTCGGCCCGCCGGTGCTCGCTGCGCACCAGCAGGCGGGGGTCGTCGCGACGCACGGTGGCCGCGCCCACCAGGATCGCGTCGCACCCGGCCCGGGTGGCGTCGACCCGGTCCAGGTCGTCGTCGTTCGACAGCAGCAGCCGCTCGGCGCTGGCGTCGTCGATGTAGCCGTCGATCGACATCGCGCAGCTGAGCAGCACGTACGGGCGGGTGGTCACGGCACGAACGGCAGGTCGAGGGCGTGGTCGGCGCGGGTCACCTTGGCCGCCAGATAGCCGGCGTTCGCCGGGGACAGGTGCACGCCGGTGGACACCCGGTCGGCCACCGTCACGCCCAGCCGTTCGATCTGGGCCGCCTTGTCCGGGTTGTTGCTGAGCAGGGCCACCCGGTCCACGCCCAGCGCGGCGAGCATCTGCGCGGCCACCGTGTAGTCGCGCTCGTCGGCGCCGCGCCCGAGCGCCAGGTTCGCCTCGTACGTGTCCAGCCCGTCGTCCTGCAGGGCGTACGCGTCGAGCTTGGCGTACAGGCCGATGCCGCGCCCCTCCTGCCGCAGGTAGAGCAGGTAGCCACCGGCCTCGGCGATGCGCTGCACCGCCTCGCGCAACTGCGGCCCGCAGTCGCAGCGCTGGCTGCCGAACACGTCCCCGGTGAGGCACTCGCTGTGCGGGCGGACCAGCGGCGGGTCGGCGTCGGTGTGCTCACCGAGCCCGAACGCCAGGTGCTCGCGTCCGTCGACGAGACCGTGGAAGGTGTGCACGCGGGCCGTGGTCACGTAGCCGTCGGGGAACCGGAGCGGAACCGTCACGCGGGTCCGGACCGTCGCGGTGGGCAGCGTTTTGTCCATGGTTCTCCTGTCGTCCGGTCGCCGGGCGGACCCGGCGACGCACACCTCGCTCCCCCACCGTAGGCGGGATCACCGACAGTTGCCGGGCTCGGGCCGGGGCATCCGCCGTGCCAGCAGCACCGCGGCGCCCGGCAGGCTGGCCACCAGGACCAGCGCGCCGTACACGGTGCCGGCCGCCACACCCTGTGCGGCGGTCAGCCCGGCCGAGGCGAACGCCCACGCGGCCACCCCCTCGCGCGGCCCGAAACCGCCCACGTTCAGCGGCACCGCCATGGCCATCAGGGCGAGCAGCGTCAGCGGCAGCAGGTGCGACAGCGGGGCATCAGCGCCGGCCGTGCGGGCGGCCACCACGAACGTGGCCAGGTGACCGGCGAACACCACAGTCGAGGCGACCACCACACCGGCCCAGGTCCGGCGGCCCAGCAGCCCGGACCGGACGTCGGCGACCGCGGTCCGGGCGGCGCGGGCCCAGCGCGACGCGCCGGAGCGGGGCACCGCGCGGGCGGCGAGCACCAGCGCGAGCGCGACCACGGCGAGCGCGGCGGCCAGCGCGGGCAGGTACCGGCGCACCGGCGACGGGAACGCGGCGAGCAGTGCCACAGCGATGACCACCTGCACCACCTGCCCGGCGGTGCGTTCCCAGACCACCGCCCGCACGCCCCGGGCCACGTCCCCGGCGTCGCGACCGTGCCGGACCGCCCGGTGCACGTCGCCGAGCACGCCACCGGGCAGCGTGGAGTTCAGGAAGACCGCCCGGTAGCAGTGCGCCACCGCCGCGCCCATCGGCAGCCGTACGCCCAGCCCACCGGCGACAAGCGACCAGCGCCAGGCGCAGCAGACGGTGGTGACCACACCGATGCCGAGCGCGGCGGCCAGCGCGGGCGCGTCGATCAGCCGCAGCCCGGCCAGGAATGGGCCGGTGCCCACCGACGCGACGAGCGCGGCGAGCACCGCGAGTCCGAGCAGCGGACGTACCCATGCTCCGTTCAGCCGGGCCCGGCGCGGCCGGGCCGGTAAGGATGCGACGGCCGGTACGGGCCCGGCGACGGCGACGTGTGACAAACGGTCCTCCCTTGTTCCCACCGGTTGTCACGTGCCAGCGACCGGTACGGTTCAGCCGGCGAGCAGGTCGGCGTGGTGCAGCACCACCCCGAGCCGTCCGGCGGCGGCCTCGGCGAGCCGCCACTTGTGATACGTCGCGGAGGGCCCGGACAGATGCGGTCGTTCCTCGATCGCCGCGCCGACCCACCCGGTGAGCCACTCGGCGGCCAGCTCCGCCTGCTCCGGGCCGAGCCGCCACGGGGCCGGCCGCACCACCGTCTCGACGCCGTGGCGGCGGAACGCGGCCACCGTCACGTCCAGGGCATCCGGGCCGAGCAGGACCCGGCCGTCGACGGTACGGCGCTGGTGGGCGTTGAATGCGGCGGTCAGCTCGGCGTCGAGCGGGTCCGGCGGGGTGAACTCGACCCGCCCGGTCACGGTGAGCGCGAACAGCGTCGGGTGGCCGGCGCAGGCCGCCGCCATCCGCTCGACCTCCTCGGCGGTGAGCATGTCCAGCAGCGCGGACGCGGTGACCAGGTGCGCGTCGGCCAGGTCGGCGGCGGTCAGCCGGGTGACGTCGGAGCCACGCGTGGTCACGGTGACCTCGGCGCCGTCGGCAGCGGTGAGCCCTCCGGCCCGGGCCAGCGCGAGCAGGTCCGCGTCGCGTTCGTGCAGCACCCAGCGTTGCGGGCCGGGCAGCCGGGGCGCCAGCCAGCGGGCCATCGAGCCGGTGCCGCTGCCCAGGTCGTGCACGACGAGCGGGCGGCCGGCAGGCAGCCGGTCGCGGACCGCGTCGGCCAGCTCGGCGCTGCGGGCCGCCGCGTCGGCGGGCTCCCGCAGTCGCAGCCAGTCCGCGAAGCCGGGCGGGAGTGAGGTGGTCATGCCGCTGTCGCCTCCTTCAGTGCCGTCGCCAGCCGGTCCACTGTGGCCGGCCAGCCGGTGAGGGTGTGCCGCCGCTGCCGGGCGGCGTGGCGCAGCCGGTCCCGCAGGCCGGCGTCGGTGAGCCAGCGGCGCAGCGCCGCGGCGGTCGCGCCCGGATCGGCCGGTGGCACCAGCAGGCCGGGCCGGTCGCCGCCGGGGGCGTGCCCGAGCGTGTCCGGCAGGCCGCCGGTGTCGCTGGCCAGCACCGGTACGCCCCGGGCCAGCGCCTCGGTGACCACCATTCCGTACGTCTCCCGCCGGGAGGGCTGAACCAGCAGATCGGCGGCGGCGTACGTGGCGGCCAGGTCGGTGCCGGCGCGCGGCCCGGTCAGCCGGACCCGTCCGCCGAGGCCGGTGGCGTCGAGGCGCCCGCGCAACCCCTCGGCGAACGCCCGGTCCCGGTCCAGCGGACCCACCCAGTCGCAGGTCCAGTCCAGGTCCGCCACCTCGGCGAGCGCGTCGGCCAGCACGTCGTGGCCCTTGACCGCGGTGACCGCCGCGACGCAGAGCAGCCGTCCCCCGCCGGGCGTGCCGGCGGCGACCGGCGCCGGGTCGACGCCGGGCGGGGCGACCGCCACCCGCTGCGGTGGCAGCGCGTACCGGTCGAGCAGGCGGCGCCGGGTCCACTCGCTGGTCGCGACCACGGCGGTGGCCGCCGCCAGCGACCGTGCCTCCGTCTCGCCCTCGATCGGCAGGTGCACCAGGACGACCAGGCGCAGCCGCGCGGCGTGCGGGGCGAGGACGTCCGGCACGGTCGAGGCCACCAGGCCGTCGAGCAGCACCGGTACGCCATCGGGCAGCCCGCCGAGCAGGCCGGCCAGGCCGGCGCGCTCCCGTGGCCCGGGGTGCGGCCAGCCGCCGGGCACCTGGTGTTCGCGTACCGTCCAGCCGCGTTCGGCCAGGCCCCGGCAGACCTGGCGGTCGTAGGCGTTGCCGCCGCTGGGGTCCGCCGGGTCGTCGATGTCGCCCGGCAGCACCACGTGAACGACGCTCATCCGGTCAGAGCGACCGCTCGTAGCTCGCCCAGGCGATGTGCGACTCGTGCAGGGTGACGGTGATCCCGGTCAGGCCGCGCGCGCCCTCCCCCAGCCGGCCGGCCGCCACCGCGTCGGCGAGCCGGTCGGCCACCGTGCGGGCCAGCACCTCGGTGGTGGTGTTCACCCCGGTGAAGGCGGACTCGTCGTCGAGATTGCGGTAGTTCAGCTCGCCGAGCACGGCCTTGAGCTGCTCGGTGGCCAGCCCGATGTCGACCACGATCCCGTCGTCGTCCAGCTCCGGCCGGCGGAACGTGGCGTCGACGACGAACGTCGCGCCGTGCAGTCGCTGGGCGGGGCCGAAGACCTCGCCGCGGAAGCTGTGGGCGACCATGATGTGGTCCCGGACGGTCACGCTGAACACGTTCACTCCTCGCCGTAGGTGATGAGATGGCACAGCGCCGGCAGACGGCCCGAGGCGAGCCGCTCCAGCACGTCGGGCAGGTCGTCGAAGCGGGAGCGGCCGGTGAGCAGCGCGTCGAACGCCGGGTCGGCCAGCAGGTCCAGGGCGAGCGCGAGCCGGTCGGCGTAGCTGCGGTCGGCCCGCCGGGGCGACACGGTGCCGACCTGGCTGCTGCGGATGCCCAGCCGTCGGGAGTGGAACGCGCCGCCCAGCGCCAGCGTGACCGGCCGGTCGCCGTACCAGCTCAGCTCCAGCACGGTGCCCTCCGGGCGCAGCAGCTCCAGGCCGCGTTGCAGCCCGTCGGCGGTGGCGCTGGCGTGCACCACCAGGTCGCGCTCCCCGGTGGCGTCGGCGGGGGTGGCGAAGCCGGCGCCGAGCGCGGCGGCCACCTCGGCGCGGGCCGGGTCGGCGTCGACCAGTTCGACGCGTACGCCGGGGAAGCGGGCCAGCAACGCGGTCACCGCACAGCCGACCATGCCGCCGCCGATCACCGTGACCCGGTCGCCGACCAGCGGCGCGGCGTCCCACAGCGCGTTCACCGCGGTCTCCACGGTGCCGGCCAGCACCGCGCGCTGCGCCGGCACGCCGTCCGGCACGACAGTCACGGCGTCGGCCGGGACCACGTACGCGCTCTGGTGCGGGTAGAGGCAGAAGACGGTACGGCCGAGCAGCCGCTCGTCGCCCGCCTCGACGGTGCCGACGCTGAGGTAGCCGTACTTCACCGGTGCCGGGAAATCGCCCTCCTGGAACGGCGCACGCATGGCGGCGTGCTGGTCGGCCGGGACGCGCCCGGTGAAGACCAGCGTCTCGGTGCCGCGGCTGACCCCGGAGAAGCGGGTACGGACAAGCACCTCGCCCGGGCCGGGCGGGGCGAGCCGGACCGGCCGGATCTCGCCCTCACCGGGGGCACGGAGCCAGAACGCGTGGGCGTCGACCGTCACGAACTCTCCTCTTCCCCGCATTCCGACCGAGTTGTCGATCATAAACACGGAAGCGGGGCGCCAGCGGTTCGAACCGCCCGCGACCCGGTGCTCAGGCGGCGCGCCGGCGCTGCTCCGTACGCCAGGTCTCGGACTCGGCCCGGCCGTCGTGCCGGTCCCCGGCCAGCTCCATGGCCCGGTGGGCCGCGGTCAGCGCGTCACACGGCGCGACCTGGCCGTCACACAGCAGGCTCTCGCACCGGCCGGACTCGTCGGGCCGGTGGGCGGCGGCAACGTCGTACGCGGCACGCCACAGCAACGGATCGGTCACGCCCTGTGGCAGAGCGGCGTCCTGACTGGACCTGTTGCGGATCGTGTCGGGCACCGTGTTCCCCTTTGCGTCGTCGCTACCGTCCCAGTGACCGGTTGAGCGCAGATCAAACCTCTCACCTGCGCACACGTCCTGACCAGCGGTGTTTGTCACGCCGGATAGGCACGCGTCTCGGCTGCCTTGACCGCTGCCCAGACCGGCCGGCCGGGGATCAGTCCGAGATGGGCCGCCGCGGCGGGCGTGACGTCGGCGGCCATCTCGACCGGCCCGGTGAGCTGCACGCGCAGGTTGTCGCCGTGGCGCTGCACGCCGGTCACGGTGGCCGCCCAGACGTTGCGCGGGCTCCCCTCGGGCCGGGAGGGGTGCAGCGCCACGGCCGACGGCGGGTACGCCACGAACGCGTCACCGTGGACGGTGTCGGCGACGGTGAGCGTCAGCTCACCGACAGTGACCGAACGCCCGTCGGCGTGGCCGCGGTGCAGGTTGAGACCGACGAGCCGGGCCACGTAGTCGGTGCGTGGCCGGGCCGTGACGGTGGCGGCGTCGCCCTCCTGCACGACCCGCCCGTCCTCCACGATGACCAGTCGGTCGGCGAGCACCAGGGCGTCGAGGGGGTCGTGCGTGACCAGGAGCGTCGCGCCGGGGTGCGCGCCCAGGTGGCGCTGGAGTTCGGCGCGGGTGTCCAGCCGGGTCCGCGCGTCGAGCGCGGCCAGGGGCTCGTCGAGCAGCAGCAGGGCCGGGTCGACGGCGAGCGCGCGGGCCAGGGCGACCCGCTGGGCCTGACCGCCGGAGAGCTGCCGGGGCCGGCGGCGGGCCTGGTCGCCGAGGCCGACCCGGTCCAGCCACCGTTGGGCCAGGGCGCGGGCGGCGCGCTTGTCGGCGCCCCGGCGGCGCGGTCCGAACGCCACGTTGTCCAGCGCGCTGAGGTGCGGGAACAGCAGGTAGTCCTGGAACACCACGCCGACGGGCCGCCGCTCCGGCGGCGTCCACACCCGGCGCCCGGGCCGGTCCAGGTCGGCGCCGTCGAGCGTGAGATGCCCGGCGCGCAGCGGGTGCAGCCCGGCGAGCACCCGCAGCGCCGTGGTCTTGCCGGCGCCGTTGGGGCCGAGCAGCGCCACCACCTCACCGGCGGCGATGCGCAGCGGCACGTCGAGGGTGAAGCCGTCCCGCTCGGCGACCAGATGCGCGTCCAGCATCACCGTCATGTGCTGCCGACCCACTTGTCGCGCAGCGCGGCGAGGATGACCACAGAGACGGTGAGCAGGATCAGGCTCAGCACGATCGCGGCCTGTAGGTCGGTCTCCAGCGCCAGGTAGACCGCCAGCGGCATGGTCTGGGTGCGGCCGGGATAGTTGCCGGCGAACGTGATGGTGGCGCCGAACTCACCGAGGGCGCGCGCCCAGCAGAGCACCGCCCCTGCCGCCACGCCCGGGGCGACGAGCGGCAGCGTGACCCGGGTGAAGGTGGTGAACCGCCCGGCGCCGAGCGTGGCGGCGGCCTCCTCGTACCGGGGGTCGGCTCCGCGCAGCGCCCCCTCGACGGCGATGACCAGGAACGGCATGGCCACGAACGCCTCGGCCAGCACCACCCCGGCGGTGGTGAACGGCAGCGTCACCCCGAACGTCTCGTCCAGCCACGACCCGATCAGCCCGCGCCGGCCGAAGACCAGCAGCAGCGCCACGCCGCCGACCACCGGCGGCAGCACCAGCGGCACGGTGACCAGCGCCCGGACCAGCCGTCGGCCGGGGAACTCCACGCGGGCCAGCAGCCAGGCCAGGGGTACGCCGAGCGCCACGCAGAGCAGCGTGGCGACGGTGGCGGTCTCCAGGGACAGCCGCAGCGCGGTGAGCACACCCGGCTCGGTCAGCCGCCGGGGCAGCGTGGTCCACGGCGCGCGGAGCAGCAGACCGGCGAGCGGCAGGACGAGGAAGGTCAGGCCGAGCCCGGCGGGCACGAGCAGGGCCACCGGCACCCGCTGCCGGCGTACGGTGCGGCTCATGCGCCGGGCGGCGCCTGGAACCCGGCGGCGGTGAGCACGGCGAGCCCGGCGTCGGAGCGGACGAAGTCGACGAAGGCGCGGGCGCCGGCCGGGTTGCCGGCGGCGCGCAGCACCACGATCGGGTAGTCGTTCACCGCGCGTGCGGACTCGGGGAACTCGACCGCGTCGAGCCCAGGTGCGGCGCGGACGTCGGTGCGGTAGACCAGCGCGGCGTCGACCTCGCCGAGGCGCAGCTTGGCCAGCGCGCCCTTGACGTCCTGTTCGAGCGTGGCGGGGGTGAGCCGCACACCGGCGGCGTCCAGCGCGGTGCGCGCGGCGGCGCCGCAGGGCACCTGCTCCGCGCAGAGCGCCACCTTGACGCCGGGACGGGCGAGGTCGGCCAGGCCGCCGACCCGGGCCGGGTTGCCCCGGGGCACGGCGACGACGAGCTGGTTGCGTACCAGCACCGCCGGTTCACCCGCCGCGTCACCGGCGTCGGTGACCGTCTTCATGGTGGCCGGGGACGCGGCGGCGAACACGTCGGCCGGTGCGCCCTGGGTGATCTGGGTGGCCAGCCCGGAGCTGCCGCCGAAGTTGAACCTGACGGTGCTGCCCGGGTGCGCGGCCTGGTACTCCTTGCCGAGCGTGGTGAACGACTCGGTGAGCGAGGCGGCGGCGAACACGGTCACCGGACCGGTCCCGTCGGGTCCGGCCGGTTCGTCGGCTCCGCCGCAGGCGGCCAGGCCGAGCGCCGCCACCAGCCCGGCGGCGAGCGCGGCGCGGATCCACCGTACGGTCACGGGCCTGTCCTTCCCCTCGGGTTGACGGCGCGTTCGACCACCACGGTGGTCGACTTGATCACCGCGACGGCGACGGAGCCGACCTGGAGGTCGAGGTCGTCGACGGCCTCACGGCTCATCAGCGACACCACCCGGAACGGCCCGGCCTGGATGTCCACCTGGGCCATCACGGTGTCCTTGACGACGGCGGTGACGATGCCGCGCAGCCGGTTGCGGGCCGAGGACAGCTCGGGGTGGCCGGGGGCGCGGACGAACGCGGCCACGTCCGCGCCGTCGAGCACCCGGTGGCCGTGCTCGTCGCGGCTGGCCGGCAGCTTGCCGGCGTCGATCCAGCGGCGGACCGTGTCCGCGCTGACCCCGAGCAACTCCGCCGCCTCGCCGATCCGGAACACCGTCACGCCGCCCACCCTAGCGGCCCGCAGGTGCGAGCTGGAAGGGGCACAGCGGCTTGCATCCGCGAACCGTCCGGCCACTCAGGAACCGGAACTGCGGTTCAGTCGACCGGCGCGATCCGGACCCGGCGCAGCAGTTGGGCGTTGAGCGCGACCACGATGGTGGAGGCGGACATCAGCACCGCGCCCAGCGCCGGGCTGAGCGCGATCCCCGCCCACGCGAGGACACCGGCGGCGAGCGGAATCGCCACCACGTTGTAGCCGGCCGCCCAGGCCAGGTTCTGCCGCATCTTCCGGTACGACGCGCGGGACAGCCGGATCACGCCGCCCACGCCGCGCGGGTCGGAGCCGGCCAGCACCACCCCGGCGGACTCGATCGCCACGTCGGTGCCGGCGCCGATGGCCAGGCCGACGTCGGCGCGGGCGAGCGCCGGTGCGTCGTTCACGCCGTCGCCGACCATCGCCACGGTCAGGCCGCGCTCGCGCAACCCGGCCACCGCCTTGTCCTTGTCGGCCGGGAGGACCTCGGCGAACACCTCGTCGACGCCGGGCCGGAAACCGAGGTCGGCGGCGACCGCCTCGGCGACCGGGCGCGCGTCGCCGGTGATCATCACGATCTTGCGTACGCCGAGGTCGCGCAGCTCGGCCACGGCGGCCCGCGCCTCCGGGCGGACCTGGTCCTCCAGCCCGAACGCGGCGGTCACCTCGGGCGGGCCGCCCTCGGGCAGCCGGATCAGGTGCAGCACCGCCGCACCGCGGCCCGACCACTCCCGCGCGGCCCGGGCCAGGTCGTCCGGCACCGCGGCGTCGAGTTCGCGCAGCAGCGCCGGCCCGCCGACCGCCCAGTCCACGCCGTCCACAGCGGCGCGCACACCCCGGCCGGCAAGTGCTCGGAAGCCGCACGCGGCGGGACGGGCGCCGCGGGCGTCGGCGGCGGCGACCAGCGCCCGGGCCAGCGGGTGCTCGCTGTCGGCCTCCACCGCGCCGGCCAGGGCCAGGGCGCTCGTTTCGTCCATCCCGCCGGTGGTGGCCACCCCGGTCACCGTGTGCCGGCCGGTGGTGAGCGTGCCGGTCTTGTCGAACAGGACCGTGTCGACGGTGCGCATCCGCTCCAGCGCGAGCCGGTCCTTGACCAGGATGCCGGCGCGGGCCGACAGCGCTGTGGACAGCGCCACCACCAGCGGGATGGCCAGGCCGAGCGCGTGCGGGCAGGCGATCACCAGCACGGTCACGGTGCGTACCACCGCCTGGTCGGGGTCGCCGAGCAGCGCCCAGACCGCGAACGTGGCCAGGCCGGCGAACGCCGCCAGGTAGAACAGCAGCGCGGCGAACCGGTCGGCGAGCACCTGCGCGCGTCCGCCGGACGCCTGCGCCTCGGCCACCAGCCGTCCGATTCCGGCCAGCGCGGTGTCCGCGCCGACCGCCTCGACGCGTACCCGGAGGGTGGAGTCGGTGGCCACGGTGCCGGCGACCACCCGGTCTCCGGCGGCGCGGGCCACCGGCCGCGACTCCCCGGTGATCATCGACTCGTCCAGTTCGGCGGCGCCCTCGACGACCCGGCCGTCGGCCGGCACCCGCCCGCCGGGGCGCACCAGCACCAGATCGCCCACGTGCAGCTCGGCGACCGGCACCGGATGCGGCCGCCCGGCCTCGTCCAGGCGTTCGGCGTCGTCGGGCAGCAGCGCCGCGAGGGCGCCGAGCGCGCCGCGCGCCTGCCCGACCGCCCGCATCTCCTGCCAGTGACCGAGCAGCATGATGGTCACCAGTGCGGCCAGCTCCCACCAGAAGTCCAGGTCGAACAGGCCGAGGCTGGTGGCGGCCGAGGCGAGATACGCCACCACGATCGCCATCGAGATCAGCAGCATCATCCCGGGGCTGCGTTCGCGCAGCTCACGCAGCCCGCCGGTGAGGAACGGCCAGCCGCCGTAGGCGAACACGACGGTGCCGAGCACCGGGCCGACCCAGCGCACGCCGGGGAAGTCCAGCGAGTAGCCGAACCAGTCCATCACCATGTGGCTGGTGGCGACGATCGGCACGGTGAGCGCCAGGCTCAGCCAGAACCGGCGGCGGAACTGCTCCGGGTCGTGCCCGGCGTGCGCGCCGCCGTGGCCGCCGTGGCCGCCGTGGTGGCCGGTGTCGTGGCCGCCGTGGCGGCCAGGTCCGTGCTCCATCGAACGTCACCTCCGCCGACCACCATACCCCCAGGGGGTAATCGGCGGCGTCCGGTCAGCGCTGGGGCCGGGCACCCACGCTCGGCCGGTCCACCGGAGGGCGGCCCTGCCAGGGCCAGCGGCCGTCCAGCTCCACCTCGAGGGAGAAGCTGAGGAACGTGCGGACCAGCACGATCAGCGCCAGCACACCGACGCTGGTGAACGTCGGCGACACCGCGACCGTACGGATGATGTCGCCGCCGACCAGGAACTCCAGGCCGAGCAGGATGGCCCGGCCGACCCCCTGCCGGTACGCCCGGTAGTGCGCGACCACCGCCCGGGTCCGGGCGCAGCGCACCGCGAACACCGCCGTGGCGACCGCGACGCCGGCCGCGATGACGAGCACCCCGGCCAGGTCCAGCAGCGCCCCGACGTGCTGGACGATCTCCTTCGTCGACACCCGGCACCCCCGCCCCAGCCTGGCGTACGGCCGGTAGCGGGGGTGGCGTTTCCGCGCTCCCGGGCGACGGGAGGGCTCAGTCCTGGGCCTGCCAGCGGTAGAAGACGGTGGCCAGCGAGTCCTGCGGGCCCTGCCACTGCTCCGGCCGGTACGGCTCGATGTACGGGCCGAGATCCTGCATCACCTTGCCGAAGGCCGGCTTGTCGCCGTGCCGGTCCCGGGTCGCCTCGGCCGCCGACGACTCCTGTTCGAGCAGGTGCACGTACACGTCGTCGATGGAGTAGAGCCACCGCCCGGTGACGCCGAGGTCGGCCGGGAGCGAACCGGCGTCGGACTCGGCGAAGACCCGCGCGACGTCCGGTTCGGCGCCGGGCTTGATCCGCCCGACGATCACGGTGAGCGTGGTGTCGGCGGGCGGCTCGCCCTCGGGCGCCCAGTGGTAGAACTCCTTCGCCACCGAGTCCGACGGGTTCTTCCAGTAGCGCGGGTACGGAGTCACGTACGGGCCGATCTCCTCGGCGATCTTCTGGAAGGCGGGCAGCCCTCGGGTCTGCCCGGAGATACGCGGGTCCTGCTCCCGCTCGATCACGTGGATGTAGAGATCGTGGTGGGACAGCAGGTACCGGCCGATGACGCCCAGATCCTGCGGGCGGGTGGCCTGGTCGTAGTGGCCGAACACGCCGCCGACGATCTGCTCGCTGCCGGGGACCATGTGACAGACGATCACGTTGCGGAAGACCATGACTGCTCCTTGGTGATTGCGACGGGGGCGGCGGCGCGAGGTGGCGGCGCCGTCAGACGGTGAAGGTGACAGGCAGTTCCAGCAGACCGCGGAACGGCGAGGCGGCGGGGAGCCGGCGTACCTCGGCGAGCGGCACGCCCAGGCGCAGGCCGGGCAGCCGGCGCAGCAGCGCGCCGAGCGCGAGTTCGGCCTCCATCCGGGCCAGCGAGACGCCCAGGCAGTAGTGGACGCCGTGCCCGAAACCGAGGTGCGGGCCCCGGACCCGGCGCAGGTCCAGCCGGTCCGGGTCGGCGAAGTGCGCCGGGTCGTGGTTGGCCGCGTTTATCGCCACCCCGACGATCGCGCCGCGCGGGATGCGTACGCCCTGGTAGTCGACGTCCTCGGTGGCGATGCGCGGGCTGGCCACCGGCAGCGGCCCGTCGAAGCGCAGCAGCTCCTCGATCGCCGCGGGCAGCAGGCGCGGCGAGTCGCGCAGCAACTCCATCTGCTCGGGGTGGGTGAGCAGGGCCAGCACGGCGTTGCCGAGGAAGTCGGCGGTGGTCTGGTGCCCGGCGAACAGCAGCAGGAACGTGGTGGTGACCAGCTCCGCCTCGGACAGCGTCCCGTCGCGGTCGACCGCCTTGATGAGCGCGGCGATGATGTCGTCGGCCGGGTCGTCGCGCTTGGCGCGGACCAGGTCCGCCAGGTAGTGGTGCAACCGGAGCTGGGCCTCCTGCACCGCTGCCCGTTCCTGCTCCGGCGGCCGGCTGCCGGAGCCGGAGGTGCGGATGACCTGGGTCCAGTCGAGCACCCGGTCGTGGTCGGCCGGCGGCACCCCGAGCAGTTCGCAGATGACTGTCATCGGCAGCGGGATGGCGAACTCGTGCATCAGGTCCGCCTCGCCGTGCGGCGCCATCTTGTCGATGAGCTGCTCGACGATCGACGCCACCCGGGGGCGCAGCGCCTCGATCCGCCGGGGCGCGAACGCCTGCGACACCACCCGGCGCAGCCGGGTGTGCTCGGGCGGGTCGGAGTTGAGCATGTTGCGGTTCAGGCCCTCGGAGTTCGGGCCGAAGATCTTCAGGTAGTGCTGCTCCGGGCCGTACAGGTCCTTGGACAGGCGCGGGTCGGTCAGCGCGGTGCGCGCGTCGTCGAAGCGGGTGATCAGCCAGGAGTCGAAGCGCGGCGAGCCGACCGGGCAGACCGGCCGGTCCGCGCGCAGCCGGGCCAGCGCGGGGTACGGGTCGGCCGCGAACGCGTCGGTGTAGAGCTGGCTCGCCGGCACCACGTCGTCGGTCATCGCCCCTCCCTCATCTCGCCGGTCACGCTGTGCAGCACCTGGTAGGTGTGCCGGTCGGCGGACTCGCGCAGCTCGCGGATGATGCTCAGCAGCCGGTCGCGGTGCGTGCTGCGGCCGAACGCGTCCAGCCGCTCGCGGTCCGCCCAGTCGCTGATGATCAGGTAGCTGCGCGGGTCGTCGGCGTCGCGGACCAGGTCCTGGTGCAGGCAGCCGTCGAGCGTGCGGATCTGTTCGGCGGCGGTGAGCCACTCGGCCTCGAAGCGCTCCTCGCAGCCCTCCCGGGTCCGCATCGACAGCACCGTCCGGACCCGGCTCACCTCGCGCTCCCGAACACCAGGTGCAGGTGCTTGCGCAGCGCGTCCGGGTCGACCGGGGCACCCCGAAACCCGACGTGCCCGTCCGGGCGGATCAGGTACAGGCCGGTGCCGTCCAGCCCGTACGCGGCGCGGAAGCGGCGCCCGGCGTCACGCACCACTGGCGGGTCGAGCAGTCGCGGCTCGTCGGCGTCCGGGTCGAGCAGCAGGTACGCGTCGAGTTCCCCACCGGCGAGCCGGCGCGCGTCGGCGCACAGGCCGGTGAACGCGGCCAGCTCCCCCGCGTCGGCCGTGCGGTCGGCGTAGAGCAGCAGCGCGTGCCGGGTGCCCCGGGTCAGGTCGCGCAGCCGCAGCGGGTGGCCCACCCCGCGCCGTCGCAGCCCGTCCACGTCGGGCGCGATGTCACCGGGGCGGGGCGCGTCGCCGAGCGCGGCCGGGTCGGCGACGGTCTCCCCGACCAGCGGGCTGCCGGCGTAACTGAGCAGCATCGACATCTCCTGGAGGAACTGCCGTTCCAGGTCGGCGCGGTCCACCTCCTCGGTGCCGGCCATCCGTACCGCCCGACCGACGATCTCCTCGCCCTCCGGGCGGCGCTCGGTCTCGTAGCTGTCCAGCAGACCGGGCGCGGCGAGCCCGCGTACCGCCAGCGCCAGCTTCCAGGCCAGGTTCCAGGTGTCCTCGATGCCGGTGTTCATGCCCTGGCCACCGGCGGGCGGATGCAGATGGGCGGCGTCCCCGGCGACGAACACGCGGCCGTCGCGGTAGCGGTCGACGATGCCGTGGCTGATCCGGAACACCGACGACCAGCGCAGGTTGGTCGCCCGGGTGCCAGGTGGCGCGAGGCGGTCCAGCGCGGCCTGCACGTCCTCGATGGTCGGCTCGTCGAGCTCCTCGCTGAAACCGGGCGGGGCGTCGCGCCCGCCGGTCTGGGCGAAGAACCGGGGCGGGGCCAGGGTGGCGATGCGGTAGCGGTGCTCGCCGCGCAGCGGCACACAGACGAGCATCCCGTCCATCTGCCCGTCGGTCATGTGCAGGAACCGCAGCAGGTGCCCGTCCGGCATGTCCCAGTCCACGTCGACGTCCACCAGCATGAACAGTTGCGGGAACCGGCCCAGCCCGCCGGTGAAGGTGAGCCCGAGCCGCTCCCGTACCCGGCTGTGCGCGCCGTCGGCGCCGACCAGGTACGCCGCGCGTACCGTCTCGGTGCCGCCGTCGGCGGTGCGGACGGTGGCTGTCACACCGTCGGCGTCCTGGGTGAAGTCCACGAGTTCGGCGCCACGCTGCGGGCGCACCCCGAGTGTGGCCAGCCGGCCGGTGAGGATCCGCTCGGTCTCGTACTGGGGCAGCCCGAGGTGGGCGTACGGCAGGCCGGGCAGCTCCCAGCTCATCCGGTGGGTCTGCGCGCCGTTGACGAAGACCATGTTGCCGGTGAGCCAGATGCCGGCGTCCATGGCCTCCCGGACGACGTCCTGTTCCTCCCAGATCTCCATCGTGCGGCAGTGCACGCCGATCGCCTTGTCCGCGTGGCCGGGCGGGGTGACCTGTTTGTCGATCACCAGGCAGCCGATGCCCCGCCGGGCCAGTTCGACGGCGGCGGTCAGCCCGGTGGGTCCCGCCCCGACGACGAGTACGTCTGTTGTCCTGTGCACGTCGGCCTCCCAGCCCGTAGTGGGGTGTCGGCGGCCGTCCACGTCGGGAACGACGTGGAACAGCCGACGCCGGATGTCGAGAAGGAACGGCGCGATCGGCCCGGCCTGCGCGGAGGCGTGGGCCGGGTCACCGATCCAGGCGAGGAACGGCGCGCGGCCGTCCCACTCGGCGAAGATGTGGTGGATGTCCGAACCGGGCTGGCGCAGCAACTGCTCGCGGCGGTAACCGGGGATGGCGGTCATCCGCCGGAGCACCTCGGGGTAGCCGCGGTGGAACTCGGCGAGCCGGTCGAGCGGCACGGTCAGCTCGACGTCCACGTAGACCGGGCCGTCGCCGTCCCCGGTCTCCCGCAGAAGCGGATATCCGGGATCGTCGGCCGGCTCGGTCAGCGGCCGGAGCAGGTCGGCCAGGCGGGCCGCCACCGGCCCCCGCCGGTACGCGCGCAGCGCCACCTCGTCGGTCCATTCGGTGACGACGACGAAGCCGCGCGGGTCGAGGGCGTCGCGCAGCAACTCGTGCCGCAGGTTGCCGGCCAGCGCGCCGAGCTGCCCGGCGACCGTCTCGAACGCCGGTCCGACCGCGGGCTCGCAGCCGGGGCGCGCGCGCAGCCGGAGCATCGTTCTGATCATGCAGCCCCCTCGGACGGTGCCGTCGTCGTGCCGCGACCCTGCCGCAGCGCGCGTCACCCGCTCGTCACCGTCGCCCCGGCGCGCGTCCGGTCCCGGTGACGGCGCCGGGACGGCCCGCTCTTATTGCAAAACTTTGGCAACAAGCCTCGACAGGACCGCGACGTGTAACTATCGTCAGCGGCATGACTCCTTACGACCTGGATGTGCGTGCCTGGCAGGAGAGCTGGGACCGCCAGCAGGAGACGTTCATGCCGGACCGGGAGCACCGCTTCGACGCGATGCTCGACGCCGTCGAGGCGGTCGCCGGTGACCGGCCGCCCCGGGTGCTCGACCTGGCCGGCGGCACCGGGTCGATCAGCCTGCGGACCCTGGCCCGCCGGCCCGACGCCGAGGTCACGGTGCTCGACCTCGACCCGGTGCTGCTCACCCTCGCCGGGGCGGCGCTGTCCGGGCGGGCCACCGTGGTGACCGCCGACCTCAACCGGCCCGACTGGGCCGCCGTGCTGCCGCACCGGGACTACGACGCGGTGCTCACCGCCACCGCCCTGCACTGGGTGGACGCTCCGCGCCTGGCCGAGCTGTACCGCGAGATCCGCGACGTGCTGCGTCCCGGTGGCGTGTTCGTCAACGCCGACCACATGCCCGACGACACGATGCCGACGCTCGCCGCCCGTCTCGGCGCACTGGCGAAGGCACGGCGAGACGCCCGGCACCGGGCCGGTGCGGCGCTGTCCTGGCCGGACTGGTGGGTGCAGGCCGCCGACGACCCGGTGCTCGGGCCGCTGGTGAAGAAGCGGCGGGAGATCTACCCGACCGGGCACAGCCCGGAGTGGAGCCCGCCCGCGGCGTGGCACCTGGACGCGCTGCGCGCGGCCGGGTTCGCCGAGGCCGGCGTGCTCTGGCGTGGCGGCGCGGACGCCGCGGTGGCCGCGCTGCGCTGACCCGGGCCGGGAGCGCCGGACCGGCCCGGCGATCAGGCCAGCAGGCGGGCCAGCTCGGTACGCGAGCGCACGCCCAGCCGGTGGAAGACGTTGCGCAGGTGGTGGTCGACGGTCCGGGTGGACAGGCACATCCGGGTGGCGATCTCCCGGTTGGTCGCTCCTTCCGCGACCAACCGGGCGATGTGCAGTTGCTGGCCGGTCAGCAACTGCTCCGGGCCGGGCCGCACCGGCCCGACCGACTCCCCCGCCGCGCGCAGCTCCTCGCCCGCCCGGTCGGCCCAGACGGTGGCGCCGAGCAGGGTGAACGCCTCCCGGGCCCGGTGCAGGTGCGGCCGGGCGTCCCGGGGCCGTCGCCGGCGGCGCAGCTCGCGGCCGAACAGCAGCTCGGTGCGGGCACGCTCGAACCGGTCGGTGTCGGCCGGGTGCAGCCGCAGCGCCGCGTGGAACTCCCGTTCGGCCTCCGGGCCGCCACGAGGGGCGAGCAGCGCCCGGCAGCGCGCGGCGAGGGCCCGCCGCGACGGGCTCGCCGTGCTGCTGGCCCAGTGGTCGAACACGGCGAGCGCGGCGGCCGGCCGCCCGCCGTCGTGGGCGGCGGCCTCCACCAGGTACGGCGTGGCCATCACCTGGACCAGCACCTGACCCCGGCCGGTGCCGGTGCGGGCCAGCTCGGACAGCCGCGCCGCCGCGTCGGCGTACCGGCCGTCGATCAAATCCAGCACGCCGAGGGCCCACCTGGCGTACGCGTCCGGCCGGCTCCCCGGCGCAGCCCCGTCCCCGATCTCGGCGATCCGGGCCAGCGCGGCGTCCCGGTCGGCGCGGACCGCCGCCAGCACGGCGAGGATGCCGAGGTGCACCTGGGCGCACACGTGCTGACCGGTGGCCCGGGCCGCGCGCACGCCCTCGCGGGCGGTCTGCGCCGCGGCCTCGTGCCGGCCCAGCCAGTACTCCGCGACGGCCCGCAGCTCCAGCGCCCGGGGCAGCAGGGACAGCTCGCCGCGCGAGCGGGCCACCTCCACCGCGCGGCCGGCGAGGCGGTGCGCGGGCGCGTCCACCGCGACCAGCAGGGCCGCCGCGGCGGCGCAGACCAGCGCGCCGGGGGTGAGCGTGGGCCCGGTCAGCCGGCTGCCGAGGACGACGACGCGGCGCAGCGCCGGGCCGCCGCGCGCGTGGTCGCCGCGCAGCGTCGCCCCGACGCCCGAGGCGAATGTGGCCAGCAGGTCGAGGCCGGGCGGGTCGCCGGGCCGCCGCAGCGCCTCGGCGCGGCGGGCCACTTCGGCGTACCGGTACTGGTCGCCGGTGACGCAGATGCCCTCACCGGCCCGAACCAGCGCCAGCAGCGCGGCTCGCCGGTCGACCGGCGCGACCGCGTCGGCGGCGGCCAGCAGCGTGGCGACCGCGTCGGCGGGCGCGTCGCAGCGCAGTTGCATGTCGCCGCGCACCAGGTTGGCGGAGGGTGATCCGGCAGGCACGCGCCGCAGCAGCCCGCGCGCCCGGTCCGGGTCGCCGGCGGTCCAGGCGCAGCGCGCCGCCGCGATGGTCAGCTCCGCGGCGCGCCCGGGGTCGGGGTTCAGCTCGGCGGCGCGGCGCAGCACTACCGCGGCGGCGGCCCGGTCCGGCACCTCGTCGACAGCCGAGGCCAGCTCGGCAGCGAGCACGTCGGACGGACAGTCGGCGGCGATGGCGTGGCGCAGCGCCCGGCCCAGCGGGCCCTCGGCCAGCGTGCCGGCCAGCAGCAGGTGGGCCGCGCGCAGGTCGGCGAGCGGCGCGACGGCGGTGATCATCGTGCGGGCCAGCGGGTGCGGGAACGTCACCCCGCCCGGCCCGGTCCGCAGCAGGCCGGCGGCCTCGGCGGGGGCGAGCGCCTCGACGGTCAGGCCGGTCGCCCAGGCGGCGCGGACCAGGATGCCCGGGTCGTCGCCGGGGTCCAGCGCGGCGAGCAGCACCATCCGCCGGGTCGGGACCGGCAACCGGTCCAGGCGGGCCCGGTACGAGGCGGCGAGCGCGCCGTCCACCGGCGGGGTGTCGGGCAGCGACGCCTCACCCCGCCACTGGGCCGGGGTGAGCGTGCCGGCCAGGTCGGCGAGCGCGGCCGGGCTGCCCCGGCTGAGCGTGGCCAGCGCGGCGGCCACCGGCGCGGGCGGGCGGTCCCGGAGCCCGGCGAGCATCGCCCGGCACTCGTCGGCGTCCAGCGGACGCAGCCGATGGGCCGGTACGCCGTCGACGGTGGCCGGGGCGGTCGCGGTCAGCAGCAGTGCCACCGGCAGCCGGCGCAGCCGGCGAGCCACCACGGCGAGCGTCCAGGCGCTCTGCGGATCCCCTGCGTCGAGGTCGTCGAGAGTGCACAGCAGTGGCCGGTCCACCGCTACCGCGGCGAGCAGGGAACGCACTGCCGCGGCCAGGGCCAGCCGCTGCTCGGCCGGGCACCCGTCGCCGCCGAGCGCGCGGCGCAGCAGCCGGCGCTGCCGCACCGGGAGGGCCGCGTCCGCGTCCAGCACCGGGTCGAGCAGGCGGTGCAGCCCGGCGTAGGGCAGTGTCGCCTCGTCGGCCAGGCCGACGCCGGTGAGCACGGCGCGCTCCCCCGCGCACCCGCGGGCGTACGCCAGCAGGGTGCTGCGCCCGGAGCCGAGCGGCCCGTGGAACAGCAGCGCGCCGCCGTCGTCGCGGTCGAGGAGCCGGCGGATCGCGTCGCGCTCGTCGTCCCGCCCCCACAAGGCTATATGCACTGTCGATGCAGAAACCATGCATGCAGTGTCACAGATGGGCAACCCGTCGGAAAAGAGGCAGACATGCTCCCGGGGTGGTCGCCGTGGCGACCACCCCGGGAGCGGACGGGCTCAGGCGCTGGGGCAGGTGTTGCGGTACTCCTGGATCGCCGACCCGCTCGGACCCGGGCAGAGGAACTGCTCGTAGCGGGTGTCGTCGTCGACGAACCGCTTCAGCCAGGCCACCATCTGCTTCGCCGTCGGCGTGTTCGTCGTCTGCGGGAAGAAGTGGCTCGCGCCGTCCAGCTCCAGGTACGCCTTCTCCGAGGACGCCGGGATGCTGTTGTAGAACGGGACCGAGTGGGTCGCCACCGGCGCCACGCTGTCGGTCTCGCCGCCGATGATGAGCGTCGGCACCCGCACCTCGGACCAGGTCTTGTCCAGGTTCCACGGCGCGAGCGGGACGGCGGCCTGCAACGACGGCCGGGCCGCCGCGGCCTCCAGGCTGCCGCCGCCACCCATCGAGTGCCCCGCCACGGCGAGCCGCGAGGAGTCGATGCGGCCCCGCACCGAGCTGCGCTCGGTCAGGTAGTCCAGCGCGGCCAGGAGCTGGCGGCCCCGGCTGTCCGGCTGGTCCAGCCGGGTGTTGGTCTCGATGCCGATCACCACGAAACCGTGCGAGGCGATCCGCGGTCCGAGCCAGCTCAGGCTGGACCAGGAGGCGGTGTAGCCGGGCGAGATGGCGACCGCGCCGAAGGTGCCCTCGGCGGTGCTGGTCGGGTAGTAGATGACGCCGCCGCCGAAGCCGGTCACGCTCAGCGAGGAGACGTTTATCGACGAGGTGGCGAACGGGCCGCGGCTGGCCTCCAGGACGGCGCTCGTGGGCGCCGGGCCGCGCTCGTAGGGGCTGGCCGCGTTCGCCGCGGCCGGGACGGAGAGGGCTCCGCCGGTGGCGAGCAGCGCCGCCACGGCGAGGCGGGCGAGGGCACGGACGGGGGTACGGGAACGGGTGGTGGGCACGTCGGTTACTCCTTGCGCCGGAATTACATCGACATGCGTCAGCATCCGCGCCCGGGCCGCTGGCCCGCATCGGCGAAATCACCGGTCCCTCGGTGAACCGCGCCGTCCGGCATGGCAGGTCGGCCGGGCCCGGTAGGGGATCAGGGCCCGGTGCGCGGCCGTACCGCCGGCGACCAGGTCACGTCGTAGCGCCGGACGGCCACCGCCTCGGCGAACGCGGTCGCCGCCGCCGGGGAACCGGCGATGCGCCAGTCCTTCTCCTTGTCCACCTCGAACCAGATGAGCCCGATCAGGTTCGGATAGCGGGGCAGGGCGCGGAAGGTGTCCCGGATCCACCGCGCCTTGTACCCGGCCGCGTCGGCGGCGCCGGTCTCGGTGACCACGAGCGGCTTGCCGGTGACCTTGCGGATCTCGGCGATCGTCGGGCCGAAGATCTGGTCGAACGACCAGTACGTCCTGGTGAACGCGCCGCTGCCGTAGTAGCCGGTGACGCCGACCCAGTCGACGTACCCGTCGCCCGGGTAGAGGCCGGTGAGCCCGGCGGTGGTCTTGTCCCAGCGGGCGTTCGGGCTCCACACCCAGGTGACGTTCGTGGCGCCGGCCTCGGTGAAGACGTCGTGCACGTGCCGCCAGGCCCGTACGTAGTCGCCCGGGCGGTTGCCGTTGGCCCGCTCACACCAGGGATACCAGTCGCCGTTCATCTCGTGTCCGAAGCGGATGGCGACCGGGTACCCCAGCGACCGGATCCCCCGCGCCCAGGAGCTCAGATAGGCGTCGAAGTCGCCGCCCGCGATGCGCGCCAGCCGGTAGTCCGGCTGGGTGGCGCGCAGCCGGTCGATCTGCCGGTCGGTCAGGCCGGTGCGCCGGGCCGCCCGGTCGACCGTGTGGTCCCACGGCTCCCAGCCGAGCATCGGCATCATGCCCCGCTCGGCGATCCGGTCGAACAGGGTGCGGTCGAACTCGGCCGACGCCCAGTCGGCGCCGAAGAGCATCACCTGCGGCGACCGCCCGGCCGCCTCGGCGAACCGGTCGACCGGCGCGAAGTCGTACGGGCCCTTGTCGGTCATCACCCCGAGGAACGCCTGCCCGGCCGGGGGGAACGGGCCGCCGCGCGGGCTCGGCACGACCGCCGCCGGCACGTCGGTGCTCGCCTGCGGCGTCGCCGGGGCGGGCCGCCGGGCCGAGGCGCCGGCGCCGGGGTCGCGCCACGCGCCGGGCGCCACCACGAAGGCGTACGCGAGCAGCAGCAACCCGGCAAGCGCCAGACCCACCCGGGGCAGCGTCGGCCTCAGCACGGCGCACCGCCGTCGGTCACTGCCCGGGGCACCACCTGGGGCTCACGGACCGTGTCGGCGGCCCGGACCCGGCGGGCCCGCAGGCTCTCCACCCAGGAGATCAGCGGCGGTGCGAGCCCGGTCAGCAGTGTCAGCGCCGGCCAGACCCGCAGCAGCGGGTAGTCGTGATCCAGCGCGAAACTCGCCGCGAGCAGCCCGGCGGCGGCGAACGCCCAGCACAGGTGCAGCCGGAACGTGCGCACCGACTCCACAGTGCGCAGCGCGCCCTTGGCGGTGACCACGAACCCGAGCTTGCGGCGCAGCAGGGCGCCCACCGCGGCGGCCACGTAGACCGGTCCGGCGAACAGGGCCAGCGCCATGCCGGCCATGCCCACCTCCTCCCGCTCGTGCGGGGCGATGTTGAAGCGGCGCAGCCACAGCCAGAGCAGGAACCAGGTGCCGATCGTGCAACCCCACAGCGTCGCCCAGACCTGCGGGTCGAGCCGGCCCGCGTCGACGCCGGTCAGCAGGTACAACGCGGTGGCGGCGTTGCCCAGCAGCAGGCTCACCGCCACGCTCGGGTAGTAGAACTGGAGCAGGCGGTACTGCCAGCGGCGGCGCGACGGCAGGTCGCGCGGCGTACGCAGGTCGCGCCGGAGCAGGATCTCGCAGATCCCGGCCGCCCAGCGCTTCTGCTGGTTGAAGTAGTCCGCCCAGGAGGTCGGCCCCTCGCCGAGCGCCACCACGTCCGGGGTGTAGACACCCTTCCACCGGTTGCCGGTGGCCGGGTTGACGGCGGCGTGCACCCGGATGCTGGTGAGGTGGTCCTCGATGATCGAGTCCTGGTAGCCGCCGACGGTCCGCCAGGCCGCCGGGCGGTAGAGGTGCCCGGTGCCGGTCAGCAGTGGCGCGTCCAGGCCGTTGCCGCCCCGGGCGATCAGCCCGTTGTAGAGGTACTGCTGCACCGAGGCGCCGTGGGCGACGAAGTTCTGGTGCATGTTGCCGTACACCTGGGGGGTCACCACGAACGCGACGTCCGGATCGCGGAAGTAGCCGAGCGTGCGTTCCAGGAGGTTCGGCAGCGGCACGTGGTCGGGGTCGACGTTCGCGACGACGTCGTAGCGGTGCTCGTGCTCGGCCCGCCAGGCGTTGTGGTTGCCGGACTTGGTCCGGGCCCGGAACTCGCCGCCGGGCCGGTTGTACTCGGGCCGGCCCTTGCGGGTGAAGTGGCGTACGCCCAGCCGCGCGGCCATCGCCCGGACCGCCGGGTCGTCGCCCTCGTCGAGGATCCACACGTCGACGTGCCCGCAGTAGACGATCTCCCGGAGCCGGCGCAGCGTCCGCTCGGCGACCTCGATCGGCTCCTTGCTCGGCACGATCGTGGTGAGCAGGGCGACCCGCAGGCCGACCGGCGGGTCGACCGGGACCGGGTCCCGGGCGTGGAAGGCGAACACCCAGACCACCACGTTCTGCGCCAGGCGGATCAGCTCGACGCCGACGACGACGCAGAACGCGAGCCGGGCGGCGGCCGTCTGCCAGCCGCCGAGCCCGACGACGCCCGGGCCGGGCACGTGCCGGGGCAGCAGCAGCCAGCCGACGAAGATCAGGCCGGCGGCGCTGTTGACCAGCACCAGCACGGTCAGCACCAGCCGCGCGGCCACCGAGGCGGTGGGGCGGAACTCGACCGCCGCGTCGGGGCGGCGGGGCGGGCGCAGCGGCCCGGCGGTGGCGCCGCAGCGCGCGTACGCCAAACGGGCGCTGACGTTGCGCTGCCGGCGGTCCGGGTCTGCGGGCGCCCCGGGCGGGGCGGGCGCGGCCGGGCGGGCACCCGGCGTCCCGGCCGTCGTGGCGCGGGACGGGCGTGTATCGGCGGCGACGGCCACGTTTTCCCCCCATGGTCTGCATCCGGCTCAGGAGCCGACCGAATGCTAAGCCGACAATCACCCGCAAAACGGATAATCAGGCAGACATCGCCCGTTTGTCGACAGTCACGACGGGAGCTGCGCCGCCACCGCGAGCAGCGCGACGAGCGCCGGCACGGCAAGGGTGCCGACAGTCCGCGCCCGGGACAGGGCGACCCCGGCGAGCACCGCCCAGGCCGGCACCGTGAACAGCAGGTTCACGGCCGACCAGACCGGCATCACCTGCGCCAGCGCCAGCAGGCCGAGCGCCGGCACCAGCGCCCAGGCGGTGCAGGCCGCCGCCGGGTACCGCAACGGGAGACTGAACAGGGCCAGCCCGGCCAGCACGCCACCGAGCGCGGCGACGCCGAAGAGATCCCCGGGCGTGGCCGCCAGCACGGCGGCGCCGGGTCGCACCCCGGACGCCAGGTGCCCGCCGGCGCGCAGGCCGACGGCGAACAGCGCGGCGACCGGGAGCAGTCCGAGGGCCACGGCGGCCAGCCACCGGACGGCATGGCGGCGACGGAACGCCAGCACGACCCAGCCGTGGCCGGCGAGCAGCAGCAACGCCACCGGCTGGCACAGGCCGAGCAGCAGCACCGCGCCCGCGTAGGGCGCCAGCCGCCGCGGGCGCGGCCGGCCGAGCGTGGGGACCAGCAGCCAGGTGGCGAGCACGGCGGCGAAGACCGCCAGGGCGTACGGCTGCGCCTCCTGCGCGTACCGGATCGAGGTGGGCAGCACCGCGAAGATCACCCCGGCCGGCAGGCCGGCGGCGGGCGTGGCGATCCGGGCGGCGAGCGCGCCGACGAGCGCCGCGGCGCCGACCATGGCCAGCAGCGACGGTACGCGCCACGCGAGGTCCGCCGCGCCGGCCAGCTCCACCCAGCCGCGCATGAGCAGGTGGTACGGTCCGAGCGCGACATCGTCGCCGGTCAGCGCGGCGCCGACGCCCGGCCGGGGCGACGTGGCCGCGCGGCGGGTGACGAGTTCTTCGGCGCTCGGTCCCGACGCGGTGATCCGGGCGGCGCCGAGCACGCCCATCAGCGCCGCCGGCACCAGCCACGCCGCGACGCGCCACCACGTCAGCGCGGCGGCGGATCGGGCGGTTGCCCGGCGCGGCCGGTCCTCGCCCCACGGGTCCTCGACCGGGGCGTCCCCGAGCCGGGGCAGGACCATGGTGTCCGCGTCCATCATCGTGACTCACGCATCCCTGTGGGTGCCGGCGACCGGGTCCAGCCGGCCGGACGGCGGGACGCGGCCCACGCGTGGCGGGCAGCGCCGGACGTCCCGGGTCACGGGCTGGATGACACCTTGGAGCCTAGTGAGTCAAAAGCGACATAACGCCAATATGAGCTGAAAGAGCCCGCCGGCCGCCCCGTGGACGACCGGCGGGCCCGGCTCAGCGGAGATCCGTGGTCGTCCAGCGGGGCGACGCGGCGGTGATCGCCGCGGTGTCACCGGTCAGCGTCGTCCGCGCCTGGACGTCGCGCCGGGCGCTCGTGCCGACCCAGACGTCGATGTCCCCGGGCTCCACCACCCGGTTGAGCGCGCGGTCGGTGAGCGCCAGCCGCGTGGTGGGCACGGTCAGCTCGACGGTGACCGAGGCGCCCGGCTCCAGACGCACCCGCCGGTAGCCGAGCAGCTGCGCCACCGGCCGGGTCACCGAGGCGACCAGGTCGCGGCCGTAGAGCTGCACCACGTCGTCACCGGCGACCGGGCCGGTGTTCGTCACGCGCACCGACACCCGCAGTTCCCCGTCGGTCGGCGCCTCGGCCGGCACGGTCAGGTCGGCGTACGCGAACGTGGTGTAGGACAAGCCGTGGCCGAACGGCGCCACCGGCGTCGCCGGCAGGTTGGTGCCGTTCATGCCCTCCCCCAGCTCCGGGTGCAGGTACGAGTACGGCTGCGCGCCGGCCGAGCCGGGCAGGGTGACCGGCAGCCGGCCGGACGGGTTGACCCGTCCGGAGAGCACGCCCGCGATGGCGCCGGCGCCCTCCTCGCCGGGGAAGAACGTCTGCACCACCGCCGCGCACCGGGTCAGCGCCCAGCCCAGCGCGTACGGGCGGCCGGTGAGCAGCACCAGGACGACAGGCGTTCCGGTGTCCAGCACCGCCTCGACGAGCTGGCGCTGCACGCCGGGCAGCTCCAGGTCGTCCCGGTCGCACCCCTCGCCGACGGTGCCGCGGCCGAAGAGGCTGGCGTGGTCACCGACCACGAGGACTGCCACGTCGGCGGCGGACGCGGTGGCGACCGCCTCGTCGAACCCGGACCGGTCCGCCGAGTCCACCTCGCAGCCGGCCGCGAAGGTGATCCGGTCGGCGCCCATCTCGGCGCGGACCGCCTCCAGCACCGTCGGCACCTCGAAGCCGGTCTCGACGCCCGGGTGGTGGGCCAGCACGTGGTTGAGGAACGAGTAGCAGCCGAACAGCGCGCCCTGCCGGTCGGCGTTCGGGCCGACGACCGCCACCCGGCGGCCCGCCGCCAGCGGTAGCACGCCCTCGTTGGCGACCAGGACGACCGACTCCTCGGCGAGCCGCCGCGCGATCGACCGGTGCTCCGGCGAGTCGAGGTCGATGGGGCCCGGTGGCTCGTCGGCGAACGTCGCGTCGAGCAGCCCGAGTTCCTGCTTCTGCCGCAGGACGCGCAGCACCGCCCGGTCGACGAGCGCCTCGTCCAGCCCGCCGGCCCGCACCGTCTCGGTCAGGGTCAGGTAGGCGTCGCCCGTGGGCAGCTCGATGTCGACGCCCGCGCTCAGCGCCTGCACCGCCGCGTCGGCGTTGTCGGCCGCGACGTGGTGCAGCAGGTCGAGGAAGGCGACGCCGTAGTAGTCGGCCACCACCGTCCCGTCGAAGCCCCACCGGTCCCGCAGCAGGTCGGTGAGCATCGTCGGGTCGGCGGCGACCGGCACGCCGTCGACCTCCGCGTACGAATGCATGACGCTGCGGGCGTTCCCGTCCCGGATCGCCATCTCGAACGGCGGCAGGAGCACGTCGGCGAGTTCCCGGGGACCGGCGTGGACCGGGCCGAAGTTGCGCCCGGCCCGTGAGGCGGAGTAGCCGGCGAAGTGCTTCAGCGTGGCGAGCACGCCCTGCGACTGGAGTCCCCGCACGTACGAGGTGCCGATGGTGCCGACGAGGTAGGGGTCCTCGGCGATGCACTCGTCGACCCGGCCCCACCGCGGATCCCGGATCACGTCGAGCACCGGGGACAGGCCCTGGTGGATGCCGAGCGCGCGCATCGAGGCCCCGATCGCCGCCGCCATCTCGGTGACCAGGTCCGGATCGAACGCGGCGCCCCAGGCCAGTGGCGTCGGGAAGGTGGCCGCCTTCCACGCCGACAGGCCGGTCAGGCACTCCTCGTGCACGATCGCCGGGATGCCCAGCCGGGTGCCGGTCACCAGGTCCCGCTGGAACTTCCACAGCCAGGCAGCGCGGGCCGCGGCGTCGACCGGACGGGTGCCGTAGGCGCGGGTGAGGTGACCCAGCCCGTGCCGGGAGAAGTCGTCGAGCCGGCCGGTGTCGGCGAACTCGCCCTGCAGGGGTGCGACCGCCTCGCCGTCCTCCTTCTCCCAGAACCCGACGAGCTGCGCGACCTTCTCCTCGATCGTCATACGAGCGAGCAGTTCCCGTACGCGCGTCTCGGTGTCGTGCCCGTCCGGCCGGTCGTGGTCCGAACCTGCCCGAGCCGGCCCGCCCACCACCGCGTGGACCTCTGTCATGGTGTGCCTTTCCACTGGTTGTGCTGGTACCGCTGCCGCTCAGCCCTTGACCGCGCCCTGGAGTCCGCCCACGATCTGCTTCTCCGCCAGGGTGAAGAACAGCAGCGCCGGCAACATCGCCAGCGACGTGAAGGCGAGGACGCCCGCGGTGTCCGTGGTGTACTGGCTGGAGAAGTTCTGCACGCCCAGCGGCAGGGTGTGCAGGTTGACGTCCCCGAGGACGAGCAGCGGCAGGAGGAACGCGTTCCAGCTCGCCACGAACGCGAGGATGCCGACGGTGACGACCGCGGGCCGCGACAGCGGCAGCACGATCCGCCAGAGGAAGCCGAGCCGGCCGGCGCCGTCGATGGCGGCCGCGTCCTCCAGCTCCCGCGGGATGGCCGTCAGGAACGGCCGCAGGATGACGATCGTGAGCGGCAGCGAGAAGGCCACCTGCGGCAGGATCACCGCGTAGTAGGAGTTGATCAGGTTCAGGTCGCGCAGCAGCAGGTACAGCGGCAGGATCGCCGCGCCGGCCGGGAACAGCAGGCCGAGGGTGAAGAAGGTGTAGAGCCCTTCGCGGCCCCGGAACGTGTACCGGGCGAGCACGAACGCGGCGGCCATGCCGAGCACCACCACACCGAGCGTGGTGCCCAGCGCCACCACAGCGCTGTTGAACGCCTGCTTCCAGAAGTCGCTCTGCGTCAGCACCCGGTAGTAGTTGTCCCAGACCCACGGGTCCGGCAGGCCGGCCGGGTCGTTCACGATCTGCGGCGTGCTGCGGAAACCGCCGACGATGACGTACACGACGGGTGCGATCGACACGGCCGCGATCGCGAGTGCCAGCGCGTACGTCAGCGGCGTGCTCCACTGCACCGGCCGGCGCCCGGCCGAGGGGACGGATACGGAGTTCACGGCCACTGTCACTTCCCCTTCCGGGTGATGGCGCCCTCGATGTCGCGGTTGAGCAGGAAACGCTGGAACAGCAGCGCCGCGACGAACGAGATGACGAACAGGATCACGGCGACCGCGTTGCCGTAGCCCCAGAGCCGGGCGAAGAAGCCGTTGTCCACCATGTAGGTCGCCATGGTGGCCGAGGCGCCGAGTGACCGCACCGCGGGCACCGAGGTCACCCAGATCATGTCGAAGACCTGCAACGAGCCGATCATCGACAGGAACATCCAGATCCGGATGGTGGGGCCGAGCAGCGGCAGCGTGACGTGGCGCTGAATCTGCCACCAGCTCGCGCCGTCGATCTCGGCGGCCTCGTTCAGCTCCGGCGGCACGTTCGACAGGCCGGCGAGCAGCAGGATGATGGCGAAGCCGACGTACTTCCAGGTGAGGATGAACAGCAGCGTCCAGATCACCACGTCCAGGTCGGCCAGCCACGCCTGCACGAGGCCGCCCAGCCCCACCGACCGCAGCAGCGCGTCGAGCGTGCCTCCGTCGGTCAGGATCAGCTTCCACATGATGCCGACGGTGACCTCGGCCAGCACGTACGGCACGAACATCAGCAGGCGGAACGCCGAGCGCCCGCGGAAGCGGCGGTTGAGCAGCAGGGCGATGCCGAGCGCGACCGGCCCCTGGATGAGCAGCGACCCGAAGACGATGATCGCGTTGTTGCGCAACGCGTCGAGGAAGATCGGGTCCTGGAACGCGAGCGTGTAGTTGCGGAAACCGACGTACTCGGTGGGCGGGCCGACCCCGCGCCAGCGGAACAGGCTGTAGTAGAACGCGAAGCCCATCGGCACCAGCACGAAGAGCACGTAGATGAGGACCGCCGGCGTGGTCAGCCCGATGATCTCGTACCACTTGCGGCGGGTCTCGGCGCGGCGTGAGGCGGCTCGGGCGCCGGACCGGAGGCCCGCCGGCGGCGTGGTCACGCCGCCGGCGGGCATACGGGTCTGCGATGCGGACGTCACTTGCTTGCGGCCGCCTTCATGGCCGAGACAACCTTCTCAGGTGTCCCGTTGCCGGCGAAGATCGCGACGATCGCGTCGTTCATCGCGTTGCCGACGGTGCTGCCGAAGGCCGTGTCGAGCCAGAGCTGCACGTAGGTGGCCGAGGAGGTGGACTCCAGGATGGACTTCAGGGCCGGGTCGGTCACGCCGTCCGCCGCGCCCTTGGCGACCGGCAGGCCGGTGCCGGTGGCGGCGTAGCCCTTCTGCACCTCGGGACTGACGAGGTACTTGAGGAACTCGACGCACTCGGCCGGGGCGTTCTTGGAGCAGGCGAACCCGTCGCCGCCGCCGAGGGCGGCCTTCGGGTCACCGGCGGAGCCGGAGATCGCCGGCACCGGGAACCAGCCGAGGAACTTGCCCAGGGCCGCCTTGTCCGTGGCGACGGTGTCCAGGGTGCCCCGGTTCCAGTCGCCCATCAGCTCCATCGCGGCCTTGCCGTTGGCGAGCAGACCGTTGGCGCTGGTCGGGTCGTTCTGGCCCGGCGTGGCGATGAAGTTGTTCTGGAACGGCTTGGTGTCGATGAAGGCCTTCAGGTCCTGGCCCGCCTTGACGAAGCACGGGTCGTCGAAGGTCCGGTCCTTCGTCGCCTTCTTCAGCGTGTCGACCGAGCAGGCACGCAGCGCGTAGTTGTACCACCAGTGCGCGGCGGGCCACTTGTCACCGGCGCCGAGGGCGATCGGGACGACGTTGATGGCCTTGAGCTTGGTGACAGCGGCGTTGAGTTCCTCGAAGGTGGTCGGCGGCGCCGCGATGCCCGCCTTCGCGAACATGTCCTTGTTGTACCAGACGCCCTCGATGCCCATCCGGTACGGCAGGCCGTACTGCTTGCCTTCCACCTGCCAGATCTCGGCGGCGTTGCCGATGTCGGCCACCTCGCCCTTCACCTGGTCGGTGATGTCCTTGAGGTAGTCGGCCTCGACCTGCTCGCGCATCTCGCCGCCGCCCCACGCCTGGAAGATGTCCGGCGGGTCGTTGCTCAGCAGCGCGGCGGGGAGCCGGGTGCGCTGGAGCTGGTTCGTCTCGATCGCCTCGATCTCGATCTTGACGGTCGGATGGGCCGCGGAGAAGTCCTTTGCGACCTTCTCCCAGTACGTCTTGCCGGGCCCGTCCTGGGAGGCGTTGTGCCACCAGGTCAGCGTCACCGGGTTCTTGTACAGCTCGCTCTCGGCCGCCTTCTCGTCGTCGCCACCACCGCTGCACGCGGAGGCCAGCAGAGCGCTTGTCACAAACAGTGCCAGGACGGCACCAGCACGGCGCTTCATCGTCATAGATGTCTCCTCGACCACTCAGCCGGGTTACCTGCCGGGGAGTTTTACAGGGCTGTAACGTGAAGTCAATCGGTATCGATAACGTTTTCGACATCGTCTTCGATCCGCCGGGAAGGGCCCTCTATCATCGTCGGCGTGGTGTTCCCCCAGCGCGTCAAGATGTCGGACGTGGCACGTACGGCCGGCGTCTCGGTGGCAACTGTATCCAAGGTTGTCAATGGAAGGTACGGCGTCGCGCAGGCCACCGTCGAGCGCGTCCAGGAGGTCATCCGCGAGCTGGGGTACGAGGCCAGCCTGGGCGCGCAGAGCCTGCGCAGCCACCGTACGAACGTGCTGGGCATCCTGGTCGCCGAGTTCGAGCCGTTCTCCACGGAGCTACTCAAGGGCGCGTCCCGGGAGGTCGCCGGCAGCGGGTACCAACTGCTCGCCTACTCCAGCGGGGACGGCGAGGGCGCGGCCATCGGATGGGAGCGGCGCTCGCTGGCCCGGCTCTCCGGCACGCTGATCGACGGTGCGGTGATCGTGACGCCGACGGTGGTCGAGACCAAGCACGGCTTCCACGTGGTGGCCGTCGACCCGCACACCGGCCCGTCCGGCCTGCCCACAGTCGACTCCGACAACTTCGCCGGCGCGGTGCTGGCCACCGACCACCTGCTGTCGCTGGGGCACCGGCGGATCGCGCACATCAGCGGCCGGCCCGACCTGGAGTCGGCCCGGCTGCGGGACGCCGGGTTCCGCAAGGCGATGGCCGACGCGGGCGTGCCGGTGGACGAGCGGCTCGTGCGGGTGGGCGGGTTCCGCACCGAGACCGCCGCCAGCACCGCCGCCGAACTGCTCGCGCTCCCCGACCGGCCGACCGCGATCTTCGCCGGCAACGACCTCTCGGCCATCTCCACGGTGGACGTCGCCCGCGGCCTCGGCCTGCGCGTGCCGGACGACCTGTCGGTCATCGGCTTCGACAACATCCCCGAGTCGGCGCTGGTCGACCCGCCACTCACCACGATCCGGCAGCCGCTGCAACGCATGGGCGCCGAATCGCTGCGCCTGCTGATCGACCTGATCGCCGGCGTGGAGCGGGACACGCACATCCAGCTCCCCACCGAGCTGGTCGTCCGGGCCTCCTGCTGCCCGCTGCGCTGACCCGCCATCTCACCCGCACGGCCCAGGTGATTGACGGGCGGCTATCGGCGTCCGTAATGTTTCGGGCTACTTCCGGAAGGTAGACCGGAAGTTTCGGAAGCCGCTTCGTCCACCCGGGCGCCCGCCGATCCGTTCCACGGCGCGGCGTCCCCGGCACCGTCACCGCCGGCCCCCGGCCGCGCGCACCCTCCCGAGAGGAACGACAATGAAGCTGAGACGCTGGCTCGCCGCCGGCGCCGTCGCCGTCGCGACCGCCACCGCCCTCAACGTCGTACCCGCGACAGCCGGACGACCGTACGATCCGACCGCGCAAAGCCTGCGTGACCTGGCCAAGCGCCACGGCCTGTACGTGGGCACCGCGGTGGACATGGCCGCCCTCAACGACGCCGCCGAGCCGCGCTACCGCGAGCTGGCCGCGTCCGAGTTCTCCACCGTCACCGCCGAGAACGTGATGAAGTGGGAGAGCCTGGAGCCCACCCGGGGCACCTACAACTGGGGCCCGGCCGACGAGCTGATCGAGTTCGCCCGTAAGAACAACCAGCGGGTCCGGGGCCACGTGCTGGTCTGGCACAACCAGTTGCCCGCGTGGCTGACCAGCGGCGTCGCGGACGGCTCGATCAGCAAGGCCGAGCTGCGCCAGATCCTGCGCAACCACATCACCGCGGTGGTCACCCACTTCAAGGGCAAGATCTGGCAGTGGGACGTGGTGAACGAGGCGGTCAGCGACCCCTGGGACACCCCCTCCACCCTGCACTACAAGGGGTTCTGGGCGCAGAACCTGGGCCCCGGCTACATCGCCGACGCGTTCCGCTGGGCCCGCGCCGCCGATCCGAAGGCGCTGCTGTTCTACAACGACTACAACATCGAGGCGTTCGGCTCCGGCAACCCGGCCGACGACAAGACGCAGTTCGTCTACGACATGGCCCGTGAGCTGCGGGCCAAGGGCGTGCCGATCGACGGCGTGGGCGCACAGGGCCACCTGGGCACCCAGTACGGCAACTTCAGCACGCTCCAGGTGGCCGCGGCCCTGCGCAAGTTCGCCGGGCTCGGGCTGGCCACGGCCCTCACCGAGGTGGACGTGCGCAGCCAGATCACCGAGAGGGTGGAGGCCGGCGACTCCGCGGAGATCAACCCGAGGTTGCAGGCGTCAGCGGCGAACTTCAGCGTGCTGATGCAGGCCTGCCTGGCCGAGCGGCACTGCCTGTCGTTCACCCTCTGGGGCTTCACCGACAAGCACTCCTGGGTGCCCGGGGCGTTCTCCGACCCGCCGGAGGGCCTGGCCACCGTCTACGACGAGAACTACCAGCCGAAGCGGGCGTACCACGAACTGAAGGCTGACCTGATCTTCTCCGGTCCGCCCTACGTGCTGCCGCGCGTCCCGCAGCACCCGCGCCGCTGACCCTCACACGGCGGGGCCTGGCCTTCGGGCCGGCCCCGCCGTCGCGGTGTGCCACGGCGGTACGCGCTCACGCCGCCCGGCGCCGGCCCAGTTCCGACTCCAGCCGTCCGATGAGCGTCTTTCGGGCCTTGCCGCCGCGCTCCCGGCGCAGCGCCGCGTCGAGCTGCCGGGTGCCGAGGTCGCGGACCAGCTTGACCGCCTCGGTCACCGGCAACTCGTTGATCTGCCCGGCGGCCGTGGCGTCCCGGCGGGCCCGCTTCGCCGGGCCGGTGTTCGGCACATACTGGCGGCCGGAGCGCGACGCGCGGCGCTTGCGGGTGTCGGTGGCGCGCCGTTCGGTCTCCGACAGTTCCTCCCACGCCTGTTTGGGCAGGTAACGGCGCGTTTCGCCGCCGTTGCGGGCGCGCGTGTCACCGCTGCGGGTCTGCCATTTCTCGCCGCTCCAGCGCTGCAGCGAGCGCTGTCGTGCGTCCTTCGGGCCCTCGAATCCCCCGCCGGCCTTCTTGTACTCGTTCGTCAGCAACTGCGACTTGCGGGCCGACCACTGCCCCGGCCGGCCACCCCTGTCGGAGGCGCGGATCTCGGCCTTGAGGCGCTCCCGCAGTTCCGGCTCGGTGTACTTCGCCATGACGCAGCGTTACCCGGACCGGCGGCGGCCATGCCGGTCAGCGAGGCGCCGGCCGATAGACCAGATCCATCCTGTCGGTGCGGCCGGACCAGTCCAGTCGCAGCCGCCAGCACCCGGCGGCCGGCAGGTCGACGATGGACGGCCCGGGCCCGCCCTCGACCTCCCGGACGACAGGGGTGTCGGTCCCGGCCCGCGTCGCGGTGATCACCAGGGGGGACCGCGGCGCCGGTTCGGACCGGCCGGGCTCGGGGCGGGCCACCCAGAGGATCTTGTTGTTGGCGCCGTCGCCGCGCGCGTACGCCAGCGGGTACGCGAACAGGATCGCCACGATGTCGCCGCTGGTGCCGAGGACGTGCCGCACGCGGGTGTCGCCGGTGAACCCGGCGTCTGCCCAGTCCGGCAGCCGGCCGGTCTCCAGCCGTTCGGCGCAGGCCGCCGGCACGGCCGGTTCGGTGGCAGGCGTGGTGGCCGGGACCGTGCCCGGCGCGCCGGCCGGGACCGCGGCCGGGCCACTGCAACCGGCCAGCAGCAGGACCGGCACCAGCAGGACACTTCTCGGAACGGACATCCGGGCCTCCCCCGTCGACGACTCTCGCCTTCAGGACACCGCCCGGCGCCCCGAGGTTCCCGCCGCGCTCACTCCAGCGAGGACGCGACCTCCAGCGCCTGCTCACGGGTAAGGTCTCCCTCCAGCCGGTAGCTCACCCCGGCCCGCTCCCAGATAAGCGTCGCGGCGGACAACCGCGCGGTGGCGACCCGTTCCGTCCCCGACCGGTCCACGTACGCCAGCGCGTGCGGACCACCGACCCAGATCGCGAACTCGCCGCCGACCTGGGTGGGCGTCACGTCCGCCCCGAGGGACCGCTTGTGGAACACGATGTCGAGCGAGCCGTCGAAGGCGTCCAGCCGGACCGTCCCGCCCCGGTAGAGCAGGCTGGCGACCCGGTGGGCGCCGGTGCCGTCCGGATCGGCGACGAGCACCCGTTCCGGCGCGCCGAGCCGGGCCGGCACCCGGATCGGGAAGCGCACCTGCCGCTGCGCCTCGGCCAGGGCGACCTCGTGCTGCGCGGGCAGCGGCGAGGGCGTACCCGTCGGTGACGGCGCGGGGGCGGTGTCGATGGTGACTCCGGAGAACCGCAGCAGCCCGGTCACCGCGTCGGCGATCGCGGCCCGCCCCGGCGGCAACGCCGCCACGAGCAGCGCGGCGAGGGCGGCGGCCAGCATGTGCCGCCACCGGCGGCGGGGCGCGGGCGCGTCGAGGCGGGCCCGGACCCGGGCGGTGACATCCGGTGTCCGCGCCGGCTCCAGCCAGGCGGTCAGCTCCCGCAACTCCCGTTCCAGGTCATCCACGGTGCGCCACCTCCCGGTCCAGCAGGGCACGAAGCTTCGCCAAGGCCCGGTGGGCCCGGGACTTCGCGGTGCCCCGGGGCACCCCGAGCACTGTGGCTGTCTCGTCCTCGCCGAGGTCGAGCAGGTAACGGCAGACGATCACCTCGCGGTCGCGAACGGGCAGCCGCCGCAGCGCCCTCACCAGCTCCGTCCGGCGCTCGGCCGCCAGCACGGCGTCGAGCCCGTCGGGCACGGTGGCCGCCACGCCCCGATCTGCCGCCGCGCGCAGCGTCAGCCCGTCCCGCCGGGTACGCGTCCGGTGCAGGTTCCGGGTCTCGTTGGCGACGATCGCGAGCAGCCAGGACCGGAACGACGCCTCGGCCCGGTAGCGGGACAGTTTTCGGTACGCCTTCACGAACGCCTCCTGGACCACGTCCTCGGCGTCCGGCCCGGCGCCGAGCAGCACCGCCGTCCGGTACGCGGACGCGGTGTGCCGGGCGACGAGGGCGTCGTACGCCTCCCGGTCGCCGGCGCGTACGCGGGTGACGAGCTCGTCGTCGTCCAGGGCAGCCTCCGCCGTCGGTCCGTATTCATGACACCGCCCGGGGCGGCCGGGTTCCATCCGGCGTTTGACCGGGTGCCGGGCCGGAAAGAGTGGCGGGATGAGCTGGGCGAGAAGAGCCGTACCCGCAGCCGTCACCGCCGTCGCCGCGCTGGCGGCGCGGGACCTGCTGCAACGCGACCACGCGCTGCGCCGCAACTTCCCGGTGCTGGGCCGCGCCCGGTACCTGCTCGAGTCGATCGGCCCGGAGCTGCGGCAGTACATCGTGGCCGGCAACGACGAGGAGCGGCCGTTCACCCGCGACCAGCGCCGCTGGGTGTACGCCTCGGCCAAGCAGGAGAACAACTACTTCGGGTTCGGCACCGACAACGACATCGAGCACACCTCCGGCTATCCGATCATCAAGCACCGCACGTTCGGCCGGGCGGTCCCGCCGTCGGCGCCGGCCGCCGGGCACGACGTGACACTGCCCTGCGCGAAGGTGCTCGGCGCGGCGCGCGGCCGGGCGCGCGCGTTCCGGCCGGAGTCGGTGGTGAACATCTCCGGGATGAGCTTCGGTTCGCTGTCCGGCAACGCGGTGGAGGCGCTGAACCGGGGCGCGGCGCTGGCCGGCTGTCTGCACAACACCGGCGAGGGCGGGCTGTCGCCGTACCACCGCAACGGCGGTGAGCTGGTCTTCCAGCTCGGCACCGCGTACTTCGGCTGCCGGGACGAGCAGGGCCGGTTCAGCCTGGAACGGCTCAAGGACCTCGTCGCGGCCGAGCCGGTACGGGCGCTGGAGATCAAGCTGAGCCAGGGCGCCAAACCGAGCCTGGGCGGCCTGCTGCCGGCGGCGAAGGTCTCCGCCGAGATCGCCGCCACCCGGGGCATCCCGGCCGGACGCGACTGCGTCAGCCCGTCCCGGCACGCCGAGTTCTCCGACTGCGACAGCCTGCTGGACTGGGTGGAGCTGCTCGCCGCCGAGACCGGCCTGCCGGTCGGCATCAAGTCCGCGGTCGGCGACCTGGGGTTCTGGGAGGAGCTGACCACGCTGATGCGCGACACCGGCCGGGGCGTGGACTTCGTGACCGTCGACGGCGGCGAGGGCGGCACCGGCGCCGCGCCGCTGATCTTCAGCGACTCGGTCTCGCTGCCCTTCCAGCAGGGCTTCTCCCGGGTCTACCGGACCTTCGCCGAACGCGACCTGCACGAGCAGGTGGTGTTCGTCGGCGCCGGCAAGCTCGGCCTGCCGGACAACGCGGTGGTGGCGTTCGCGCTCGGCGCCGACATGGTCAACGTCGGGCGGGAGGCGATGCTGGCGATCGGCTGCATCCAGGCGCAGAAGTGCCACACCGACACCTGCCCGACCGGCGTCGCCACGCAGAACGCCTGGCTGGCCCGGGGCCTGGACCCGGCCCGCAAGTCGGTGCGGGCCGCGAACTACATCCGTACGCTGCGCCGCGACCTGGTCAAGGTGGCCGAGGCGTGCGGCGTGGAGCATCCCGGGCTGATCGGCACCGACGCCGTGGAGATCCTCGACGGCCGGACCTCCTCGACCCCGCTGGACCGGGCGTTCGGCTACCGGCCGGAGTGGGGGATGCCGTCGGCAGCGGACCGGGCGGAGATCGTGCGGCTGATGACGGCCGAGGCGCCGCAGGGCGGCAGCGTGCCGCCCTCCCCCACCGCGGTCGGCTAGCCCGGGCAGCGGAAACCCGGTCGGCCGCCGCACCGCCGCGGCGTACAGTCCGCCGCATGGCTGTCGACACGAGGCCGGCGGTGCGCGCCGGCCGATTCCGGCTGCTCCCGCTGGGTGTGGTGTTCCTGACCGTCGGTCTGTCCACCGCCGTGGTGCTGCCGTTCCTGTCGCTGTTCCTCGACCGGGAGGTCCACGCCAGTCCGTTACGGGTGACCGTGTTCCTGATCGTCGCCCCGCTGTCCGGGGTGGTCGCCTCCGCGCTGATCGGCCGGCTGTCGGACCGCCGGCCGATCCGGCGCGCGCTGCTGGTCGGCGCCGCGCTGGCCGGCGTGGTCGGCGCGGGCCTGACCGCGTACGTCCGCGACTACTGGATCCTGCTGGGGCTGACCGCGACCGCCACGGCACTGGCGAACTCGCTGTTCCCGCAGTCGTTCGCGTACACCCGGGCGCTGTTCGACAGGGACGATCCGGCGCGGGCCGCGTTCGGCGTCAGCCTCATGCGTACCGTGTTCTCGCTGGCCTGGGTGGCCGGGCCGGCGCTGGCCGCGGTGCTGCTCGACGTCGGCGGCTTCCGCCTGGTGTACGGCATGGCCGCCGTCATGTACGCGCTGGCCGCGCTGGTGGCCGCGTTCCGGCTGGAGGAGCTGCCGACGCGGCCGGTCGCGGGCGATCCGGACGGCGCCGCGCCCGGCCCACCCGGCGCGTCCCGGCTGCGGCTGGCGCTGACGGCGCTCACGTTCGTCCTGCTCCAGTGCCCGCTGACGGTCGGCGTGCAGGCGATGCCGCTGTTCATCGACACCGAACTGAACGACGACCCCTCCCGCGCCGGGCTGGTACTGGGCCTGTGCGCGGCGCTGGAGATCCCGCTGATCCTCGGGCTGGGCGCGCTGACCGCGCGGGTCCGGCTGCGGCCGCTGGTCCTGGTCGGCGGCGCCTGCGGGGTCGCCTACTACGCGACCGCCGCAGTGGCACCGGGCGTCACGGTTCTGCTGCTCATACAGCCGGTGAACGCGCTGTTCATCGCCGCGGTGTCCGGCGTCGGCATCGCCTACGTGCAGGATCTGCTGCCGGGCGAGCCGGGCCGGGCCACCACGCTGTTCACCAACACGTTCCCGATCGGCGCCATGCTCGCCGGGCCGCTGCTCGGGCTCTCCGCGCAGATCGGCTACCGGTGGGCGTACGGCATGGCCACCGCGCTGTGCGCGGCCGGGCTGCTGGTGCTGCTGCTGACCCGGCCGGCACCCCGGACCTGACCGGCGCGCGCCGTCAGCGCCGCCGCACCAGCACCACGTGGTCGATCAGCTCGCCGGTCTGCCCGTCCGGGCCGGTGGCGGTGCGGCGTGCCGCGCCCAGCCGCTCGACGTCCCAGCCGTCCGGGTCGAGGGCCACGGCGGCCAGGATCTCCTCCGGTTCGGCGAACCGGTGGTGGCCGGTGTCGGGCCCGGCCCAGGGCGGCGGCGCGCCGTGCTCGACGACGAGCAGCCGCCCGCCGGGCGCGACCGCCTCGGCCGCCGGGGGCAGCACCTTCTCCCGGGGCAGGACCAGCGGCGACTGGAAGAACTGCGCGGACACCAGGTCGTACCGGCCGGGCGGGAAGCCCTGGGTGAGGTCGTGCCGCACGGTGGTGATCCGCTCCGCCACTCCGGCCCGTTCGGCCTCCACGGCGAGCCGGTCCAGCGCGACCGACGAGATGTCCACGGCGGTGACCCGCCAGCCCCGCGACGCCAGCCACACCGCGTCGCCGCCCTCACCACTGCCCAGGTCGAGCACGGTGCCCGGCGGCAGCGCGCCGGCCACCTCGGCCAGGATCGGGTTCACCCGGCCGCTCCAGATCCGGTCCCGCTGGCCGTACCGCTCGTCCCAGAACCGGGCCGCGTCGGTGTCCGCCGGGTGCTCGTGGTCATGGTGCCCCGTCATGTCCGCCTCCTCGCCGCCGGGCGCATCCCGACTGGCCTCCGCGATCGTGCACCCGGATCGAACGAACAGCAATTAACCTTGCCGTTCCGGCAAAGGCGCACCGCCGGCGGGCGCAGCCGGGTCGGCACTCAACGTCCCGGCCGACGGCCGGTTCGCCGAGACCGCCGGCAGTGTCGTCACGCCCGACCGGCCGGTCCTGGTGCTGGCCCCGCAGGACCGGGAGGAGGAGATCGTCGTCCGCCTGGCCCGGATCGGCTTCGACCGGGTGATCGGCTACCTGCGCGACCGCCGGATCGCGCCGTCAGGATTAGCACTCCCCGCGCATGGGCAGACATTTGTCATCGGACACGCGAACGAGGGAGCTGACGGCATGGCGAAGGGCGACATCGACACCTACCAGCAGGACGGACAGTGGAAGAACCGCCCGGAGGGCAACGAGCGCGCGACCAGCCGGCACGACACCAAGGCGGAGGCCGAGGCGGCGGGCCGGGAGATGGCCGTCGAACGCGGCGCCGAGCACGTGATCAAGAAGCAGGACGGCACGATCGGCGAGAAGAACACGTACCCCCGCGAGCGCGACCCCCGGGACATCCCGGGCTGAGCCGCACCCCAACACCGCACGGCGCAAGACGGCGCCGGACCCGCTCGGGTCCGGCGCCGTTGGCGCATACCCGCCGGTAGTGAGCGGTTGGCTAAAAACTTTTGTTCGGTTCCCACAACGGTCCCCGCTCAGGCTTCGGCGGTTACGACATGGCGCGGCCCGCGCACAGGCGGAAGGGTGAGGCAAGCCGGAGGCATCGCCGCCGCCCGGCGCGCCACTGTGGGTCTACCGAAGGGGACGGTCACGTGTTCACCCGTGTCGCCATCGTCAACCGTGGTGAGGCCGCGATGCGGCTCATCCACGCGATCCGGGAACTGGCCGCGGAGACCGGCAGCCGGATCGAGACCGTCGCGCTGTACACCGACGTCGACCGTACCGCCACCTTCGTCCGCGAGGCGGACATCGCCTACGACCTCGGCCCCGCGTCGGCCCGCCCGTACCTCGATCTGAAGGCCCTGGAGCGCGCGCTGGTCGAGACCGGCGCGGACGCCGCGTGGGTGGGCTGGGGTTTCGTGGCCGAGGACCCGGCGTTCGCCGAGCTGTGCGAGAAGATCGGCGTGACGTTCGTCGGGCCGAGCCCGGACGCCATGCGCAAGCTCGGCGACAAGATCGGCGCGAAGCTGATCGCCGAGGAGGTCGGCGTGCCGGTCGCGCCGTGGAGCCGCGGCGCGGTGGAGAGCCTGGAGGACGCGCTGCGCGCGGCCGCCTCGATCGGCTACCCGCTGATGCTCAAGGCGACAGCCGGTGGTGGCGGGCGCGGCATCCGGGTGATCCGCAGCGACGCCGAGCTGGCCGACGCCTACGAGCGCACCAGCCAGGAGGCGGCGCGGGCATTCGGCAGCGGCGTGGTGTTCCTGGAGCGCCTGGTCACCGGCGCCCGGCACGTCGAGGTCCAGGTGATCGCCGACGGCCAGGGCACCGCGTGGGCGCTCGGCGTACGGGACTGCTCCGTGCAGCGGCGCAACCAGAAGGTGATCGAGGAGTCCGCGTCGCCGGTGCTGAGCCCGGAGCAGACCGCGGAGCTGAAGGAGTCCGCGGAGCGGCTGGCGATCGCCGTCGGCTATCGCGGCGCGGCCACTGTGGAGTTCCTCTACCACCCGGGCGACCGGCTGTTCGCGTTCCTGGAGGTGAACACGCGCCTTCAGGTCGAGCACCCGATCACCGAGTCGACCACCGGGTTCGACCTGGTCAAGGCGCAGTTGCACGTGGCCGGCGGCGGGCGGCTCACCGGTGAGCCGCCGGTCGAGCGCGGGCACGCGATCGAGGCGCGGCTCAACGCCGAGGACCCGGACCGCGACTTCGCGCCCTCCCCCGGCCGGATCACCCGGCTGGACCTGCCCGCCGGGCCGGGCATCCGGGTCGACACCGGGGTCAGCGAGGGCGACGTCATCCCGGCCGACTTCGACTCCATGATCGCGAAGATCATCGCGTACGGGCGGGACCGCGACGAGGCGCTGGGCCGCCTGCGCCGGGCCATGGCGAACACCACTGTGGTCATCGCCGGCGGCGCGACGAACAAGAGCTTCGTGCTCGACCTGCTCGACCAGCCCGAGGTGATCGACGCCAGCGCGGACACCGGCTGGATCGACCGGGTACGCGGCGAGGGCCGCCTGGTCACGCACCGGCACTCCGCCGTCGCGCTGGCCGCCGCCGCGATCGAGGCGTACGAGGAGGACGAGACCGCCGAACGGCAGCGGCTACTGTCCACGGCGGCCGGTGGTCGCCCCCAGGTGCAGCACCGCAGCGGCCGGCCGCTGGACCTGAAGCTGCGCGGAGTGACCTACCGGATGCGGGTGGCCCGGGTCGGCGCGCACCGGTTCCGGGTCGGCGTCGAGGTCGGCGACGACGTGCGCACCGCCGACGTCGAGCTGGACCGCTTCGACCGGCACACCGGCCAGATCGCCGTCAACGGCGCCCGGTTCCGCCTGCTCACCGACACCCACGGCCCCGTCCACCTGGTCGAGGTGGACGGCGTGACGCACCGGATCAGCCGCGACGAGGGCGGCGTGCTGCGCTCCCCCATGCCGGCGCTCGTGGTCGCCACCCCGCTCGCGGTCGGCGCGGAGGTCGAGGCCGGGGCGCCGGTGCTGGTGCTGGAGGCGATGAAGATGGAGACGGTGCTGCGGGCGCCGTTCCGCGCCCGCCTCAAGGAGTCGTCGGTGGCGGTGGGCACCCAGGTGGAGGCCGGGGCGCCACTGCTGCGCCTGGAGCCGGTCGCGGAGTCCGACGCCGAGGCCGCCGCCGGCCCGGCCGGGCCGACAGTGGAGCTGGACCTGCCCGTGGCGCCCGCGGACGTGCCGGCGCGGTCCCGGGCCGGACGCGGCCTGGAGGACCTGTGCGCGCTGCTGCTCGGCTACGACGTGGACCCGCACGACGAGCGCCGGGTGCTCGACGACTACCTGGACGCGCGGCGCGCGGCCACCGAGGCCGGGCACCGGCCGCTGGCCGAGGAACTGGACCTGGTCGACATCTTCGCCGACCTGGCCGAGCTGAGCCGCAACCGGCCCGGCGACGACGCACCGGGCGGGCACGCGCCCAGCGCCCGCGAGTACTTCCACACCTACCTGCAGAGCCTCGACGTCGAGCGGGCCGGTTCCCCGGAGTCGTTCCGGGCCCGCCTGGCCAAGGCGCTCGCCCACTACGGCGTCACCGAGCTGGACCGCTCCCCCGAGCTGGAGGCCGCGGTCTTCCGGATCTTCCTGGCCCAGCAGCGGGCCGCCGCTGACGCCACGGTGATCGCCGCGCTGCTGCGCTCCTGGCTGCGCGAGCCGCCGCCGGACGAGGCGCTGCGCGAGCCGGCCGGGCTGGCGCTGGAACGCCTCATCGCGGCCACCCAGGTCCGCTTCCCGGTGGTCGCCGACCTGGCCCGGGGCGTGGTGTTCGCCTGGTTCGCCCAGCCGCTGCTGCGCCGCAACCGGGCCCGCGTCTACGCCCGGGTCCGCTCGCACCTGCGGCACCTCGACGCGCAGCCGGACGCGCCGGACCGCGCCGAGCGGATCGCCGAGATGGTGCGCAGCACCGAGCCGCTGGTCCGGCTGCTCGGCCAGCGTCTGGTCCGCAACCACCCGGACAACGGGACCATGCTGGAGGTGCTCACCCGCCGGTACTACGGCAACAAGGCGCTCATCGAGGTCGGCACCCGCACCGCCGAGGGCTGCACGTTCGTGGTGGCCGGGCGGACCGGGTCGGACGTGATCTCGGCCGCCGTACGCTTCGACGCGCTCGGCGACGCGCTGCGCGGGCTGGCCGAGGTGGCCCGGGACTGCGAGGCCGTCGACGCGGACGTCTACCTGGCCTGGGAGAACCAGCCCGAGGACCTGGGCGCCACCGCCGCCGCGCTGCTGGAGGTGGTGAACGCGCACCCGCTGCCGCAGCAGGTACGCCGGCTCACCACCACAGTCGCCGGGCGGGCCGGCGCGGTGATGCACCACCACGTCACGTTCCGTCCGGCCGAGGGCGGCGGGATGGCCGAGGAGCGGCTGATCCGCGGCCTGCACCCGTACATCGCGCAGCGGATGCAGCTGGAGCGGCTGCGCGAGTTCGACCTGACCCGGCTGCCGTCGCTGGACGAGGAGGTCTACCTGTTCCAGGCGGTCGCCCGGCAGAATCCGTCCGACCAGCGGCTGGTGGCGTTCGCGCAGGTGCGTGACCTGACCGAGCTGCGGGAACAGGACGGCCGCCTGGTGGCGCTGCCGACCACCGAGGACGCGGTGGCGGCCTGCATCGACTCGATCCGCCGGGCGCGGTCGCGGCGGCCGTCGAAGTCGCGGTTCCCGACCAACCGGATCGTCATCTACGTGTGGCCGCCCAGCGAGCTGACCCGCGAGGAGATGGAACTGATCGCCGCGCGGGTACGCCCGACCACTGTGGGCGCCGAACTGGAGGAGATCCTGTTCATCGCCCGGCAGCGCGACCGCCGTACCGGGGAGCTCACCAAGGTCGGCGTGCGGATCACCTTCGACGTGACCGGGCACGCGCAACTGACAGTGGGCGAGCCGCCGGCCGAGCCGGTCGAGCCGCTGGACGAGTACCGGCTGAAGGTGCTGCGCGCGGCCGGGCGCAACACCGTCTACCCGTACGAGCTGACCGGCCTTCTGGGCGACTTCGTCGAGCACGACCTGGACGCGGAGAACGAACTGGTGCCGGTGGACCGGCCGAAGGGCCGCAACACCGCGGCGATCGTGGCCGGCGTGGTCACCACGCCCACGCCGCGGCATCCGCAGGGGGTGACCCGGGTGGTGCTGCTCGGCGACCCGACCAAGTCGCTCGGCGCGCTGTCCGAGCCGGAGTGCCGGCGGGTGATCGCCGCGCTGGACCTGGCGCAGCGGATGGGCGTGCCGCTGGAGTGGTACGCGCTGTCCGCCGGCGCCCGGATCTCGATGACCTCCGGCACGGAGAACATGGACTGGGTGGCCGCGGCGCTCAAGCGCATCGTCGAGTTCACCCAGGACGGCGGTGAGATCAACATCGTGGTGGCGGGCATCAACGTCGGCGCCCAGCCGTACTGGAACGCCGAGGCGACGATGCTCATGCACACCAAGGGCGTGCTGGTCATGACGCCCGACTCGGCGATGGTGCTCACCGGCAAGCAGTCGCTCGACTTCTCCGGCGGTGTCTCCGCCGAGGACAACTTCGGCATCGGCGGCTACGACCGGGTGATGGGCCCGAACGGGCAGGCGCAGTACTGGGCGCCGGACCTGCCGGCCGCGCGGGACGTGCTGATGGCGCACTACGACCACACGTACGTCGCGCCGGGCGAGGCCGCCCCGCGCCGGGCGGTCACGATGGACCCGGTGGACCGGGACATCTGCGGCTACCCGCACGCGGTGGCCGGCAGCGACTTCGCCACCGTCGGTGAGATCTTCTCCGCCACGGCGAACCCGGACCGCAAGAAGCCGTTCGACATCCGTTCCGTGATGCGGGCCCTCGCCGACCAGGACCACCCGGTGCTGGAGCGGTGGGCCGGCATGGCGGACGCGGAGACGGCGGTGGTGCAGGACGTGCACCTCGGCGGCATCCCGGTGTGCCTGCTCGGCATCGAGTCCCGCTCGGTGCCCCGGCGCGGCTTCCCGCCCACCGACGGCCCGGACACCTACACGGCGGGCACGCTCTTCCCGCGCTCGTCGAAGAAGGCCGCGCGGGCGATCAACGCGGCCAGCGGCAACCGGCCGCTGGTCGTGCTCGCCAACCTCTCCGGCTTCGACGGCTCACCCGAGTCGATGCGCAAGCTGCAACTGGAGTACGGCGCGGAGATCGGCCGGGCGATCGTCAACTTCCGCGGCCCGATCGTGTTCTGCGTGATCTCGCGCTACCACGGCGGCGCGTTCGTGGTCTTCTCCAAGGCGCTCAACCCGGACATGACCGTCCTGGCGATCGAGGGGTCGTTCGCCTCGGTGCTGGGCGGCGCGCCGGCTGCCGCCGTGGTGTTCGCCGGTGAGGTCGCCGCCCGCACCGCGGCCGACGTGCGGGTACGCGACCTGGAGGCCCGGGTCGCCGCCGCGGCCGGCACCGAGCGGGCGACCCTCACCGCCGAGCTGGACGAGCTGCGCGCGTCGGTGCGGGCGGAGAAGCTGGGCGAGGTGGCCGCCGAGTTCGACCGGGTGCACAGCATCCAGCGGGCCGTCGAGGTCGGGTCGGTCGACGCGGTCATCCGCGCGGCCGAGCTGCGTCCCCGCGTCATCGAGGCGATCGAGGCACGGCTGCGCTGACCCGTCGCGCCGCGGGACGGCGGGCGGACCCGAGGGTCCGCCCGCCGTTTCACGTGAGGCGATGCGCGACAGGTCACGCAATCCGGTAACGGGAACCGTGTTCGTCAGCTCGCCGCGCGCGGGTCAGGCGGCGCAGCGGTCGCAGGTGCCGAAGATCTCCAGGGTGTGCCCGACGTCGGTGAAGCCGTGCCGCGCGGCGACCTGGTCGGCCCACCGCTCCACGGCCGGGCCGGCCACCTCCACGGCCCGGCCGCAGCGGCGGCAGACCAGATGGTGGTGATGGCGGCTCTGGCTGCACCGCCGGTAGAGATGCTCGCCGCCGGGCAGCCGGGCCGAGTCGATCTCGCCGTTGTCGACGAGCATCTGCAGCGTCCGGTAGACGGTGGTGAGGCCGACCTTCGCCTGCCGCTGGACGAGCATCTGGTGCAGTTGCTGCGCGCTGTGGAAGCCGTCCAACTCCCGCAGTAGCGCCAGCACCTCGGCACGCTGACGGGTGTTGCGGGTCGCCCCGGTCGTCGCCTGGGTCACCGTCGCCTCCCTCGTCCGGGCGCCCGCCCGGCACCCTCGGCCGGCCGCGGCCGCACCCGGCGCGCCACGTGACACCCGGAACCATTATGCCTTCCGGGCGCACCGCCGAACCCGCTCGGCGACGGTCCACCGGGCCGGGGTGTGACGTGCCCGACGGCCCCGGCCGGAACTATCCGTGGCGCCGCGCCGACAAACGGTACGAACACCGGATCTTCGAGGGGAGGACGTCATGTCCAGCACCACCCGCCGCCGGTTCCAGCGCCCGGCGGCACTGATCGGCGCCGCCGTGCTCGCCGCCTCGATCACCGCCTGCGGGTCCTCGGACACGACGTCCGCCACCTCACCGGCCACCTCGGCGCCGGCCCCGGCGTCGGCGAGCGCCGCGGCGGGCGTGCTCACGGTCCGCGACCCGTGGGTGAAGGCCGCCGACAAGGGCATGACGGCAGCGTTCGCCACGATCGTCAACGACGGCGACACCGACGTCACGATCACCGGCGTGAGCACCGACGTGTCCCGGGCCGAGATCCACGAGATGGCCATGGCCGACGGGAAGATGACGATGCGGCAGAAGCAGGGCGGCGTCGTGGTCGCCGCCCGCTCCCAGGTCGCCCTGGAGCCCGGCGGCGACCACCTCATGCTGATGGACCTCACCCGGCCGGTGCGCGCCGGCGACCAGCTCGACGTCACGCTCACCTTCGCCGACGGCCGGACCCAGACGTTCACCGCCGTGGCGAAGCCGTTCACCGGCGCCCAGGAGAGCTACGCGCCCGGGCACGGCGCGAGCCCGGCGTCATGACCGGCACCGGCGCACCCGCCCGCCGGGTGAGCCGGCGTGGCCTGCTCACCGGCGGCGCGGCGGCCGCCGGGGGCACGCTGGCCGGCGCCGGCGCCCTCGCCGCCGTCCGCTCCCGCACTCCCGGGGTACGCCCCGGCGACGCCGTCCCGGTGGCCCGGGTCGGCGACACGGTCGAGCCGTTCCACGGTGCCCGGCAGTCCGGGGTCACCACCGATCCGCAGGCGCACGCGGCGTTCGTCGCGTTCACGCTGCGTCCCGGCACCGACCGGGCGGCGCTCGGCCGGATGCTGCGGCTGCTCTCCGACGACGCCGCCCGCCTGACCCAGGGCCGCCCGGCGCTGGCCGACACCGAGCCGGAGCTGAGCGTGCTGCCGGCCCGGCTGACGGTCACGTTCGGCTTCGGCCCCGGGCTGTACACCGCCGCCGGGCTCGACGACCGGCGGCCCGCCTCGGTGACCGAGCTGCCCGCGTTCGGCATCGACCGGCTGCAACCCCGCTGGTCCGGCGGGGACCTGCTGCTGCAGATCTGCGCCGACGACCCGCTCACCGTCGCCCACGCGCAGCGGGTCCTGGTCAAGGACAGCCGGCCGTTCGCCGTCGTCCGCTGGGTGCAGCAGGGCTTCCGGCGGGCGGCCGGGGCCGAGCCGGGGCGTACCCAGCGCAACCTGTTCGGGCAGCTCGACGGCACCGCCAACCCGAAGCCGGGCACACCCGCCGACAGCGCGGTGTGGGTGGGCGACGGGCCGGACTGGCTGCGGGACTCGACCACGCTGGTGGTGCGGCGGATCAGCATGAACCTGGAGACCTGGGACCTGTTGGGCCGCGCCGACCGGGAACTGGCCGTCGGGCGCCGTCTCGACACCGGCGCGCCGCTGACCGGCCGGGCCGAACACGACGAGCCGGACTTCGCCGCGCTCGGCCCGGACGGGCTCACGGTGATACCCGACTTCTCACACCTGACCCGCGCCCGCGTCACCGACGACCGGCAGAAGATCCTGCGCCGGCCCTACAACTACGACGGCGTGCCGACCCCCGAGGGGAACGCGGACAGCGGGCTCGTCTTCGCCGCGTACCAGGCCGACATCGCCCGGCAGTTCCTGCCCATCCAACGCCGGCTCGCCGAGCGCGACCTGCTCAACGAGTGGACCACCCCGATCGGCTCCGCCGTGTTCGCCGTACCGCCCGGCTGCCCCGAGGGCGGCTGGATCGGCCGGCAGCTGCTCGGCTGACCACCACAGGAAAGGCCCGTCATGCGTACCCGATCCGTCACCGCGCTGCTCGCCGCGGCCCTCACCGCGCTGCTGCTGGTCCCGGCCACACCCGCGGCGGCGCACAACTCGCTGCAGGAGGCCACCCCCGCGCGCGACGCCCGGCTCACCAGCGCGCCGACGCAGGTCACGCTGCGGTTCATGCAGCGCCTGAACCCGGCCTTCACCACCATCACGCTCAGCGACGCCGGGCAGCGCGCGGTGCCCACCGGCGCGCCGACTGTGGACGGCGTCACCGGCAGGGCCACGATCGACGAGCCGCTGGGCAACGGCACCTACACCGTCGCCTACCGGGTGGTCTCCCGCGACGGCCACCCGGTCCAGGGCTCGTACCGCTTCACGGTGGCAGACCCGGCCGCGCCCGAGACGTCGGCGCCCGCGTCGCCGTCGGCTCCCCCGTCGAGCGGCGCGGACGCCACGGCGGGCACCCCGGCGTCGGGCGGCCCGTCGGACGCGGGCCGGCCCGACGCCGCCGCTCCGCGTGCCGACGACGACGGCCCGCCGGCGGCGCTGCTCGCCGGCGGGGCGGTCGCCGGACTGGTCGTGATCGCCGGGATCGTGCTGCTCGTCGCGCGCCGGGGACGCGCTCGCTGACGCCGGTACGGCGGGCCGGACACGGGCGAGCGGGCAGGGCATGGGCGAGTGGACCTGGCCAGGACGAGCGGACCGGGCACGGGCGAGCGGCCGGGCCGCCGGTGGGAGGGCGACCGCCTCAGCGGGCGGGCGGCGGGCCGACGCTGCGGCGCCGCACCAGCGTCGGCGCGATCGTCTGCCGCAGCGGCCCGGCGCTCTGCGACTCGATCTGGGCCAGGAGCAGGTCAAGGCTCGCCGCGGCCACCGCGACGAAGTCCGGCCGCACCGTGGTCAGCGGCGGGATGAAGTACGCCGCCTCGGGCACGTCGTCGAACCCGACCACGCTGAGGTCGTCGGGGACGCGGCGGCCGTGTTCGTGCAGCGCCCGCAACACGCCCAGCGCCAGGTGGTCGTTGGCGGTGAAGACGGCGGTGACCTCCGGCATCCGGGCCAGCATCTGCCCGCACCGGTAGCCCGCCGCCGCCGACCAGTCCGCCGGGACCAGCGGCGGGATCTCGGCGCCGGCCTGCCGCAACGCCTCGCGCCAGCCCTCGATCCGGCCGGCGCTGTCGAACCAGTCCGACGGGCCGGACACGTGCCACACCGTGCGGTGCCCGGCGGCCAGCAGGTGCTCGGTGGCGGCCCGGGCGCCGGCGACCTGGTCGACGGTCACCAGCGGGATCGGGCTTCGCGGGTCGCCGTCGACGGTCACCAGCGGCACGTCCTGGGGCAGCCGTTCCAGCGCCTCACCGGCGGACTCGACCGGCGCGATCACCACGATGCCGGCGACCCGGTGCGCCAGGTGCCGTTCCACGGCCGCCGAGATGGAGCGGTGGTCGAGGTCGCGGACGCTGCCGATGCTCACCGCGAAACCGGCCTCGGCGGCGGTCTGCTCCAACGCGGCGAGCAGCGACGCCGGACCGTAGAGCGTGGTGTTCTGCGCGACCACGCCGATCACCTGGGATCGGCCGGTCACCAGCGCGCGGGCCGCGCGGTTGGGCCGGTAGCCGAGTTCGGTGATGGCGGCCTGCACCCGCAGGCGGGTCTGCTCACGCACGTTGGGGTGACCGTTGAGAACCCGGGAGACCGTCTGGTGTGAGACCCCGGCGAGGCGGGCCACGTCCGTCATCGCAGGACCGCGCACGGCCACCTCACTTTCGCCACTGCCCGCGGCCATACCCGGTCGATCTCGACCGGACCGGCCCGGGTGGCGACAGTCTACGCCAGCGGTCCCATCGGTATCGGCACCGCCGATCGACCGTTCCCACAGTGGCGCGGCGATATCGCGGAATCGATCGACGGCTCATTCCCTCCCGTCACGCAGCGGCACGAACAGGCAGTTCAGAGGCGGTGTATTCGGGCCCGGGGTGCGGCTTTTCCGGCGATTGCCGCAGCCGCACCCCGGGCTTTCGAAGATGTGTCAACGGTCGTGAATGGTGACCGTTGTCACGGTGTCGTCAGCGAGAACTGCCGCACCGTCACCGCGCCGCCCAGCGATTGGGTGGCGTAGTTGAAGAAGCCGAACCGGTAGCCCATGAAGAACTGCCACGCGTTGTTGAGCGTCAGCGCGTTGCCCAGCGATACGAAGTTCACCCCGTCGGTGCTGTAGGAGAACCGCGCCTGCCGACCCGAGCCGGGCCGGATGTCGGCGTTCGCCCGCAACCAGATCCGCCCGCCGGACACGGCAGCGCTGGCGATCTCCGTCCCGGTGCTCGTGGTGTTCCAGTTCGAGCCCATGGTCAGGCCGTTCGTCATCACCACCCGGGTCGCGCCGTTGTCCCGCCGTACGCCGATCCAGGCCGAGCTGTCCCGCAGCATCGCCAGGCCGGCCCGGTCACCGTCGCGCATGGTCGAGTAGTCCAGCTCGATCGTGCCGGTCGAGGTCGGACCCTGGATGCGGTGGGTGAGGGTGTTGCGGGCCCGGTACAGGTCGTTCGTGACACTCGCGGTCTGCAGGCGCAGGCCGTCGTTCACCGACCACCTGCTGTTGTCCGGGTTGTGGTTCCACTCGTACTGCGGGCCGAGCGTGGTGCCGGAGAACGTGTCGGTGCCGGTGAGCGGCTTGACCGGGCGGGTCGGCAGCGGGTTGGGGTAGCTCGCGCCCCAGGCGCCGTTGACGGTCTGCACCTGCGGCCAGCCGTCGGCGGTCCAGGTGATCGGCGCCAGCGTCGGCATCCGCCCGCCCGGGTACGCGTCGGTGAACGCCATGTAGTACCAGGCGCCGGTCTGGGTCTGCACCAGCCCTCCCTGGTGCGGCACGCCGCCGCCGGAGATCGGGCCGGGCAGGTTCAGCAGCACCTGCCGCTGCTCGTACGGGCCGAACGGGCCGTTCGTGGACTTCAGCACGTACTGCCCGTTGGCCGGGCGGGTGAGCCAGATGTAGTACGCGCCGTTGCGCTTGTAGAAGCGCGCGCCCTCCAGCGTGCCGATGCTCGACGGCGTCTGGTAGACCTGCTGGGCCCGGACCTGGCTGCGCCCGTCGGCGGAGAGCTGGGCCACGCTGATCGTGCCGTTGCCGTACGCGACGTACATGGTGTCGTTGTCGTCGATCAGCATGCCGGCGTCGTAGTAGCAGTTGGGGATGGTGGTCAGCCGGCTCCACGCGCCGTCCACGGCGGCGGCGGTGTAGATGTGGGTCTGCGCGAAGTCGATGCACCCGGCCCAGTAGAACGTGCGGTTGCTCGGCCGGTAGTTCAGCGTCGACGCCCAGATGCCGTCCACGTACGCCTGCTCGCTGCCGCTCAGGTCGTACTTGGTGCCGAACTCCAGCCGCGGCACCGAGTGCCCGGCGAACTCCCAGTTCACCAGGTCCCAGGAGCGCAGCACGGGCGCGCCCGGCGAGTAGTGCATGGTCGAGGCGGACATGTAGTAGACGTCGCCGACCCGGATGATGTCGACGTCGGCGAAGTCCTGCCAGACGGCCGGGTTGGTGAAGTTGCCGCTCGGCGTGCCCGGGTCACCCGGGTTGTCGCCGACCCGCACCAGCTGCCACTGCTGGTTCGTGCCGTTCCAGTCGTCGTACTGGACGATGTTGCCGCCGTCGGCGGTGGAGGCGTTCTGCACCTCCATCGCCTTGTTCGAGTTCCGGTTGATCAGCCGGACGTACCCGCCGTCGGAGTCGGCCAGCCGGAACTGCTGGTTGGTGCCGCCGTGGTCGGTCCACTGGACCACCGCGGCGCCGTTCGCGGTGGACGCGCCGGTCACGTCGAGCACCTTGCCCGAGTGCCGGGAGCGCAGCCGGTAGTAGCCGCCGCCGGAGTCCACGAACTGCCACTGCTGCCAGGCGCCGTCGTTGCGCGTCCACTGGGTGATCCGCGCGCCGTCGTTCGTCGCCTGGTTGTACAGGTCCAGCGCCTTGCCGCTGTTGCGGTTCACCAGCACGTAGTACGCGCCGGTGTCCACTGTGGCGGCCGATACCGGCGCGGGCACCGCGCCCACCACCACACCTCCGACCAGCAGCGCCACCACCCCGGCCAGCAGCCGGGCCGGGCGTCCACGTCCACGGGACAGTCGAGCCGTCACCACGATCCTCCTTCGTCGACCGGAGCCCGGGCACGGCGGCACGCGCCGATGACGGCAGCGTTATCGCTAACAGCGATGCCCACCCAGGCGGAGTCGGATCCCTGGCAACTGCGGCGCAGATCGCGCCCGGAACGGCCCGCGAGCGGTGCCGGTGACCCTATCCATCGACTGTGAGCGATAACATGCCGTTCGTCAAGCCGTAACAGGGACCCGCCGCGCGGGGGGTCGGCGGGCGGCCCGAGAGGGCTCAGAAGCCCCGGGCGAGGCGGTAGTACGCCTGATTCCAGCGCAGCTCGTCGGCGAAGCGGTGCGGGCGCGTCTCGGCGTCGATGACCACCAGCTCGGTCCGGGCCATGGCGGCCAGGTCGCGCAACTCCTCCACGCCGACGGCCTGGGACAGCACGGTGTGGTGCGGCGCCCCCGCGGTGATCCACGCCTCCGCCGAGCCGGCCAGGTCGGGCTGCGGGCGCCAGACCGCGCGCGCCACCGGCAGCCGGCGCAGCGGCTGCGGCGGCGGCACCACGTCCACCGCGTTGGCGACCAGCCGGAACCGCTCCCCCATGTCCGCCATGCCCAGCACGACGGCCGGGCCGGACGCCGCGTCGAAGACCAGGCGTACCGGGTCCTCCCGCCCGCCGATGCTCAGCGGGTGCACCTCCGCGCTCGGCACGTCGGCGGCGATGCTCGGGCACACCTCCAGCATGTGCGCGCCGAGGATCAGCTCCTGGCCGAACGTCAGGTCGTAGGTGTAGTCCTCCATGAACGACGTGCCGCCCGGCACGCCGACCGCCATCGCCTTGAGCGTGTGCACGAGCACCGAGGTCTTCCAGTCCCCCTCGCCCCCGAAGCCGTAGCCGTCGGCCATCAGGCGCTGCACCGCGATCCCGGGGAGCTGGCGCAGGCCGCCGAGATCCTCGAAGTTCGTGGTGAACGCCCGGAAGCCACCGGCGCCGAGGAACGCGCGCAGGCCCAGCTCCTGCCGCGCCGCGTACCGGAGCGAGTCGTGCCGGTCACCGCCGGGTCGCAGCTCGGCGGCGACCCGGTAGGTGTCGTCGTACTCCTTGACCAGGTCGTCGACCTGCGCGTCGGGCACCTGGTCGACGGCGGCGACCAGGTCGTTGACGCCGTACGTGTTGACCGAGACGCCGAAGCGCAGCTCCGCCTCGACCTTGTCCCCCTCGGTGACCGCGACGTCGCGCATGTTGTCGCCGAACCGGGCCAGCCGCAGCGTCCGCACCGCCGACCAGCCGATGGCGGCCCGCGCCCAGGACGCCACCCGGCCGATCACGCGCGGGTCGGTGACGTGACCGGCGACGGTCTTGCGGGCCACCCCGAGTCGGGTCTGGATGAACCCGAACTCCCGGTCGCCGTGCGCGGCCTGGTTGAGGTTCATGAAGTCCATGTCGATGTCGTCCCACGGCAGCGCCACGTTGGCCTGCGTGTGCAGGTGCAGCAACGGCGTGCGCAGCGCGTCCAGCCCGGAGATCCACATCTTGGCCGGGGAGAACGTGTGCATCCAGGCGATCACCCCGACCACGCCCTGCGCGGCCGCGTCCCGGCACGCCGCCAGGATGTCCGCGCTGGAGGTGAGGACCGGCTTCCAGACCACGCGTACGGGGATGTCCGGCGACTCGTCCAGGCGCGCGGCGATCTGCCGGGACTGCTCGGCGACCTGCCGCAGGGTGTCCTCGCCGTAGAGGCCCTGGCTGCCGGTCAGGAACCAGACCTCGGGCTGGGGATGAGTTGCCATGTTGTTGCCTTCCGCGCTAGGAACCGTCACTTGAACCGGATGCCGATGAGGCGCTGGAGGAGGATGAACGCGAAGAGCAGACCGCCGATCACGATCTTGGTCCACCAGGAGTTGAGGCTGCCGTCGAACGTGATCAGGGTCTGGATCACGCCCAGCACCAGCACGCCGAGCACGGTGCCGAAGACGTACCCGGAACCGCCGGTGAGCACGGTGCCGCCGATCACGACCGCGGCGATCACGTCCAGCTCCATCCCGACCGCGATCAGCGGCGCCCCGGAGAGCGTGTAGAACGACAGCAGGATGCCGCCGATGGCCGAGCAGAGTCCGCTGATCGTGTAGACGGCGATCCGGGTCCGCGCCACCGGCAGGCCCATCAGCAGCGCCGACTGCGCGTTGCCGCCGACCGCGTACACGTTGCGGCCGAACCGGGTGTACGCCAGCACGTACGCCGCGATCAGCACCACCGCGAACGCGATCAGCACGCTTATCGACACGAAGTTGCCGGCCGGGTCGCCGATGCGCTGCTGCGACATCGAGGTCCAGAAGCCGTCGGTGATGGAGATGGAGGCGTCGCTGATGAACGTGCACATGCCCCGGGCGAAGAACATCCCGGCGAGTGTCACGATGAACGGCTGGATCTCGAAGAAGTGGATCGCGCAGCCCATCAGGAAACCGAGCATCGGGCCGATCAGCAGCGCGATCACCAGCACCAGTGCCGCAGGCAGGCCGTCGCGCAGCAGCGCGGCCGACACCATCGCGGTCATCGCCACCACCGAGCCGACGGACAGGTCGATGCCGCCGGTGAGGATCACGAACGTCATGCCCACCGCGACGACGAGCAGGAAGCCGTTGTCGATGAAGACGTTGAAGACGACCTGGACGTTGGAGAAGGCGCGGTACTGGGACACGCCGATGCCGTACATGACCAGCAGCAGCGCGAGCGTGGCCAGCACCGGCACGTGCCGCCGGGGCAGGCTGGGCCGCCAGGACCGGCCGGAGGTCAACGACGTGCTGCTCATGCCGGCACCTGCTCCTTCTCCCGCTGCGGCGCCGCCGGGCCGGGTTCCGTCCCGCGCCGGCGGCGACGGAACCGGGCGCGGAACGCCGGGGCCTGCACGAGGCAGACGGCGATGACGACGACCGCCTTGAACAGCAGTGACGTCTGCGGCGAGATGTTCATGGCGTACACCGTGGTGGTCAGGGTCTGGATGATCAGCGCGCCGAGGACGGTGCCGCCGAGGGAGAACCGGCCGCCGGCCAGCGACGTGCCGCCGATGACGACCGCCAGGATCGCGTCGAGCTCGATCCACAGGCCGGCCGCGTTGCCGTCGGCGCTGGAGACGTTCGCGGTGACCATGAAACCGGCGAGCGCGGCGCAGACCGCGCTGATCACGTAGACGAGGAAGACGATGCGCCGCGACCGGATGCCGGCGAGCCGGCTGGCCTCGGCGTTGCCGCCGACCGACTCGACGATCAGCCCGAGCGCGGTACGGCGGGTGAACGCGGCCACGAGCAGCGCGGCGGCGAGCGCGATCAGGATGGCCAGCGGCAGCGTCAGGAAGTGCCCGAGCCCGATCGCCCGGTACGGACCGGAGTTGATCGTGATGATCTGCCCCTCGGTGACAAGCTGGGCGATGCCCCGCCCGGCCACCATGAGGATCAGCGTGGCGATGATCGGCTGGATGCCGATGACCGCCACCAGCACGCCGTTCCACGCGCCGAGCACGAGCGCGGCGCCGAAGGCCAGGGCGAGCGCGGTGGCCACCGTGGCCGGGCTGCTCTGGTCGGCCGCCCCGCTGATGTGCAGGCAGGCGATCGCGCCGCTGATCGCGCAGAGCGAGCCGACCGACAGGTCGATGCCGCCGGTGGCGATGACCAGCGTCATCCCGAGCGCGACCAGGATCAGCGGCGCGCTCAGCCGGAGGATGTCGATCGGCGTGCCGTACAGGTGGCCGTTCTTGACCTCGACGGCGAGGAAGCCGGGACGGTAGACGGTGTTCGCGGCGATCATGACCACGAGCACCAGCGCCGGCCAGAAAAGGCGGTGGCCGGTCAGCGGTCGGAGGCGGTCGGCGACTGCGGTCATCGGGTCACCTCTTCCCGGGGCGTTCCACTGGCGATGGTGCGCATGACGCGGTCGGCGTCGAGCGTGTCGTCGTTGTCGAGCTGGGCGACCATCTCGCGGTCGCGCATGACCGCGACCCGGTGGCTCAGGCGCAGCACCTCCTCCAGCTCGGCGGAGATGAACAGCACCGCCATGCCGCCGTCGGAGAGCTGCACGACCAGCTTCTGGATCTCGGCCTTGGCGCCGACGTCGATGCCGCGGGTCGGCTCGTCCAGGATCAGCAGGCGCGGTTCGGTGATCAGCCAGCGGGCCAGCAGCACCTTCTGCTGGTTGCCGCCGGAGAGGTTGCGCACCGGCAGTTCCGGGTTGGCCGGACGGATGCTGAGCGCCTCCATGTACCTACGGACCAGCTCGTCCTGCCTGCGGCGCGGGATCGGGCGCAGCCAGCCGCGCGCCGCCTGCATCGCCAGCATCATGTTCTCCCGGACCGACAGCTCCGGGACGATGCCCTCGGCCCGGCGGTTCTCCGAGCAGAACCCGACGCCCTGGGCGATGGCCTGGATCGGGTTGCGCACCGGCGTGCCGTCGAGCCGGACCTGGCCGTGGTCGGCCCGGTCCGCGCCGAAGATCAGCCGAGCCACCTCGGTCCGGCCGGAGCCGAGCAGGCCGGCCAGGCCGACCACCTCACCGGCGTGGATGCGCAGGCTGAACGGGGCGACCGCGCCGCGCCGGCCCAGGTCGGCGGCGTCCACCAGCGGCGCCTCGCCGCCCGCGTCGACTGTGGCGCGCTTCTGCTGCTCGTCCAGCCGCTCCAGCACGTCCAGCTCCTGGCCGATCATCTTCTCGACCAGGCTGAACTGCGGCAGCTCCTCGGTGCGGTACTCCCCCACGAGGGTGCCGTTGCGCAGCACGGTGATCCGGTCGGCGATGCCGTAGACCTGGTCGAGGAAGTGGGTGACGAACAGGATGGCGATCCCCTCGTCGCGCAGTTGCCGCATGATGCGGAACAACTGCGCCACCTCGCCCGCGTCCAGGCTGGACGTCGGCTCGTCAAGGATGAGCACCCGCGCCTGCACGTCGATCGCCCGGGCGATGGCGACCATCTGCTGCACCGCCAGCGAGTACGAGCCGAGCGGCGCGCTGACGTCGAGGTCGAGGTCGAGCCGGGTCAGCAGGTCGCGTGCCCGGCGGCGCATCTCGCCCCAGCGCACCGCGCCGAGCCGGCGGGGCTCCCGGCCGATGAAGACGTTCTCTGCCACCGACAGGTTGGTGCAGAGGTTGACCTCCTGGTAGACGGTGCTGACGCCGGCCGCGGCGGCCTGCATCGGGCCGGTGAACGAGACCTGCTCGCCGTGGAGCGTGACGACGCCCGCGTCGGTCCCGTAGACGCCGGTCAGCACCTTGATCAGGGTGGACTTGCCGGCGCCGTTCTCGCCCATCAGGGCGTGGACCTCGCCCGGGAACAGCCGGAAGTCGACGTCGTGCAGTGCGCGGACCCCGGGGAAGGTCTTGCTGATGCCGGTCATGGTCAGGACCGGACGGTTACCCGTCATCCCATCGGACCTCTTCTTCGACGGTGGTGGTACGGGGGCCGCCGTCGGCTGTGACGGCGGCCCCCGGGTGACTCAGTACTTGCGGTTGGGCAGCGCCTCCTTGGCCTGCTCCTGGGTGAACGTGGTCTCCTCGGTCTCGATCCGCGGGGGCACCTCCTCGCCGGCCTTGACCTTCTTGGCGAGGTCCATCAACTGCGGGCCGAGCAGCGGGCTGCACTCGGCGATGAAGTTGAACTTGCCGTCCGCGAGGGCCTGCATGCCGTCCTTCACCGCGTCAACGGTGATGATGGTGATGTCCTTGCCGGGCACCTTGCCCGCCGCGGTGATCGCCTCGAGCGCGCCCAGGCCCATGTCGTCGTTGTGCGCGAAGAGCACGTCGATCTTCGGGTTGGCCTTGAGGAACTGCTCCATCACCTGCTTGCCGCCGGCCCGGGTGAAGTCACCGGACTGGGAGGCGACGATCTTCAGGTTGGGATTGGTGGCGATGGCCTCGGCGAAGCCCTTCTTCCGGTCGTTGGCCGGCGCCGAGCCGGTGGTGCCCTGAAGCTCCACGATGTTGACCGGGCCGGACGCCGCCTTCTTCTGCTCCACCAGCCACTCGCCGGCGAGGCGGCCCTCCTTGACGAAGTCCGAGCCGAGGAACGTCTTGTAGAGCGACTTGTCGGCCGAGTCGACCGCGCGGTCGGTCAGGATCACCGGGATCTTGGCGTCCTTGGCCTCCTTGAGCACGGTGTCCCAGCCGGACTCCACCACCGGCGAGAAGGCGATCACGTCGACCTTCTGCTGGATGAAGTTGCGGATCGCCTTGATCTGGTTCTCCTGCTTCTGCTGGGCGTCGTCGAACTTCAGCTCGATGCCCGCCTCGGCCGCCGCCTCCTTGATGGAGGTGGTGTTGGCGGTACGCCAGCCGCTCTCGGCGCCCACCTGGGAGAAGCCCAGGACGATCTTGTCGTTGCCGTCGCCGGAACCGCCGTCGGTGTCGCTGTTGCCGCACGCGGCCATGCTGGCGGCGAGCAGCACGCCGGCGACGGCCGCGACGACCGTGCGTGCCGTACTCCTGCTTCTCATCGAATCTCCTCCGGGGGTTGGATGTTCCGGGCACGCGGCCGGCGGAAGCCGGAGCGGCCCGGGTGTGGTGGTGGGGGGTGCGCGGCGCTGTCCGGGGTCAGTGCGCCGACGGGCGTTGGCCGTACACGTTCTGGTAGCGGTCGTAGAGCGCGTCGATGTCGGCCGGCGCGATCGGCACCGGCTGCCCGAGCGCGCGGGCCAGGTGGGCGGTACGGGCGACGTCCTCGCACATCACCGCTGCCTTGACCGCCGCCCGGGCGTCGCGGCCGATGGTGAAGACGCCGTGGTTGCGCATGAGCACCGCGGGTGAGCGGTGCCCGGACAGCGTGCTGACGATGCCCTTGCCGATGTCGTCGCCGCCGATCAGCGCGAACGGCCCGATCGGGATCTCCCCGCCGAACTCGTCCGCCTGCGCGGTCAGCCAGCACGGGATCGCCTCGCCGCGGGCCGCCCAGGCGGTGGCGTACCCGCTGTGGGTGTGCACGACGCCGCCGACCTCGGGCATCGCGCGGTAGACGTAGGCGTGGGCGGCGGTGTCGCTGGACGGGGCGCCGTCGCCGTCGACCACCGTGCCGCCCAGGTCGCAGACCACCATGGCCTCGGCGGTCAGGTCGTCGTAGTCGACCCCGCTGGGCTTGATGACCATCAGGTCCTGACCGGGCACCCGGGCCGACACGTTGCCGGCGGTCCAGGCCACCAGGTCGTAGCGGGTCAGTTCGCGGTGCAGGCGGGCCACCGTCTCGCGCAACGCGTCGACCTGGCTGTTCATCCGACCACCTCCAGGGTCGCAGGGGCGCGGTCCGCGGCGGCGTCCACCGCCGCGTTGCGGATCGCCCGCAGGCGGAGCATGACGTCGTTCGCGCCGCGACCGAAGTGGTCGTGCAGCGCGCGGTACTCGGCGTACAGGGCGTCGTACGCCCGCACGTTCTCCGGTACGGGCCGGTAGACGGCCTCGTCGATGCGCCCCATAGCGGCGGACGCCTCGTGGATCGTCGAGTACGCCCCGGCGGCCACCGCCGCGTGGATGGCCGAGCCGAGCGCCGGGCCCTGGGCGGAGCCGATGATGCTCAGCGGCCGGTTGGTGACGTCGGCGTAGATCTGCATGAGCAGCCGGTTGGAGGTGAGCCCACCGGCCACCACCAGGTCCTCGACCGGCACGCCGGCCTGCGCGAACGCCTCGACGATCATCCGGGTGCCGTACGCGGTGGCCTCCAGCAGCGCCCGGTAGACGTCCGGCGGCCGGGTGGCGAGCGTCAGCCCGACGACCATCCCGCTGAGGTCGTGGTTGACCAGCAGGGACCGGTTGCCGTTCCACCAGTCCAGCGCCACCAGGCCGTGCGCGCCGACCGGCTGGGCGGCGGCGGCCTCGGTGAGCCGCTCGTGCGAGTCGAATCCGGCCGGGGCGGCGTGGCGTACGAACCAGCCGAAGATGTCCCCCACGCCGCTCTGCCCGGCCTCGAAGCCCCAGGCGCCGGGGCTGATGCCGCCGTCGACCACGCCGCACATGCCCGGCACCTCGGCCGGGTGGGTGCCGTTGAGCACGTGACAGGTGGAGGTGCCCATGATGGCTACCAGCCGGCCCGGGCGCAGCGCCTGGGCGGCGGCGGCGGTGACGTGCGCGTCGACGTTGCCGGCCGCGACCGCGATGCCCTCGGGCAGCCCGGTCCAGGCGGCGGCGCGGGCGTTGAGCGTGCCGGCCCGCGCGCCCAGCGGCAGCAGCGGACCGTCCAGCTTGGTCACGAAGTCGGTGAAGCCGGGATCGAGGGCGGCCAGGTAGTCCGGTGACGGGTACCGGCCGTCCTGCCGGATGCCCTTGTAGCCGGCGGTGCAGACGTTGCGCGTCTCGGCCCCGCAGAGCTGCCACACGATCCAGTCGGCGGCCTCGATGAAGCGCTCGGCCCGCCGGTAGACCTCCGGGTCCTCCTCCAGGATCTGCAGGCCCTTGGCGAACTGCCACTCCGCGGAGATCTTGCCGCCGTAGCGGCCGAGCCACGGCTCGCCGCGTTCGGCCGCCAGCGCGTTGATCCGGTCGGCGTGCGGCTGCGCGGCGTGGTGCTTCCAGAGCTTCACCCAGGCGTGCGGCCGCTCGCGCAGCTCCGGGACCTCGCACAGCGGCGTACCGTCGGCGAGGGTGGGAAGCACCGTGCAGGCGGTGAAGTCGGTGCCGATGCCCACCACCCGGGACGGGTCGACGCCGGCTTCGGCGAGCGCGGCCGGCACCGCGTGGCGCAGCACGTCGCGGTAGTCGTCCGGGTCCTGCAGGGCCCAGTCCGGGGGCAGCGGCGGGCCGCCGTCGGGCAGCGCGGTCTCGATGACCCCGCGCCGGTACTCGTGCACCGCCGTACCGAGTTCGGCGCCGTCACGGACCCGGACCACGAGCGCCCGCCCGGACAGCGTGCCGAAATCGACCCCGATCACATACCGGTCGGACGCGTCCACTTCGCTCATTTGCCCCTCCGCCGTGTCACGGGGATAGTGTTAGCGCTCACATATACATCCGTCAAGACACCTCCGGGCAACAGGTGCGTAACGAGGATCGGCCCTTCCGGACACGTCCCGAACCGGGCGCGCGGACCGGCGCGGCCGCCGCCCGCAGAGATCCACGCGGACGCGCCGCCAGCACGGTCCCCGACCCCGGACAGCGGCCATGTTAGCGACAACAATCGATGCCCTCAGAGATCGCTGAGCGGGCGCGGGCAGCGCCGTGGGCCGGAGTGCCCGGAGGGGGCCGTTCGGGCCCTCACAGTGCCACTCAGCGGCACTTTTTCTGGCCACGCCACCTGCCCGAGCGGCAGTCGCCACCGCCGCCGCAGGGCGCTCCGCTATTTACAGGGATGGATGTCAGCGATAACATTCTGGCCATCCCAGCTTCGTGGCGCCGCCGTCCGGGAAACCCCGGCGCCGCAGCCGGGCGGCGACGTGGACGGCGACCCCGTCGACCGCCGGACCCACCACCCATGAGCGCCCGCCGGTGACCGCCGGCCCCTCTCGACTGCTGTGCCGCGTACGCCCCGGTGCACCACGGGCGACGTCGTGCGTTCGGCGGGCCGCTCCCAACCGGACGCCGGCACGGCCGGCGCCCGGCGACCGAGGAGGATCAGTGCGCAGATGGACCCGACGGGCGCTCGCCGTCCTGGGCGTCGCGGCGGTGGCGCTCGCCGCCACAGTCACCGACCAGGCGATGACCCCGCGTCCCGCCCAGGCGCTGGACAACGGCGTCGCCCGTACCCCGCCGATGGGCTGGAACACCTGGAACACCTTCGGCTGCAACATCAACGAGACGCTCATCCGCCAGACCGCCGACGCGATCGTCAGCAACGGCCTGCGCGACCTCGGATACAAGTACGTCGTCGTGGACGACTGCTGGTTCGACCCGAACCGGGACGCGCAGGGCAACCTCCAGGCGAACCCGCAACGGTTCCCCAGCGGGATGAAGTCGCTCGGTGACTACCTGCACGCCCGCGGCCTGCTGTTCGGCATCTACCAGGTGCCGCTGGACAAGACCTGCGCCCAGGTCGGCGGCGCGTTCCCCGGCGCCACCGGCAGCCTCAACCACGAGTACCAGGACGCGCGCCAGTTCGCCGCCTGGGGCGTGGACTACCTCAAGTACGACTGGTGCTCCGGCACCGGGACGATAAACGACCAGGTGGCGCGGTTCGGCATCATGCGCGACGCGCTGGCGTCCACCGGCCGGCCGATCGTCTACAGCATCAACCCCAACAGCTACCACGCCAAGACCGGGCCGCAGCGCAACTGGAGCGACGTGGCGAACCTGTGGCGGACCACCGAGGACATCACCAACGCGTGGAACACCGGCCAGACCAACGGCTACCCGATGGGTATCCAGAACATCGTCGACGTCACTGTGCCCCTGGCCGGGTACGCCGGCCCCGGCGGGTTCAACGACCCGGACATGCTCGAAGTCGGCCGGGGCGGGATGAACGACACCGAGATGCGCAGCCACTTCGCGCTCTGGTCGATCCTGGCCGCGCCGCTGATGATGGGCAACGACGTACGCTCGGCGAACGCGGCCACCCTCGCCATCCTGCGGAACGCGAACCTGGTCGCGATCAACCAGGACACGCTCGGCCGCCAAGCGGTCCAGGTCTCCTTCGACGGCACCCGGCGGGTGCTGGCCAAGCCGCTGGCCAACGGCGATGTGGCGGTAGCCCTGTTCAACCAGGGCGGCTCGACCACCACCGTCTCCACCACGGCGGCGGCGGTGGGCAAGAGCGGCAGCTCGTTCACGTTGCGCGACGCGTGGACCGACGCCACGTCCAGCAGCACCGGGACGATCTCGGCGAGCGTGCCCGCGCACGGCACCGTGGTCTACCGGGTCAGCGGGGGCGGCACCACCACCCCGCCGCCGGTCCCGGCCACGTTCCGGCTGCGCAGCGAGTCGTCCGGCCGGTGCCTCGACGTCGACAACGCCGGCACCGCGAACGGGACCGGAGCGCTGATCTGGGACTGCCACACCAACGCCAACCAGCAGTTCACCGCCAACGGGCAGGCGTTGCAGGTGCTCGGCAAGTGCCTGGACGTGCCGACCAGCGCGACGGCCGGGACCCGGGTGCAGATCTGGGACTGCAACGGCGGCACCAACCAGCAGTGGACGTTCAACGGCAACGGCACGGTGAGCAACGTGCGCTTCCCGTCGCTGTGCCTGGACGTCGACAACGCCGGCACCGCGAACGGCACCCGGGTGATCCTCTGGACCTGCCACGGCAACACCAACCAACGGTGGAGCCGGGCCTGAGCGGCTACCGCCGGTGAACGGCGGCCGGCCGGACGAAGGGGCGAGCGTCCGGCCGGCCGTCACCGGGCGCCGGAGGCCCGGCGCTTGTTCCAGATGTCGAACGCCACGGCCACGAGGAGCACCAGGCCCTTCACCACCGACTGGACGGACTGGTCGATGCTCATGAGCTGCATCCCGTTGCTCATCACCGCCATGATCAGGCCACCCACCATGGCGCCGACCACGGTGCCGACGCCTCCGGTGACCGCCGCGCCGCCGATGAAGGCCGCGGCGATCGCGTCCAGCTCGAACATGTTTCCCGCCGCCGGCTGGGCCCCGTTGGAGCGGGACGAGTAGATCACGCCCGCCACGCCGGACAGGAAGCCCATGTTGACGAAGATCCAGAAGTTGACCCGCTTCACCCGTACGCCGGACAGCATCGCCGCCGGCAGGTTGCCGCCGATGGCGTACACCCGGCGGCCGAACACCGTCCGTCGGGTGAGCAGGCCGTAGACGAGCACGAGCACGGCCAGCACGATCAGCACGATCGGCAGGCCCCGGGCGTGGGCGAGCTGCCAGGCGAACCACATGACCACGGCGCCGACCACCACGACCCGCAGGACGAACAGCGGGAACGACTCCACCGGCTGCTCGTGGCGCACCCGGGCGACCCGGGTCCGGAACACGCTCGCGGCGTACCCGACCACCGCGAACGCGCCGATGAACAGCGTGAACGCGTCGTAGCCCTGGCCGCCCAGCAGTCCGTTGAGGAATCCGGCGGCGACCCGCTGGTACTCCTCGGGGAACGGCGACAGCGAGATGTTGTCCAGCACGCGCAGCGTCAGGCCACGGAACAGGAGCATGCCGGCCAGGGTGACGATGAACGCCGGGATGCCGGCGTACGCGACCCAGAGGCCGTGCCACGCGCCGACCGCGACACCCACCGCGAGCGCGGCCAGGACGCCGACCCACCAGGGCAGGCCCTCGCGGATGACGAGCACCGCCGAGACCGCCCCGGTGAGCGCCACCACCGAACCCACCGACAGGTCGATGTGCCCGCCGATGATCACGATGACCATGCCGATCGCGAGCACCAGGATGTAGGAGTACTGGAGGACGATGTTCGTCAGGTTGCCCGGGCTCAGCGAGACACCGTCGGTGAGGACCGCGAACAGCGCCACGATCACCACCAGGGCGATGTAGATGCCGCTCTGCCGCAGGTTGCCCAGGATCAGCGCGCGCGGGTCGCTGGTGCCGGTGTGCAGGGTCGCCGCCGCGCCGGTGTCCGGGGCGGCGATCTTCGTTTCGGGGGGAGGCTTCGTGCTGGTCATCCGACGAGATCCCTGTCCTTGGTCATGAGTTCCATCAGGTTCTCCTGGGTGGCGTCGGCCACCGGCATCTCCCCGGTGATCCGGCCGGCCGCCAGGGTGTAGATGCGGTCGCACATGCCGAGCAGCTCGGGCAGTTCGGAGGAGATGAGCACGACGGCCTTGCCGTCGGCCACCAGCCGGTTGACGATCGTGTAGATCTCGAACTTGGCGCCCACGTCGATGCCCCGGGTCGGCTCGTCGAGGATCAGCACGTCCGGGTCGGTGAACAGCCACTTCGCCAGCACGACCTTCTGCTGGTTGCCGCCGGAGAGCTTGCCCACCACCGACATCACCGTCGGCGCCTTGATGTTCATGTCGCGCCGCCCCCGCTCGGCGACCTGGATCTCCCGATTGCCGTCGATCCAGCCGCGGCGGGCCAGCTTGTCCAGCGCGGCGGCCGAGACGTTGCCCCGCACGTCGTCGATCAGGTTGAGGCCGTAGCGCTTGCGGTCCTCGGTGGCATACGCGATGCCGTTGGCGATGGCCTCGGCCACCGTGCGTGCCCGTACCTCGCGGCCCTTGACGAAGAGCCGGCCGCGGATGTCCCGGCCGTACGACCGGCCGAACACGCTCATCGCCAGTTCGGTACGCCCGGCGCCCATCAGGCCGGCGATGCCGACGACCTCGCCGGCCCGCACGCGCAGCGAGGCCCGGTCGACGACCAGGCGGTCCTGGGTCGGGTGGCGCACCGACCAGTCCTCGATCCGCAGCACCTCCTCGCCGGGCGCCACGCTGCGGGTCGGGTAGAAGGCGGCCAGGTCGCGCCCGACCATGCCGCGGATGATCCGCTCCTGGGTGACGGCGCCGTCGGACATGTCCAGCGTCTCGACGGTACGGCCGTCGCGGATCACAGTGGTCGAGTCGGCGACGGCCGTGATCTCGCCGAGCTTGTGCGAGATCATGATGCAGGTGATGCCCTGGTCGCGCAGCCGGCGCAGCAGGTCCAGCAGGTGCGCCGAGTCGACGTCGTTGAGTGCCGCTGTCGGCTCGTCGAGGATCAGCAGCCGGACCCGCTTGGACAACGCCTTGGCGATCTCCACGAGTTGCTGCTTACCGACACCGAGCTGGATGACCGGGGTGACCGGGTTCTCGTGCAGCCCGACCGACCGCAGCAGCGCCGCGGCCTCCGCGTTCGTCCGATGCCAGTCGATGAGCCCGCCGCGGCCGCGGCGCTCGTTGCCGAGGAAGATGTTCTCGGCGATCGACAGGTAGGGCACCAGCGCCAGTTCCTGGTGGATGATGACGATGCCGCGGGCCTCGCTGTCCTGGATCCCCCGGAACCCGACCGGCTCGCCGTCGAAGACGATCTGACCGTCGTAGCTGCCCGCCGGATAGACACCGGACAGCACCTTCATCAGGGTGGACTTGCCGGCGCCGTTCTCACCGCAGATCGCGTGGATCTCGCCGCGCCGTACGGCGAGCGAGACGTCCTGGAGCGCGGTCACCCCGGGGAAGGTCTTCGTGATGCCACGCATCTCGAGGATGTGATCGCTCATGGATATCCGTCCTGCTCGTGGTCGTGGTGTCCGGAGCGGGCGGGCCCGGGGCGCGGTGGCCGCCGGGCCCGTCGCCGCGGGGTCAGCCGGCTCGACCGGCGGCCACCTCCGCCTCGGTCAGGTAGCCCGAGTCGACGAGGACGGACTTGATGTCCTCCTTGTAGACGGTCTGCACCGGCAGCAGGAACGCCGGCACGACCTTGACGCCGTTGTTGTACGCCTTGGTCTCGTTGGCCTTCGGCTCCTCCTTGCGCAGGAACGCCTCGGCGGCGATGACCGCCTGCTCGGCCAGCAGCCGGGTGTCCTTGAACACGGTGGAGCTCTGCACACCGTCGTTGATGAGCTTGACCGAGGCGACCTCGGCGTCCTGGCCGGTCACCACCGGCATCTTCTTCGCGCCGCCGCGGTAGCCGGCGTTCTGCAGCGCGGTGATGATGCCCCGGGACAGGCCGTCGAACGGCGACAGCACGCCGTCGACCTTGCTGCCGTCGTTGTAGCTGGAGGTGAGCAGGTCCTCCATCCGCTTCTGCGCGGTCTCCTGCTGCCAGCGCAGGATGGCGGCCTGTTCGATCTTGGTCTGCCCCGACTTGACCTTCAGCGTCCCGGCGTCGAAGTACGGCTTGAGCGTGTCCATCGCGCCGTTGAAGAAGAAACCGGCGTTGTTGTCGTCGAGCGAGCCGGCGAACAGCTCCACGTTGAACGGGCCGGTCGCGGCACCCTTGGCGCCGTCCTTGGTGAGCAGGCCGAGCCCGACCAGGAGCGCGTTGGCCTGCGCCACGCCGACCTTGTAGTTGTCGAAGCTGACGTAGAAGCTGACGTTGGGGCTGTTGCGGATGAGCCGGTCGTAGGAGATGACCGGGATCTTCGCCGCCGCGGCGGCCTGGAGCTGCCCGCTGAGGGCGGTGCCGTCGATCGGGGCGATGACCAGCACGTCGGCGCCCTTGGTGATCATCTGGTCGATCTGCTGCGACTGGGTGGGAATGTCGTCGCCGGCGTACTGGAGGTCGACCTTGTAGCCCTTCGCCTGCAGCTTCTCCTTCACCGAATTGCCGTCGGCGATCCACCGTTCCGAGGTCTGGGTCGGCATCGAGACGCCGATGGTCAGGTCGCCGGGCTTGGCCGAGCTGGTGTCTCCGCCGCCTCCCGCGCCCTCGCCGCTGCAGGCGGTCAGGCTGATCACGAGCGCGGCACCGCTGAGTGCGGCCAGAAGTCGTCTGCGCACGAGCGTCCTCCCTGTCGTGGCGGTCCCTGTGACACAGGTAACCCTCACGGCGAGTGTTAACGCTCACAAGTTGCCCCGTCAACCAATCGCGCGAAATGCGCACGTCTCTTTCTCGTAACAGAGGCGACGGTCCAGGTCGGACGGGAGATGTGGTGGAGCACCGCGAGGGCGACGGCGCGGTCGCCCTCGCGGTGGCCCTGGCTCAGCTAGCGGAACAGGTGGGCGTCAGGCCCGATCCGCTGCCGTTGCCCTGGAACCCGAACTCGGTGCTCTGGCCGGCGCCGAGCTGGCCGTTGTAGTCCACGTTCGTGAACCGCACCGCGCCGCTGTTCCCGCTGGCCGTCGCGCTCCAGGTGTTGGTGATGCTCGCGCCGCCCGGCAGCGTCATGCTGACGGTCCAGCCCCGGGTGCCCGAGGAGCCCGCCGTCACCTTCACCGTCGCCACGAACCCGCCGGTCCACGAGTTCAGCGTCACCGACGCCGAGCATCCGCCCTGACCCGGCGGCGGCGTGGTGGGGTTGTTCGGCGGCGGGGTGGTCGGGTTGTTCGGCGGCGGGGTGGTGGTCGGCGGCGGGTTGCCGCCCCCGGCGTTCAGCGCGTCGAGCACCGCGTTGTACGCCGCCTTCTTGTTGCCCGAGCAGTCGAACAGCAGCGCGTTGTCCGAACCGCGCCACGAGTCGCAGTCCCGCACGCCCCACACGGTGATGCCGGCGCAGCGCGACACCGCCAGGCAGGCGCGGGTGACAGCGGCGTAGATGTTCGCCTGGTTGCCGCCGGTCATCACGTCCAGCTCGGTGATCTGCACCTCGACGCCCAGGTCGGCGAAGCGCTGGAGGTTGGCCTGGTAGTCGCCGGGAATCGTGGTGCCCAGGTGCGACTGGAAGCCGACGCAGTCGATCGGCACGCCGCGCGACTTGAAGTCGCGGACCATGTTGTAGATGCCCGTCGACTTCGCGTTGATGCCGTCGGTGTTGTAGTCGTTGTAGCAGAGCTTCGCGCCCGGGTCGGCCGCGCGGGCCGCCCGGAAGGCCGCCTCGATCCAGTCGTTGCCGGTGCGCTGGAGGTTCGAGTCGCGACGCCCGCCGCCGCCGCCGTCGGCGAACGCCTCGTTCACCACGTCCCAGGCGTAGATCTGCCCCCGGAAGTGGGTGGCGACCTGGGTGACGTGGTTGATCGCGGCGTTGCGCAGCGCGCTGCCGGACAGGCCCTGCGCCCACGACGGCTGCTGCTGGTGCCAGAGCAGTGCGTGCCCGCGCACCGACATCCCGTTCGCGCGGGCGTGGCTCACCAGCCGGTCGCCACCGGTGTAGGTGAACCGCCCCTGCTGCGGCTCGGTGGCGTCCCACTTCATCTCGTTCTCGGCCACCACGGAGTTGAACTCGCGGTTCAACACCGTCGTGTACGTGTTGTCGGACAGCTTGCCGGTGGCGACCGCGGCACCGAAGTAGCGGCCCTTCTCGGCCGCCGCCGCGCGCAGCGTGGTGCCGGCGCTCGCGGCCGGCGCCAGGGTCACCGCCATCCCGGCGGCGAGCGCGCCGGCCAGGATGCCGGTGGTCAGCAAGGCTCTCTTTCGTCTCATGCGGATTCCTCTTCCGGGGGTTACGCGATGGTGGTGGTGCGAGTCCCCGACCCCGCGTCCGGTGACGGTGTCGAGGTACGCCCAGCGCGGCTCGCCCGGTGAGCCTTGCGGCGCTCATGCCCTGCCATCGACTGTGAGCGATAACATCCCCCGGCGTCAACCCCCCGCCGCCTAGGGATAGACGTCCTCGTGCGCCTTGCGGTAGTCGACGATCTCGTCCAGCCGGCCGGTGGCGGCGTGCGTCACCCAGGCCGGGTTGCCCAGCAGCGCGCGGCCGAGCGCGACCAGGTCGAACTCCCCGTCCACCAGCCGTGCGGCCAGGCCCGCCACCGACTCCGGGCCGGCCGGGCGCAGGAAGTCCCGCCGCAGCCCCACCGAGCCGACGGTGATCGTCGGCAGGCCGGTGAGGCGCTTGGCCCAGCCGGCCAGGTTCAGCGCCGAGCCGGCGAACGCCGGTTGCCAGAAGCGGCGTTGTGAGGCGTGCAACACGTCCGCGCCGGCCTCGGCGAACGCGGTGAGGATCTGCGCCAGCTCGGCCGGGGTGTCGGCGATCCGGGCGTCGAACGCCCGCTCCTTGAACTGGGAGAACCGCACGATCACCGGGCGGCCCGCGGGGACCTGTGCGCGTACCGCACGCACCACCGCCGCCGGGAACGCCGCCCGCCGCGCCGGCGAGCCGCCGAACGCGTCGGTCCGGCGGTTCGTGTACGGCCAGAGGAACTCGTCCAGCAGGTAACCGTGCGCGGCGTGGATCTCGACCGCGTCGAATCCGGCCCGGACCGCCACCCGTGCCGCGTCCGTGTACGCCGCCAGCAGCACGTCCGCGTCGGCGGCGGTCATCGCGTGCGGCGCCGGGCGGCCCGGCTCGCGTACCCCCGAGGGGGTCCAGGCCGGACGGCCGTCGACCGGTTCGCGGAGGCTGCCCAGATGCCACAGCTGCGCGGCGATCCGGCCGCCGGCGGCGTGCACCGCGTCGACCACGCCCCGCCAACCGGCCTCCGCAGCGCCGGCGGTCACCCGCGGCACGGTGTCCTCGTGGCCGGCGCTGGGGTGGTCGACGAGCACGCCCTCGGTGACGATCAGGCCGATGCCCGCCGCGGCGCGGCGCCGGTAGTAGTCGGCCATCTGCGGCGTCGGCACGCCACCCGGCGCGCGGTGCCGGGTCATCGGCGCCATCACGAAGCGGGACGGCAACGGCAGCCCGGCGACGGTGACGGGTTCCAGCAGCGGCGCCACCGGCGATGCGGTGTCCAGAGTCGCGTTCATGGCCCGACGCTAGGAGTTGACACCGGTGTCAAGGGCAAGTGCTCAGGCGGCCGGATCCCGGGTGTCCTCGGTCACCGTCATGTCGGACACCACGTCGTCGAGCACCGCGACGGCGTGCGCGAGCCGTGCCATCTCGGCGGTCATCCGGGCCCGCTCCTCGCGCAGCCGGTCGGTGAGCCGCGAGGTGCGGATCTCCGGATCGGTCACGCAGGGCAGCAACTCGGCCATCCGGCGGCTGCTCAGGCCGGCGTCGAACAGCCGCTGGATGAGCCGGATCCGGTCCACCGCCGACTCGGCGAAGACCCGCTGCCCGCTCGGCGTCCGCAGGGCGGCGAGCAGGCCCTGCTGCTCGTAGTACCGGATGGACCGGGCGCTGACCCCGGTACGCGCCGACAGCTCCCCGATCCGCATCGCGCCTCCCGCGTTCGTGCGTCCCCGCTCGTCCCCGCCGGGCCGCGCCGGCCGCGGGCGACCACGACGATATCGAAACCGGCGGCGGGGTCACGCGACGTTTCCACGCGCATCCGGTAGTCTCATCGACGGCTGACGATGTTATCGGTCACATCAATGACCTCGGTCGAGCCGTGGGAGCCCTCGCCACCTCGTCGCGCACGCCCCGGGCAGGCGCCGCGCACCGGCACGCCGCCGGCCGCCACGCGATCCGGCGCGCACGTCCGGCACCGACCACACCGCCAGCACGGCGAGGAGCCCCTCATGAGTGAACGCAACGTCCGGCGGATCCGCCGGCGGATCTGCCTGGTGGCCGCCGTCGCGGCCCTCACCGTCACCGGCGGCCTGACCGTCACCGGCAACGCCCAGGCCGCCGCCGGCTGCCGGGTCACCTACACCGTGCCGTCGCAGTGGCCGGGTGGCTTCACCGCCGGCGTCACGGTCGCCAACCTGGGCAGCCCGGTCAACGGCTGGGAGCTGACCTGGACGTTCCCGTCCGGGCAGCGGGTGACGCAGGCATGGAACGCGACGGTCACCGCGGCCGGCGCCCGGCAGACCGCGAAGAACATGAGCTACAACGCCACGATCGGCACCGACGCGAGCGTGTCCTTCGGGTTCAACGGGGCCTGGACGGGCACCAACACTGCGCCCACCTCGTTCGCCCTCAACGGCGTCACCTGCGGCGACAGCGGAGGCGGACCGACCTCCACCCCGCCGCCCTCGCCCTCGTCGTCGGTCTCCCGGTCGCCGTCGCCGTCGCCGTCCACGTCGCCGTCGCCGTCGGACGACGCGATGGCCACCGTGGCCGCCATGCAGCCCGGGTGGGGGCTGGGGAACACGTTCGACGCCATCCCCGACGAGACGTCGTGGGGCAACCCGCCGGTGACGCAGGCGTTGCTGCACCAGGTGCGTTCCCAGGGCTACCGCAGCATCCGCATGCCGGTGACCTGGAGCAACCACCACGGTCCCGCGCCCGACTACACCATCGACGCGGCCTGGCTGAGCCGGATCCGCCAGGTGGTCGACTGGGCGCTGGCCGAGGACCTGTACGTGCTGATCAACCTGCATCACGACTCGTGGCAGTGGCTCAACGCCTATCCCGGTGACCGCACCACCGTGTTGAACCGGTACACCGCCCTGTGGACCCAGATCGCCACCACCTTCCGCGACCACTCGTCCAGGCTGCTCTTCGAGAGCATCAACGAGCCGCAGTTCACCGGCACCGCGGGTGACGCACAGAGCGACGAGGTGCTGGACGAGCTGAACACCGCGTTCGTCCGCCTGGTACGCCGCACCGGCGGGAACAACACCGGCCGCGTACTGGTGCTGCCCACCCTGCACACCAGCTCCGAGCAGGCCCGGCTCGACGCGCTGTCGGCAACGATCGGCCGGCTCCAGGACGACCACATCGCCGCGACCGTCCACTTCTACGGATGGTGGCCGTTCAGCGTCAACATCGCCGGCGGCACCCGGTACGACGCCAACGTCGAACAGGACCTGGTCGACGGCTTCAACCGGGTGCGCGACACTTTCGTCTCCCGGGGCATCCCGGTGGTCATCGGCGAGTGGGCGCTGCTCAGCTACGACTACACCCGGCCCGGCATCATCGAGCGCGGGGAACTACTCAAGTTCTTCGAGGCCGTCGGCTACCACGCCCGCAGCCGGGGTCTCACCACTGTCCTCTGGGACGCCGGTTCGTTCCTCAACCGCAACGACCTCCAGTGGCGCGACCCCGGCCTGTTCGCGCTGATGAAGGCGAGCTGGACCACCCGTTCCGCCACCGCGTCCTCGGACCGGATCTACGTGGCCCGCACCGGCGCCGTCACCGGCAAGGCACTCACGCTCGATCTGCACGGCACGACGTTCCAGGGGCTGTGGCAGGGCGGCACCAGGCTGGCCGAGGGCGCCGACTACACCGTCTCGGGCGCCACGCTCACGCTGACCGGGGCGGCCGTGGCCCGGCTGGCCGGCAGCCGCGCCCCGGGCGTCAACGCCACCGTCGAGGCCCGCTTCTCCGCCGGCGTGCCGTGGCAGATCAGCGTCGTCTCGTACGATCCGCCGACGCAGTCCGCGGCGACCGGCACGACCGGCGCCTTCGCCCTCCCCACCCGGTTCAACGGCGACGAGCTGGCCACGATGGAGGCGAAGTACGCCGACGGCAGCCCCGCCGGGCCGGCCGACTGGACTCCGTACAAGGAGTTCTGGACGCACTTCCAGCCCGACTACGCCGCGAACACGATCCTCCTGAAGCCGGAGTTCTTCGCCGAGGTCGACGACGGCCCGGTCACGCTCACCTTCCACTTCTGGAGCGGCACCCAGGTCACGTACCGGATAGTCAGGTCCGGAGACACGGTGACCGGCAGCCCCGCCTGACCGGCGCTCCGGGTCCCGGCGGGCACGCCGGGACCCGGACCGGCCGTCAGGACAGCAGCTCGACGTACCCGTCGGTGCCGTGCACGCGGATCCGCCCGCCGTCGGGGATCAGCCGGGTCGCGTCCGGCACCGCGACCACGGCCGGCAGGCCGTACTCGCGGGCGATCACCGCGCCGTGCGTCATCAGGCCGCCCACCTCCGTCACCAGGCCGGCGGCACCCACGAACAGCGGCGTCCAGCTCGGGTCGGTGTGCGCGGTGACGAGGATGTCGCCCGGCTCCAGGTCGGCCCCGGCCAGGTCCGCCACGACCCGCGCCCGCCCCTCGACCACGCCGGCCGAGACCGCCAGCCCCGCCAGGGCGCCCGGGGGCACGTCGTCACGCCGGTACGAGCCGTTGAGGGCCTCGCCGTCGGAGGTGAGCACCCGGGGCGGGGTGAGCCCCTGGTGCGCCCGGAACTCCTCCCGGCGCCGGCGGATCAGCCCGGCGTCCACCCGGCCGGTGGCCGCGGCCTCGCGGAACTCGTCGAAGGTGAGGTGGAAGGCGTCCTCGGGATCGGCGAGCACACCGGCCCGCGCCAGCCGGCCGGCCTCGGCCACGAGCGCCGCCTTGTAGACCGCGTAGCGGCTCACGATGTCGTACTTCGGGTACTCGCGGTAGCCGGCGAACGTCCGTACCCGCTCGATCATGGCCTGCGTCTCGGCGGCCCTGCGGTCGCCGTCGGGCAGCGCGCGCAGGCGGTCGAGCACCTCCCGGGCCTTCGCCTCGGCCCGCTCCCGGCCGTGGGCGAAGCGGCGCGCGGCGGCTCCCGGGGCGAAGTTGCGGACGTTGTCCAGGATCAGCGGCACCAGCGTGACGGGCCGCTCGCTCCACCGGGGCCGGCTGATGTCGATCTCCCCGACGCAGCGCATGCCGTACCGGTCGAGATAGCCGGCGATGGCGTCGCGCGCCTGCGCGCCGCCCGGCAGCCCGGGCAGCTCGTCCAGGAACCCGTCGTCGGCGGCGTGGTCCCGCAGGAACGCCACCACCTCGGGGTACGCGCGGATCACGTCGGCCACGTCGAGCAACGCCAGTCCCATCTCGGCGGTGACGTTGCCGGGCGCGGAGAGCGTGAGCGTGTCGGCCGTGCCGCGCTCGCCGAGCCACTCCCCCAGCTTGTCGTCGAGCCACCAGGCGGCCTGCATCCCCGCCATGATCGCCTGGCCGCTCAGCGGATCGGTGAGCACCCGCTTGTGCTCGGCGAACGCCTCGGTCAGGAAGTCGAACAGCTCGGGTCCGGATCGGCCACCGATGTCGCGGCGCAGCGCGGCGACGGACGCCCGGCTGCGCTCGACCAGCGTGACGACGATCGCCGGGTCGGTGTCGATCGGGGGCGGCGGGCCGCCGGCCGGCCGGGCGTCCGTCGCCGGATCCGGCACGGCCGGCAGGACGTCGCGGGCGAGGACCGTCTCCAGCGCGTCCCGGGTGAGCGGGTCGGCCCGGCCGATCATGTCCAGGAACGCGGCCCGGCCGGCCCGAGTGGCCAGGTACGGCGTGGCGTCGACGAACAGCCGCCCGCCCGCCTCGTGCATCGGCGCCATGGCGGTGAGCCGCCACATCGACAGGCCCAGCGGCGTCATCGCGTCGGTCATCATCTGCTGGTGCCCGACCGACAGGTAGACGTGGAACCGGTTGTCGGCGGCAGCCGGCGCCGGGAACAGCGTGGTGATCGGCCGGCTCTGAAGGATGTGCACGTCGTCGCCGGTCAGGGCCCACTCGATGTCCTGCGGGCGCCCGAAGCGCGCCTCGATCAGCCGGCCCAGCGCGGCGAGGCGTACCGCCTGGGCGTCGGTCAGCGCGGGCCGGGCCTGCCGCGCCGGGTCGACGGGCGTCTCCCGGGTGCCGCCGCCGGGCACCGCGCGCACCTCCCGCGACTTCGCGCCGATCGTCCTGGCCACGACCGTGCCGTCGCGCACCGTGAGAACGTCCGGGTTCACCAGGCCGGAGACCAGGGCCTCGCCGAGACCGAACCCGGCCTCCACCGCGACCACCGTCCGGTCTCCGGTGACCGGGTCGGCGGTGAACATCACCCCGGCCGAGTCCGGGACGACCATCCGCTGCACCACCACCGCCATCTCCACGGCGCGGTCGTCGATGCCGTGCCGCCGCCGGTACGTCACCGCCCGCTCGGTGAACAGCGAGGCCCAGCAGCGACTGACGTGCCGCAGCACCTCGGACGTGCCCACCACGTTCAGGTAGGTGTCCTGCTGGCCGGCGAACGAGGCGGCCGGCAGGTCCTCCGCTGTCGCGCTCGACCGCACGGCGTACGCGCCGTCGGCGCCGAGCCCGGCCAGCGCGGCGGTGACCGCCGCCGCGACCTCGCCGGGCAACGCGGTCCCCTCGACGACGCGGCGGACCTCGGCGGCGGCCGTCCGGATCGCCGCCGGGTCGTCCCCGTCCGCGCCGGCGAGCCGGTCCAGCGGGCCGGCGAGCGCCGGCGTCCGCGCCACGGCAAGCCGGAAGGCGCCGGTCGTGACGCAGAAACCAGGTGGTACGCGCACCCCGTCGATGCGCGTCAACGCGCCCAGCTGCGTGCCCTTGCCGCCGACCGCGGCGATGCGCGTGTCGTTCACCTCGCGCAGTTCCCACACGTACCGTCCGGCCATGCCGTTCCCCCGTTTCCGCAGCTCGATCCGCGTCGGGCGAGAATTCTGCGGCAACACCGGGGCCTTGCGGCAAGACCCCGGGTGCGATATACGTTGACAGTGGCGAGGAGATACGTCTCCTCGCCACTCGTTTGCGCTCCTCTACGAACCCCCTGCCCTGACCCGCTGCCGCCTGGTGAGTCAGATCTCCCCGCCCCGGGTGGAGTGCCGAGGGCGCGACGGGGCAAGAATCGACCACGAGGACGCGGGGCCCGCCCGCGGACTGGACGAGCGGGACCGGACGGGGTGGGGGGAGACTCGGGCGATGAGCGGCGCTGACACCGACCCGCGTACGCGTGCCGACGTCTTCGCCGTCGACGGTGAGATCGGGCCGGACCTGGCGCGGATCGACTGGTCGGCGCACCCCCTGGGCCCGCCGGACACCTGGCCGCAGAGCCTGCGGACCGCGGTGCGGATCCTGCTGTCCTCCCGGTTCCCGATGTGGATGGCCTGGGGGCCGCAGCTCACCTTCTTCTGCAACGCCGCCTACCGGCGGGACACGCTGGGCCGCAAGTACCCGTGGGCGCTGGGACGTCCGGCGAACGAGGTGTGGGCGGAGATCTGGGACGACATCGGCCCCCGCGTGGACACCGTGCTGCGCACCGGCGAGGCGACCTGGGACGAGGGCCTGCTGCTGTTCCTGGAGCGCGCCGGCTACCGCGAGGAGACGTACCACACGTTCTCCTACAGCCCGCTGCGCGCCGACGACGGCGGCCTGGTCGGGATGCTCTGCGTGGTCAGCGAGGACACCGAGCGGGTCATCGGTGAGCGGCGGATGGCCACGCTGCGTGACCTCGGCTCGGACCCGAGCGTCATCCGCACCGAGCAGGAGACGCTGGCGTTCGTCAGCCGCCAGTTGGCCCGCAACCCGCAGGACCTGCCGTTCACACTCACCTACCTGTACGACGACGACGGTGGCGCCCGGCTGGTGGAGGCGACCGGGCTGGCGGCGGGCCACCCGGCAGCACCGGCCACCCTGTCCCCCGGTGACCCCGCCGCACCGTGGCCGGCGGAGGCCCCCGCCGACGGCGAGTCGGTGCGGGTCGCGCTCGACGGCCCGGCCTTCGCGGACCTTCCCACCGGCGTCTGGACCGCCCCGCCCACCGAGGCGCTCCTGGTCCCGCTGCGGCAGCAGGGCGGGGCGCCGTACGGGTTCCTGGTCGCCGGGCTGAACCGCTACCGGGAGCTGGACGACGGGTACCGCGGCTTCGTCGAGCTGACCGCCGGGCATCTGGCCACCGGTATCGCCAGCGCCCGTAGCTACCAGGCGCAGCAGCGGCGGGCCGAGGAGCTCGCTGATCTGGACCGCGCGAAGACCGCGTTCTTCTCCAACATCAGCCACGAGTTCCGCACCCCACTCACGTTGATCATGGGACCGCTGGACGAGCTGCGCGGCCGGTTGCCGGACGCCGACGAGCAGGTCCGCGCCGAGCTGGACGTCATCCGCCGTAACGGGCTGCGCCTGGGCAAGCTGGTGAACAGCCTGCTCGACTTCTCCCGGATCGAGGCCGGGCGGATGCAGGCCCGCTACGAACCGGTGGACCTGGCCGCGGTGACCGCCGACCTGGCGAGTGTCTTCCGGTCGGCGATCGAACGGGCCGGTCTGTCCTTCGAGGTCGACTGCCCGCCCCTGCCCGAGCCGGTGCACCTGGACGTCGGCATGTGGGAGAAGGTGGTGCTCAACCTGCTCAGCAACGCGCTGAAGTTCACCTTCGACGGCACCATCCGGGTGGAGCTGCGCGCCGAGGGCGACACGGCCGTGCTGCGGATCTCCGACACCGGCATCGGCGTACCCGCCGACGAGATGCCGCGCCTGTTCGAGCGGTTCCACCGCATCGAGAACGCCCGCTCCCGGTCCGACGAGGGCAGCGGGATCGGCCTGGCCCTGGTCAAGGAGCTGGTCACGCTGCACGGCGGTGACATCGACGCGCACAGCGCGGTGGGCAGCGGCACCACCTTCACGATCCGGCTGCCGCTCGGTGCCGCCCACCTGCCCGCCGACGCGCTCGCCCCGGCGGGCACCGGCCGGACATCCGCGTCGGCCGAGCCGTTCGTGCAGGAGGCACTGCGCTGGCTGCCCGCCGACCCGGGAGCCGCGCTCGGTGGCGACGATCCGGCCGGCGGGCCGGTCCAGCCGCTGCCCGGCGGGGCGCCGGCCCGCGTCCTGGTGGCCGACGACAACGCCGACATGCGGGAGTACCTCACCCGGCTGCTGCGCTCGGCCGGGCACGAGGTGCGGGCCGTCGCCGACGGGCAGGCCGCGCTGGACGCCGCCCGCGCGCACACCCAGGACCTGGTGGTCAGCGACGTGATGATGCCTCGGCTCGACGGCCTGCAACTCGTCGCCGCGCTGCGCGCCGACCAGCGTACGGCCGGCACCCCGGTGCTGCTGCTGTCCGCCCGCGCCGGTCAGGAGGCCTCGATCGAGGGGTTGGAGGCCGGCGCCGACGACTACCTGGTCAAGCCGTTCCCGGCCGCCGAGCTGCTGGCCCGCGTACGCGCCAACGTGGAGCTGGCCCGGCTGCGCAACCACCACGCCCGCTGGCGTACCGCGCTCGTCGACTCGTTGCAGGAGGGGTTCTTCGTCTGCGACGAGGAGGGCGCGGTGATCGAGATCAACGCGGCGTTCACCGGCATCCTCGGCTACGACACCGACGGACTGCCCTATCCGCCGGTGCACCCGTGGTGGCCGGACCGGGAGGCCGAACCCGAGGCGCACCGTCAGGTGGCGGAGGCGTTCTCCACGCTCGTCGGGCAGACCCGTGGCACCTACACCGTGCCGGTGACCCATCGCGCCGGGCACCGGATCTGGATCTCGGCTGCGTTCAACCAGGTAGACGACCCGGACGGCGGGCGGCGGATGATCGTCGGTACGTTCCGGGACGTCACCGCGGAGCACTACGCGGTGCAGCGGGAGACCGCCCTGGCCGGGCTGAGCATGCGGCTGTCGCAGGCCGAGGACCTCACCGACGCGCTGCACGGGGTGCTGGACGAGCTGCGCAAGCTGTGGCGGGCCGCGGGCGTCCTCGCCGCCGTCTTCGGTGACCCGCCCGCCCCCGACGTGACCGCCACCGACCCGGCGGCACGGTGGGAGACGTTGCCGCACGAGCGCCGGCAGGCGTTGCTCGCGCTGCGGGACACGCCGCTGCTGACGCCGGTGGCGACGCGTACGCACGGCGCCGGCATCGCCGTCGAACACCCGCACGGCACCATGGCGCTCTGGATCGACCTGGGCGAGAAGCGGCCCTTCACCGAGCAGGACCAGACCCTGCTGGCGCTGCTGGCCGGCCACATCGGCCAGGCACTGCACCGGGTGCACCAGATCGACCAGCAGCGGGAGACCGCGCTGGCCCTGCAGCGGGCGATCCTCGGCCCGGCGCAGCTGCCCGCCGGCTTCGCGGTGCGATACTCCCCCGCCGCGATGCCGCTCAAGGTCGGCGGCGACTGGTACGACACCGTGGAACTGCCGGACGGGCGCATCGGCATCGTGGTCGGCGACTGCGTCGGACACGGCCTGCGGGCCGCGACGGTGATGGGGCAGTTGCGCAGCGCCTGCCGGGCACTGCTGTTGCAGGACCCCAGCCCGGCCGGGACGCTCGTGGCCCTGGACCGGTTCGCCGCGCTGCTGCCGGGGGCCGCCTGCGCCACCGTCTTCTGCGGCGTCCTCGACCCGGCCACCGGCCTGCTGCGCTACTCCAGCGCCGGTCACCCGCCGGCCATCGTGGTCCGCGCCGACGGCACTCCCGAACTCCTGCAACACGGCCGGTCCCGGCCGCTGGCCGTACGCCCGGGCCAGGAACGGCCGCAGGCGGAGGCGACGGTGCCGGCGCGCGCCACCCTGATGCTCTACACCGACGGCCTCGTGGAGCGCCGCCGCCAGCCCATCACCACCGGCATCGCCCGCGCGACCCACGCGATCCAGCAGGGCCACCAGGCACCGATCGAGACGCTGGCCACCGAGATCATGGCCCGGCTCACCCCCGACGGCGGCTACCACGACGACGTGGCGCTGCTGCTCTACCGCCACCCCGGGCCGTTGGAGCTGGAGTTCCCCGCCGAGTCGACACGGCTGGCCGAGGTCCGCACCGCGCTGCGGGGATGGCTCGACCGCTGCGGGCTGGCCCCGGCCCACGCCTACAACATCCTGGTGGCGGCGGGCGAGGCGTGCGCCAACGCGATCGAGCACGGGCACCGCGACGACCCGGGCGGCCGGATCCGGCTGCGCGCCGCCGCCACCGCCGACGACCTGCGCCTGAGTGTCACCGACAGCGGGCACTGGCGGGACCGGGACCAGCCTTCCGACCCGCACCGCGGCCGGGGACTCGTGCTCATGCGCGCGCTGATGGACAGCATCAGCGTCACCGCGGGGGCGACCGGCACCACGGTTGACATGCAGGCGAGGATCACGCCATGAGCACGTCCCTGACTCTGACCACGAGCGACAGCCCGGACGGCGTACGCGTGCTGGCCGCCGTCGGCGAGATAGACATGAGCAACGCGTCCACGTTCGCCGACGCGCTGGCCGGGGCCGTGCGCGCCGACGGCGATCCCCTGCTCGTGGACCTCACCGAGGTGGAGTACCTGGACAGCGCCGGGCTGGCCGCGCTGTTCCCGCACGCCGACCGGATCGCGTTGGTCGCCGGCCCGCTGCTGGAGCCGCTGCTGACCATCTCCGGGCTGGCCGACCTCACCACGGTCCGCAGCGCCTGACGCGCCGCCGACGGCGGTGACGCGTCATCAGCCCGGTGTGGCCGGCTCTCCGGACCCGGCCAGGTCACGGGCCACCTCCGGCAGGTTACGCACGATCACCAGCGGCGAGTGGGCGTGGTGCAGCACCGCGTGGCTCACCGACCCGAGCAGCAGCCCGCCCAGCGCGCCGCGGCCGTGCGCGCCGACCACCACCAACTGGGCGTCCTTCGACTGCTCCACCAGCACCCGGGCCGGGGCGCCGCGGACCGACCGCTGCCGCACCGGCACGTCCGGGTAGCGCTCGGCCCAGCCGGCGATCGACTCGGCGACGACCCGCCTGGACTCCTCTTCGAGCGCCGCCGGGTCGTACACCAGGGGCAGGATGTCGCCGGGGCCGATCGGGGTGGGATACAGCCACGCGTGCAGCACGACCAGCGGCGCGTCCCGGCGGGCGGCCTCCTCGTACGCGAACCCGACCGCCGCGGTGGACGACTCGGAACCGTCCACGCCGACCACGACCGGGCCGTCGGCGCGCGCCTCGCCGCGCGTCACCAGCACCGGGCAGTGCGCGCGGGCCGACACCTGGAGCGTGACCGAGCCGATCAGCAGGCCGGCGAAGCCGCCCAGGCCGCGGTGGCCGAGCACGATCAGCGCCGCGTCGCGGGACTCGGCGACGAGCACCGCCGCCGCCGCGCCGTCGGCCACCACGCCGGTGACCGGTACGTCCGGCGCGACCTTGCGGGCCTCGGCGACCGCCTCGGCGACGCACCGCTCGGCCTGGTTGCGCAGGCCGGCGCCGGCGGGCGCGCCCGGCGCCGGGGTGAGCGGCGCGCGGGTCAGCGGCCAGATGAAGGCGTGCACCACCTGCAACGGGCGGTTGCGGTCGGCGGCCTCGCGGGCGGCCACCCGGACCGCGTCCAGCGCGGCGGCGGAGCCGTCCACGCCCACCACGACGGGGGCCTGCGGGCGGATCGTCATGACATCCTCCTTCGCTCGTCCTCAGCCTGCCCGTCCGGCGGCCGGCCCGGCAGGGCCGTCGGTCCCCACCCGGGGGTCGCCGGTCCCCCGGAAGCGGCGGGTCAGCCGCAGCACCAGACCGGGCAGTACGCCGATCGCGGCGCAGGCCAGCAGGTCGAGCGCGCTGAGCGGAGACGTGCCGAGCAGCTCGCGCAGGGGCGGCAGCAGCACGCCCGCCACCTGCAGGACCGCGGAGACCGCGACCGCCACCGGCAACGCGAGGTTGCGTTCGCGCGTGCCCGGCGTACGGGTCGCGCGGACCGCCAGCGCCACGCCGAGCTGGGCCAGGCCGAGCACCACGAACACCACCGACTGCCACGGCCGGTCCGCCGCCGCGGCCCAGACACCGGCGCCGAGCGTCGCCGCGGCGATCAGCGCGCCGGTGAGCAGCACGTCCCGGCCCAGGCCACCGCCGAGCACCGACTCCTGCGGCGAGCGGGGTCGCCGGCGCAGCGTGCCCGGCTCGGCCGGTTCCGCGCCCAGCGCCACCCCGGGAACGCCGTGGGTGAGCAGGTTGATCCAGAGGATCTGCGCCGGCAGAAGCGGCACCGGCAGGCCGACCAGCGGGCCGAGCAGCATCACCGCGATCTCGGCCACGCCACCGGCGAGCGCGTAGCGCAGGAACCGGCGGATGTTGTCGTAGATGCGGCGGCCCTCACCGATGGCGGTCGCCACAGTGGTCAGGTCGTCGTCGACGAGCACCAGGTCGGAGGCCTGCCGGGCCACCTCGGTGCCGCCGCCCATCGCCACGCCGATGTCCGCGCGGCGTAGCGCCGGGGCGTCGTTCACGCCGTCGCCGGTCATCGCCACCACGTGCCCCTGGTTCTGAAGGCCGGCGATGATGTCGAGCTTCTGCTCCGGCTGGGTCCGCGCGTACACCCGGGTCTCGGGGTGGGCCCGGCCCGGGTCGCCGTCGTCGCCGTTGGCGAGCGGGTCGCCGTCGCGCCAGAGCCCGAGCCGCCCGCCGATGGCGGCGGCGGTCGCCGGGTGGTCACCGGTGATCAGTACCAGCCGAATGCCGGCCTCCTCGAAACCCGCGGCGATGCCGGGCGCGGCCGCCCGCAGCGGGTCGCCGACCGCGACCAGGCCCAGCGGGCGCAGGCCGGTCGGCCGGGCCGGGTCCGGCACGGTGTCGACCACCGCGGCGGCGACCGCCAGCACCCGGAGCCCTTCGGTGGCGAGCCGGTGCGCGGCGTCGGTCAGCTCGGCCAGTTCCCCGGCGTCGGCGTCCACCAGCGGCGCGGCCAGCAGGTTCTCCGGGGCGCCCTTGCAGACCACCAGGTAGCGCCCGTCGTCGCGGCGGTGCACGGTGGTCATCCGGCGCAGGTCCTGGTCGAACGGGGCCTCCGCCACCCGGGGCCAGGCCCCGCGGGTGGTCTCCGGGTCCAGGCCGCAGCGGGCGCCGAACGTGACCAGCGCCGCCTCCAGCGGGTCACCGATGGCGGTCCACTCCGGCCGTTCGTCGGTCGGTGGCGTCACGGTGGCGTCGTTGCAGAGCAGCCCGGCGCGGGCGAGGGCGCGCAGCTCGTCGGGGGCGCTCACCGGCTCGCCCCGGTGGTGCACCTCGCCGTCGGGCGCGTAGCCGATGCCGGTGACGGCGTAGCGGTCGCGGCCGGGGACGACCGCGTACTGCACCGCCATCCGGCCCTCGGTGAGCGTGCCGGTCTTGTCGGAGGCGATCACCGTGACCGAGCCGAGGGTCTCCACCGCGTGCAGCCGGCGGGGGATGGCCCGGCTGCCGGCCATCCGGCGCGCGCCCAGGGCAAGTGCGAGCGTGACGACGGCGGGCAGCGACTCCGGCACGGCCGCCACCACGAGGCTGACAGCGGTGACCGCCATCTGCGTGACCGGCCGCCCGTCGAGTACGCCGATCGCGAAGACCAGCCCGGAGAGCACCACGGCGGTCAGGCCGAGCACCCGGCCGAGGGAGGAGAGACGTCGTTGCAGCGGGGTGGGCGCCGGCCGGGTCGCCGCGACGAGGGCGCTGATCCGGCCCAGCGCGCTCGCCGCGCCGGTGCGCACCACGGTTCCGGCGGCACGGCCGGTGGTGACGACGGTGCCCGCGCTCGCCTCCTCCCCCGCGGCCCGGGCCACCGGCACCGACTCGCCGGTCAGCGCCGACTCGTCCAGGCTGAGGCGTACGGCGGCGGTGAGGTCGAGGTCGGCGGGCACCACGTCGCCCGCCTCCAGCCGGACCAGGTCGCCCCGGACCAGGTCGGCGGCGGGCAGCACGAGGTCGCGGCCGTCGCGGACGACGCGCGCGGTCGGCGCGGCGAGCCGGTCCAGCGCCGCGACGGCCCGGTCGGCGCGTACCTCCTGCACCACGCCGATCGCCGTGTTGATCAGGACGACCAGCACGATCACCGCGGTGTCCGGGTAGTCGCGCAGCAGCGTGGTCACCACGGCGGCGGCCAGCAGGAGCGCCACCAGCGGGTCGGTGAGCTGGCGGAGGATCCGGCCGGCGAGTCCGCGCTTGCGCGGGGCGGCCACGGTGTTCGGACCGTCGGCGCGCAGCCGGGCGGCCGCCTCGGCGGAGCCGAGCCCGGTCGCGAAAGCCGGAGAGATCTCGGTGGGCGTCGTCGCTGTAGCGGGCCCGCCGTTGAACACCACATCGTCCTCCGTGTCGTCGCCGCCCGCGCCGGGCCGTTCCAGCATGGCGCGCCAGGATATGCGGGTCGCAGGGCCGAGGACCTGTGGGGCCCGGGACCAACGGCCCTCAGGCGGTACGGGGCAACGCGACACCCGGCTCGTCGGTAACGTCTGCGCGATGAGCCGGACACCCAGCGCCACCCGGCCGAAACCTCTGTCCCGTCACCGGTGGGTCCGCAGCGCGCTCGCGGTGCTTTTCCTCACGTCGGCCGGTTGCGGCAAGGGGATCGGGGAGGAGAGCGGCGACACACTGGCGCGCGACGCCGCAGCGGCGGAGGCGAAGCAGCTCAACACGGAGCTGGGGCACCGTGACCGGGTGCGGGACGCCGGGTCGATCGCGGCGGCCGAGATCATCGAGGAGGCGGGGTCCACCACGCCGGGCAGCGGTGCGACAGTCCGGCGGGAGGCGCTGGCCTGGTCCGGCCGCACCGCCCGGGACGAGCGGGCAACCGTCGACGTGCGGTTCGTGGTGACAGTGACCGAGCAGCCTCAGGTATCGATCGGCGGCGCGAGCAACACCGCCGGTGAGGCCGTCCGCTGCTACCGCTACGAGTTCCAGCTCTACCGCTACACGACGTACCGCGAGATCGACTGCCCGAGCGGCGCCGCTCCCCCACCACCCACTGCCGCGCCGGTGCCGGGCCTGCCCGAGGACGGGCGGAAGCGGCTCACCGCAGTGCTGCGCGACGCCACCCCGGCCACGCTCGCCGCAGCGGTGCGGGCGGCCTTCCCGCAGGAGTGGATCACCGTCGACACGACAGTGCACGAGGGCGCGCTCGTCGCCGCCGTCGGCGTACCGGCCGAACGGGACTGCCTCCTGCTCGTGCGCACGCCGGCCGGCAGGATCGAGTCCCCCGGGTACGACCGGATCTGGCTGGAACCGGGCGAGACCGGCTGCAGGACGGGCCTGTACGTCTCACCGCCGCGCTGAGCACCCGCCGGTTCGCCGCCGCGTGGCCGGGGCGTCCGCCCGGTTTGGCGCTGCGTGGCCGGGGCACCTGACGGTCATGACGGATCCGGAGCAGTTCCAGCGGCAGCAGGAGGGCGCGCTCGAGCGCGGGCAGGTGTTCCAGGACTCGGAGGGGCGGCGTACCCGGGATCCGGGTGCCGGGGCGGAGAACGCCGAGAGCGAGGCCGACCGCAATGCCGAGCACCTGGCACGTGGCGAGGTCGGCCCGGGCCTCCCGGAGGACTGACGCCCCGAGCCGGATGTCAATGTAGCGTTGACGGGTGACCCCCGGGAGCCTGTCCGAGATCGCCGCGGCTCGGGTCGCGCTGGACGACCGCGAGCTGGACCTGATCGACCGGGCCCGCCACGACGGCGCCACCTGGGCCGAGATCGCGCAGGCGCTGGACCTCGGCAGTCGGCAGGCCGCCGAGCAGCGACGGCAACGCCTCGTGGCGGCTCGCCGGGCCCGCCTCACCCGGCTCGACCCGGTCGCGTCCCCCGAGGTGCCGGCGCTGCGGTCGGCCGTCACCGACCTGCATCGCTGGATCGAGGCGGATCGCGCGTGGGACGGCCGGTTCCCCCGCGCGGCCCTGGCGCGGCGCACCTGCGCGCTCGCCCTCGACGCCACCACCGGGCCGCTGCACACGCTGGCCGCGAACCTCGCCGCAGACCTGACCGGGCCCGGACAGGCGCTGCCCGGGCCGGCACGCGACGCCGCCCGGCGCATCGCCACCGCACTGTCAACACGACATTGACGTGCGCTTGACGCATTGCTCCTCGACGGCTCAACTCCCGAAGATGAGTCCACCAGGCTCAATCTTTCGGGGGACCATGCGCCGCAACGCCGTCCTGTTCGTGGCCGTCTCGCTGCTGTCCGGCCTCGGCGGCAGCGCCATGGCCCTGGTCTCCGGCATCTGGATCCTGGACCTCACCGGCTCCACCGGGCTCGCCGCCCTGGCCGGTCTCTGCGTCTACGCCCCGACGCTGGCCGGACCGTGGCTCGGCGGCCTGCTCGACCGGGCGCCCCGGCGTCCCCTGGTGATCGGCGTCAACCTCGCGCTCGCCGCCGCGCTGCTGAGCCTGCTGGCGGTACGCGGGCCCGGCCAGGCGTGGCTGATCTACTTCGTCTCGCTCGTCTACGGCGTCGGCTACGTGCTCGTCGACGCCGGCGAGACCGCGCTGCTGCCCGCCGCGCTCCCGCCGGCCCGGCTGGCCGACGTCAACGGCTGGCGGTCGAGCGCGCAGGAGGGCATGAAGCTGGTGGCGCCGCTGGCCGGCGCGGGACTGTACGCGTGGCGGGGCGGCCACGTCGTCGCGGTGCTCGCCGCCGCCGTACCGGTGCTCGTGGCCGTCCTGTACGGCGCGCTGCGCCTGACGCGGACGGCACCCGCTCCCCCGCCCGCGCGCCCGGTGGGAGTGCGGGACGGTCTCGCCGCGCTCCTGGCCCGGCGGGCGGTACGCGTACCGGTGGCGCTCGCGGCGGTGTCCATCGCGATGTCCGGCTTCACCACCGCGGCGTTGTACGACGTGGTGGTGACGGACCTGGCGCTGCCGCCGGCATCTCTCGGCGTGCTGGCCAGCGCGCAGGGCGGGGGTTCGCTGCTCGCCGGGCTGGTCGTCGGCCGGCTCGTCCGCCGCCACGGCGAGATCGCGATCGGGGTCGCCGGCACCGTCCTGTTCGCGGCCGGCTGTCTGGGACGCTGCCTGCCGTGGTGGCCGGGCACGCTCGCCGCCTCGGTGGTGATCGGCGTCGGCCTGCCGTGGACGCTCGTCGCGGCGGTCACCGCCGTGCAGACGTACACGCCGCAGGCGATGCTCGGGCGGGTCGCCGGCACCGCGAACACGGCGATGTTCGGCCCGATCACGCTCGCCATCCCGCTCGGGTCGGCGGCGGTCGCCGTCGGCGGCCGGCCGCCACTGGTGCTCGCCGCCGTGGTGTGCCTGGCCGCGGCACTGGCGGCGGCCGTCCGGCCGGGTCGTCAGCCCGCAGCCGGCGGGCCGGACAGGTGGCGGACCAGCGCCGGCCGGGAGCGCAGCCGCGGCTTCCGGTAGACGTTGCCGTCTGACCGGCGCGGACGCGGCCCGTCCCCAGGGGTGACGGGGACGGGCCGCACGATCGTCAGCGCCAGGTGTCGCTGACGGCGCGGGTGCCGCCGGACGGGGTGGTGAGGCGACGATCCATGCTGGACGGCGCTACCGAGCGCCGGAAGGGCTCCCGCTGCCTGGGACGGGGTGAACCGATCAGCTGCGCACCCACGCGCGGCGGCCGCCGGTGCCGAAAACGGCGAGCCCCGGCCCGTCGCGGCGCGACGGACCGGGGCTCGGGACGGTACGGCGGATCAGGCCAGGTCGAAGCGGTCCAGCTCCATGACCTTCGTCCAGGCGGCGACGAAGTCGCGGACGAACTTCTCCCGCGCGTCGTCACTGGCGTAGACCTCGGCCAGCGCCCGCAGCTGCGAGTTGGAGCCGAAGATGAGGTCGACCGCGGTGGCGGTCCACTTCACCTGGTCGGTCGCGAGGTCCCGGATCTCGTACACGTGCTCCTCGGACTCCGCCGCCTTCCACCGGGTGCCCGGGGACAGCAGGTTGGCGAAGAAGTCGTTCGTGAGCACGCCGGGCCGGTCGGTGAGCACGCCGTGCGCGGCGCCACCGACGTTGTTGCCGAGCGCGCGCAGGCCGCCGACGAGGACGGTCATCTCCGGCGCGGTCAGGTTCAGCATGTACGCGCGGTCGACGAGCAGCACCTCCGGCTGGGTCTTCTCGCCCGGCCGCAGGTAGTTGCGGAACCCGTCGGCGCGCGGCTCCATCACCCGGAACGACTCGACGTCGGTCTGCTCCTGCGTGGCGTCGGCGCGACCCGGGTGGAACGGCACCGTCACCTCGACACCGGCGTCGCGCGCCGCCTGCTCGACAGCGGCCGAGCCGGCCAGCACGATCAGGTCCGCGAGCGAGATCCGGGCGCCACCGGCGGCGTTGAACTCCTGCTGGATGCCCTCCAGGGTGGAAAGCACGACAGCGAGCTGCTCGGGCTGGTTGACCTCCCAGTTGCGCTGCGGCTCCAGCCGGATCCGCGCGCCGTTGGCGCCACCGCGCTTGTCGGTGGAGCGGTAGCTGGCGGCCGACGCCCAGGCGGTGGAGACCAGCTGGGCGGTGGTGAGGCCGGACTCCAGCACCTTCGCCTTGAGCGCGGCGATGTCGGCGTCGTTCACCAGCTCGTGCTCGACGGCCGGCACCGGGTCCTGCCAGAGCTGGGCCTCCGGCACCCACGGGCCGAGGAAGCGGCTGACCGGGCCCATGTCACGGTGCAGCAGCTTGTACCAGGCCTTGGCGAACGCCAGCGCGAACTCGTCCGGGTTCTCCAGGAAACGGCGGGAGATCTTCTCGTACGCCGGGTCGACACGCAGCGACAGGTCGGTCGTCAGCATGGTCGGCTTGTGCTTCTTCGACGGGTCGTGGGCGTCCGGGATGATCGCCTCGGCGTCCTTGGCGACCCACTGCTTCGCGCCGGCGGGGCTGGTGGTCAGCTCCCACTCGTAGCCGAAGAGGATCTCGAAGAACCGGTTGCTCCACTGGGTCGGGCGGTCGGTCCAGGTGACCTCGAGACCGCTGGTGATCGTGTCACCACCCTTGCCCTCGCCGTACGTGCTCAGCCAGCCCAGGCCCTGCGCCTCCAGCGGCGCACCCTCCGGCTCGGGGCCGACGTGCTGGTCGGCGGGGCCGGCGCCGTGGGTCTTGCCGAACGTGTGGCCGCCGGCGATCAGCGCGACGGTCTCCTCGTCGTTCATCGCCATCCGGCGGAAGGTCTCGCGGATGAAGTGCGCCGCCGCGAGCGGGTCGGCGTTGCCGCGCGGGCCCTCCGGGTTGACGTAGATCAGGCCCATCTCGGTCGCGCCGACGCCGGCCACCATGTCCTTCTCGGTGGCGTAGCGCTCGTCGCCCAGCCAGGTGTCCTCGGGGCCCCAGAAGATCTCCTCCGGCTCCCAGACGTCCTCGCGACCGAAGCCGAAGCCGAAGGTCTTGAAGCCCATCGACTCGAGGGATACGTTGCCGGCGAGCACCAGCAGGTCGGCCCAGGAGATCTTCTGGCCGTACTTCTGCTTGACCGGCCAGAGCAGGCGGCGGGCCTTGTCCAGGTTGGCGTTGTCCGGCCAGCTGTTCAGCGGGGCGAACCGCTGCCCGCCGTCACCGGCGCCACCGCGGCCGTCCTCGATCCGGTAGGTGCCCGCGGCGTGCCAGCTCATCCGGATCATCAGGCCGCCGTAGTGGCCGAAGTCGGCCGGCCACCAGTCCTGCGAGGTGGTGAGCACCTCGGTGATGTCCCGCTTGAGCGCCTCGACGTCGAGCTTGGCGAACTCCCTGGCGTAGCTGAACTCCGGCCCCAGCGGGTTGCCCTTGTGCGAGTGGGCGTGCAGCACCGACAGGTCGAGCTGGTTGGGCCACCAGTCCCGGTTGCTACGCGGACGACCGCCGGTCTTCGGGGTCGGCGAGTCGATCGCCGGGTTCTCGCTCTCGCTGCCGTGCGCGGTCACGGAGTCGTGCGCGACCGGGCATCCGGCCGCCTCCTTGGCGTCCACGCCCTGCGGGCTGACGGGCCGGTTGTCCTGGGTGTCGCTCATCTGTTTCCTTCCGAACTGGCGGATCACTAGGCGGTGCGGTCGGCCGCACAGCCGGGGCAGGTGCCCCAGTAGACGACCTCCGCCTCGTCCACCACGAAGCCGTGGTCGTCGGAGGCGGTGAGACAGGGGGCGTGGCCGACGGCGCACTCGACGTCGGCGATGGCGCCGCAGGAACGGCACACGACGTGGTGGTGGTTGTCTCCCACCCGCGACTCGTAACGCGCCGTGGCGCCGGCCGGCTGGATGCGCCGGATCAGCCCGGCGTCGGTGAGTGCCCGCAGCACATCGTAGACCGTCTGGTGGGAGACGGTGGGCTGCTCGGCGCGGACCAGCGCGATCACGGTGTCGGTGTCGACGTGCGGGTGGTCACGCAGCGCGGCCAGCACCGCCAGGCGGGGCCGTGTCACCCGCAACGAGACCGCCCGGAGCTGCGTCTCGAAGTCGGCCGTCATGCGTCGACCTTAGTCCGGTCTTTTGGAATCAATCAAGTTTTTGCCAAGGTGTGGCGGCTGTCACGTGCTTCGGGCACGCGAAACGGGGGTGCCGCGCCAGGCGCGGCACCCCCTCCCCGGAAGAAGGTTCAGGCGGCGGAACAGCTCGCCGTCGGGGTGTTGCTGTTGCCGTTCTTGTAGAGCGTGACGCCGAAGCTGTTGCCGTTGCCGTTCGGGCGCGCGGTGAGCGTGCCGCTGGTGCCGCTGACCGACGCGTTCCAGCTGTTCTGCAGGCTCTGGCCACCCTGGGTCTGGATGTTGACCACCCAGTTGCTGGTGCCGCTGACCGAGAAGGTCACGTTGAACCGGTCGCCCCACTCCTCGGCCCGGCTGACGCTGACCGTGCAGCCACCGTTGTTCGGCGGCGGGGTGGTCGGGTCGCCACCACTGGTCCCGCCGATCGTGATGTTGGAGTTGCCGCTGCTCTGGTAGCCCTCGGTGGCCAGGATCTGGTAGTCGTGCGTACCGAGGTTCATGCCGTAGCGGGACCAGGCGTCGAAGTGGTTACCGGCGTTGATGGTGCCGCCCACGCGCTTCGACTGCCGGACGCTCCAGTACTGGTAGAACGTCCGCGTGCCCTCGATCGACGGGGCGTTCACCCGCTGGGTCCGGTAGACGTCGTACGTGCCGCCGTCGGAGGACACCGAGCCCATGTAGCCGCTGCCCGGCGGGCGCCAGCTACCCCAGCTGTCGACGATGTAGTACTCGACCAGCGGGTTGCGCGTCCACCCGTAGAGCGTCAGGTACGCGTTGCCGGAGGGGTTGAAGCTGCCGGAGTAGCTGACCGTGCGGCGGCCGCCCGGGTTCCAGCCCTTGCCGGCGACGAAGTTGTTGATGTTGCTCCACTGGGTGCTGTACTGACCGCCGTTGCCCATGGTCATGGAGACGTTGCCACTGTCTTTCCAGAAGGAATAGAAGTAGCCGTTGTTGGTGCCGGTCGAGTTCGACGTGACGGTGGTGTCGGCGTAGGCCGGACCGGACGTGACCGCCGTCGCCCCGGCGGCGATCAGCGCCACGGCGCAGGCGCCGCCGAGGACCATCCTGAGACCTCCGCGCCTGCGGATGCCCGTACGGACGGGGGCGTCTTTCATGGACGGGTTTCCTCCCTGTGACGACTGGCGGGCGGCCAGCCGGGTGGCGCGAGCCGGGTGCGCTCGCCCGCCCGCGAACGGCGGGACCGGGGCGACAGCCGCGCCACGGGTGGTGGTAGGACATCGACGTCAATCGAGATACGCCGATGGCCACAGTATTGGAGTGCCGGTTCATCCTGTCAACAAGTTCCGGAAATGTTGTGGTAACCGTTGCCGGACTCCTGAGGAGGCGTTACGGCTGCCGGAAAGGGCGTCCGATCAGCCCTTTCGGAATGTCGGCGGGCCGCCGGCAGGGGCCGGGACCGGGATCGAGTTCCGAAAGTTTTCGGTCCCGTTCCGGATCAACACCGCCCCACCCGGCCCGGACACCCGGACCCGGCCGTAGTGTCCACATTGACGGCCCGCCGGTCGGTCGGTTCAATGGCGGCCGGACCGGAGTCGGACCCGATTCCGGCCGGGTGAACCGAGGACGTCGCGCACCCGTCCGGCGTACGTCATCACCGGAAGGACCGCCTGTGACACCCGATGCCCCCGGCCCGCGCTCCCGGCCGCGCCGGATCCCGCGCGGCGTCGTCGCCGCCGGAGCCGCCGGCCTGGCGGCGCTGAGCCTGGTGGTCGCCGCCCTCGGCTGGAACGTCGCCACCGCCCGCGACGACGCGCCGGCCGGTCGAACCGTCTCCGCCGAGCAGCTCACCGCCGTCCGGACCGCGGCCCGGTCCTGCCCCGTGCTGACCCCGGCGCGGCTGGCCGGCCAGTTGATGGCCGAGTCGGGTCTGGACGGCCGGGCCGAGCGGACCGCGTCCGGCGGGCGGGGCCTGGCCGGACTGGACGACGAGCGGTGGCGGACCTGGGCGCCGTGGCCGGACGCGCAGCGCACGGACGCCGCCGTCAACGTCCTCGCGCTGGCGCACCACATGTGCGACCTGGCCGGTCAGCTGCGCGCGGCGGCCGTGCCGGGTGACCCGTGGCGGCTGTCGCTGGCCGCCTTCCACACCGGGTTCGACGAGGTCCGGTCCGCCACCGGAGTGCCCTCGGCCGCGCTGCCGTACGTCGAGGAGGCGGCCCGGTACGCCGCCTACTACGGCCGGCTGGCCGGCTTCGCCGAGTCCGGTCCGGTCAGCGAGGGCGAACGGCGGCAGCCGAAGGCGGTCCCCGCCGCGTACGTCCGCCTGGTGGTGCGGGCCGGCTCGGTGTGCCAGCAGGTGCCGCCGGCTGCGGTCGCCGCCCAGCTGATGGCCTCCTCCGGCTTCGACCCGAACCTGCTCGGCGCCGACGGCCGCAAGGGCATCGCCCAGTTCCGGCCCGACGTGTGGCGTGCCCACGGGCCGTCCGGCGCCTCGCCGTGGGATCCGCGGGCGGCCGTGCCGGCGGCCGGCGCCACGCTCTGCGCGCTGCGGCGGGAACTGGCCGCGCTCGACGGCGACCCGGACCTGCTGGCGCTGGCGGCGTACCGCAACGGGACCGACGCCGTGCGCCGCACCGGCGGCGACTTCGACGCCGGCACGCAGGCGTTCCTGCGCACGGTCCGGGAGTTCACCGACTTCTACGCCCTCGACGGCCGGCTGCGCGGCACGCCGCCGAGTTCCGGCACGCCCGCCGCCAGCACGCGCACGCCGAAGCCGTCGTCCTCCCCGTCCACGCGCCCGTCCACGCCGTCGCCTGCGGCGGGCAAGCCGGGCAAGCCGGGCCAGCCGGAGAAGCCGGCCGCGCCGGCCCGGCCGGCCGGCGCGAAGCAACTCGTCGGCAAGGAGACCGGTCTGTGCGCCAGCGGCGGCAGCGGGGACGGCGTACGCGTCGTCCTGCGTGCCTGCCGGGAGGAGCGTGCTCAGTGGTGGACGTTCGCCTCCGACGGCAGCGTCCGGGTCAACGGCGGCCTCTGCCTGGACGTGGCCTGGGGCGAGAAGCGCGACGGCGTGCCGGTGCAGACCGCGTGGTGCAGCGGCAACCCGGCACAGAAGTGGGAGTGGATCGAGAGCCAGGGCCGGCGGTCGCTGTTCAACCGGGCCACCGACCGCTGCCTGGACGTCGACGGGCACTCCGCGGGCGCCCCGCTGAACGCCTGGACCTGCGTGTTCAACGTGAAGCAGACCTGGTCGCTGCGCTAGCCGCGCGACCAGGCCCGCCCGGCCGGATCAGGGGGTCACGCCCAGGAACAGCCCGAACAGCCCGCAGCAGATCAGGCCGACGACGGCCAGCGTGACCAGCATGACGCTGTAGTTGGACCACAGGCCGAACCGGGTGACGTCGGTGCCGTATCCGTCGTAGACCCGGTTGCGCCAACCGCCGAAGCGGAACGAGAGGTGGTGGGCGGCCCCCGGCTGCACCGCGAGCGCCGTGGTGACCAGCGGGAAACCCATGAAGTCGGTGTACCGGACGTCGTGCGAGCCGGCCGGCACCGCGACGTGCCACGTCCCCTCGCCGGGGATCGCGACCACCTGGCGGTCGATCTTGAAGCGGCTGGTCACCGGCACGGGAATCGCGTACGGCCCGCGGTTCACCGAGACGACGAGCACGCCGCAGCCGGGCGGTGGGGCGATCGGGTGCGGGTAGGCGATCAGCGGGCTGACGCCGCCGGGCATCGGCGGGTACGGCTGCGAGGGGAGGTAGGACACGGCCAGATTCTGACACGGCCCCGCCAGCTGTCGATCTTCGCGTGACGGCCCGCGGCACCGGGCGCGCAGGCGGGCGCCCGCGTGACGGGCGAGGTTACTCTGCCGTCCATGCGGGACGCCGTCCAGGTCTGGATCGTCGCCGCCGAGGTGCCGGCGGACGAGCTGGCCCGCTACCGGTCGGTGCTCGACGCGGACGAGCGGCGCCGGGCCGCGCGGCTCGGCACCGAGGCGCTGCGGGACCGGTTCACCGTGGCGCACGGCGCGCTGCGTCTCCTGGCCGGGCGGGCCACCGCCACGTCACCGGCGGCGCTGGCCTGGCGGCCGGGCCGGTACGGCAAACCGGCGCTGATCGGCCCGGGGGCGGGCCTGCACACGAGCCTGTCGTACTCCGGCGATCTCGTGGCGGTCGCGTTGAGCGAGGACCGGCCGGTAGGGGTGGACATCCAGCACGTCGCGCCGGGCGGGGACCCGGTGTCCGCGTCCGTGCGCCTCTTCCATCCGCAGGAGGCACGGCACGTCGCCGCCGGGGCCGACCACGCCGACCGGGCGCTGCGGTTCACCCGGCTCTGGGCCCGCAAGGAGGCGGCCGTCAAGGCGGCCGGGGGCCGGCTGTGGCCCAACCTCGGCATGCCGGTGCACCGGGGCGACGTCGTCGAGTGCGTCCGGCCTGCCGGCCCGCACCGGCTCGCCGACCTGCCCGCGCCCGCCGGGGTCGCGGTGGCTGTCGCGCTGGCCGGCGACGGGCCGTACGCCGTCGAGGGCCGCTCCCGCGTCGGCGGGTGACCGTCGCGGTCAGCCCGCGGTGGCTCCGCACCCGTCCTCGCCCACGCCGGCGAGCATGTCGGTGGTGGTGTGCGCCCGGATGCCGGCCGGCACCGGGTCGGCGAACCGCGCGACGACCGCCCGGACGTGGGTCTCGGCGGGCTCGGCCAGGCCGTCGTAGACGGCCGCGAACAGGTCCCGGGCCGCCCGGCGCGGCCACCCGGCCGGGAGCAGCTCCAGCGGCAGCCGCGGGTCGAGGGTGGGAAACCGCCGGTACGTGTCCATCACCTCGGTCCGCGCTCGCACGGCCGTGGCGCCGTCGACCGTGGCGAGGCGCGACGCCAGCGGGCTCCACCGGCGCAGGAACGCCTCGTACCGTCCGCTTATCGCATCGACGTCCCAGGCGTCGACGGGGGCGCGCTGGCCGATCGCGTCCAGCGCGTCCTGCCGGCCCCGGAACACGGTGACCGCGCCGAGGGCGAGCTGGGCGAGCCGGGCCCGCGCGGGCGCGGCGAGCTCGTACGGCGATATCCACAGCCCGTCGTAGAGCGGCGCGAAACCGAGCCAGCGCAACTGGCCGCGCAGCGCACGGCGCTGCGCCCCGTGGTCCTGCGGCAGCGAGAAGGCGACGATGGTCCAGCAGCCGTCCCACGCCTGCACCTCGGTCGTGGAGGCGATGATCCAGTTCCCGCCGGCGGACAGGTATTCGGCGGCGGTGCGGCTGAGCCGGTAGGAGCTGTTGCGGCCCTGCCGGCTGCCCTCCAGCACACCACGGCGGGCCAGCCGGCTGATCGCGGTACGGGCGCCGGCGCTCGTCACACCGGCCTCGCCGAGCAGGGCGACGATCGCCGCGGACGGCAGGGCGGCGCGGGTACGCAGCGTGTAGTCGGCGAGCAGGGTCACCGCGACACTCTGCGGCGACGTGCCGGCCTGCCGCCGGGGCAGCCGCGCCGCGGGCCCCTCGTCCGGGTAGATCTCCTCGATGTCGAACGGGTTTGCCACACGCGCTCCGGGCTCGGCTCAGGGACGGTGCACCGACTGTAGACGAACGCCGCCACAGCTCATCGGAGCACATCGATTGACACTTCAGCGTCCGGCGGGAACACTATGTGCCACACGACGGAGCCGGGCCGGGCGAGACACGTCAGTGGGCGAGACGCGGCAACCGCGGCGGTCCGGGCCGCCGACGCGGCGCGTACCCGCCCGTCACCGCCCGCACAGGGCGATCGAAGGAGATTCCGTGAGAATCAGAGCCAAGATGGTGGTGGCCCTGGCCGCGTCGCTGGGGGCGGCCGGCCTGGTGCTCCCCACCGTCCAACCCGCCTACGCGGCCTCGCTGACCGAGGTGACCAGCTTCGGCGACAACCCCGGCCGGATGCGCATGCACGTCTACGTACCGGACAACCGTCCGGCCCGTCCGGCCACCGTGGTGGCCATGCACGGCTGCGGCGGATCCGGCCCCGGCTTCTACTCCGGCAGCGAGTTCGCCAGCCTGGCCGACCGGTACGGGTACATCGTGATCTATCCCAGCGCGACCCAGCAGGCCGGTTTCGGCAACTGCTTCGACACCTGGTCCGACGCGGCCAAGCGGCGCGGCGGCGGCAGCGACCCGGTGTCGCTCATCTCGATGGTCCGATACGTCCAGCAGCAGTACGGCGCCGACCCGGACCGGGTCTACGCCACCGGAAGCTCGTCCGGCGGCATGATGACCAACCACATGCTGGCGCTCTACCCGGACGTCTTCAAGGCCGGCGCGGCGTTCATGGGCGTGCCGTTCAACTGCTTCGCCGGCGCCGCCGACTATCCCCCCGGCGCCAGCCAGTGCACCGGCGGGAACATGAACCGCACCCCGCAGCAGTGGGGTGACGCGGTCCGCCAGGCGTACCCCGGCTACACCGGACCCCGTCCCCGGGTGCAGTTGTGGCACGGCACGGCCGACACGCTGGTGCCGTACTCGCTGCTCCAGGAGACGATCGAGCAGTGGACGAACGTGTTCGGGCTCAGCCAGAACCCCACGTCCACCGACACGCCGCAGTCCGGCTGGAACCGGCGCCGCTACGCCGACAGCACCGGCACCGTCCAGGTGGAGGCGTACAGCATCCAGGGCGCCGGGCACAGCCTGCCGTCGGCCGGCATGGCCGCGGCCGCGCTGGCGTTCTTCGGCCTGACCAGCACGCCCAGCCCCACCACCACGGCCAGCCCGACGGTGTCGCCGAGCCCGACGGTCTCGCCGAGTCCGACCGTCTCGCCGACGCCGGGCCCGACCACCCCGCCGCCCGGCACCGGCGCCTGCTCGGTGAGCATCGAGCTGAACGCCTGGAACAACGGGCTGACCGAGAACATCACCATCACCAACACCGGCACGACCGCGGTTAACGGCTGGTCGCTGACGTTCACGCTGCCCGGCGGCCAGACCATCACCTCGGGCTGGAACGCGTCCTACTCCCCCGCCTCGGGTCAGGTGACCGCACGCAACGTCGCGTACAACGCGGCCATCCCGGCCCGCGGCTCGACCACCATCGGCTTCCAGGCCACGCACACCGGCAACACCGCCCGGCCCGGCTCGGTCAGCCTCAACGGCTCGCCCTGCACGCTCGCCTGACCGGCGCTCCACACTCCGGCGTTTCTTCCCACGGCGCCGGGGACGGCCCCGCGACCCGAGAGGTCGCGGGGCCGTTTCACGCGCACGTCCCGCCTTGCGGTGTGGTCGGGTAGACAGCCGCCGCTCCCTTTTTGCCGACACCGCGTTGCTAACATAGCGACATGGTGTCGACAAGTTTGAAAGGTGGCGGCTGATGTTCCTGGCCATTCGCGAGCTGGGGTTCGCGCGGCTGCGATTCGCCCTGATGGGGGCCGTGATCGCGCTGATCTCGGTGCTGATGGTGATGCTGTCCGGCCTGTCCGTCGGGCTGGTCCGCGACGGCGTCTCCGGCCTGCAGAACCTGCCGGTCACCTCGTTCGCCTTCGCCCACGGCGTGCAGCACGACTCGGCGTTCTCGCGCAGCGTGGTGGACGCCTCGGCGGTGGACACCTGGCGCGACCAGCCGGGCGTGGCGGAGGCGACAGCGTTCGGCAACACGCTCATCAACGGGCGTACCGACGGGGGCACCGAGGTCGACCTGGCGCTGTTCGGCGTCGAGACCGACTCGTTCCTGTCACCCGCCGTCGGTGAGGGCGACCGCCTCGGCCCGGCGGACGGGATCGTGGTGAGCCCCACCGCTGTCGACGCGGGCCTGCGCGTCGGCGACACGGTGACCGTGGACCGGCTCGGCACCCGGCTGCGCGTGGTCGGCGTCACCGAGCAACAGGACACCTTCGGCCACGTCGACGTGGCGTACGTGCCGCTGGCCACGTGGCAGGCGATCAAGTCCGGTACCCCGGCCGGCGCGCAGGTGCCGGCGCAGGCGGCCCAGGAGATCACCGCCGTCGCGGTCCGCGCCGCCGACGGCGACTCGGTGGACCTGGCCGCGGGCGACAAGGCGGCGGGCACGGAGAGCATGACGCTCGACGAGTCCTACGGCGCCTCTCCGGGCTACACCGCCGAGACGACCACGCTCCAGTTGATCCAGGGCTTCCTCTACGCGATCTCGGCGCTCGTGGCCGGCGCGTTCTTCGCGGTCTGGGCGATCCAGCGCAAGCAGGAGGTCGCGGTGCTGCGGGCACTCGGCGCCTCGACCCGCTGGGTGCTGCGCGACGCCCTCACCCAGGCGCTGATCCTGCTGGCCCTCGCCATCGCCGTCGGCATGGGGATCGGCCTCGGCCTCGGCGCGCTGATCTCCGGCGGCAACGTGCCGTTCGCACTGCACCCGCAGAGCATCGCCGCCGCCGCGGCCGGCCTGCTCGTGCTCGGCCTGGCCGGCGCGGCAGCCGCCGTCGTCCGCCTCACCTCCATCGACCCGGCGACCGCCCTGGGAGGCAACCGATGAGCAGCCGGCGCACCCCGTACCCCTCGACTCCGGGCACCACTCCGGCCGCCCTCGGCCTGGTCATGCGCGGCGTGCACCTGCGTCACGGCGACGGCGCGGAGACCGTGCACGCGCTCGACGACGTCGACCTGACCGTCACGCCGGGCGAGCTGGCCGCGATCGTCGGGCCGTCCGGCGCGGGCAAGTCCAGCCTGCTCGCCGTCGCCGGTGGGCTGGCCCGCCCCGACGAGGGGGCCGTCACGGTGGCCGGGCACGACATGACCGTGTCCAGCCGCCGGGCGCGCACCGAGCTGCGCCGCCGGCACGTGGGGTTCGTGTTCCAGTCGGGCAACCTGCTGCCCGCGCTGACCGCCGCCGACCAGCTGCGCCTGCCGCTTCGGCTGGGCGGGCGGCGGGAGCGGTCCGGCCGCGGCCCGCTGGAGATGCTCGCGCACGTCGGCCTGGCCGGCAAGGCCGACCGACGGCCGCACCAGCTCTCCGGTGGCGAGCGCCAGCGCGTCGGGATCGCCCGGGCGCTGATGACCGAGCCCTCGGTGCTGCTGGTGGACGAGCCGACCGCGGCCCTGGACCGGGCCCGCAGCCACGACATCGTCCAGCTGCTCGCCCAGGAGGCGCGGGAGCGCTCGGTGGCGGTCGTGATGGTCACTCACGACCACGACGTGCTGCAATACTGTGACACCGTTTACGAGATGGTCGACGGCAAGCTCGCCGCGAGCGGCTGAGCACGACCGCGGGGAACGACGCGGGCGACGGGGAGAGACGGGGAGGTCGGCGTGCCGAAGATCCAAGCCTCGACCGTTGCGGAACACCGGGCCGCGCAGCGGGCGGCGTTGCTGGACGCCGCCCGCGCCCTGCTCTCCGAGCACCCGGAGCGGATTCCGAGCCTCGCCGACGTGGCCCGGCACGCCGGGCTGGCCCGTTCCAGCGCGTACTCGTACTTCAAGTCCCGCACCGACATGTTCGACGTGCTGGTCGCCGACACCTTCCCCCGGTGGTCGGCCTTCGTCGAGAAGCAGATGGCCGAGGCCGGCACGCCGGGAGCGAGGATCCTGGCGTACGTCGAGGCCAACCTGCAACTGGTCGCCCGGGGGGACCACGCGCTGGCCCGGGCGCTGGCGTCGGCGGGTGACAGCGAGGTGCTGGCGACCTCCAGCCGGCTGCTGCACGACAGCCTCGAAGCGCCGCTGCGCGCCGCGCTCACCGAGCACGGGGCGAGCGACCCGGACCGGATGGCGGAACTCGTCCAGTCCATCGTGTACACCCTCAGCCGGATGATCGAGAACGGGCTCGACCTGGCGGTCGCGACCGGTCTCGCCCGCGAGTTGCTCGCGCCGTACCTGCGACCGGACGCCGGCTGACCCGAAGCCCGCGGCCGGGCCGGCGGCGGGCGCGACGTGTCCCGGCCCGGCGCGGGTCCTCGGCGACCGGGCCGCAGATCCAGGAGGCGGCCGCCGCGTTCCGCACATGAGCCGGCCGGCGCGGACCGGGCGGGGCACACAGCTGCGCGCCCCGCCCGGCGGCGTTTCCCCGGTGGTCGCCTTCAGACCACCGCGGGCTGGGCCTCGGTGGCCAGGGCGAGCGCGCCGAGCAGCGCGGCGTCCTGCGCGAAGTCCGACAGCACGATCTCCGGCGGGTACGGCAGCGTGTGGGTGAGCCGTTCGCTGAGCAGCTCACGCACCAGGTCGTTGCCGGCGACGCTGCCGACCAGCACGATCCGCTGCGGGTCGAGCAGCAGGCAGCACGTGATCAGCTGACGGGCCAGTTCGTCGACGCGCCGGCGGAGCTGCTCGCGTACCGGGCCGGGCTGCTCCGCGGCCGCGCACAGGCCGGCCGCCCGGCCGTCCACCCCGAGCCGCTGCGCCAGCTCGTCCAGGGCCCGGCCGGAGAACGTCGCCTCCAGCATCGGTTCCAGGCGAGGCGGCCAGCTGAGGTCGGTCAGTCCGTAGGCGATCTCGCCGGACGCGCCGTGGCGGCCCGGCAGCACCTCACCGTTGACGGTGACCGCCGCGGCCACCCCGGTCCCCAGCCCGACGACGAGTCCCGGGTCGGCGTCGCGCAGCGCACCGAGCCGCAGCTCGGCGTGGGCGGCGGCCTTCAGGTCGTTGACCACCCGCACGTGCGCCACGTTCAGGTGGGCGCGGACCGCGTCGGCCAGCCGCAGCCGTTCCCAGCCGGGGACGTTCGGCGCCAGTTCGATGCCGTCGTCGTGCACGATGCCGGGTGAGGCGATGCCGGCCGCCACGATGGTGCCGCCGGTCTGCTCGGCGAGGTCGCGCGCCCGGTCCAGCGCCCGGGTGAGGGCCTGTTGCGCGCCCTGCTCGGCGTTCGTGGGCAGGCGCTCGGAGACGAGCAGCCGGCCGTCGGTGTCGCCCACACCGATGGCCATCTTGGTGCCGCCGAAGTCGATGCCGAGCAGGCGCGAATTTGCCGGTCGTTCCATGGTGATGTCAGATCGCCCTTCGGGCCGTCGGTCCAGATCACGTGGTCGCCGCGACACGACGTCCGCGACCACGGCCAGCGGCGTCGGCCGGCCCGTCACGGGCCTACCCTCGCCGCGACCGCCTCGGCGAGAGCCGCGTCGGCACGGGTCAGCCGGTCGCGCAACGCCTGCGCCCGCTCCTGCACCGCGTCGAGCATTGTAGACAGTCGCCCGACCTGGTCCCGGACGGCCGCCTCGCCGGGCCCGTCGGCCTGGGCCCGGCGCAGCACGAGCTCGGGGCGGACGGCGGCGCCCAGCAGGTCCCGTACCGCGGCGTCGTCGAGCGTCAGGCCGAGGTCGGCGGCGGTGGACCGGACCAGCTCCCCGGTCCAGGTGGCCGGGGCGCCGCCGCGTACCAGACGGCCGAGCAGCGAGTGGGCGCCCCGGAACGGCACGCCGTGGCGGGCCAGCGCGTCGGCGGCGGCGGTGGTGGTGGCGCCGGAGGCGACGATCTCCTCGCCGGACGGCGGGCGCTGGGGGTCCAGCTTCTCGATCAGGCCGCCGAGCAGGGAGAAGAACCGGTACGCCCGGTCGTCGCCGTCCCAGAGCCGGGCCTGCACGTCGGTGGTGGCGTTGTTGGAGTCCTCCCACCAGGCGGCGCCGACGTTGTTCAGCACGCTGGCCGCGTCGGCGGCGGCGGCGCCGGCCATCGAGACGAGGTGTTCCAGCACCACCGGGTTGCGCTTCTGCGGCATGATGCTGCTGCCCTGGGTGAAGTCGGCGGGCGTGACCACCCAGCCCCAGCTCAGCCAGTCCATCAGGGTGCGGGCGAGCCGGGCGCCGGTGGCGAGCGCCTGCGCGTTGAGCGTGGCGACCCGGACCAGGTGGTCGGCGCCGGCCACCGCCTCGTACGAGTTGACGATGAGCTGGTCGAAGCCGAGCAGGTCGGCCAGCCGGCGGGGCGAGATGTCCAGGTCGGTGCCGGCGAAGGCGCAGGAGCCCAGCGGCGAGCGGTTCATCTCGTCGAGCAGGTCGGCGTACGCGGCGGCCTCACCGGCGAGCGCCTCGGCGTAGCCGGCGAAGACGTGCCCGATGCTGGTCGGCTGGGCCGGGCGGCGGTGCGTGTAGCCGGTGATCACCACGTCGGCGTGCCGGTCCGCGCGGTCCAGCACGGTCCGGCCGGTGGCCAGCAGCGCGTCGAGCACCTGGAGCAGCTGGTCGCGCAGCACCATCCGGAAGACGCCGGCGTCGAGGTCGTTGCGGCTGCGCGCGAGCTGCACGCTCAGTTGCGACACCTCGATGCCGGCCGCGGCGGCGAGACGCTTCTCCAGCGTGTAGTAGACGTCCTCGACGCTGCCGTCGTACTCCAGTTCCTCAGGCCGGTCGCCGGTGAGGGCGGCCAGGCCACGCAGCATCGTCGCGGCGGCCTCGTCGGAGATCAGCCCCTGCTCGGCGAGCATGACGACGTGGGCCTTGCTGGCCGTGACCATCGCCGGGTAGAGGTGGGCGACGTGGTGGTCGAACACGACGCGCAGATGGTGCTGTTGGTAGACGGTCAGTGACGGGCTCATGGTGGCCTCCCGAGGTGGTGCGTTGTCGTGCGGCGTGCCGCGCGTGGTCATCCGGTCGTCTGGTCCGGCCGGTCGGCGCCGGGCGGCCCGGGCAGCGGCGCGGCCAGCCACGCCTCGACCAGCTCGCGCAGGCGTGCGCCGGCGGTGACGCGGATCCGGTCGCCGGCCTCCCGGCCGGCCAGCGAGACGTGGCCCGACCAGCCCTGCCAGGGATCCGGCCGCGACTCCACCAGCACGTACGGGTAGGGGACGGGCAGTTTCGGCTTCGGCGGCAGGTCCGGCGCCGCGTCCAGGCGCACCGCGTCCGGGTCGAAGCCGAGCACCGCGGAACTCTCGTACGCGCCGCCGTGCCCCCGGGCCGGCAGCTCCCCGAACATGTCGGTCGTCTCGTCCGGGCCGACAAGCTGGAACCAGTTCGCCAGCATCATGCTGGCCCGGTGCCGCCCGGACACCCACTCCATGGCGGCGCGGACGGTGGACATGTTGGCGTCGTGCCCGTTGACCACGAGCACCCGGGTGAAGCCCGCCTCGACGATGCCGGCGAGCACGTCGGCGAGGTAGCCGACGGCGATCTCCGGCCGCAGCGCCACGGTGCCCGGCCACTGCCGGGTCTGGCCCGGGCAGGCGGCGTACGGCGTGGCCGGGAACAGCACCGCCCGGGCGGACCCGTTGGCCAGTTCCCCGGCGAAGCCCTCGGCCAGGATCAGGTCGGTGCCGATCGGCAGGTGCGGACCGTGCCACTCGACCGCGCCGACCGGCAGCACCGCCAGGTCGGCCGCCTCGGTCACGGCGGCGAACGCGTGCCCGGGCACCCGGGTGACCGGGAGCAGACCTCCCCCGGTCCGCCACCGCTCGATCAGTTCGTCCACTGCTCGGCCCTCCGGGTCGCGGTACGGCTGCTCTCCAGCCGCCCGGAGAACCACATCACCACGAAGATGAGCAGCACCTGGAGCATGCCGTAGGCGGCCGCGGTGCCCAGCTCGAAGCTGTACATGCGGTTGTTGATGGCGACCGAGATCGGCACCGTCGACGAGGTGTAGATGAGCACCGAGGCGACGAACTCGCCGACACCGTGCACGAACGCCAGCAGCGCGCCGGCGAGCACGCCGGGCAGCATCAGCCGCACGGTGATCGTGTAGAACGCGCGCAGCCAGGAGGCGCCGAGGTTGCGCGCGGCGTCCTCCAGCGACGGGTCGATCAGCGCCAGCGTCGCGGAGCTGGACCGGAACACGATCGGCAGGAACCGCACGAAGTAGGCCAGCGGCAGGATCCAGAACGTGCCGACCAGCACCTGCCCGAAGCTGAACGCGTTGCCGGTGCTGAACGCCGAGATCAGGTTGATCGCCACGACCGTGCCGGGCAGCGCCCAGGCGATCATCACGGCCACGTCGAGCAGGCCGCGTCCGACGAACTTCAGCCGCCGCACCGCGTACGCGACGAGCACGCCGATGACCACGCAGCCCACGACCGCGAGGAGGCTCATCTGCACCGAGTTGAGGATCGGCTGGAACGCCTTGGGGTCGGTGAAGATGGTGACGAAATTCTCGAACGTGTACGTCGGCGGCAGCACCTCGGTGGTCCAGGACCGGTCCTCGGAGAACGCGACGAGCGCGATCGCGCCGACCGGGGCGAGCAGGACCAGCGTGGCCAGCACCGAGGCGAGCGGGGCCAGCCAGCGGCCGATCGGGTTGGTGATCTCCCGCCGGACCGCCGAGACGCCCTTGGACTGGGACTGGTAGTTACGCCGCCCCTCGTACCAGCGCATGCACAGCAGGAAGATGATCGAGACGATGCCGAGCACGGAGGCGTACGCCGAGGCCATCGGCAGGTCGCCGTTGGTGCGGTTGATGTAGATCTGCATCGTCATGGTCTGGCTGACGTTGAACAGCAGTGGCGCGGTGTAGGACGCCAGCGACGTCATGAAGACCAGCAGCGACGCCGAGATCAGCGCCGGGGTGAGCATCGGCAGCAGGACGGTGCGCCACACGCGCACCCGGCTCGCGCCGAGGTTGTACGCCGCCTCCTCGACCGACGGGTCCATGCCGGCCAGCGCCGCCGAGGCGGCCAGGAAGAAGAACGGGTACATGGTGAACGTGTGCACCACCAGCACGCCGGCGATGCCGTCGAAGGCCAGGACCGGCTTGTCGGTGCCAAGCAGCGCCTGAAGGCCGCGCGGCACGATGCCGATGTTGCTGTAGAGCAGCTGGAAGGACACGGCGCCGATCAGCGGCGGCAGGGCCGCCGGCACCAGGATGAAGGCCTCGATGAGCCGCCGGCCGCGGAAGTGGAACCGCTTGAGCAGGAACGCCATCGCCACGCCGACGACGCCGCACAGCAGCACGCTCGCGGCCGAGATGAACAGCGAGGTGAACAGCGACTCGCGGGCCACCCCGGAGGACGAGAGGAACTGGAGGTAGTTGTCGCTGCCGTTGGCGCTGACGCTCTCGCGGAAGGTGGCGAACATCGGCTGGACGACGAAGCCCCAGAGCACCAGGACCAGCGGCAGCACCAGCAGGTAGGGGAACCATCGTGAATTCGCCCCGCCGGCCAGGCGCCGGCCGAGGACCGCCGCCCAGCCGGGGGCGGTCGGGTTCGCAGCGGTCACGGCTTGACCACCCAGAGCCGCTCCGGTACGAGCCGCAGGCCCACGACGTCGCCGAGCTGGATACCGGCGGGCGCGTCGACCATGGCGGCCATCACGTCGTCGCCGTCCACGTCGACAGTCACGTGGGTGGCCATGCCGGTGAACTCGACGTGGTTGACCCGCCCGCGCAGGGCCGCCGTCGCGTCGTCGCCGCCGCCGACCGCGATGTGCTCGGGGCGCGCGGAGACCAGCGCGGTGTCGCCCTCGGCGAGGCCGTGTCCGGCGGGGGCGCCGACCTCGATCGTGGCGCCGCCGGGCAGGCGCGCCCGGACGCGCTGCTCCGTCGCGCCGGTCACCGGCAGACTGAGCACGTTGCTGCGTCCGATGAACCGGGCCACGAACGAGTTCGCGGGCCGGTAGTAGACCTCGTGCGGGGTGCCGACCTGCTGGACCCGGCCGGACTCCATCACGGCGATCCGGTCCGACATCGCCATCGCCTCGGCCTGGTCGTGCGTGACGTAGATCGAGGTGGTGCCGCTCTCCCGCTGGATGCGCCGGATCTCGGCGCGGGTCTCCTCGCGCAGCTTCGCGTCGAGGTTCGACAGCGGCTCGTCGAGCAGCATGGTGCGCGGGCGGATGACCAGGGCCCGCGCCAGCGCGACGCGCTGCTGCTGGCCGCCGGAGAGCGCGTCGATGCGCCGGTCGCCGTACCCGGCGAGGTGCACCTGGGCGAGCGCCTCGGTGACGCGGCGGGCCTGCTCGGCGCGGGAGACCCGGCGGACCTTCAGCCCGTATGCGACGTTCTGCGCCACCGTCATGTGCGGGAACAGCGCGTAGTTCTGGAACACCATGCCGGTGTCCCGCTTGTTCGGCGTCCAGTGGGTGACGTCGTCGTCGCCGAAGTGGATGTGACCGGAGGTCGGGAAGTAGAAGCCGGCCACCATGCGCAACGTCGTCGTCTTGCCACAACCGCTCGGTCCGAGCAGCGTGAAGAACTCGCCGGCTCCGATGGTGACGGTGACGTCATCGACCGCCGCGGAGTCGCTCGACTTGGCGAAGCGCTTACTGACCGCCGTCAGTCGGACATCGATCATTTCTGGGTCCTTCCAGGACGAAGCCGGGCCGTGCCGGAGCACGGCCCGGTTCCGAGCGTCTTAGCCCTTGCCCTTGATCTGGGCGTTCCAGTGGGTGATCCAGGCGGTCTCGTTCTTGCCGATCACGTTCCAGTCGACGTTCATCGGCTTGAGGTCGAGCTTGGTCAGCCACTCGGGCTTCTCGGCGATGTCGACAGCGGGGATCTGGAAGTAGTCCTTGGCCAGGCTGGCCCGCAGCGAGTCGTCGAACAGGAACTCGAGGAACTTCTTCGCGCCCTCGCTGTTGCCGCCCTTGACCGCCGCGACGCCGTCGACGAGCACCGGCGCGCCCGAGGCCGGCATGACGTAGCCGAACGGCATCTTCTCGTTGGCCTGGAGCAGGATGTCCTGGAGGTTCCAGGCGCTGACCACGCCCTGCTCACGCGACATCTTCAGGTAGAGGTCACTGGGGTTGGCGGCGTACTCGACGGTGTTGGCGTCGAGCTTGCGCAGCCAGTCGTAGCCGGGCTGCGGGTTGGACCCGTCGGCCGTGAAGCGCTGGATCATCGAGGCGTAGATCGAGCGCATGGTGCCGGAGGCGGCCACGTCCCGGATGATGATCTTGTCTTTCCACTTCGGGTCGACCAGGTCGTCCCAGTCCTTCGGCGCGGTCTCCGGGGTCAGCGCCTTGTTGTTGTACATGATGACCTCGGGCAGCAGGATCTCGCCGAACCAGCGGCCCTCGGCGTCCTTGTACCGCGCGTCGATCTTCGAGGCGAACGACGGCTGCCAGGACTCCAGCAGGCCATCCGACGCCCCGGCGGCGAGGCCCTGCTGGGTGCCGCCCCACCAGACCGACGCCTGCGGGTTGGCCTTCTCGGCGCGGACCCGCTCGAGCACCTCCTGGGCACCCATGTTGAGCACCTCGACCTTGCCCTTGTACTCGGGGTTCTTGGCCGTGAACTGCTCGACGACGTAGTCGGTGACCGACTTGTCGCGGGCGCTGTAGATGACGACCTTCTCGGCCGACGCGGAACTGCCGGAGCCGGCGTCCGCGTCGTCGTCGCTGCCGCCACACGCGCTGACGGCGAGTAGCGCGCTGAACGCGACGGCCAGGGCCAAACGACGTTTCATTGGAACCTCCACTTTGCGGGGGAACTATCGGAAGCGGGAAAGTCGGTGTGCGGTCCCGTCCCGGGACCGGGGCGTGCCGCATCGCGCCGCGACCTGCCGTCCGGGTACGGACGCGGTCGCCGCGACGGCGGCGGTGACGATGGGGGTGGGCGGCGGTGGGTGTGGTGTCGGGGTCGGGGGTCGTCCGGGGCCGGGGTCGGGGGGTGGTCAGGGAAGTGAGGGTCGGGGAACCGCGGCCGAGAGCGCGTAGCTGATCGCTCCGTGCAGCACGGCCTGGTCGCCCAGGGTGGCCCGGCGCACCTCGGTAGGGGCCGGGGTCCGGGCGGAGACGAGGGCCTGGAGCTGGTCCAGGGCCGCGTCGTCGAGCTCCGCGGCGGCGCCGCTGAGCAGCACCAGCCCTGGATCGACCACGCAGGCGCAGGAGAGGATGAGCCCGGCCCAGGCGCCGAGCACCTCGTCGAGGTAGTCGCGGGCGAGCGCCGAGGTCGCGGCGAGCCGGCTCAGCTCCCGTACCGGCGACTCGGGCCGGCGGCCGGGGTTGAGCGCGACCACCCGCTCCGCTATGGCGTTCACCGACCACTGCGCCTCGAACTCGCCCACGCCGGTGTAGCGGCGCTCGGTGCCGCCGCCCAGCGGCAGGAAGCCGACCTCGCCGGCCGCTCCGCTGGCGCCACGCCGAACCTTGCCGTCCAGCACGAGCCCGGCGCCGATGCCGTCGGCGACGTGGATCAGCAGCAGGTTGGCCACGTCCGCGCCGGCACCGGCCACGCACTCGCCGGCGGCCATGAGGTTGACGTCGTTGTCGACGACCACGGGTACGCCGAGCCGCCGCTGCACCGATTCGCCGATCGGCCACGCCTCGACCAGCCCGACCGACGGCGCGAGGCGTACCGCGCCGTTGCTGGACACGCCGGGCACCGCGATCGCGACGCCGCGAAGCGACGGCAGGTTGTCGCCGACCAGGTCGAGCACGAACTCGCAGACGGTCTCCACCACGTCCGCGCCGAGCCGCGCGACGCGGTGCGCGATGACCGCGCCCTCGCTGTCGGCGATCTCGCAGCTGATCCGGGGTGGCTCCAGCGACACCGCCGCGACGAGCTCGGCGCGGGGGTTGAACTCGAGCATCTCCCGGGGCCGACCGGTGGTGGGCGCGCCGGGGCCGCGTTCGATGAGGTAGCCCTCGGCGACCAGCTCCCGCACGAGCGCGGTCACGGTTGCCGCCGAGAGGCCGGTCATCTCGGCGAGGTCCACCCGGGACAGCCGCCGGGCCTGCCGGGCGGCCAAGATCACCGAGAGACGCTTGATCTCACGGGACCGCTCACGGCTGACCGGGCTGGTCGGGGCTTTGTCAGACACACTTTATTCTTAGTGCGAAAAAATTATCTGGTCAAGTAACGAGATGATCTCGGTCCGCCGACCAGGGAGAGTTTGTCTGCCGACAAGCTGGGCGGGCCGGGGCCAGACCGACATGGCAGGCAAAACGAGCCCTCCGGTCCACATTGGGGTCCCAAACCCGGACATAGACTGTCCACAGGTTACCGAAGACCGCGCGGCCATCGCCCTGAGCAGGGGGGATTGTTTCTTCGAATAAGGAAGAAAGTCGTCCAAGCCTATTGACGACGGCTCCGCAAGATCCCTAGGTTACGGCCCGAAGGCCTTCCGGTGGCCCGAACACGGCGCCACTGTGCGCACCGCTCACGCCGTGACGGTGCGCGTGCACCACCACCCCCGTTGTCGAGCACCACCACCAGCGAGGATCCGACAATCCTCAGTGGACAGCTGTCCGCCTCACGGCCCGGCACGAGCCACGTGTCAGCCGGCCCGCGCCGGGCCCGTCACCGTCCAGCCGCAGCACTCCCGCTTCGAGACGAAGAGGTATGCCCATGAGATGGCGCACCAGCGCGGCGATCGCCATGTGCGGTCTGCTGTCGATGGGCCTGGCCGCTCCGGCCCAGGCCAACCCCCAGCAAGCAGCACCGAAGCCCCAGGCCAAGAAGTCCGACAAGCCGGTTGACCTGGACATCATGTTCATCGGCGCCCACCCGGACGACGAGGCCGGCCAGCTCGGCATGCTCGGATACTGGAACGAGTATCACGGCATGAAGGCCGGCGTCATCACCACCACCCGCGGCGAGGGCGGCGGCAACGCCACCGGCCTCGAAGAGGGCCCGGAGCTCGGCATCCTGCGGGAGGCCGAGGAGCGCAAGGCCGTCGGCTGGGCCGGCGTCGAGCACATCTACAACCTGGACGCGCTGGACTTCTGGTACACCGCCAGCGCCCCCCTGACCGAGGAGGTCTGGGGCCACCAGGAGACGCTGTCCCGGATCGTGCGGGTCCTGCGGACCACCAAGCCCGAGGTCATCCTCACGATGAACCCCTCGGCGACGCAGGGCAACCACGGCAACCACCAGAAGGCGGCCATGCTGGCCGTGGAGGCCTTCTACGCGGCGGCCGACCCGAAGGCGTTCCCGGACCAGATCAAGAAGGAGGGACTCGCGCCCTGGCGGGTCTCCCGCATCTTCCAGACCGGCGGCAGCGGCACCGCCAGCAACGGTCCCGCCTGCGAGACCACGTTCACCCCGAACGAGGCCAGCAACGTCGTCTTCGGCACCTGGCAGGGCTACGAGTCGGCACGCCACGACGGCAACCGGTGGAACACGGTCCAGACCTGGGCCCGCCGGGAGTACGTGTCGCAGGGCTGGGGCAACAGCTCCTTCCCGACGACCAATCCCGACGCCATCGGCTGCAACCGGCTGACGCTGATCGACACCCGCACCCCGTACCCGGACCCGAACGTGGGCGCCGGCACCGGCGCGCTCCAGGGCGCCACCGTGCGCGCCCCGGGCGGCCTGCCGCTAGGCACCGAGGTCCACGTGCGTCCGCGCACCTGGGAGGCCGTGGCGGGCCAGCCCATCAAGGTGGACACCGTCCTGTACGCCGAGAAGGCCATCCCGGGCGCGGCTGTCACCCTGAACGTGCCGGCCGGCTGGACGGTCAGCGGCAACGGCAACGTCGGCACCCTGACCCCGCGTAAGGAGGTCGTGAAGACCTTCACGGTCACCCCGCCCGCGCAGGTCCAGGTGGGTACCCGTTTCAAGATCGACGCCACGCTGACCAGCAAGAAGGACGGCAGCGGCACCAGCAGCGCCCAGGTTCAGGGCACCGCGCCGGTGCGCGGCACCCTGGAGCCGCTGGAGGAGATCGCCGACTTCCGCGCGTGGACCGTGCGGAACAAGACCCAGCAGCTCGACGCGCTCATCGAGTCCCTGCTGAACATCCCCAGCGGCGGCACCCGCAGCGTCAAGGTCAACCTGACCAACCACGGCACCCGGGTCGAGTCCGGCGCGGTCAAGCTGAACGTCCCCGCCGGCTTCTCGGTGGCCGAGCAGCAGGTGCCGTACAGCGGCCTCCAGCCGGGCGCCAGCACCTCGGTGACGTTCACCGTGACCAACACCGACACGTCGCTGCCGACGGCCAACCGGGCCCCGGACAACGGCGCCTACCGGGTGCAGATCGAGACCAGCTACACCGGTGGCAGCGCCAGCGAGCCCGGCGCGTTCAACCTGGTCCCGGTCACCACGATCCCGAAGGCCGCCACCGCGCCGACTGTGGACGGCCACGGTCACGACCACGAGTACACCGGCGAGGTCATCGACATCTCGACCCGCTGGGAGGGCACCGCCGCCCCGGCGTCGGACATCTCCGGCACCGCCCAGCTCACCCACACCGACGACGCCCTGTACGCCATCTTCACCATCACCGACGACGTGCTCGGCACCGTCCTGCCGCCGGAGGACTGCAAGCGTCCGCGGCGTAACGACAACATCGAGTTCGGCATCGACCCGCGGGGCAACTCGGCGAACACCTCCACCGTGTTCAACATGGCGCTCTTCCCGGCCACGAGGGACGAGGCCAACGGCAACCCGCCGTGCTTCGCCCGGGAGCGGGACAACCACCAGGGCGGCCCGGAGACCGCGCCGGGTGTGGAGATCGCCTCCGTGGTGACCAGCAACCCGTACACGGGTTACCGGATCGAGGTCAAGATTCCGTTCAGCGTGCTGCCGGACACCATCGACCCGAACCGGATGGGCCTGAACATCCTGGTCAACGACTCGGACACGCAGGACCTCAGCTCGCAGACCCGGGTCGGCTGGTCGACCTGGAGCGGCGTACGGGCCGACCCGTGGCGCTGGGGCAACGCGACGCTGCCGGCCCTGGCGGCGAAGCCGTCGGCGCCGAAGGCTCCGATCATGCCCGACACCGCGGCGCAGAGCGTGGACTCGCCGCAGACCCTGCTGCAGTCCGTCTCGGACGGGGTCGCACCGGGTGGTTACGCCAAGCTGCCGGACGACACCGTGAAGATCAAGAAGGTCACCAGCACCGCGAGCAAGGTGTCGGTCCAGCTCCAGGTGAAGAAGGCGGGCACCGCCCGGGCCTTCCTCTGGGACGGCACGAAGGTCGTGGCGCAGGCCAAGGCCGACCTGCGGAAGGACGGCACGCTCGTCCTGCCGCTGAACGGGCCGCTTCCGGCCGGCACCTCGCTGCTCGTCTCGTACGAGCACGGCGGCGCCACCACAGCTGCGGCGAAGACGCTGAGCTGACCGGACGGTGAGCGCGTCGACCTGACGTGCGCACCGCGATGGGCCGGGCCGGCAGGTCCGGCCCATCGTGCCGTCCGCACTACCCGGACCGCGCCCCCATCGGCGAACCGGCGCCGGTCGCGGGCGGTGACGCCTCGGCCGGCTCCCGCCACCAGCGGCGTGACGCCAGCGCGGCCAGCCCGGCCCCGGCGGCGTTGAGCAGGACGTCGTCGACCGAGGAGACCCGGTCCAGCCGCAGGACGTACTGCGCCACCTCGACCAGGACCGAGCAACCGGCCGCGAGCGCCAGGATCCGCGGCACCGACGCCAGCGCCGCGAACCGCAGCGGGGCGAAGAACCCGAGCGCCGCGAACACCAGCAGGTTGCCGACGATCTGGCCGGTCGCCGTCAGCGGCCCGCTCGCGAGGACGGTGAGCAGGTCCCGCAGCGGCACCAGGCTCACCCGGCCGGGGACGGCACCGGCCCGCTCCCCCGGCAGCATGATCATCCAGACCCAGGGCGCGGTCCCGTAGACGATGCCCACCTCCGCCACCGACCTACGCCACGCCGCCGCCCCGCCGCCGCGCCGGCGGGCCAGCACCCACACCGTGAGCGCGGCGGCCGGCAACGCGGCCACCGTGAGGAGCACGACCCCGGTGATCGTGCCGAACCAGCCGTGCCATCCCTCGACCACGCCGCCTCCACCTCCGTCCGGCCGACGGCCGTCCGGGTGTCATCCTGCCTCCCGCCGCGCGTCGTCGTCCGCGAGGCCGGCCGGTTCCGTCGAGTACGCGGGAAGCCCGGCCGGCACGCCGCCGGTCCTCACCCGTCGGCGCGGGCCGCCGGCGGCGTGGCCATCCGATGGTTCTGACCGGGCACCCGGAAGTGGTGGAACGTGACGGTGGCGCTGAGATCCAGCGCGTGCACCCAGTGCCACCACCCGACCGGCACCAGCAGCATCTGCCCCGGTTCGAGCACCGTCTCCAGCACCGTCGCCTCGGCGTACCGGGGATGCCGGTCGAGGTCCGGTCGCGCCGCGTCCACCGCGCTGAACGTCCCGCCGCGGGGATATACCAGATGCCGCTGGTACGACGGCACCAGCCGGACGTGCTTGCGCCCGAGCACCTGGCAGAGCAGCACCGTGCTGTTGTCCACGTGCAGCGGCGTCACCGTCCCCGCCGGTCCCAGCAGCAGATGGCCGCCACCGGCCGGGTCGACGAGGTGCGGGGGCGGAGCAACGTCGTCGGCGAGCGCCCGCAGCGCCCCGTTCCAGTTCTCGTTGCGGGGCACCATGTAGTAGTCGTTCGTCCGCGCGCCGGAGCCGAGCATCGCCAGGTAGTCGACGAACGCCATGGTGGTGCGGTGCCTGTCGTACTGCCAGGCGTGGTCGGGGTTCGCCTCCCGGCCGGTCATCACCTCGACGACCGCGTCCGGGCAGCTCCGGGCCATCCGGTCCAGTGTCCAGTCCAGTGCCGGCCAGTCCGCCATCAGGCCGTCGAGCACGACCGGCCGGTTGCCGTAGTAGTAGCGGCCGAAGAACTCCTCGGCGGTGAGGTCGGCCCGGCGTTCCAGGACGCGGCCCTCGTCGTCGTCGCGCAGCACCCGGTAGGTGTCCAGCACCGACTCCATCCAGTCGTAACGCAGCGCGAGCCGCCGGCAGACGGCGAAGTACGGATGGTCGGCGAGCGCCGCCAGTTCGGCGTCGACGGCGTCGGCGTCCGCGCCGGCGTCGACGGCCGCCGCCCGGGCCTGCCCGGCGGCGACTCCCATCGCCAGGTTCTCGGCGAGCCACTCCCGCCAGACGGGGAGCAGGCCCGGTGCGGCGGCCACGGTCACCGGGTGACCCCGACGGACGGAGCGGCCGGCGCGGACGGCCGCAGCGTCAGCACCACGGCGTCGGCGCGGCCCTCGGAGGGCGGCGGGGTGAGCCGGGGCGCCCGGGTGTACTCGGAGCAGTTGACGTAGGAATTCTTGACGTGGGCCGGGATGTGGTCCGGCGTGGTTTCGGTCATGCCCGGCAGTCAACCGGCGCGGCGTCCCGGTCCACCAGGGACGCCGATCCCGCCCGGCCCGGGACGCCGCCGCCACGCCGCACGGCCGATACCCCGGTCCCGCCCCGGCCGGGACATCCGCCCCCGGCCGCCGGGACACCCCCGTCCGGCCCGCCATCCACCGCACGCCGTTCAGGTGGTCCCCGGCGCCTTACGTCCTGACACAGTGGACCTGACATGCGCGACGAATTCCGTACCCGGCGCGCGGGGGCCTGGGTCGTCCTCGCCGCCTCCGGCGTGCTCACCCTCGGTGCGGTCGTCGGCTGGGCGGTGGCGACTCCCCCGTTCACCGCCACTCAGCTCTACTCGCTCGTCGACCTGCTCGACGGCGTCGTCTACGGCGCGGTGGCGTGGCTGATCCTGAGTCGCGGGCGCAGCGGCAGCCGGCTTCCGGGGTGGATCGCCACCGCGACGGCGCTCGGCGGCGCGCTCGCCGCGTGCTGCGGCCAGTGGCAGCTCGCCGTCGGCGGGCCGCCGCTGCTGACCGCCCTGCACCACTGGGCCTGGGTGCCGGGCCTCTACTCGCTCGTCGTGGTCATGCCCTGGCTGCTGCCGGAGCGGCCACCCGGCCGGCTCGAGCGGATCGCCGTCGCGGCCGGCCTCGGGTACGTGGTGCTGACGGTGGCCGTCCTCGTCACCGCGTCGCCGCCGGTGGGCGTGGTGCCGCTGACGCCGGAACTACGCGAGGGCCGCGCCGCGCTGCTGCGACAGCTGTCGCCCGTGCTGGCGTACGCGCTGGCCGGGCTCGGTCTGCTGGCCGCCGCCGGCGTCGCGTGGCGGTGGCGGCGCGGGGAGCCCACGCGGCGCAACGGCCTCGGCTGGGTGACCGCGGGCAGCGCGCTGCTCACCCTGGCCTTCCTGACCACGCTCCTGCCGCCGGCGGTGGCGCCGCCGGCCGTGCCCGCGCTGCTGATGCTCGCCTCCCAGGCGTTCTTCCCCGCCGCGGTGGCGGTGGTGGTGCTGCGCCAGCAGTTGTGGGGACTGCGGCTGGCCGTGCGGCGCACCCTGGTCTGGTACCTGATGACAGCCACGGTGATCGCCGCCTACTGCGCGGCCGTCGCATTGCTCGACCGGCTGCTGCCGCAGGCGATGCCGCTGCCGCAGCTGCTGGTCACCGGCGCGATCGCGGCCGCGTTCCAGCCGGTCCGCGCGCTCGTGCAGCGACGGGTGGACGGCCTCGTGCACGGCGAGGCGCCCGAACTCCTGCTGCACCGGGTGGTGCGCAGCGGCGGCAGCACGAGCGACATCGGCGCGGCGGTGGCCACCGCGCTGCGGCTGGCCGACGTGCTGATCACCGAGGACGAGCCGCAACCGCCGCCGCGTGAGGGCGGGCCGCCGGTCACCGTTGCGCTGCTCCGGGGCGACCGGCTGGTCGGTCACCTGCACGCCTGGCCCCGGCCCGGCGAGCTGCTCGACGACCGGGCCGGCGAGGCGCTCGCCGTGCTCGCCCCGGTGGTCGCCGCGATGGTGGAGCTGGTCGGCACCAACCGGGATCTGGCCCGGTCGCGGCAACGGCTGGCGGAGGTACGCGACGAGGAGCGCCGCTCCCTGCGGCGGGACCTGCACGACGGCCTCGGGCCGGCGCTCAGCGGCATCGGGCTGGGCCTGGCGGCCACCCGCAACCTGCTGCGCCGCGACCCGGACCGGGCCGAGGAGCTGCTGGACCGGTTGACCGAGGAGCTGACCGCCCGGGCGGCGGAGGTGCGGGAGATGGCACACGGCCTGCTGCCCCCGGTGCTCGCCGACGGCGGGCTGCGTCCCGCCCTGGACGTGCTGCGCGCGCAGTACGCGCGGGCCGGGCTGCGGATCGTGATGCGGGCTCCCGCCTCGCTGGACCCGCTGCCGGAGCCGGTCGCCACCGCCGCGTACGGCGTCACCGCCGAGGCGGTACGCAACGTGCACCGGCACGCCGGTGTGGACAGCTGCGTCGTGTCGCTGGACCGGCGGCCGGACCTGCTCCGGGTGACGGTCACCGACGAGGGCCGGGGTGTGCCCGCCGGGCCGGTCCGCCCCGGTGTGGGCCTGCACGCCATGCGGGAACGGGCGCAGGCGGTCGGCGCGACGCTGACCGTCGGACCGGCCGCCTCCCGCGGCACCACCGTCTGCCTGACCGTCCCCCTGGAGCGCCGGTGACCGAACGCCCGATCCGCGTCGTCGTGGTGGACGACCACCCGGTCTTCCGGCTCGGCATGAGCGCGCTGCTGGACACCCTCGACGGCATCGAGTGCGTCGGCGAGGCCGCCGACGCGGCCGGGGCCGGGACGCTCGTCGACCGGGTCCGGCCCGACGTGGTGCTGATGGACCTCCACCTCGGGCAGGGATCCGGGATCGAGGCCACCCGCGCGCTGAGCCGGGAGCACCCGGAGGTCCGGGTGCTGGTGGTGACCATGCTCAACGACGACGCCTCACTCGTCGCCGCGGTACGTGCCGGAGCGCGTGGTTACGTGCTCAAGGGGGCCTCGGCCGCCGACGTGGAACGGGGCATCCGGGGTGTGGCCGGTGGGGACCTGGTCCTCGGCGGCCCGCTCGCCGACCGCGCGGCCGCCCTGCTGGGCGCCCGCGCCGACGGCCCGTTCCCGGAGCTGACCGACCGGGAACGTGAGGTGCTGGACCTGCTCGCCCGGGGCCTGTCGAACCCGCTGATCGCGCATCGGCTCGGGCTGAGCGCCAAGACGGTGCGGAACAACGTCTCCGCCATTCTGGTGAAACTCCGCCTCGGCAGCCGCGCCGAGGCGATAGCCCGGGCGCGCGACCACGGTATCGGTGTGCCGAACGCCCCGGAACTGCCTCCGTCCCGGGCCCGCTGACCGGCCCGGCCGCGCAGTTCCGCTTTCCGCTCGGGGCCATTCCCCCGTGGGCCTCGGAGGCCGATTCCCGGGTGCCTTCTCCCGCACCGGACCAGGCCGGAATCGGCTCGGAAACAGCAGCTACGCGCGAGCAAACGAAGCCTTCCCTAACGAAGGCGAGGCTTACCTTCTCTCGTCCGGGACACCGCACGGAAACGGCCGATAACGGCCGGCGGCCCCGTATTCCGTTGTTAGGGTGAGCGTGATCCGCACTGGTGGCCGACGGGTTTGGGAACCGGCCGCACGGCAAATACCAGATGGCGTTCGAGCACCACGAGGCCGGCCTTTCCGTTCCGCCGGCCCGCATGACTTGGAGGCACCATGAAGACGCTGTTGCAGTCTCCGCCGGTACGGGAGTGCGCCGCCACCGCGTGCAGCTTCAACGACAACGGCTGCCACGCCCCCGCGATCACCGTGGCGGCGTCCGCCGACGCGGCCTCCTGCGCGACGTTCGTCGAGTCGTCACTCAGCGGCGGGATCGCGGAGGTCACCGGTGCGGTGGGCGCGTGCGCGCGGGCCGAGTGCGTGTTCAACACCAACCTCGCCTGCACCGCCGAGTCGATCACGGTCGGGCCGGGCGCCACGGTCAGCGACTGCCTCACCTACCAGCCCGCCTGACGATCCGGACACCGCGCTCGTACGGGTCACGACGGTCACCGTCGTGACCCGTACCGCACCTGCGGCACCCGACCGCCGTTGCACAGGTAAGCCTTACCTATTACCGTCTGACCTGGGCCGACATCACCCTTCCCGGCCGAGGAGACAGACATGGCGTTGCACCCCGCCGGGCGTCCGGCCCCGTCGGCCGGCGTCGCCCCGCTCACCGCAGGGCCGTCGGCGGTCACCGCCACGCCCCGCGACGCCGTAGCCGCCCGGTGCGTGCTGAGCGCCGCCTCCTCGCTGCGCCTCACGCTCGGCGACACCACAGCCGATCTCCTCTCCGCCCACGTCGTCCTCCCCGACGGCACGATCGTCCTCGCCGTCGACGCGATGAGCCGTACCGGCGGTCTGCTGGTCGCCGCGCGCGGCCAGGGCAGCGCGGTACGCCTCGACGTCACAGACCTCGCCCCGGTCGCCGTACGCTCCCGGGTGCGGGCCCGGCTGCGGGTCCTCGGCACCGTCCGCCGCTTCGACCCGGCCGCCCTCGACGCCTGCGACCCGGTCACCGTGATGTCGCTGCTCGACCTGCCCTCGGTGGCGTTGTGGGCGATCGAGCCGGACGAGATCGTCCTGGACCGGGCCGCCGTTCCCGTCGCGGTGGACCCCGGCGCGTACCTCGTCGCCCGGCCGGATCCGATCGCCGTCGACGAGGCGGTCCACCTCGCGCACCTGACCCGGTGCCACGGCGACGTCCTCGACCGGCTCGCCGCGCTCGTCGACCCCGCCGTCAGCGCCGGCGCGGCCCGGATCGTCCCGGTCGCGCTCGACGCCGAGGGCATCGTGCTGCGCGCGGAGCGGCCGGACGGTCACGCCGACACCCGGCTGCCCTTCACCCGCCCGGTCGCCACCGGCACCGGCCTGACCGAGGCGCTGCGGACGCTGCTCGCCTAGCCGGCGCGCTCGTGCCGGTCGCCTCGGCGTCCTACGGCACGCATCGCGGCGGCCGCGAGAAGGCAGGCGGTGGTGACCGCGGCGAGCAGCAGGTGGTAGCCGCCGTTCGACAGGAGCACGGCGGCCAGCAGGGGCGCGGCGGCTCTGGCGGTGGTGACGGGGGCGGTGAGCCGTCCGGCGATGGTGGCGTAGGCGGTGGTCCCGTACCGGTCGGCGAGGATCGCGGGGGCGGCGAGGCTGGAGATGCCGAAGCCGAGGCCGAACCCTGTGACGGTGATGACGGCGCCCACCCGGCTTCCAGCGGTGAGGGGCATGGCGAGGACCGCGACGGCTTGGACGGCGAAGATCGCGGCGACGACGGTGGCGGTCGGGAGGCGGCGGCGGGCGCCGGTGAGGACGAGTCGTCCGGTGACGGACAGGACGCCGAGGAGGCCGGCGACGGCGGCGGCGAACGTCGCGGGGTGCCCGCGGCTGGTCAGGTAGCCGACGAGGTGGACGGCGACGGTGCTGGTGGCGGCGCCGTGGGCGATCAGGGCTGCGGTGAGGATCCAGAATCGGCGGTCGCGCATCGCGGCGCGGGCCGCCGCTTGTCGCGCGACGACAGGTGACGCCGCAGGGCCGGCGGGGGTGCGGTGCGGCGGTGTGCGGATGGTGAGGGCGTGCAGCGGGATGGTCACCGTGCCGTGGATCGCGGCAAGGACGAGGATCGCGTCGCGCCAGCCGACGTTGGTGACCAGTACGCCGGTGAGGGGCATGAAGACGGTGCTGGCGAACCCGGCCACGACCGTGATCGCGAGCAGCGCGGTGGGGCGTCTGTCTGGGGTGAACCAGGAGATGACGACGGCGAAGGCGGGTTCGTAGAGGACCATCGCGCCGGTGACGCCGATGCCGACCATGACGACGTAGAGCTGTCCGATGGTTCGGACCTGGGACCAGGCGACCAGGAGGGCGGTGGCGGCGATCGAGCCGGCGGTCATCAGGCCTCGTCCGCCGTGCCGGTCGAGCCACCTGCCCACAGGGACGGCCGTCAGCGCGCCGGCGAGGACGCTGGCGGTGAGCGCGCCGGTGACGGCGGTGGTGGAGGCGCCGAGGCCGGCGGCCATGGGGCCGAGGAGAACCGCGTAGGCGTAGTAGAGAGTGCCGTACCCGATGGTGCTGGTGACGGCGAGGGCGGCGACGATGCGCCACCCGTGGCGCCCGCCGACCGTGGGGCCGGCGGGCGCCGTCGTGGTGGTCATCAGCTGGTGCAGCAGCCGCCGGTCTGGCCGCCGGCCGGCGTGTCGAGGCCGACCAGGGTGAGCGGTGCGGACAGCAGGCCCCCGGAGATCCCGGTTGCCAGCCCTTGTGTGGCCGGCTGGGCCGCCGGCCCGGAGCCGCAGCAGTTGTCGGTGTCGGTGGAGTCGGCGGGGTTGCTGTTGCAGACGCCGGTCTCGGGCAGGTCGAGCTGGACGTCGCGGGCGGCTTCCCAGTCTCCGGCGAGGGCGGCGACGACGGAGCGGACCTGCTCGGAGCCGGTGGCCATGAGGAACGTCGGCGCGCGGCCGTAGCTCTTCATGCCGACGGCGTAGTAGCCGACCTCGGGGTGGGCGAGTTCGGCGGCGCCGTGCGGGGGGACGGTGCCGCAGGAGTGCTCGTTCGGGTCGATCAGCGGGGCGAGGGCGCGGGTGGCGCCCATGACCGGGTCGAGGTCCAGACGCAGCTCGGCCGCGATCGAGTGGTCGGGGCGGAAGCCGGTGGCGGCGACGACGCGGTCCACGGTCACGGACTCGTCGGTGCCGTCGGCGTGCCTGACGACCACGGCGACCCGGCCGTCGGCCGGGGTGAGGGCGTGCACGGAGAATCCGGTGAGCAGCCGGACGCGGCCGGCGTCGACGTGGTCGCGCAGCCGGGCGCCGAGCGCGCCGCGGGCGGGCAGGGCGTCGGCGTCGCCGCCGCCGTAGGTGCGGGCCGGGCTGGCCGAGCGGATCGCCCAGACCACCTCGGTGCCGGGCTCGGCGGCCGCCAGCTCGGCCAGCGAGAGCAGGGTGTTCGCGGCGGAGTGGCCGGCGCCGACGACGAGTGTGCGCCGGCCGGCGAAGCGGTGCCGGTCGGCGCCGAGCACGTCGGGCAGGGCGTGCTCGAGGAACGCTGCCGCGTCCTTCTCGCCCCGGGCGGGCAGGCCGGAGGCGCCGAGGACGTTGGGGGTGCCCCAGGTGCCGGAGGCGTCGATGACGGCGCGGGCCGGCAGCTCGTCGCCGTCGGCGAGGCGGATCAGGAACGGCGTCTGTTCACGGCCGGCGGTACGCAGCCGGTCCAGGCCGAGCCGGCTGATCGCCTCCACCCGTGCGCCGTAGCGCAGGTGGGGCTTGAGCTGCGGCAGCTCCGCGAGGGGCTGGAGGTAGTCGGTGGCCAGCTCGGCGCCGGTGGGCAGGGCGTCCTCGGGCGGGGCGACCCACCCGGCGTCGTCGAGCAGCCGGCGGGCGGCCGGGTCGACGTTGTACCGCCATGGGGAGAACAGCCGCACGTGCCCCCACTGCCGCACGGCCGCGCCGGCGGTGTCGCAGGCCTCCAGGACGAGGAAGGGCAGGTCACGCTCGTGCAGGTGGGCGGCGGCGGCCAGACCCACCGGGCCGGCGCCGATCACCACGACGGGCGACTCGTCCAGGACACTCATCGGCGACTCCTCTGTGTTGAGAATTGTCGAATCAAGTAGGCGCGGTGGGCGGGATCGAACTGGAGGTCAGGTGGTGACGCGACGGCGTCGCCCGAGCAGCGTCAGTCGCGCCGCCGGACGGGGTGCCGGCCGATCGGCGCCGGACGGATGGTGACGGCGGCCATCAGCAGGCTCCGACCGGATTGGGGGCCGGGCGGCCCATGACGACGTCGGCTGCGGACGGGAAGCAGCCGACGCAGGCGTCGTTGATGCGGTAGTGCCGGGCGGTGCCCACTCGCTCGACGAGGACGAACCGCACCTCGGTGAGGATCTTCAGGTGCTGCGAGACGGTGGACTGGGCGAGCCCGACGGCGGCGACGAGCTCGCCCACGCTCATGGGGCGGGCGTGGCGGGCCAGGTATTCCACGACCTGCACCCGCGTCGGGTCCGCCAGTGCCCGGAACCACGACGCGTAGGTCTGCGCGGTGTCCCGGTCGAGGAGGTCGGCCACCGTCACCCCTTTATCGTTAATCGCCGATTGACGATGAAGCTTAGCAGACACCGGAGCCGGCGACCCGCGCGGCGGCGGACCCGCCACCCGAACACCCCTGCCTTGATGCATGTCTAAACAGAGACTTGCACGCTGATTAGATAGATGTCAACCTAGAGGCATGCCGAAGCAACAGGCGCTGAGCCCATTGGTCGAGCTCGACGCCGACACACAGTGCTGCCCCTCGCTGGCGCAGCGCCGGGTCCCGGCCGAGACGGCTGCGGTGCTCGCACCCGCCTTCAAGGCGCTCGGCGACCCGGTGCGGCTGCAGCTGATGTCGATGATCGCTTCCGCCGAGGGCGGCGAGGTGTGCGTCTGCGACCTGACCCCGGCGTTCGACCTGACCGGGCCGACGATCTCACACCATCTCCGGACGTTGCGCGAGGCGGGCCTGGTGGACGCCGAGCGGCGGGGCACCTGGGTCTACTACCGGGCTCGGCCGCAGATCCTGCGTCAGCTCGCCGGCCTGCTGTCGGTCGAGCCCGCCGCCGCGGCGCAGCGGTAGGCCGCCGTGGTGCCGACACCCACGGAGTCGCGCATGAGCACCGCCACCGGAGCCGACCACGCCCCGCCGGTGGCGGCACGCCTGTCGCGCCTCGACCGGTTGCTGCCGGTCTGGATCGGCCTGGCCATGGTCGCCGGCCTGTTGCTCGGCCGGATCGTTCCCGGCCTGGACGACGCTCTCGACGCCGTCAAGGTCGGTGGCATCTCCCTGCCCATCGCGCTCGGCCTGCTGATCATGATGTACCCGGTGCTGGCCAAGGTCCGCTACGACCGCCTCGACACCGTCACCGGTGACCGGCGTCTCCTGGTCTCGTCGCTGGTCCTCAACTGGGTCGTCGGTCCCGCCCTCATGTTCGCCCTGGCCTGGGTCTTCCTGGCCGACCAGCCGGAGTACCGCACCGGTCTGATCATCGTCGGCCTGGCCCGTTGCATCGCGATGGTCGTCATCTGGAACGATCTCGCCTGCGGCGACCGGGAGGCAGCGGCGGTCCTCGTCGCCCTCAACTCGGTGTTCCAGGTCCTCGCCTTCGGCCTGCTCGGCTGGTTCTACCTGTCCGTGCTGCCGGGCTGGCTCGGACTCGACGGCGCCGCGCTGCAGGTCTCCGGCTGGGACATCGCCGGTAACGTGCTCGTCTTCCTCGGCATCCCACTGCTCGCCGGCTACCTCTCCCGCCGCCTCGGCGAGCGGGTCAGGGGCCGCGACTGGTACGAGCGGCGGTTCCTGCCCAGGGTCGGACCCGTCGCACTGTACGGACTGCTGTTCACCATCGTCATCCTCTTCGCACTGCAGGGCGAGGCCATCACCGACCGGCCGGTCGACGTGGCCCGCATCGCCCTGCCGCTGCTGGTCTACTTCGCCCTCATGTGGGCCGGGTCCTACCTGCTCGGCCGGGCCATCGGCCTGAACTACGAACGCACCACCACCCTGGCGTTCACCGCGGCGGGCAACAACTTCGAACTGGCCATCGCGGTCGCGATCGGCACCTTCGGGATCGCCTCCGGCCAGGCTCTCGCCGGCGTCGTCGGCCCGCTGATCGAGGTCCCGGTCCTCGTCGGCCTGGTCTACGTGTCGCTGTGGGCCCGCGCCCGCCTGTTCGCCCCGCCGGGAGCCCGGCCATGACACACGGAGACCCGATGAACGACAAGCCCAGCGTGCTCTTCGTCTGCGTGCACAACGCCGGCCGGTCCCAGATGGCCGCCGGGTGGCTGCGCCACCTCGCCGGCGACACCGTCGAGGTCCGCTCCGCCGGCAGCGCACCCGCCGGCCGGGTCAACCCTGCCGCCGTCGAGGCCATGCGGGAGGTCGGCATCGACATCACCGGCCAGACCCCCAGGCTCCTCCGGTACGAGACGGCGGAATCCTCGGACGTCATCGTCACCATGGGCTGCGGCGACGCCTGCCCCGTCTTCCCCGGCAAACGGTACGAGGACTGGAAGCTCGAAGACCCCGCGGGCAAGGGCGTCGACTCGGTACGTCCCATCCGGGACGAGATCCGCACCCGGGTGGAACAGTTGCTCGCCGAGCTGCGCGCCACCACCTGACATCCGCCCGCACGGTCACCCGACGGGTTGCACTGACGGTGGTCCGGTCCCGATTGCACCGGCACGCGGCCGGCGTTGATGCAACGATGCAGGCGTGGGAACTGCGAAAACTGCCACCCCTGCCATCTCGCCGCTCGCCGGTGAGCCGATCAAGCGCGCCGATGCCGAACGGCTCGCGGGAGTGCTGAAGGCCTTCGCCGACCCGGCCCGGCTGCGCCTGCTCAGCCTGATTCAATCCGCTCCGGAGGGCGAGGCGTCCGTCAGCGACCTCACCGCGCCGCTCGGTCTCTCCCAGCCGACCGTCAGCCATCACCTTCGGATCCTCACCGAGGCGGGCCTGCTCGAGCGGGAGAAGCGGGGCGTGTGGGCGTACTACCGCCTGGTGCCGTCCGCGATCTCGGCGATCGCCGAGTTGTTGACGCCGCCTCGTAAACGGCCGACGAAGAAGGCCCGCTGAGCCGGCGACCGCGAAGCACCCGCCGGCCCGACCCGGTCGCACCCTGGAGCGTCAGCCCTCCACCGGGAAGTTGGACCGGATGCGGCCGTCCGGATCGTGGCGGCGCTTGACCGTCCGGAGCCGGTCCAGGACGGCGGGGGTGAACGCGTCGGCCAGCGTCTCGTCCGGGTTGAGGAAGGTCACCGGCTTGCGCCCGCTGACCGGCAGGGCTTCGGCCAGGGCCCGCTGCCGCGCCGTGACCGCCGCCGGGTCGGTGGGCACGCCGAAGAGGTAGAGCGCGTACGGCTCGGTGAGCGGGCCGTGCGGGCTGTCGGAGGCCCGGGCGAGGGCACCGCCCAGGTGGCGGAGCTGGACGCTCAGCAGCGGGGCGATCGGATCGGCCAGCAGCGCCTCGCCCGCCTCGTCGTCGAGCCTGGTCAGCAGTTCGGCGCGGGATGCGCCCGGGCCGGGGTCGGTGGGCTCGGCGGTGATGCCCCCGAGCTCGGTGACCGGCATGATCCGCCTGCGGTCGGAGATCGGCGGGGCCAACCGGTCCAGCGGGGCGAGCAGGTCCCGGGCCGTGGTGTCGTCGCCGAGGTACGTGACGTCGAGGGCCACCATCGGCTCGGCGCCGGGGAAGTGCAGCAGGTCCATCCAGACGGTCAGCTCGTCGGGCGCGGTGGCGGTGATCCCCCGGTACGCCCGCAGCACGTCGCCCGCGTGCGCCGCCGCCCACAGCATCCGTCCGCCGAACAGGCTCGGCGCGGGGTGCAGCGCGACTTCGAGCGCCGTGACGACCGCGAAGTCACCGCCGCCGCCGCGTAGCGCCCAGAACAGGTCGGGATCGGTCTCGGCGGTGACGCGCCGCTGCCGCGCCTCGGCGTCCACCACGTCGAACGCGGTGACCGCGTCGGACACCCAGCCGTACGCGCGGCCGAACCAGCTCAGTCCGCCGCCGAGCGCCACCCCGGTCACGCTGACCACCGGGGAGCTCCCGGGCAGCCCGGTGAGCCGGTACGGCGCGGCGGCGGCCTGGAGGCGGCCGGAGGAGACACCCGCGCCGATCCGGGCCCGGCGGGCGCCTGGGTCGATCCGCACGATGTCCAGCCGGCCGGTCCGCAGCAGGATCGTGCCGTCGGCGCGGCCGGTGGCGCCGTGCCCGTTGGGCTGCACGGCGATGCCCAGTCCGGCCGAGCGGGCGTACCGGACGAGCGCGGCGACGTCGTCCGCGTCGGCGGCCTCGACCACCGCCGCCGGCGACTGCGCGACGGCCAGGTTCCAGGGCCGCCCGGCCGCGTCGAAACCGGCGTCCCCCGGCACCAGGACCCGGCCCCGGACGGCGGAGCGAAGCGGGTGCGGCGCTTTCGTGATCATGTCCATGAGCCCACACTAGGGTCGGAAAGACCCGCACCAGGGTGCATTCGCATGACGGGTTCGTGGGCCGATCCGGCGCGACCTCGGCATCGATTTGCAGCTGGAACTTGCCGGCTCCGCCGGCCGCCGTACCGGCGGGGTGCCGGTCGGGCGGCGCACCGGGTCAGGCGTTGCGCGGGCGGTGGGCGACGGTGAGGACGTGGGTGGTCGGCCAGTCCAGCGGCCGGCCGTCCAGGCCGGTCAGGGACGCGACCGGCGCGATCCGGTTGTCGATCACCCAGTCGTTGCGGACCGGAGCCGAGGCCGGGCCGATCTCGAAGCCCACCTCGGTGAGCAGGCCGGTCCAGTCGGCGAAGCTCAGGCCGCAGAACTGCTCCCTCGTCTCCGACAGCCAGTTGTCGGTGTAGTCCTTGCGGGTCAGGTAGTCCATCGCCGCACCCAGGCCGATGCGGACCGCGCCGTCGGCGAGCGGCTCGTACGCGCAGCCGAACGCGAAGTCGACGGCGAACTGGTCCAGCCGCGCCCGGGTGGACAGCCCGGAGACGTACCGCTTGACCTCGGCCGAGGACAGGCCGGCGAGATCCCGGCGCGGTGTCGCCGGGTTGTCCCCGTCGTCGGTGGCCAGTCGCAGGATCACCGGCCGGTCCGGCTCGTCCGGCCCGCACACGTCACTGTTGATCCAGACGCCGCCGGGCGCGGTGTGGTCGTGGATGCGGCGGGCGAACTGCAGCAGCGACTCCCGCTGCCGCCCGTACGACCAGATCTCGTGGGTGAGCGCGAAGGTGAGCGTGGTGTCCACCGACCGGTCCTTGAACACCGCGCCGCCGAGCACGTTGCGGTGGAAGAAGTAGACGTTGGCGTTGCGGAACACGCCCTGCGCCTTCTTGTGCAGGCACTCCTGGTAGAGGTGGCGGGCCACCTCCACGCCGATCAGGTCGCTCTCCCGCAGCGCGGCCTCCCGGTCGGCCAGCTCCAGGACCGAGCCTGCGCCGCAGCCGATGTCCACGATGCGGCCGGGCTGCACGTACCGGCGCACCGAGTCCCACTTGCGTTGCGCGGCCGAGGCGAACGCCTCCACGTACGTGCGGTAGTCGCGGGTCACGGTGAGCCCGCCCTCGTCGCCGACCAGCGGGTCGTTCACCACCGACCGGATCGCCTCGACCAGCCGGTAGCGCTCGAAGACGTCGATGGTCGCCGGGTGGGTGAGCGTCCGCCAGGTGTCGTCCCCGGCGGCCAGGCGCAGCAGCACGTCCCACGGCCGTTCGGGCGTCTCGGGCAGGTCCGGGTCGGCCTCCACCGGCGCGATCGGGAAGCCGAGCCGCTCGTACAGCTTCGCGACCTCCGGGGTGGAGCAGGCCACCACCGTGTCGGCCGGGACGAGGTCGATCCCGGTGGCCACCGCGATGCTCTTGAGCGTCACCTCCGCGAACGCGTCGGTGTACGCGGTGTCGAAGATCGGCACGGCCAGCGAGCGCAGCCCGGTCAGCACGCTGAACCGCTCGATCGCGGCCTCCCGTCTGTGGTACGCGACGGGGTTGCGCCTGGTGTTCTCGTGGTTGGCCGACGTCACCGCCCAGACCACTGTGGCCTCGTCGCCGGCGAGCCGGCTCAGGTAGTCGGCCTGGAACCGGGTCAGCAGGTGATGCCGCCCCGGGAAGAGCACGAAGCGGGTCGGCAGGTCGGTCATGGGCACCTCGCCTGGGCCGTGGAGCGGTCGGTGATCATACCGGGACGCGCCAGGATCGCCACAGGTGCCCGTACCGGCCGTCGACGGCCAGCAACTCCTCGTGCGTGCCCTGCTCCACGATCCGACCGTGGTCGAGCACGACGATCCGGTCCGCGCCGACCGCCTGGCTGAGCCGGTGCGCCACGATCAGCGTGGTCCGTCCTCGCGTGGCCGCCAGCGCCGCCCGGTCCAGGTCGCGGGCTCCGGCGCTGCCGGCCTCGGCGGTCGCCTCGTCCAGGACGGCCACGGCGGGCGCGGTGAGCACCAGCCGGGCCAGGGCGACCTGCTGGGCCTGCGCGGCGGTCAGCCGGTGGCCGCCCTCGCCGACCGGCGTCGACAGCCCGTCCGGCAGGGTACGCAGCCAGGTGGTGGCGCCGACCCGGTCCAGCGCGTCGAGCAGCTCGGCGTCGGTCGCGTCCGGGGCGGCCAGGCGCAGGTCCGCGGCGAGCGGCCCGGCGAAGACGTGCACCTCCTGGCTGACCAGCGCCACGTCACGGGGGGATGTGGCCTCGCCCGTCCCGGTCAGCGGCCCGCCGTCCAGGCGTACCGATCCGTCGGTGGGCGCGATGATCCCGGCGGCGATGCCGGCGAGCGTGCTCTTGCCGGCGCCGCTGGCGCCGACCAGCGCGACCCGCTCCCCCGGCGCCAGGCGCAGCTCGACGTCGGCCAGCACCAGCGGCCCGTCGTCGTAGTGGTGCCGGCGCACCGTGACGTCCAGCGCCGCCGGGCCACGCGGGCCGGCGGGCCGGGCGGCCCGGCCGGACGCACCGGGTGGGCCGGACGCACTGGCCGGGCCGGACGCGGCGGGCGGCGCGGTGTCGGGCAGGTCGGCCACGCCGACCAGCCGGGCGAGACTCGCGCCGGCCTGCAGCACCGAGTCGGACTCCATCAGCAGCAGGCCGATCGGGTTGAACAGGCGGTGGAAGTACAGCGCGGCGGTGGTCGCCGCGCCGACCGTGACCAGGTCGTCGCGGACCAGGAAGAACCCGGCCACCAGCACCGCGGCCAGGCCGAGGAACTCCGACCTGTTGATCCGCAGCCCGAAGCGGGTGTGCAGGTTGAAGATCTCCAGCGACAGGTCGCGCGCCACGCCGGAACGCTCGGCGATGGCGGCCACGTGCGCGCCCTCGGTCCGGTACGCGCGCACCGTCGCCGCGCCGCGCAGCGCGCCGGCCATCGCCTGCGTCCGCTCGCCGGTGGCGACCCGCTCCCGGGCGTAGTACGGCGCCGAGCGCCGCAGGTACCAGCGCAACGCCAGCGCGTACGCGGGCGCGGCGACCAGCCCGGCGAGGCCGAGCCGCCAGTCCAGCGCGACCAGCCCGAAAACGGTGAGCACCACCGACAGCAGCGCGCCGACGAACGCCGGGCCGCTCACCGCGATCACGTTCGTCACCACCGCCACGTCGTCGCCGACGCGCGCCAGCAGGTCGCCGGTGCCGGCCCGTTCCAGCGTCGCCGACGGCAGGTGCAGCGCCCGGTCGAGGACGCGCTCACGCAGCCGGGCCAGCACCGTCTCGCCGAGCCGGGACGCGAGCGCGGCGCCGAGCGCGGTGAGCAGGCCGGTGAGCACCGCGGCGGCGGCGATCACCGCCACCCGTCCGGCGATCCGGGAGACCGGGGCGTCGGCGATCACGTCGTCGACCAGGCGGCCGAGCACCCAGGGCGCGACCAGGCCACCCGCGGCGGCGACCACGAGCACCGTCGCGGCGGCGGCGCTGAGTCCGGGCCGGGCGCGGAACTGGGCGCCGAGCGTGGTCCAGGTCTGCCGGGCGGACGCGACCGGCAGCAGCGGCCGGCCGGGGGTGTGCGGGTCGGGGGTCACCGCAGCGTCTCCTCGCGGTAGCGGGTGTCGGAGGCCAGCAGGCGCTCGTGCGGCCCCTCGGCGGCCACCCGGCCTTCGGCGATCACCACCACCCGGTCGGTTATCCGCAGCAGGGCCGGGCTGCTGGTGATCAGTACCGTGCCCCGGGGCTCGGCCCGGCGCGCCCGCGCCAGTCCGTCGGCGAGCTGCGCCTCGGTGGCCGCGTCGACGGCGGTGGTGGGGTCGTGCAGCACCAGCACCGGCGGGTCGGCGTGTAGCGCCCGCGCCAGTCCGAGCCGCTGGCGCTGCCCGCCGGAGAGGTTCGCGCCCCGCTCGACGAGCCGGTGGTCCAGGCCGCCGGGGTGCGCGTCCACCACGTCCTGGGCCGCGGCCGCCCGGACGGCGGCGTGCAGCTTCGCCTCCTCGGTCCGGGCGCCGGCGGCGAGGTTGGCCGCCACCGTGCCCTCGAACAGCGTCACGTCGTGCGGCTCGACGAGCACCGTGCCGCGCAGCGCGTCGACGTGCAGCTCGTCGGCGGGCACGCCGTCGACGCGTACGGCGCCCCGGCGCTGGTCCGGCGGCACCCGCCCGGACAGCAGCGCCACCAGCGCCTCGGCGTCGGCCGGGTCGTACGCGAGCACACCGACCACCTCGCCGGGCCCGACGTGCAGGCTCACCCCGTCCAGTCCGGCGTGCCCGACGTCGTCGAGGGCCAGCCGTGGCCCGTCCGTGTACGGCGGCGCCGCAGCGTCGCCGGGCCGGGTCAGCGGCTCGGCGCCGAGCACGCGCGCCACCCGGGCGGCGGAGGCGCGGGCCATCGCGAACAGTTGCACGCACCAGCCCATGGTCTGCACCGGCTCGGCGACGAACTGCGCGAGCCCGACCACTGTGACCAGCTCGCCGATGGTGAGCCGGCCGCGCAGGGCGAGCCAGCCGGCCACCCCGGCGACCGCCGCGAGGAACAGTCCGTTGGCGGCGGTGGTGAGCCCGAGGTGCAGTCCCTTGGTGTTGGCGGCGCGCAGCGTCACGGCGAGGGCGTTGCGGCTGGCGGCGGCGTACCGGCCGGCGGCGTGGTGCTGCGCGCCGATGCCGCGCAGCACGCGCAGGCCGGAGACGAGGTCGACGGCGAGCGCTGTGGTCTCGGCGAGCGCCTCCTGCTGGGAGGTGCTGCGCCGGGACAGCAGCGGCGCCATCCGTTGCAGCACCAGGACCAGCACCGGCACGCCGACGAGCACGCCGAGCCCGAGGGGGATGTCGATGACCAGCAGCGCGGTCGCCGCGACGGTGAGCGCGGTCACCGCCGCGACACCGAACCCGGCCACCCGCACCACGAGCGCGGAGAGTTCGGCGTCGGAGGCGGCGACCGAGAGCAGTTCGCCGTCGCGCAGGCCGGAGCGGTGCCCGCGCGGGTCGAGGGCACGCTCGGCGATCTCCACCCGCAGCAGGTGCGCCTCCCGCTCCACCGCCCCGAACGCCTGCCGGGCACCGTTGCGGTAGGCGAACGCGAGCACGGCGAACAGGGTGGCGAGGCCGGCGACCGAGTACGCCAGCGCCCACGGGTCGCCGGTCACCACGGCCCGGTCGATGATGACGCCGATCGCCACCGGCACGAGCGCCTCGGCGACCTGGTGCAGGCCGAGCAGCGTGACGCCGATCAGCACCGGTCGCCGCTGGCGACGCAACGCCTGGCGGAGCACGTACCGGGCCGTGACGGCGCGGCCGGCGGGTTGCGGGGACACGAGGGGACGCCTCCAGTGCTCGAAGTGAGGACAGCCTAACCTCAGCTTCGGAAGCGACCGAGGCGGGTGGCACGGCTCACCACGGCCTCCGCCAGCGGGGCCCGGTGACCGCCGGTAATGTTGATCAGGACGAGAGTGCACCCATATGTCCGCTGCCCCAGAGGAGCGACCATGCTCGATCACGCGTCCGGCCGAATCGACATCGCCCGCCTCCAGGAGACGCTCGACGGACCGTGGTCCGAGGTCCGCCAGGCCCACCGCAAACACCTCGACGACCGCTTCCTCCCGGTCTACGGCGAGACCGGCGACCAGGCACGCGAGCGGATCACCCGGCTGCTCGGCGAACTCCCGGTCGAGCTGGGCATCGCCGCGGGCTTCCCGGCCGAGTACGGCGGCCGGTCCGACGTGGGCGCCTCGATCGTCGCCACCGAGATGCTGGCGCAGGTCGACCTGTCACTCATGGTGAAGGCCGGCGTGCAGTGGGGCCTGTTCGGCGGCGCGGTCGCCGCCCTCGGCACGAAACGGCACCACGACGCCTACCTCCGGGACATCGTCGAGGGCCGGACCTTCGGCTGCTTCGCGATGACCGAGACCGGCCACGGCTCGGACGTGCAGCAGCTGCGCACGACCTGCGTGTACGACCCGCAGACGCAGACCTTCGACCTGCACACGCCGCACGAGGCGGCGCGCAAGGACTACATCGGCAACGCCGCCCGGGACGGGCGGATGGCTGTGGTCTTCGCCCAGCTGGTCACCGGTGGACACCGCCACGGGGTGCACGCGTGGCTGGTGCCGATCCGCGACGAGCACGGCAAGCCGATGCCCGGTGTGACCATCGGCGACGCCGGGGCGAAGGCCGGCCTGCTCGGCGTCGACAACGGGCGGCTCAGCTTCGACCACGTGCGGGTGCCGCGGGACATGCTGCTGGACCGGTACGCGCAGGTGGCCGAGGACGGGACGTACTCCAGCGCGATCGAGAGCGACTCGCGGCGCTTCTTCACCATGCTCGGCACGCTGGTGCGGGGCCGGGTCAGCGTGGGCGGCGCCGCGTCGGCGGCCACCAAGGCGGCGCTGGCCATCGCGGTGCGCTACGGCGACATCCGCCGCCAGTTCAGCGACGGCGACGGCGACCGTGAGGTGCTGCTCAACGACTACCTGGCCCATCAGCGCAAGCTGCTGCCCGCGCTGGCCACCACGTACGCGCTGCACTTCGCCCAGACCGAGCTGGTCGCCGCGCTCGACGAGATCCAGGGCGGCGACGGGCCGGTCGACGAGCACCGGCAGCGGGAGCTGGAGTCCCGGGCCGCCGGGCTCAAGGCGGCGCAGACCTGGCACGCGACACGCACCATCCAGACGTGCCGGGAGGCGTGCGGCGGCGCCGGCTACCTGTCCGAGAACCGGCTGCCCAGCCTGAAGGCCGACACCGACGTGTTCACCACGTTCGAGGGCGACAACACGGTGCTGCTGCAGCTGGTCGCCAAGGGGCTGCTGACCGGGTACCGGGACGAGTTCGGCTCGCTGGACGGCTGGGGGCGCGCCTCCTTCGTCGCCGAGCAGGTGCGCGAGATGGTGCTGGAGCGCACCGCCGCGCGGGCGCTCATCGCACGGCTGGTCGGCGCGGTGCCGGGCCGGGACGACGAGGTCGCGGTGACCGACCGGGGCTGGCAGCTCAAGGTGTTCGAGGACCGCGAGGAGCACCTGCTCGACAGCGCGGTCCGCCGGCTGCGCGGTGGCGCGTCCACCAAGAAGGACCGCCCCTTCGACATCTTCAACGACGTGCAGGACCACGTGCTCGCCGTCGCCGCCGCGCACGTCGACCGGGTCACCCTGGAGGCGTTCGTCGCCGGCATCGACGCCACCGCCGACCCGGCGGTCAAGGAGCTGCTGTCCCGGGTCTGCGACCTGTACGCGCTGAGCGTCATCGAGGCGAACAAGGGCTGGCTGCTGGAGCACGGCCGGCTCACCCCGGCCCGGTCCAAGACGATCACCAGCGTGGTGAACGGGCTGCTCAAGGAACTGCGGCCGTACATGCGCACGCTCGTGGACGGCTTCGCCATCCCGGACGCGTGGCTGCACGCCGCGATCCTGCGCGAGGAGTCCGGACGCCAGGAGGAGATGGCCGCGCACGACGCCACAGCCGATCCGCGGACAGCCGCCGCCTAGCCGGCCGCTCCGCGGCCCGCGCCTGACCGGCGCCCGGCCGCCGGTCAGGCGCCGGGGGCCGGCGCGGGTCGCTGTCGTACCGGCGGATCCGGCGCCCCGGCCGGGTCCGCCGCGGCGGCCCGCGACGCGGCGTACCCGCTCGCGCCGATCGCCAGGTACAGCCCACCGAACAGCCAGAACGCGGCGAACAGGAAGCCGCGCCCGGTCATCGCGAGGGTCATGACGATCGCGCCGGCCAGGGCGGTCACCGCGTAGCCGGCCCGGATCCCGTACGCGCACAGCGCGCCGACGGCGAGTGGCCCGGCGATCCACAGCGCCGCGCCCACCCAGCCGACGCCGACCGAGCCGCCCGCCGACGCGACCGCAACGAGCACGCCGGGCATCGCCACGAAGCCGCCGGTCAGGTAGTGCCACCACCGTCCACCGGCGCCGCGCCGCATCGCCCACGGCACGAGCGCCGCCGCACCGGCCACCAGCGCGAGCGGGAGGTAGTACAGGCCGATCTCGCCGGACGCGCAGGCGAAGAGCGCCAGCACCGCCGCACCGGCGAACCGGGCCGCGCCGCGGACCCGGTCGGGCAGCACCAGCGGCGCTGCCGCGAGGAGCGCCGGCAGCACCGTGAGCAGCGCGATTCCGGGACCGAACCGGCGGACGACGCCCTGCTCGCCGGACTCGGCGCCGAGCGGCTCCACCGGCACGGTGGACGGCAGCAGGAAGCTCACGCACACGGCGATCAGCACACCGGCCGCCACCGCGACCACTGAGAGCATCCGGGCGGTCCGCTCCGCGCCGTGCCGGACCGGCAGGCCCAGTTCCTCCCGCGCCTGGGCCGCCACCGCGTGCGGCTCGCCGAGCCCGGCGAGGATCTCGGCGATGTCGCGTCCACTGTCCAGCGCGTCGGCGATGTGCGCGCGGACGTCCGCGACGATCTCGCCCGCCGCGTCCGGCGGGACCTCGGACAACTCCGCGTCGAGGGCCCGCAGGTAGGTCTCCGCCGCCGCCGGGAAACCGTCGTCGCTCATGTCTCCTCCGCCATCAGCTCGTCCACGTGCGGCTGGATCTCCCGCCACACCCCCGCGAACAACCGCAGGTGCGCCCGCCCCTGATCGGTGATCGTGTAGTACCGCCGGGCGTGCCCCTGCTCGGGCGCCACCCACCGGGTCTCCACGGTGCCCGCCTGCCGCATCCTGGCGAGCAGCGGATACAGGCTGCCCTCACTCGCGGTCAGGCCACGGACGGCGAGCCACTCGGCCAGCTCCAGGCCGTACATGTCGCGTCTCGCGAGCAACGCGAGCACGCAGTACTCCAGCACGCCCTTGCGGATGTTCGTGGTGATCCGCTCGCGTGCGCCGTCCATGCGTCGCAAGATACCTTGCTATGCAAGACATCTGCGCAAGGGGTCCGTGGGCCGGGCGGCAGGCATCGACCGGCATGCATTGACACATTTCGTTACGGCGGTGATAGTAACTGCAAAGCTCCCGCCGGTCCCTCCGCGGGGACGCACCCGGCGGCGCCACGTCGACGTGGCCGACACACCGCCACCACCACCTCCCAGGGAGCGCCGTCACGACGTCCCTGGAGGACGCATGAGAACAAGATCGAAGATCTACGCCGGGTTGGCGGCCGCCGTCGTCCCGATCGCCTCGGTGATCGTGTGGCTCGGCGCGACACCGGCGAGCGCCGCGATCGGCGGCTCGGGGCCCTACCCCGCCGACTACGAAACCTCGTCGAGCCTGCCCAACCACACCATCTTCCGGCCCCAGACGCTCCCGTCCGAGCGCCTTCCCGTCCTGGTGTGGGGCAACGGCGCGTGCTCGGCCAACGGCCTGTCCCAGGGCAACTTCCTGCGCGAGATCGCCTCCCACGGCTTCCTCGCCATCGCCAACGGCGCACCGAACGGCTCCGGCTCCACGAACTCCCAGATGCTCACCCAGTCCATCGACTGGGCGGTGGCGGAGAACTCCCGGTCGGGCGGCAAGTACTACAACCGGATCGACACCACGAAGATCGCCGTGGCCGGGTTCTCCTGCGGCGGCCTGGAGGCGTACGCGGTCTCCAACGACCCGCGCGTCACCACCACCGGCATCTTCAGCAGTGGCCTGCTCAACGACGCCGACGACTACCAGCTGCGCAGGCTGACCAAGCCGATCGCGTACTTCGTCGGCGGGACCAGCGACATCGCGTACCCGAACGCGATGGACGACTGGGGCAAGCTGCCGTCCGGGCTGCCCGCCTTCATGGGCAACCTGAACGTCGGGCACGGCGGCACGTACGACCAGCCCAACGGCGGTGAGTTCGGCCGGGTCGCGGTGCTCTACCTCAAGTGGCGGTTGAAGGGCGACATCGGCGCCGGCGCCAACTTCGTCGGCCCGGACTGCGGTCTGTGCCGCACCCAGTGGAGCGTGCAGCAGAAGAACCTGACGCTCGACGGCCCGCCGCCCACGACCCCGCCGCCCACCACTCCCCCGCCCACGACTCCGCCGCCCACCACTCCCCCGCCCACGACTCCGCCGCCCACCACTCCGCCGCCCGGCGGGGCCTCCTGCACCGCTGTCTACGCCGTCCAGGACCAGTGGAACGGCGGCTTCGTCGCCAACGTGACGGTGACCGCCGGGAACGCCGCGCTGACCGGCTGGCGGGTGACGCTCACCCTGCCCGGCAGCGCCGCGATCAGCTCACTGTGGAACGGCGTGCCGAGCGGCACCAGCGGCACCGTCACGGTGGCCAACCAGAGCTACAATGGAGGGCTCGGCGCGGGGCAGACCACCACCTTCGGATTCCAGGGCACCGGCAGCGGCGGCGGCGCCACCGCCACCTGCGCCGGCAGCTGAACCACCTCGGCCGGGGGCCGGCGCCGGACGCCGGCCCCCGGCGGGGTGAGTATCGTCTCGCCGGGACGCCCGGCCGACCGCCGGTCCCTCGTCGACGGTGCGGACCGGCCCTCGGGAAGACTCCCTGCTAGCGCCACCGCCGGCGATCCGCGACGAACACCACGCGCACCGGAAAGCGCTGCGCCGTATGCTTTTCGGCCATCCACACGAAGTTGACATGGCAGATAGTTGGGCTAGGGTTCCGCCGAACGGTTGTCACCGCGGCAGGTATCCGGTCACCACGAGGACGGCATGACGGCACAGCGCAGTGGCTTCGACATCCGCTTGCTGGGCAGTCTCCGGATGACGTACGCCGGGCGGGAACTGCCACTGCGCTCGGCTCAGCGCCGGGCCGTCTTCAGCGCGCTGGCGCTCACCCCGGAGCGGGGCCTGTCCCGGGACGAGCTGATCGCCGCCGTCTGGGGTGAGCATCCACCGGCCAGCGCGAGCGGCAACCTCTACACGTACGTCTCCGCCCTGCGCCGCATGCTCGAACCGGACCGCCACAGGTGGTCCTCCGGCGGGGTGCTCACGTCCGAGGGCGGCAACTACCGGCTGCACGTCGACGCCGATGCGGTCGACGTGCACCGCTTCGAGCGGTTGCGGGAGCGCAGCCGCGCGCCGCGCGCCGCCGGGGACACGGCCGGTGAACTGGCCGCGCTGGACGCCGCGCTGGCCGAGTGGCGGGGCGACGAGGCGCTCGTCGGCGTACCGGGACCGCGAGCCGCCGGCCATCGGATCCGGCTCGGCGAGCTCTACCTGACCACCGTGGAGCGCCAGGCCGAGCTGTTGCTGGGCCTCGGACGCGGCGGCGAGGTCGTCGACCGTCTGCTCGCGCTCGCCGGCCGCCACCCGGCCCGGGAGAGCCTGTACGCGGTGGCCATGCGGGCGCTGGCCGTGCAGGGGCGTACCGCCGAGGCGCTGGCGCTGTACGCCACACTGCGGGACCGGCTGGTCGAGGAGGCCGGCACCGAACCCGCCGCCGCGCTCCGGCAGATCCACGAACAGCTCCTGGGCGGGAACCCGGCGCCGGCGCGCGCCCCCGGTCCGGCGCCGTCCCGGCACCCCGGCTTCCGGGGCCGCTCCGCCGCGCTGGCCCGCCTGCGGTCGGCGGTCACCGGCCTGGCGGTCGGACGCGGCGGCAGCGTCTGGGTCAGCGGCGAGGCCGGCATCGGGAAGTCCGCGCTGCTGGCCGAGGGACTGAGCGGCGCGGCCCCGCTCGGCGTCCGGGTCGGCTGGGCCGTCGGCGACGAGCTGGCGTACCGGATGCCGTTGAGCATCGTGCTGGAGTGCCTGTCCCTGGGCGACGACGGCCTGCCCGCCTCGTTGCACGCCTGCACGGGCGGGGCGCCACCGACCATGACGGTGATCGACACGGTCCAGCGGTTCGTGGTCGCGCGGTGCGCCGAGCGGCCGCTGCTGCTGGTCCTCGACGACCTCCAGTGGGCCGACGACATGTCGCTGCTGGTCTGGCACGCGCTGCACAAGCTCACCACGCGGCTGCCGCTGCTGCTCGTCTCCGCCGCCCGCCCGGTGCCGGCCGGGTACGAGGTGCGGCTCCTGCGCCGGGTGCTGCCCCGCGACGGCACCGCGCTGATCGAACTCGGCCCGCTGGACGACGACACGGCGGCCGGCCTGGTACGCGCCTGGTCCCGCCCGCCCGGCCCGGGTCTGGGCACCGCGCGCTCGTTCGTCGCGGCGGCCGCCGGGAACCCGTACTACCTGCGGCATCTCGTGCTCGCCGACCGCGACGGCCGGACCGCCGACACGCCCGGACCGGAACTGACCGACGCCGTCTCCCGTCACCTGCAACCGCTCGCCGACGACACCCGCCAACTGCTGCGGGCGATCGCGTTCCTCGGCAACAACTACCTGGTGACCGACCTGGCCGCGGTAACCGGCAGGTCGGCGCCGGAACTCCTGCCGGCAGTGGAGGAGGCGCTGGCCGCCGGGCTCCTCGTCGAGGACGGACGCCGCCTGCGGTTCCGGCACCCGGTGATCCGCCGGGTCCTGCGCGGCGCGATCCCGACCGCGCTGCGGGTGCTGATGCACAGGCAGTTCGCCCAGCGGCTCGCCGAGGCCGGCGGCGATCTCGGCCGGGTCGCGGGTCAGTTGCTGGCCGGGCCGGTGCCTGTCGACGCGTGGGTGCAGGACTGGCTGATCGCGCACGCCGCGCAACTGAGCGCCACCGCCCCCGCGCCCGCGATCGCGGTGCTGCGGCACGCCGTCTCCGCACCCGGCCTCTCCGCGCCGGCCCGTGAGCTACTCACCGCGCAGCTGGCCCGGGTGCTGCACCGCAGCGGGCTGCCCGCCGGAGCCGAGGCGAGCTGGGTGTCGGCCCACACCGGGGACGCCGCGAGGCGCGCCGAGATGGACCGGATCGCCGTCGGGACAGCGGCCACCGGGCAGCGGTGAGAAGACTGCGTGTCACCGTTCTGGGGCCGGTACGCGCCTGGAACGGCGAGGTCGAGATCGACCTCGGACCGGCCCGGCGGCGGGCCGTGTTCGCGGTGCTGGCGGCGAACGCCAACCGCCCGGTCACCCGCGGCGAGCTGATCCGCGCGCTCTGGGGCGAGTCGGCGCCGAGCACCGCGGCGGGCAACATCTACACCTACGTCTCGGGGCTGCGGCGCAGCCTCGGCCCGGCCGGCGGGCTGCTGCGCTCCGGCCGGACCGGCTACACGCTGCGCCTCGAACCGGGCGCGCTGGACGCCGACCGGTTCGAGGCGCTGTGCGAGGCAGCCGGGGCGCCGGCCGCCGCCGGGCGGCCCGGGCAGGCCGTGGCCCTGCTCGACGAGGCGCTCGCGCTCTGGCACGGCGAGGCGTACGGGAACGTCACCGGACCCTTCGCCGACCTCGACCGGCACCGCCTGACGGAGCTGCGGATCGCCGCGGCGGAGCGGCGGGCCCGGCTGGTCCTGGCCGGCGGCGGCGACGACGCGCTGATCGCCGACCTGACCGCCCTGGTCCGCGACCACCCGCTGCACGAGCCGTTCCACGAGCTGCTGATGCGCGCGCTGCACCGGGCCGGCCGGGGCACCGAGGCGCTCGACGTCTTCCACGCCGCACGCCGGGTGCTCACGGCCGAACTCGGCGTCGAACCCGGCCCGGCCCTGCGCGGGTTGCAGAGCCGCATCCTCGCCGAGCCCACACCGGCAGTCCAGCCCACACCGGCCGGCCGGCCGGCACCGGCAGCCGCGGCAGCACCGACGGCAGCGGCGGCGCCCGCCGTACCGTCGCGGGGTGCCCTGGTCGGACGCGACGGCGACCTGGCGTTGCTGCGCGGCCCGCTGGACGCGCTGGGCGCGGGCCGCAGCGCGATCGTGTGGATCGAGGGCGAGCCGGGCATCGGCAAGTCCGCGCTGCTCGACGCCGCGCTGGACGAGGCGCGGGCGCGGGGCCACCGGGTCGCGCGCGGCGTCGCCGAGGAACTCACCAGCCGCATCCCGCTGCACGTGATGCTCCGGGCGCTGGACCTGGAGGACGCGCCGCACGAGGACCGGGCCACGGCCGTCGACCGGGTGCTCGACCACGTCCGTGCGCTGACCGCCACGGGTCCGCTCGTGCTGGCCGTCGACCATCTCCAGTGGGCCGACGAGGTGAGCCTGCTGGCCTGGGAGCGGCTGGCCGCGCTGACCCGGTGGCTGCCGCTGCTGCTCGTCGCGACCGCCCGGCCCGAACCCGGTCGCCGCGACCTGGCCCGGCTGCGGCGCGGGGTGAGCACCCGCGACGGGCACCTCATCCGGCTCACCCCGCTGCCCGCGGCGGACATCGAACAGATCTTCGGTACGACGGTGGGCGTGCCGCCCGGCGCCACGCTGCGGTCGCTGACGCCGCTGGCCGCCGGCAACCCGCTGTACGCCCGGGAGCTGGTCGCCGGACTCGTGGCGGAGGACGCGGTACGGGTGGTCGACGGACTCGCCGAGGTCGACGCGCGAGCCGACGAGATGCCGCGCTCGCTCCTGGACACCGTGCGGGCCAGCCTCGACCACCTCTCCCCCGGCGCCCGGGAGGCGCTGCGTTACGCCGCCCTGCTCGGCGGCGAGTTCGCCGTGGCCGAGGTCGCCGCGGTCACCGGACGGTCGCCGTTCGACCTGATGGCCGAGCTGGAGGAGGCGGTCGCCGCCGACGTCCTCGTGGCCGCCGGCAGCGAGCTGGCGTTCCGGCAACCCGTGCTGCGGCGGGCGCTCGCCGCCGGCATCCCCGCCGCGTTGCGCCCGACGCTGCACCGGCACGCGGCACAGGCGCTCGCTGACAACGGAGGCGCGGTCACCCGGATCGCCGAACACCTGCTCGCCGGCCCGCCCGAGGTGGACGAATGGCTGGTGAGCTGGCTGGTCGCGCACGGCGTCGAGCTGTTCCGCCACGCGCCGGAGGCGGGCCGGGAACTGGTGCGCCGGGCCTTGGCGAGCCACCGGCTGTCGCAGGCGCAGCGGGCGACGCTCGCCGCCCTCCTCGACGGGCCGGACCGGTAGCGACCCTCAGCACAGCCCGGGTACGCCGGTGAACCGGCGCGCGGCGGCCGCCGGGACCGGCGTACCCGGGCCGGTACGGCGCGCGAGGTGCTGGCGCAGGGCGGCCAGGGCGAGGGCGTCGAAGCGTACCCGCCCGTCGACCGGCGGCTCCTCCACCGCCAGCTCCCGCACCAGCAGCCGGGCCGGGGCGCCGGCCTCCGGCTCCTGCACCTCGAGCACCGTGAACGCCGTACCGGGGAGGAAGAGGACCCGGGCCGGCACGCCGTCGCCGGTCTCGAACGCGGCGGTGCGCCGCGCCGTGGCCGACCAGATCAGCACCTCGACCGTGCCGGGCAGGTCGGCGGGCGGCTCGGCGAGCGCGTTCGTGAACCCCCAGTCCGTGAGCACCCGGCGCTGCGCGATCCGGCGCAGGTCCGCCGTGGTCAGCTCGGCGCCGGCGTACGCGACGCCGCGATGCACCGGCAGCCGGCGCACGCCCGCCGACACGCACCTGGCGAACGGCACGTGACCACCCGGCGCGGCGGACCGCAGCGCCTCGTCGAGGCCGTCACCGGCGGCCGAGAGGTAGAGGCGGACGGCGGTGGCGTACTCCACCGCGTCGGCGCCGCCGGCCAGCGCCGGATGCGCGGCGAGCACGTCCGCCACGTCTGCGGTGAGGGCGGCGATCTCGCGGCGGAACGCGCGCCGGAACCAGGCCCGCTCCTCGTCCAGGTCGGGTCCGGGGCGTACGCCGCGCGCGTCGTCGCCGGGCGTGCGCTGGAAGCGGACCGGCGCCGGCGCGGGGCGGTGCACCGGCAACGTCATCGTCGGGCCCGTCGCCCACGCCGCGCCGCCGCCGAGCACGGGCCCGGCCACGTCGGGCGCCGCCACGTCCGGCCCGGCCGCGTCCAGCGCCACGCGGCCGAGCCCGGCCGTGTCCGGCCCGGCGCCCTGAAGCCCGGCCACCTCCGGCGCCGGCCCGGGAGGCCCGGCGCCGTCCGGCAGGGCGGCGGGAACGGCCACCCCGTCGGCGGCCACCCCGCCGGTCGACGGCGCGGGTGGACCCGCCACGGCGACGGACACCGGTTCCGGCAAGGCCGCCGGCACCCGCGGCGCGGGAACCGGTCCGGCGGCGTGCTCAGTCGTGGGCCGGTACGTCCCGGCCTCGATCCCGCGAGCCGAGAGCCCCGGGCGTCCCGGCGCCACGACCGAGGACGGCTGCACCGCAGCGCGCCCGCGGGTCGCCGGGTCCAGCCGCGCCGCCAGGTCACCGGCCAGTTCCCGATGGCGGTCGGCCACGGCCGGTGCCGGATCGTCCACCACCAGCCGGGCGCGGTTCGGGTCCATCGGCGCCGCGCGGATCCGGTCGGCGTGCCGGGGCGGCTCGGGGCCACGCAGCCAGAGGCCGGACGGGATCACCTCGACCACCGCGTCGTGGGCGTACTGGTAGACGCGAGGGCCGATCGGCTCGCCGAGTTCCGGCGGCGCGCGGTGGCGCAGGATGCGCGGCGTCACCGCCTTCGCGCCCAGGGTCTCCCGGGGACGGTAGCCCAGTTCCTCGGCGAAGACCTGCCAGCCGGGCCGCCCGCCGGCGTCGACTGTGAACATCGCCGGACCGTCCGGACGGCCGGTGGGCACGCCGGCGAAGACGCGCACCGGGCAGCACAGCAGGTCGGCCAGCGCCTGCCCGAACTGTTCGCCCTCGGGCAACGCGACCGGGCCGTACTGGACGAAGCGGGCGTGTTCACGGCCCTCCGGCGCCAGGCCGCGCCAGAACCGGGCGATGTCGTCCAGGCGCAGCGGCGCCGTTCCGGGGCAGCCCACCAGCACCGGCATCGCGTCCGGCAGGCACGGCATCGTCGCGGTGAGGTGGCTTCCGTGTACGGCGACGGCGGCCTCGTCGCGGCTCTCCCGCAGCCACACGCCGCCGGGTAGCGGCTCGGCGGCGCAGGTCGAGCTGACCGTCAGGTGGTCGACGGCGGCGCCGTCCCAGGCCGGTACGGGATAGCGCTTCGACTGCCAGACCGGCGTGTGGCCGCGCCGGTAGCAGACCCAGCCGCCCAGGTCGGTCGCGTGCACGAACAGCAGTCCCGCCGCACCCGGGATCATCCGCCCGAAGGGCGCGATCACCGGCCGGCCCAGCCGGTCGGAGAGCCACTGGCCGGCGAGCGCCCCGGTCTCCGGACGGGCGCCGCAGACCACCAGCCGGATGCCCCGGCGCAGGCGCTGCCGGCGCAGCTCGGTCGCGACCGTGTCCCAGATGTCGAACGGCAGCTCGTGTTGCAGGTCGAGAATCACGATGTCGTTGTCGGGATCCCGGTCCACCGAGAGCGCGACCGTACGGGCCTCCGTGCTGATCCGTTCGCGGGCGTGCAGCACCAGCGCGTTGCCGACGGTGTGGCGCGTGATCACCTCAGATCATGCCGGAGCGCAGGGCGTAGGCCACCGCGTGCGAGCGGTTGCGCAGCTTCAGCCGGTGGTTGAGGCCGTAGATGACGTTCTTCACCGTACGTTCGGAGTAGCGCAGCTCGTCGGCGATCTCGTTGGTGTCGAAGCCCTCGGCCATCAGCCGCAGCACGTCGATCTCCCGCGCGGTCAGGCCGGAGGCATTCAGCCCGTTCGGGTTGAGCACGTCGCGCTGGAGCCGTTCGATGTGCTTGAGCAACTCGCCCACCAGGTTCGGGGGCAGGACGCCGCCACCGGAGGCGGCCGCCCGGACGCTGTGCACGAGGCGTTCCGCGGTGACCGCCGCGCGCGGCAGGACCGCCACGACGCGGCACTCCACGGCGGTCAGCAGTTCCTGCTCGCTGACCTCCGTGGTGATCAGGACGACCGGGGCGCTGATCTCGGTCGCCGCGAGGCGCAGCATGGCGATCACGTCGGTGGTGAGCCGTTCGGCGGCGACGACGAGGACCTGCGCCCGGGTGCGGTCAGCGCTGTCCAGCAGCGTGATGTCGGAGCACGACCGGAGGTGGGCGGTCAGGCCGGTGTGGGTCAGCGGGTCGGGCGCGTGCACAAAGACGGCAACTTGCTCCACAGCCATCTCCATCACTGTCAGTAGGGGCTGACAGTCTCATGGAGAGTCCTTCAGGAAATCTCCACAGTCTCCCGCCGGATGGCGACAAGGCGTGAAGACGCACGCGTAAGCGCTGGTCAGACTTTTTTCAGTCAGTGAAGATTGATTTCGACGGGGCCCATCTTCTCCGTCGCGAGCTTCCCCGCATTCTCGGCCGCGGCCTGGATCGCCTCCATGATCGCCGTCTGCAACGACGCTGCGTCTCGTCGCTCGTACACCACCGGGTCGACCCGGACGACCTGGACCTTGCCCAGGCCGCTGGCCATGACCACCACTGTGGCGTCCTGCGAGCGGCCGGTGACGATCGCCCGTTCCAGTTCCGACTGCGCGTTGCGCATCTGGTCCTCCAGGCGCTGCGCGTTCTCGATGAACTCCTGGAACGAGGGCGGAACCGGCTTGGACTCGGGCTGCATGCCGGGCCTTTCTGTCTGGGACGGACGGGTGGTCAGCCGACGGCGGCCAGGCCGCCGAGCCGCTCGCCGACCGCCGGGCCGGGCGCGGCCAGGTCGGCGAGCGCGAGGGTACGGGAGCCGGTGCGCCGGGTCAGCGCGAGCGAGAACTGGTGGGCGGCGAGGACGGTGCGCTCGGGTAACCGCCCGGCCATCTGCGTCAGCGCGGCCCGGACGTCGTCGGGCACCTCGTGGCCCCGCCGCACCAGGTGCCGCAGCACGATCGCGGCCAGCTCGTCGGTGCTGAACTCGGGCACCGACCACTGCTGGCCGAACACCTCGTTCACGGCCGGCACCGCTGCCCGCAGGCTCGCCAGCGCCGCCTCCTCGCCGGTCAGCACCACCATCGGGTCACCGAGCCGGGAGCGCATCCGGCCGACCAGCGCCTCGGCGATCTCCGGTGCCACGCCGGAGCCGTCGTCGACGTAGTCGAGCTGAAGCACCCCGCCGGCCGCGTCGTCGAGCACCGCGTCGACGAGGCTGCCGGCCTGGCCGGGCCACTGCGGCGCCAGCTCCCGGCTGGTGCCCACCCGCACCAGGTGACCGACCGGCACCAGGCCCAGCTCGGACAGGCAGGCCGCGTAGAGCCGGGCGTACTCGCTGCGGCCACTCCCGGCCCGGCCGCCGAGCAGCACGTTGCCGGTGCGGCCGGGGCCGCGGCGGCGGTTGCGTCCTTCGCAGAGCTGCAACAGCGTCTGCCCAGCCGCCTCCTTCACCCGCTGCCCGCCGACCAGGCCACAGATCCGCTTCCAGCTCCGGGCCGCGTTTATCGCGCCGGTGGGATCGGTCGCCGCGTCGGGTTGCTCGCCCTGCTCGACCGGCAGGTCCTCCAGCAGCGCCAGCTCGGGCTCGACGTCGGCGGCGGTGAGCCGGTTGAGTTCGCTGTCCTTGGTGGGCGGCGTGGTGGCCAGCCGCGACGCCTGGTTGTTGATCAGCGCCTCGAAGAGCTTGCGCGCCACCCGGCCGTTGCCGAACGTGGCGTTCTTCGGCACCCGCGTGAAGTACGCGGTGAGGGCCTCCACCGCGTCGTCGGTCAGCTCGTAGTAGTGCTTGCTGACCAGGTTCGAGGTGATGGTGACGAGTTCCTCGACGGAATAGTTCGGGAACTCGATGGTGCGGGTGAAGCGGGACGCCATACCGGGGTTGGAGGCCAGGAACTGCTCCATCAGCTCGGAGTAGCCCGCGACGATCACCACCAGCTCGTCGCGGTGGTCCTCCATCATCTTCATCAGCGCGTCGATGGCCTCCTGGCCGAAGTCCGGCCCGGAGCCGCCGGAGCCGCTGGACAGCGTGTACGCCTCGTCGATGAAGAGCACCCCGCCGAGCGCCTTGGTGACCAGCTCGGTCGTCTTGATCGCGGTGGAGCCGATGTACTGGCCCACCAGGTCGGCCCGCGCCGCCTCCACCATGTGGCCCTTGGACAGGATGCCCAGTTCCTTGAGCACCGAGCCGTACAGGCGGGCCACTGTGGTCTTGCCGGTGCCGGGCGGGCCGGCGAAGACCAGGTGCCGGCTCATCGGCGGCATCGGCAGGCCCATCTGGAGCCGGACCTGCGACATCTTGATCAGGTTGATCAGCGCGGTGACCTCCTGCTTCACCCCGCGCAGGCCGATCAGGCTGTTCAACTCGCGAAGCGGCTCGCTCAGCTCGTCCGCGCCGCTCTCCTCCGGCGTACCCCCGGCGTCGGGCGCCGGGAGCGGCGCGGCGGCCGGCGGGCCGGCGGGCGTGGCCTGCGGACGGCCCACAGTCAGCGCCTCGGTGGTCACCGTCGCGCCGGGCGCGCGGCGCACGTCCTCGCCGCCGCTGTCGCGCACCACGCACCGGGTGAGCGCGACCGGCTCCTCGGTGTCCACGCCGATGCCGGCCGCGCCGCTGCCGAGCACCTCCCCGTCGCTCACCGATCCGCGGGAGCCCGCCTCGAAGACGATCCCGTCGGCCCGGGCGTCGCGTACCCGGGTCTGCGTGACGCTCGCCGAGCCGGTGACCCGCAGGCCGTCGCGGGCCGAGCCGACGATCTCGCTGTCGCCGAGCTGGAGCGCCCCCTCGGCCAGCACGCCGGAACCGCGCAGCAGGGCCGCGCGCAGCGTCAGGTCGGCGCCGGCGCCCACCCGGACGCAGGCCGCGCCGGTGCCGGTGAGGCGGGCCTCGTGCACGACGCCCCGCGCCGCTCCGGTCAGCGCGAGCGCCGTCGCCTCACCCGCGTCCACCACGAGGTCGGCGCCCTCCAGCGAGGCGCCGTCCTGGACCAGCACCCCGGAGCCCGTGGTGATCTCGGCGCGCAGCCGCTGGAGCACGACCGCCGACTCACCCGCGAACACGGCCACGTTGTCCCGCGTGCCCCGCACGGTCAGGCCGAGGAAGCGCGGGGCGCCACCGTTGACGGCGACACCCACCGGCGCGTCCTGGATCGTGCAGTCGGTGAAGGTCGGCCGGCCGCCGCCGAGCACCTGGACCGCTGTGTGCCCGGCGCCGGCGAACGTGCAGTTGCGGAACGACGGCGAGGCGCCCTCGGCGATGTGCGCCGACTGCACCGCGGCGCCGGTGAACGTCGAGTCGCTGATCTGCACGTCGGCCTCGCCCCGGACGAAGACGTCGACGTTGCCGCTGCCGGTGACGGACAGGCCGCGGATGCGCGCCCAGGCGCGCTGCTCGACCACCAGGGCGGGCTTGCCGGCTCCGGTGATCTCGCACTGCTCGACGGTGAGCCGGGCGTCGCCGCCGGCGCACACGCTGTTCGCGCCGGCCGTGCGCAGCCGGCAGCGGCGCAGCGTCAGCGCGCTCTGCTCCCCGGCCACCACGCTGCTCGTGACGACGTCGTGGACATCGGTGTCCTCGATCGTGCTCGAACCGGCCGACATCACCACCACACCCGCGCCGGCCGAGCTGGTCACGTCGCAGCCGCGCAACGCGACGGTGCCCTGCATGCGGGCCAGCAGCGTCACCCAGGAGGCCCCGCTGACCCGGCAGTCGTCGAGCGCCACCTCACCCGCGTACACGTCGACGGCGGCCAGCGTGGCGTCGGCGCTGCTGAGCGTGATGCCCCGCAGGTGGGCGCCCTCACCGCGCACGACGAGGACGCTGCCCTCCTCCACGTGCACCTCGACGGTGCCGGGCTGGACCGCGCTGATCGTCACCCGGTCGCCGACCACGAGCTTCTCGACGTACCGGCCGGGATGGACGTCGATCGTGGCGCCGGGCTCGGCGCGGGACAGCGCGGCGCCGATCGTCGGATGGGATCCCGGCCTCCGGTCGCCCACCACAAGAACCTGCCGACTCACCGCGTCACCCCTTCCGGTCCAGTCCGGGCAGCACCCGCAGGCGCCCGCGGGCCGCCGCTCCGATGCGTACCCGGGGCTCGGCCGCGGCCCAGCGGTCGACGCTGCGCCGCAGCGACGTGATCGCCAGCTCGTCCAGCGACAGCCGGTTGGAGTCGACCCGGCCGGTGTCGTCGATCTCGTTCGCGCCGATCTCCCGCAGCATTATCACGCCGCGCTCACCCGCCGCGGGCCGGCGCAGCTCCAGCACCTTGAAGCTCGTACCCGGCAGGAACAGCACCCGGTCCTCGACGTGCTCGTCGCCGTCGGGCTCCAGCAGGCTGGTCCGGCGGGCGGTCATCGACCAGATCAGCACGTCGGTGTCGCCGTCCTCGGACGCGCACGGCTGGGTGAGCGCGTTGAGAAAGCTCCAGTCGGTGACCAGCCGCCGGTCCTGGTAGAGCGCCCACTCCCCGGCGGTCGGCGACAGCCGGTAGACGGTGGTGCCCCGGAAGGACGGCAGCCGGGAGACCCCGGCGACCACGCAGCGCGCGAACGGCACGTGCGGCCCCTTACGGCCGGACCGCAGGCCCGCGTCGACGCCCGGCCCACGGCCGGTCAGGTAGAGGCGTAGCGCGACCGAGTCGGCGAGCACGTCGTCCGTGGACACGCCGGAGCCCTGCATGCCGGGGTGCTCGGACATGATCCGGGACACCGAGCTGGCCATCACGTCGAACTCGCGGCTCAGCGTGCGGCGCAGCCAGGCGCGCTCGTCGGCGAGCCCCTTCTTCTCCGACAGCAGCGCGCCCGCGCCGGCCGAGGGCACCGGCTGCACCCGCGCCTCGGCGGCCACCTCCGACGGCTCGGCCGTCTCCACCGGCTCGGCTGTCTGCGCCGGCCCGGCCGTCGTCGCCCGCTCGGCTGTCGTCGCCCGCTCGGCTGTCTCCACCGGCCCGGCTGTCTCCATCGGCGTGGCCGTCTGCGCCGGCGTGGCCGTCTGCGCCGCTCCAGCGGCGGCGTGCGCGGCGGGCGGCAGGTCGACGGCGACGACCGGCATCGACGCCGGGGCCGCCACCGGCCCGGCCGCCACGGGCGGTGGCGTCGCGAGCGCCTGACCGAAACCGGCGGGCATGGTCGGCGGCGCCGGCTCGTCGAAGCCGGCCGGCACGGTGGAGGGGCCGGGGTACGCCTCGCGTCCGGTCTCCTCGACCGGCGCCGCCGACGGCCCGCGCCCGGAGTCGGGGACCACCGGCCCGGCGACCACGGGCGCGGTGGGCGCCGTCGGCGCGGCGGGTGCGGCAGGCGCGGCAGGTGCGGCCGGCTCGGCGGAGGCGGCCGGCTCGGGAGTGGTGGCCGGCGCGGCGGGCGTGACCGGCTCGCCGACGACGACCGGCGGCGTGGGAGCGGCCACCACGACCGGCGCTGCCGGGAACGGCATCGCGGGTGGCGGCGGCAGCTCGGACCCGAGCGGCACCGAGGGGGGTTCCGGAAGCTCCGGCCTGAGTGGCGCCGAGGGTGGTTCGGGCAGGACGGCCGCGACCGGAGGCGCTGCCGGAACCGGTCGCTCGGACAGGGCCGGAGGCGGCGACGGAAGCGGCCGCTCGGACCCGGCCGGAGGCGGGACCGGCCGCTCGGACCTGAGCGGGGCCGTCGGCGGATCCGGCAGCGCGGACACGAACGGCACCGCGGGCGGAGCCGGCAAGTCGGATCCGGGCGGCGCGACCGGGGACGGCGGCAGTTCGGGCACCGCCGGGGGCGGCGGCAGCGTGCGCGTCCGCTCGGCGGCGAGGGCCGGGACCGGGGCGGGAACGGCGACCACCACACCGTCCGCCGCGGGCGGGGCGACGGCGGCGGGTGGGGTGACCTCCAGGTACGCGCGCAACGGCACGGTCGTGTCCGCCGCGGCCGTCCCGGCCTCCAGATCGACGACCATCTCCGCCCGGCTGGGCGGTTTCGCGCCGGGTACCAGCACCGACGCCGGCATCAGCGCGCGGCTCGTACCCGCCATGCCGTCGACCCGCGCGCCCAGGTCCAGCGCCAGTTCCCGCATCCGGTGGGCGGTCGAGTGGACGGTGTCGTCGAAGACGAGCGTGCCGCTGCGCGCGTCGAGCATCGCGGACCGGACCTGATCGGCGTTCCTCGGCTCGGCGGTGGAGCGCACCCAGAGGCCGGTCTGCACCACCTCGACCACCGCGCCGGGGGCGAACCAGTAGACCCGGGGTGCGACCTCCTCCGCCCCGGCCAGCGGCGGGCGGTGGCTGAGCACTGTGGGCCGGCGGGCCCGCGAGTTGGGGTGCGCCCGGGGCGAGTAGGACAGTTCCAGCGCGTACGGCGCCCAGCCGAACGTGCCGTCGGGCAGCACGGTCCGGATCTCGTAGCGCTGCGGGCTGCCGATCGGCACGCCGGTGTAGCAGGTGACCTCGGTGTTCAGCAGGTCGGCGAGCGCCTGGCCGAACGCCTCGCCCTCCGGGATCCGGACCTCACCGAACTCCACGAAGCGCACCCGCTGCCGGTTCTCCTCGTCGAGTCCGCGCCAGAAGCGCACCACGTCGTCGAGCGACAGCGGCGGCGTGCCGGGGCAGCCCAGCAGCACTGTCATGGTCTCCGCCTGGCAGGGCACGTACGCGGTGAGCCGCTGCCGTTGCGGGTCGACCACCTGCGGGTCGCGATTGCTGTGGATCCAGACCCCGGCCGGGATCGGCTCGATCTCGGCGGTGGCGCTGGACGGCCGGGTGTCGATCGCGGCCCGGTCCCATCGCGGCGTCGGATAGCGCTTGGCGTCCCAGGCCGGCGGGCGGCCGGGCCGGAACCGCACCCAGCCGCTGCCCGGGGCGGAGTGGACGAACAGCGTTCCGGCCGAGCCGCGTACCAGGTCGCCGTCCGGGGCGATGACTGTGCGGTTGAGGCGCTCGGACAGCCACTGACCGGCCATCGCCGCCGAGTTGCCGTGCCGGCCGCAGGCGATGAGCCGGATGCCGCGGCGGCGGCGCGGCAGCATCCCGGCCATCGACTCCCAGGCGCTGATCGGCATCCCGTCGCCGAGGTCGAGCACGACCACGTCGTTCTCCGCGTCCTCGATCATGGACAGCGCCAGCGACTGGGCCTCGGGACTGATGGCGTCCTCGGCGTGCACCACGAGCGCGTTGCCGACGGTGTGCTGGACGACGCCCTCCGGACGGTCCTTGCCGCCGCCGAACAGGTCCCGGATCCGGGTTGCCATGATCGACCTACCCCACTTCTGCGGCCGCGAGGGCCCTCATGCTCAGTCCCGGCCCCTGGGGCACCAGCGCGAGCAGCTCTCTCGGGAAGGGAACGTTCACGACCCGGTCGAGGTTGAGTGCCCGCACCGCGTCCTGGTCGCCGATCGGGTACGCCTTTCCGTCGTCCGCGATGTACGTCGGCAGGGGTTGCGCCGCACCGGAGCCGACCGGCGCCGGGAGCACCGCCATGCCGCTGCCGGGCGCGGTGAGCACCGACGTGCGGCCGTCGGGGCGGACGCCGGAGCGGGCCAGCGGGACGAGCACCGCGGTGCTGTCGAACCGCGTCCCGTCCACCGGGCTCTGGCGCAGGCACAGCGCGTACGGGCCGGGTTCCTGCGGGGTGAGGCCGGTCAGGTCGGGCAGCCGGGTGAGCAGCGACCGGTCGGCCGACATCCGCGCCGCGGCGAGGGCGGCGGCGCTCAGCTCCACCGGCTCCTCACCGGAGGCGGCGGTGGCCAGCAGGAACTCGGTCCGGCTCAGCGGCGCGAGTCCGTCGCGGCGCAGTACCAGGAACTGTTCGGCGCCGGTGTCGGGTCGCTGCCGGAACAGCGTGCCGATCGGGTACGTGCGGTCGCCGACCCGGCCGGAGCGGCCCGCGCCGGGGATGGTGGCCGGGGCCAGGTCCGGCCCGTCGGGCAGGAAGCCGAGCCAGTCCTGCGGGGCGGGCACCTTGCGGGTGGTGGTGGCGCCGAGGGCGGCGAGCACGGCCGGGTCGGTGACCCGGTGCTTGCGGCCGGCGGTCACCAGGTAGGTGGGCCCGTCGGCGCGGCGTACGACGGCGAAGCGGTCGGCCGGCACCGGGACGGCCTCGGCGCGCGGGTCGAGGTTGATGCCGAGCCGGTCGCCGGGTTCGTCGGCGACCGAGCCGGGCAGGCAGGCCAGCCACGGGCCGGCGACCATCGACCCGATGGCGACCGACTGCGGGGCGCCGTCGATGCCGATCGACGGCCCGCGCGGAACGTCCTTGATCGACTCCTTGGAGATGAGCTTCACGGTGGCGCCGCCGCCCTGGATCAGCATGGCCGAGGTCAGGTTCGGCGTGGGGCGCAGCACGCCATCGAGGTAGACGTACCGGTTGCCGCTCTCCTTCTCCACCAGGATCACGCCGCTCTTGGTGTACGCCTTGCTGCCGCCGGGGACGATCCAGCCGTAGACGGCGAACCCGGCCACGACCAGGACGCTGATGAGCACGCCGAAGGCCAGGCCGGTGACGGCGCGCTGCCCGGGTATCTCCGCCGTCGACGGGTCACCCTGCACCAGGGCGGAACTCAACCGGCCCATCATGAACTGGTGGGCGTGGACGTGGTCGCGCTGAGTCTGCACGGCCGGCTACCCGAAGAGCCCGCGGGCCCAGGCGTAGAGCCCCAGCACCTGGGCGAGCACCGGCAGCACGGCCAGTCCGGTGGCGACGTCCAGCCCGCCGGCCGTGTACTCCCAGAACGGCAGCATCCGGCGCGGCCACGGCCGCAGCGCGGCCATCACCAGCGGCACCAGGAGGGCGACGAGCCCGCCGAGCAGGACGTACCGGCCGGTCGGGGCGAGCTTGTCGGAGAACATCAGGGCCACCATGAGGTAGCCGACGGTACCGGCCGCCACCAGGGCGATCCGCTGCCAGAATCCGAAGAAGGTACGCGAGCGCAACAGGATTGCACTCGATGTCACGAGCACGAGCGTCCACCCGGACCAGCCCGGCGCCCGCATGGTCTGCTGCATCAGCAACGGCAGGACCAGCGCGGACGCGGTCATGCAGGCGGTCAGGTAGGTGTCCGCCTCGTCGGCGCGCGACTTGACCAGGTCGGAGTCCTCCGGCTCGATGTCGTACGACATGTCGGCGCCGGTCTTGGGCAACTGCGGTCCGCGCAGCCGGGCCAGCTTCACCGCCGCCCGGGGCGCGATCACGATCAGCACCAGGATCACCGACACGGCCACGGCGGAGACCTCCGGCGCGGTGAGCGCGAAGCCGTCGCCGGCCAGCAGCACGAGCACCACCATCGCGGCGGTCAGCGCGACGATCAGCAGCGGGGCGAACGGCATGACCGGCGTGACCGTCCGCTGCGCGATCAGCAGGAACGCGGTCACCGCGACGATCGCGACGGCGGCGGCCAGCCCGGCGGTGGCGTTCCAGGCCACGCCGTCCGGGTCGCCGTCGACGGCGCTGGACGCGGCGACCGCCGCGAAGAACGCCGCGCCGCCGCCGAACAGCAACGGGAACGCGCCGTCGCTCTGCTGGCGGGCGCTGACCATCGACGCGGTGAACAGGCCGGCCGCGAGCACCGCGCCGCCGATCACCTGGGGCAGCACCGGGCCCCGGTCCACGAGCACGGCGGCGATCAGGCCCATCGCCACCACACAGAGCACCAGGAACAGCACCCGGCGGTACTCCGGCTGCCACCTGTCGGCCCGTCGGTTGACCACAGTGGCGACGCCCTCGGCCAGGTCGTCGAAGTCGAGTTCGGGCAGCGGGTCCTGCGCCGGGCGCAGGTGCAGCTCCTCGCCCTCCAGCCAGTCCAGGCTCTCCGGCGTGCCGGACAGCTCGAACGGCGCCTGGCCGACGCGTTGCAGCACCCACGACTCGTCGGGCGCCTCGCCGTCGGGGACCCGGGCCAGATCGGTGGTGTGCCGCACCAGCAGCGGCATCAGGTTCGCCACCGGCATCCGTACCGGCACGGCCAGGTCGGCCCGGCGGGCCGGCCCGATCACCGTGATCCGGCACAGTTGGTCGTTCAGCGCTGCGGTCACCAGCGAGCCTCTCTCATCGGGCCGTGTCCGACACGAAACCGGTCTGCATCAGGCGTACGCCGCGCCGGGTGACGAGCTGGGCGCGTCCGGGCGGCAGTTGGCGGGGCTTCGCCTCGCCGAGGAACTTGCCCTCCTCCTTCGGGTAGGAGAAGAGCGTCGCGGGCGTGCCCAGCTCCCACATCCGCCGGATCACCGGGTCCATCATGGCCCGCATCGCGCCGGAGGTGCTGCGCGCGACGATCACGTGCAGGCCGATGTAGGCGCCCTGCGCGAGCAACGGCAGGAGCGGGTCCAGCGTCGAGCCCATCCCGGTGCTCTTGGTCATCAGGTCGTAGTCGTCGACGATGACGAACAGCTCCGGCCCCTCCCACCAGTCGCGTTTGCGCATCCGCTCGGACGAGACGTCCGCACCGGGCATCCGCCGGTTCATCGAGACCGACGCCTGGCCGGCCAGCTCGTGCATCTTGTCGCCGGTGAACGCGAAGCCCACCTGGTACGCGGCGCCGATCGCGGTGTCCAGGTCGCGGCGCGAGTCGCCGAGCACGACCTTCGCCCGCTCCGGCGGGTAGTGCTGCTGGATGGACCGCAGGACGAGCCGGAGCAGGTTGGTCTTGCCGGTCTCGCTGTCGCCGAGGACCAGCATGTGCGGCGTGGCCATGAAGTCGTGCCAGACCGGGGCGAGACGCTGTTCGTCCTGGCCGATGACGAACTTGAAGTCGGACTCGGGCGGCGGCAGCGTCTCGACCATCAGGTGCGCCGGAAGCATCCGTACCGGCGGGGCGGCCGGGCCGGGCCAGAACGTGCCGATCTCCTCGACCACCGACTTGGTGGCCTCGGCCAGATCGCCCACGTCGGAGCTGCCGTCCATCCGGGGCAGCGCGGCCAGGAAGTGCAGCGCGCCGTCGGTGAGACCCCGGCCGACCTGGTTGGGGACGGTGGCCGCCTTGCGGGAGCCGTGCTCGGACTCCATCGCGTCGGCGAGCCGCAGCTCCAGCTTCGTGCCGAGCAGGTCCCGCATCCAGGTACGCAGCTCCGACCACCGGGTCGCCGTGACGATCACGTGCACACCGAAGGACAGGCCGCGCGAGGCGAGTTCCTGGAACTTCTGCTCCAGCTCCTGGAAGTCCTGCTTCATCGTGTACCAGCCGTCGATGACCAGGAAGACGTGCCCGAAGCCGTCCTCGATCACCCCCTCGGCGACCTTGGCCAGGTAGCTGGACATGGAGTCGAGCCCGTGCCGGGCGAACTCGGCCTCGCGCTTCTCCATGACCTGCAGGACCTCCTCGACCGTCCGGACGACGCGATCGCGTTCCATCCGGGTGGCGATCGAGCCGACGTGCGGCAGGCCGGCGATCGAGGCGAGGCCGCCACCGCCGAAGTCCAGGCCGTAGAACTGCACCTCGCGCGGCGTGTTTGCCAGCGACAGCGCCAGGATCAGGCTGCGCAGCAGCGTCGACTTGCCGCTCTGCGGGGCGCCCGCGATGCCGACGTGGCCGTCGGCGCCGTTCAGGTCGACCACCAGGAGTTCGCGCAGCTGCTCGGCGGGCCGGTCCACGACGCCCACCGGAACCCGCAGGCCACCCTGGGCGTTCGGGTCGTCGATGGTCATGCCGCGTACCGGATCGGGCAGCACGCTCGGCATGAGCGAGTCCAGGCTCGGCGCGTAGGACAGCGGCGGCAGCCAGACCTGACGGGCCGGCGGGCCCGAGCCGGCGAGCCGGTCCAGCAGCACCTCGACCAGGCTCGGCCCGTTCGCGTCGGCGGCGGCCTCCTCGATCTGCTGGGCCGGACGCTCCGGCCCGGGGTCGTGGCGCACCGCCACCTGCCGGGTGGTGAACGGCACCACGTCCGCGGTCGGCTCGTCCCCGGCATCCGCGACGCCGCCGCGGCGTCCACTTCCGGTGTACGCGCCGGAGACGTACGCCGCCTTGAAGCGCACCAGGTTCGTGGTGTCCACCTTGAGGTAGCCGTTGCCCGGCTCGGGCGGCAGCTCGTACGCCGCGCCCACGCCGATAACCGACCGCGACTCCATCGAGGAGAACGTACGCAGCGCCAGCCGGTACGACAGGTGCCCCTCGACCCGGTTGATCCGCCCCTCGTCCAGGCGCTGGGAGGCGAGCAGCAGGTGCACGCCGAGCGACCGGCCGAGCCGGCCGATGGACACGAACAGGTCCATGAACTCGCTCTTGCTGGACAGCAGCTCGCTGAACTCGTCCACGACGATCAGCAGCACCGGGAACGGCACGAGCTGGGCGCCGTTGCCGCGCGCCTTCTCGTAGTCGAACAGCGAGGCGTAGCCGCTGGCCCGCAGCATCTCCTGCCGCCGGGTCATCTCGCCGTTGAGCGCGTCCTGCATCCGGTCGACCAGCGGCAGCTCGTCGGCCAGGTTGGTGATCACCGCCGAGGTGTGCGGCAGCTTGTCCATGCCGAGGAAGGTGGCGCCGCCCTTGAAGTCGACGAGCACCAGGTTGAGGATCTCCGAGCTGTGCGTCGCGGCCAGGCCGCAGACGAGGGTACGCAGCAGCTCCGACTTGCCCGAGCCGGTGGCGCCGATCAGCAGGCCGTGCGGGCCCATGCCGCCCTGCGCGGACTCCTTCAGGTCCAGCTCGATGACCTCGCCCTCCTCGGTGACGCCGATCGGCACCATGAGGCGGTTGCGTTGCGGGGTCCGGGTACGCCACAGGGCCGGCACGTCGAAGGTCATCGCGTCGCGGATGCCGAGCAGCGTGGTCAGCTCGAAGCTGGTGTCCAGCGGCTCGTCGGACACCTCCAGCGTGCCGCTGGTCCGCTTCGGCGCGATGATCCGCGCGAGAGCCTCGCACTGGGTCCGGTCCAGGCCGTCACGCCTGGCCGAGCCGGTCGTCGCGCCGGCCGGGAACTCCACGACGTCGTCGGTGACTGTCAACCGCAGCACCTTGGGGCCGCCGGGCATCGCGCCGGTGAGGTCGAGCAGCACCACGTTGCGGATGCCCGCGCCGAGCAGGCGGGAGCTGTCCGGCAGGTCCACCAGATGCGCGACGATCACCAGGAACGGCTCGCTGGTGGTCGGCCTGACGGCCCGGTCGTGATCGCCCCGGTCGGTGATCTCGGGGCCGAGCATGTCCATCAGCGCGTCGTGGCTGCCGGCGAACATCCGTACCGGGCCGGCCGCGTCGTACGCGGTGGGATGCGCGTTGTGCGGCAGCCACTTGACCCACTCCCACGGGCCCCGGTGCACCTCGGCGGCGAGCACCGCGATCCGCAGCTCGTCCGGGGCGTGGAAGGTGGCCAACTGCGCCACCATGGCGCGGGCCAGGTCGATCGCCGGATCGATCGCGCCCTCGAACTCGACGCTGGTGAAACTCGGCAGGCCGACCGAGGTCGGGATGCCGGACACCGTCCGGTACGCCTCGGAGAACCGCCGCAGCGAGATCGACGACAGCGGTTCGAGGTCCTCGATCGGCTTGGTGGACGGCGGGTTGAACTTCAGCATCGCGGTCTGCCGGCCGAGGCCGATGCGGACCCGGCCGAAGTCGTCGTGGCTGGGTCGGCGCTCCCACAGCCGGCTGCCCATCGCGATCGACCACAGCCAGCCCGGCTGCGGGTTGTTCCACAGCACGTGCCGGCGCTGCTGGTCGGCCGCCTCGCGGGCCTGCTTGCGCAACTGCCCGATGTAGCGCAGGAAGTCGCGCCGTTCGCCGCGCATCTTGCGCTTGCGCTCGGACGCCGCCCGGCCGATCTGCATGACGCCCATGAGCAGCATGCCGCCGGCCATCGCGCCGCCCATCACGTACATGATCGGGGTGCGGTTGTAGAGGCCGAACATGGCGAGCATCGCGCCCATGCCGAGGCCCATCGGCACGACCATCGCGAACGAGCGGAAGTCGAGCGGGGCCTCCTCCGCCATCAGCGGCGGCTCCTGGAGCTCGACCGAGCCTTCCGGCGCCTCCGGACCCGGCGCGCGGGGCGGGCGCTTGACGGTGACCGTACTCATCCGATCGTCCCCGCGCCGGCGTCGTCGCCGCCCCAGACGGTGCGCTCCTGGCGCAGCAGCTTCACCGCGTAGCGGTCGTTGCGGTAGCGCTCGGCGACCTTGACGTCGTCGTCCTCCTCGGCCTGGCGCTTCTTCTCCTTCTTCGCGCGTTCCTCCTCGTCCTTGCGGAGCCGCTCCTGCTCGGCCCAGAACGCCTCGGCGCGGGCGGCCGCCGCCTTCTCCTCCTCGGCGAGCGACCTCGTGAACTCCGCGTCGCTGACGCCGGGCTCGCCGCACGGGCGCATCTTCTCCGGGTCGGCGCTGAAGAAGTCGACGGTGCCGTCGGACGGCCGGGGCGCCGCCTTCGCGGGCGCGACCCGCCGCCACACGGCGCGGGGCGGCTGCGGTGTCTCCGACATGGTCACCCTTCCCTGCCGTCGTCAGTTGACGTGCCGGTCAGCCAGTCCGCGTCGCTGAGGTCGTCCCAGCCCGTCGTGTCGTCCGGGTCGTCGTCCGGGCGGACCAGCGGCACGTGGTCGTCGGCCGCCGGCCGGGCGTGGTCACCTCCCCAGACGGCGTCGTCCTCACGCAGGCCGGCGGCGGGCTCACGCTCGGCACCGGGCTCACCGTCGTCGTCGCGGTCGGAGCGGCGCCGGACCCCACCGGCCCGGGCCGCGTCGTCGGCGTCCGAGCCGGACCCCTGCGGGCCGGGACCGGCGACTCCGGCCACGGCTGCGGCGCCGGCCAGGCCGAGCGCGCCGGGGACCGCGACGGCCACCTCACCGTCGGCCACGACAGCGGCGACGCCGGTCCTGCGGTGTGTCCCCTCCGGGCTTCCGCCTCCCGGGGTGGTCGACGGGTTCGGTGCGGCCGTCTGGGCCGGCGGGTGCGCCGCCGGGCCGGACTGTCCTGACCGTCCTGACTGTCCTGGCTGGCCTGACTGTCCTGACTGGCCGGGTGGCCCTGGTTGGCCCGGCTGGGCGGGTTGGCCCGGCTGGGCCGCGGCCACCGGAGCCGGCGCGACGGCTGCGGGCGGCTCGGCCCGTGACGGCGGTTCCACCCCCGGAGACAGGTCGACCACGGTCGGCAGCTCCACCGCCACCGGCGGCGCCACCACCTCGGGCACCGGCGCGGCCGGCGACGTACCGCCGGTGGCGGGCACTGGCGCTGCCGGAACATCCGGCGCGGCAGGTGCCCCGGCGGCGGCCTCCGGCACGCCCGGATCCGGGCCGACCGGACCGGCCGGATCTGGTTGCGGGCCGGGCAGGTCGGCGTCCGGCCGAGAACCGCTGGCGTCCGCGCGGCCGCCCGCCGTGCCCTCGCCCGGTCCCGGCCGCGGGCCGGGCACGCCGGTAACCGGCACGGCGCCGTCCAGTCCTCCGCCGCCGGAGGCCGTGCCGTCGCCCGCCTCCGGCGAGCCGTCGCCCGGTCCGGCCGGGATCCAGTCGGCCTCGTCCGGCCGGATCAGGCCGGACGCGTCGGACGCGTTGCGGGGTGTGTTTCCGGCGGGCGCGTTGCTGCCCGGCAGGCCGGCCACCGGCGGCGTCGCGCCGGTGCTCAGCGGAGCGAAACCAGCCGGCTCCCCCAACCCGGCGCCGCCCGCGACCGCCCCCGTGGGCGCCTGCGGTGCCGCGGCGTCGGGGGTCGACGGGCGCCAGTCGTCGGCGTCCGCCTCGATCAGCCCGGATGCGTCGGGAGCCTCCGGCACCCCGCTGCCGGACGTGCCCGCACCGGCGCCCGGCGCACCCGGCGCTCCGGGCATCATCGGCATGGTGGCACCGGCCGGCGCCGCGACCGGCGAATCGACGCCCGGTGCCACAGGCGGGACGGCGGGGATCTGCGGGCCGTCGACGCCGAGCCCGTCGCCACCGGCCGGCGTACCGCCGGACCCGTCCGGCACGCCCGCGTCCACACCCACCGGTCCCCAGGTCTCGGCGTCGCCGCTGACGAGCCCTCGGGCGTCGGGCGACTCGGCTCCACCGGGGCTGTTCGCGCCGCCCGCCGGCCCCGGCATGCCCGGCATCGGAGCACCCAGCCCGGCGCCGCCGGACGAGGCGCCGGCGGGTGCGCCGGGAATCTGCACGCCGTCGAACCCAGGTGGCCGCCAGTCCGCCTCGTCGCCCTCCACCAGGCCCTTCGCGTCCGGCGCCTCGGGGACACCCGAGCCGGCACCACCGCCGGCGCCTGGCGCACCGGCGCCCGGCATACCCGGCATCATCGGCGACTGGAAGCCGCCGCCACCGGGCACTGCGCCACCGGGAGCGGCCGGGATGTCCACACCGCCGACGGCGCCGGGGGCGAAGTCGTCGCCGTTGCCGAGCAGCCCGTTGGCGTCGGGCTTCTCCGGCAGCCCAGGGCTGCCGCCCGCGCCCGGCCCGGCACCGCCGGGCGAGCCGATGCCCGGCACACTCGGCGCGGTGAATCCCCCGCCTGGCCTGCCGACGCCTGTTCCGGTGCCCGCGCCGGCTCCGGGCTTCGGACCGCCCACCTCGCCGGGGCCGGAGAACGACGGCGGCTTGATCGAACCGGCGCCGCCCGCGCCGCCGCCGGCGCCGCCCGCGCCCGGTGGCTTGATGCCCGGCGGGACGACACCGGGCCCCAGCCCGCCCGGTAGGCCGGCACCCCCCGGGAGGCCACCGCCGGGGAAGCCGCCGCCGGGCGCGTTGATGCCAGGCCCGTTGATGCCGGGCGGGTTGATGCCGGGCGCGTCGAAGCCGGGCAGCCCGCTGCCGCCGCCACCGGGCGTGGGGCCACCGATCCCGCCGGGGCCGGAGAACGACGGCGGGGTGAAGGTTCCCGGCCCCTGACCGGCGCCCGGTCCTCCGGCGCCGGGGCCACCCGCCAGGTTCGGCGGCGTGATCGTGGGCACCGTGATGTTCGGCGGCGTGGTGAAGCCCGGCGTGGTGATGCCGCCGACGGGTGGCGTGGTGAACACCGGCGGGGTGAGCGTCGGCGGGGGCGTCACATTCGGCGAGGTGAAGGTCACCGACGGAGGCGGCGGCCCCGTCGGCATGTTGATGCCGGTCGTGGGCATGGTCACCCCGGACGTGCCCGCCTTGTCGGTGGCGATCTTGTACTGCTCCGCGACCGTGTGCACGACGTCGGACATCTGCTTGGCCATCGGCTTCTCGTACTCGGTACCGCTGATCGGCACCGGGTCCTTCTCGTTGCCGACCCCGTTGGTGGAGGCGATGGACGCCCAGGCGCGGTCCAGATAGGTGATCGTCTGCTGGGCCCAGGACAGATAGTTGGCGGCGTCGTAGAGCTGCGACGGCAGCGACGTGACGTTCGTCGAGGAGTTGATGCTGTTGGCTGCCGTGGTGGAGTCCGGAACCGCGCCGCCGGCCAGGTGTTCGGCCTGCTTGCCGAGCAGGTCGGCGTAGAAGTTCATCTTGTCCCGGAACCCGTTGGCCGCCGGCCCCTTCCACGCCTTGTCGTCGCCGACCATCGACGCCACGGCGGTGCGGATGGTCTGTTCGAGCCAGATCAGCAGATCCTGCGTCGCCTGGAAGGCCTGGGCGGCCGCGATCACCGACCCCACGTTGACGCGGGTCTCCGCGTACGTCCGCCCCGCCTCGCTGACCACCGCGGCGCCGCCGTTGACCGCGGCCTCGAGCTTGCGCCAGCCGCGGGTCTCGGTCGCCCAGGTCCGGTAGTCGTACAGGTCGCCGACCGGGATCACCTTCGGCGGGAAGGTGGCCGCCTCCTCCGAGGGGTCGTTCCACCCGTCGAGTTTGCTCTCACCGAGGCCGTTGCCCATGCCCTGTCCCTCTTCGCGAGCTGCCGGACCCGTCCGCCCGCGTCAGTTGCCGTCGGTCTTGATGATCTTCTGGCCGTAGGTGCCCAGATTGTCCAGGCCCTTGAAGGAGTCACCCATGATCTCGCCGAGCTTGTCCGTGGTCATCGCGTTGAGTTCTTCGAGGTTCCCGTAGTCGGTGGCCATCTTCAGCAGGGCCTCCTGCACGGCGAGGAGGGCGGTGTTCATGTTGACCAACATGTCCTTCATGTCGCCCTTGACGCCGCCGTCCTGGGCCGTCGCCCCGACGACCGCCTGCCGCAGCACCTCGGCCCGGGCGAAGGCGCCGGGCCGCGGGTCGACCGCGCTGAGCCGGTCGGCCGTGGTGAGCAGGATGTTCCCCGGGCCGGCGACCTTGCCCAGCACCTCGTTCGCGAACCACCTCAGCGCGGCGGTGTTCACCGCCACGCCGTTGGTCGAGGCGGTGTCACCCTTGAACGTCGGGTCGACCCCCGGCGGCTTGAAGCCCGAGTTCGTCGGCTCGTCGATCCAGTCGGACTTGTCGGTGAACGCGGGCGGCGTCACGTTCGACGGGTCGGTGATCCTGTCCTTGTACGTCTTGACGAGGTTCTGCCAGCCGCCGCCGTCGAGGATGTTGTTCACGTACCACTCGCGGGCGTCGATCCACTCCGGATGCTCGGCGCGGACCTGGTTCTTCCACCCCTCCAGGTTCACCCCGGTGCCGTACTGGCTGTTCGTGCCGTGCTTGGTGTAGTAGTCCATCCAGGAGTCGTACGCCGCCTGCACAGTGCCGTGGGGCTGCTTGAGGGCGGTGTCGCCCATGCCGTAGGCGTCCATCGTGCTGATGGCTTTGTCGTTGGGATATCCCCAGTCAATGCGGGCCAAGGAGCTCACTCCACTCGGGTTTCGACGGCGGAACGAAGGCACAGACCCCAGCGGCCCGGGTCGTCCAGCTCACCGGACCGGGGACGGGCGACGCGGGCCGCCGCGTGCCCGCGGCGGCCGCCCGGCGGATCAGCCGCCGCGGACGTCGTTCCAGATCATGGCGTGACGCTGCTCGGTGGTGCCGTAGTTGTCGGAGATCTGCAGCAGCGTCTGCCGAGCCTGCTCCAGGTAGCCGACCATCGAGTCGGCCGCCTGGTTCCAGACCAGCTTCGAGACCTTGTACTGCTGCTGGGCGGCACCGGTCCACTCGGCGAGGCTGGCCTCGACAGTGCGCTCCATCTCGTCCAGCGCCGACTGGATCTGGCCGTTGATGCGGTGCATATCGGTCAGCACGGCGTCTGCCTGCACGAAATCGAAGGTGTAGTTGGACACGTCAGTCCTCTCGGGAGATCGGGGGTGGGGGTGAAGCTCAGATGCCCGGCAGGGCCGCGCCGAAGGAGTTGGCCACGCTCGACGCCTCGTCCTCGGCCGTCTGGTAGCCCTTGGTGGTCACGCCCATGACCTCGAGCATGTTCAGCAGCTCGTTGATCACCCGCTGGAACGCGTTCTCCCAGTTGTCCATGGCCTGGTTGAAGCCCTGCGACGCCTGGCCGGTCCAGGAGGAGATCAGGATGGCCATCTGCCCGTTGACGGCGCGCAGCTGGCCGGTGAATTCGGTGGCCTTGTTGGAGAACTCCTGGGCAGCCCGCTGCATACCCGCTTCGGTGGTGCTGACGGTCGGCATCGTCACGGCCGGACTCCTCGTGTCAGGGAAAGGTGGCAGGGAAGAGTGTTGATCCGCGGCCGTGCCCGGCGGCAACCCGGCTACGCCACCATGTCCGAACGTCACCCAACATTGCACGGCAGCGCCCCCGGAACCGGCGGCGCCGGCCGACCGCCCGGGAAGAGTGGTTGCACTTTCATGCACTGATCCCCGACCGGAGTTCCGGCGCGACGGCGTGGCGTCTTCACTTGACCGCGACGTCGAGGGAGTGGTCCGTCGTGAACTACAGCGAGCGCATCGAAGGCCTGTTCCAGGAGTACGAGCGTCAGCGCAACAGCCTCGCCGAGATGCAGGCCCGGATGAGCGCGCTCTCGGCCACCGCGATGTCACCGCGCCGAGAGGTGAGCGTCACCGTCGGCCAGAACGGCGTGCTGACCGACATCCAGTTCCCCTCCGGCGCCCACAAGCGGCTCACCACCGCGGATCTGACCCGGCTCATCCTCGACACCTATGCCGACGCCAAGGAGCAGGTCATGAACCAGGCGGCAGACGTGCTGGCGCCGATGCTGCCGGACGGTGTGGACGCCCACAAGCTGGTCCGGGGCCAAGCCGGGACGGACGCGTTCCTGCCCAGGGAACCGCGGATGGTGACGAGTGTGCGGGAACTCCTGACCCGGGGGCCCGAATGATCAGCAACAATCCCGGCGGGCGGCTGTGGGTCGACCCGGACGGCGTGGAAGGGCTCGGCAAGGCGTACGCGGCGCACGTGCAGCTCTACGAGTCCTACCTCGCCGAGCTGACCGCCCTGCGCGCCCGGTACGCCAACGCGTGGGGCGACGACGACATGGGCGAGCAGTTCTCGACGAAGTTCCTGGAGGGCCTGGACAACCTCGAAGCGATCATCGGCAGCGTCCGGGGAACCCTGCGCTACACCGCCCAGGGGCTCACGGAGAGCAGCCGGGCGTACCGCGAGGCGGACGAGGCCGCCCTGGACGTCAGCCGGAAGATGGCCAAGGACTTCGACGGCCTGACCTACCCGACGCGGAGGGCGGTCGCGAGCCCGGCGCTGGAGCCCACCGAGGCGGGCGAGCCGCACCGGGCCCGTCTGATGTCCCGCCGGCTGGCGGTCGGTGTGCCGGCTGGCGAGCCGGACGCCGAGCAGGGTGAGCCGCACCGCCCCCGTCTGAGGCGCCTGGCGGTCGGTGAGCGGGTCGCCGTACCGGCCGCCGACCAGGCCACGCTCGCGCCACGGCAGTACGGCACCCCGATGCTGCCGGTCCAGCCCGCCGAGCCGCTGACCCCGCTCACCCCCGCCCACCCGGCCATCTCGTCGTACTTCATGCGGCCGGAGTACGCGACCGCGCACGTCGGCGGCCGGCCGCTGCCCGAGGAGTACCGGCTGATCTCACTCAACCCGTTCGAGGACGGCAGCACCCGGGTGGACGCGAACCTCTACGACTCGATCACCCCGCTGGCCGGCACGCCCGTGACCACTCCGGACGGTCAGCCGATCGACCCCGGACAGGGCCGGTTCTTCGTGGTCAAGGAGAACCCGGTCGTGGACCCCACCGCACCCGGCTACCAGCCGTTGTACCTGAGCTACGCGCCCGACGGCACACCCACCCCGATCATCCTCGGCGCCTGAGCCACCCACAGGCGCCCCGGTAGGACATGCCCGACTTCCACATCCCCAACGACCCGCAGTGGCAGTGGGCGTACGACCTGATCCTCGTCGCCGTCGGCGAGGAGTACCCGAAGGCCGACCCCACCGCCCTGCGGGCCATGGGCGACGAGCTGTACGCGCTCAGCAGCACCATCCTCAACGGGATGGGCGCCACCGCCAACCTCGGCTACGGACTGGCCGGCAGCCTGTCCGGCCCGGCGATGGACGCGTTCCAGCAGTACCAGGTCGGAATCACCAAGAACGTGCCGGCGGGCGGCAACATCGCGCTGGCGCTGGGGGGCTCGGCCTACAACTTCGCGCTGGACTCGGAGAACACCCAGTACAACATCGTCATCGCGGCCTTCACCCAGGTCGTGGAGATCGCCATCGCGCTGGCCTCGGGCTTCGGCGCGGCGGCGGTGCCCGCTCTGATCAGGATCGGGCAGGAGATCGTCGGGGCTCTGATCAGCCTGTTCCGCCAGCGGCTGCGGAACCTGCTGATGCGGCTCGCCTGGGAGGCGTTCCAGGAGGGCCTTGAGGAACTCTGGCAGAGCGCCGCAGCCCAGGTGACCCAGATCATCGAGGGCAACCGCAAGTCCCTCGACTACAAGGATCTGGCGATAGCGTTCGCCGGCGGCGCGTTCATCGGGGCGGGCGTCAGCGGCGTCCAGATGATCGGCGGCAAGTTCTTCCCGAAGATCAACAACAACGTCCTCTCGCGGGAAGGGTTGTCGGCGCTCGCCGAGACGCTGTTCGAGGGTCTGTTCACCATGATGGTCGGCGGCGGCGGCTTCAACCCGTGGGCCACCATGACCTCGTCCATGATCGGCGGGATGGCCCACCACTACGCCACAGTGGTCGGCGAGAGCTACGGTCCCGGCGCCGGTGCCGGGGCGCCACCGCCGACGATCGAGACGAAGAACCTCACGACCACCGCGCCCACGCCGCCGCCGACGACGGTGGACGGACCAGCCGTACCCCCACCCGCCGGCTCTCCCACCGGCCCGGGCGGTCAGAACGGCGATCCGGGTCCCCAGCCTTCGGGCGGCCCGAACACCGGGGGGCCGCCTGCCGGGGGCCAGACCCCGGCCGGTCAACCCCCCGGCGGTCAGACCCCGGGCGGGCAGACCCCGGCCGGTCAGACCCCGGGCGGCCAGACCCCGGGTGGCCAGACCCCCGGTGGCCAGACCCCCGGTGGCCAGACCCCCGGTGGCCAGACCCCGAACGGGCAAACGGCGGGTGGTCAAACTGCGGGCGGCCAGACACCCAGCGGCCAAGACCCGGACGGCCAGACCTCGGCCGGCCGAGGCTCGGGCGGCCAGACCTCCGATGGTCTGGTCCCGGGCGGGCAGACCGCAGGCGGTCCTACCCCCGGCGGCCAGACCGCCGACGGCCGCGCCCCGGGCGAACAGATCTCGGGCGGACAGACCGCGAATGGTCCGGGCGTCGGCGGTCAGGTCGGCGACGGGTCGCACGGCGGCACCCAGAGCGGCGGCACGAGCCCGAACGGCGCCGGGAGCCAGAGCCCGAGCGGGCTCGGCGCCGCGGGACCGGGCACCGGCACCGATCCGCGTGGGGTCGGCGACCCCGCCACGGGCCCGGTCACGGGCGGCGAGGGAACGACACCGCGCGCGGACGCGACGGGCGCGCCGAGCGGCAACCCGGCGAGCACCGGTGCGCCCACGACCGGCACCCCGGCCGCCGTCGCCGACGTCACCGTGCCCCACGGCGGCGGCCTTCCCGGTTTCGACGCGCCGGCACCCGTGACCCCGCCCGGCACCACCGCCGGCCCGGCGGCAGTGGTGGCCGGCCCTTCACCGTCCACCGGCACGCCCGACTCCGGCACACCGAGCACCGGCTCGCCGACAGCCACCAGCACACCGTCCACGAGTTCGCCGGCCGGCGCCCCGAGCACCGGCCAACCGATCACGAGCACGTCGTCGAATCCGACGACCACCGGCCAACCGACCGGTGCCCCGCGTGACGTCGCCGGAGCCGCGGTGGCGCCTGCGCCGCCGCTGGCGCCCGGCGGCGGCATCTCGGTCGACGGTCCGGCCGTTGCCGCCTCACCGGCCACCGATACCGGTGCCGTCGCGCCGCCCTCGCCGGAGCCCGTCGTCGCGGCGCCCGGCCCGGTCGCCGCCGCGCCGGGCGACGTCACGTCGGATGCTCAGGTGCACGCCGACGGCCCCGGCACGGGGACGGACCGGCCCGGCGACCCGCAGACGGGTGCCGTCGACACCACGCCGACGCCGGACGGACCGACGACGGAGCAGCACGGGACCGCCGAGCCGACGCCGGCCCCTCCCGCGCCACTCGCCGGCACGGACCTTTCCGCGCCCACCCGGCCCACGCCGAGCCCGCAGTTCCAGCAGGCCAAGGCGAGCGCGGAGCCGAAACGGCTGCGCACCGAACGGTACGTGCCCTGGAAGAACACCGTCGTCCCCGGCACGCACCTGCTGCGCGGCGAGATCACGACGATCGACTTCACCACCCGGGAGTTCACCGCCGACGGCCGGGACTACCGGTCGTTCGACGTACACCTGGATCTGGTCTCGAAGAACGACCAGATGTCCCCGCGCGAGCTGCGCGACGTCGCGGAGACGGTGCAGCGCACCCTCGACGAGATGGTCAACGGCAGGTACACGCTGCCCGACGGTCGCCTGCTGCACATCGACCTGGTCGTCGACACGCCGCCGTGGCGCGACGGCATGACCCGCGACTGGCAGGGCGACCCGCGCCGGAACCCGCCGGTCGAGGTGACCTCGGAGAACGGGGCGAGCACCGACCAGCACCTGTGGAACACCGGCGACCGCCCGACCGTGATGGTGCACGAGGTGATGCACTACCTCGGGGCCAAGGAGGGTCACCAGCCCCCCGAGCACCTCTTCACCACTGCGCCCCGGCCGGGGGTGATGGGTGTCGACGTCGCCACCCTGCCGACGTCCCCGGAGCAGGCCGCGACCTCGGCCGGGCCGGTCGACTACCTCACCGCGCAGGATCTGGCGACGATCCACGACGTCGCACTGACCGCGGGACCGGTGCGCGACCTTCCGGCGCCGCAGGCGCCGCGCGACCAGACGCCGGACCCGTACCCGAACCCGCAGGTCCCGTCCCGCGCCCCGGAGCCACCGCCGCCACCACCACCGGCCGCCCTGGTGCCACCGCCCCCGCCGGGTGTTCCGGGCCCACCGCCTCCCCCAGGGATGCCCCCGCCCCCGGGCGCGCCCGGGCTCCTGTCGCCTCCGGCGACCGGACCGAATCCGGCCCCACGCACGGCGGACCTCTCCGCAGCCACGCTGCCACCCCGGCAGCAGCCCGTGCCGACGGCGGTCGGGCAGCGGCTCACCGCGAAGTACCAGGTAGTGCACGTCCTCGACCAGGGTTCGCCGGGCCTGGGTCACCAGGCCGCGACGGTCGCCATGCTCGACGGGCTGGCCGCGACCGGCTACCGGGGCACCGTCGTGCTGACCTACCCCAGCAACAAGACGCCGTACTACGCCGGGCAGCTCGGCCGGAAAGCCGACCTCGACGACCCGACGGGCTCCTACGACCTGTTCCACCGCGAGTGGACCGGTCGCCGGGGCGACATGGACGTCGTCATGCGACCGCAACAGCCGGCCGAGCAGACGCCCGCCGCCGCCCTCCGCACGGAGGTGAACTGGAAGACGAAGCAGTGGCCCGGCGCCGCACAGGCCGCCGGCTGGCAGAAGGAGCTGCAGCCGGGGTTCCGGAAGAAGGCGGAGGACGAGCAGAACAACACCCAGGGCCTGCGCCTCAACAAGGTCGGCCCGCTTCCCCCGGGCACGGTCCTGACCGTGCTGCCGGCCGTCGACGTGCCGAAGAACCACGACCAGTCGGAGATGACCGACGAGCAGCGTGAGAAGTGGTTCCAGGAGGCCTGGGTGGACCACCTACGCGACGCCTACGGCGACCACGACCTGCTCACGCTCCAGCCGTTCCTGTGGGACAAGTTCCCCCGCCGTTTCTACAGTCCGAACGCACCGGTGAAGGATCTCGACAGGATTCTGACCGGTGTCCCGTCCTACCGTGGCCGGCCGGCGGCGACCCCGCCGCCGAGCGCCGCGGCGGTCGTCAGGGCCACCGGCGGTCCGGAGGCCGGCGGCCCCGCGGACCTGGTCGACGACAAGGGCACGGACGTGGTGCTCGTCTACTACGGCAAGACCCAGGTCACTCCGGAGCACGGCGACGTGGTCGGCCGGCTGACGGCTGCCGCCCGGCAGGACCGACCGACCGTCGTCCTCGTGGTCGGTGACGAGAAGCGGACCTTCTCCCCGACCGGGGACCCGGTCCACATCGTGGCCCTGCCCCACCTCACGCCGGAACAGATGGCCGCGCTGCGCGAGCGCGCCACGTTCGTGGCCACCGAGGGCGCGAACACCTGGCAGGAGTCGCTCGCGGCGGGCAGACCCACGCTCTCCGTGACCGCGTCCGCCGGTGACACCCGCCCCTGGGAGCACGAGCCCGCGTCGTTCCGCGGCGACCCCGGGCTGAGCGATGGCCGCACGCTGCTCGCCCGGGCGTCGCACCACCTCCGTACGGGAACGGACCCGGACGCGCTGCGCGACTTCGTCGAGGACCGCGACGGCGCCGTCCGCACGTACTTCGACAGGTGGCGCGGGGCGCTCGGCGAGCCCGGCTCCGATCAGGTCGACCAGGCCCTGGCCACGGTCACCGGGCTGCCGCTGGACCCGGAGGCCCGCCCGCGCGCCGACACGTCGCCGAGCGCGCCCCCGATCGACACCGCCGCGCGTCAGCAGGGCGTCCCGCCGCCCCGGTTCGACGTGCCCAAGACCCGCGACGAGATCACCCAGGCACGCGCCGCGCAGCGCGACACCGCGCCGCACCGGGTCGCGAACACCAGCGCGTACGACGTCGTCGACCGGGGACTCCATCCCGACACCCGGGTGCCCGGCGTTGTGGCGCGCTCGTACGAGCAGGCCGGTCTGCCCCTTCCGGCGGGCGACCGCCCGCGCCCGCGCCTCGACGCGGTCGACAACCGCATCGCGTACGACCATCGGGTGCTGGACCTCGGCGACCGTAACGTGCAGGACTTCACGGTCAAGGTCTTCCTCGACGCGCGGGACGACACGGCGGCGTCCGCCCGGCCCGACATCCAGACCCGGGTACGCGACGCGGTCGACCGCGTCTACAACCAGGGCTTCCGGATCGGCGACGACCAACTGAACGTCACAGTGGAGTTCGTGACCACGCCCAGCGAGGCGCACGCCACCGTCGCGCTGCACGGCACTCCGGCACCGACCACCCAGACCACCTGGTCGACGCACTCGTCCGACCTCGATCTCGCGCACGAGATCGGGCATTTCCTCGGCCTGCGCGACGAGTACCAGGTGGCGAACCGCGCCCTGGACCCCACGTTCGTCCAGGGCGACACCTCGCTGATGGCGACCACCACGCCGGAGCACGATCCGGGGCTGCTGGCGCGCAACGTCGACCGGATCGCCGGTCAGCAGGGCGACGTGCTCTCGCCCGACCGCGGCGGGTTGCCGCCGCGGACGGCGCCGGTCCGCTTCGAGCCGGTACGGGTGGCGGGCGCCCGCAACGCGCGGTTCGACGAGCTGACCCGGCACACCCGCGAGGTCGGTCCGGGCGACTACCGGCAGGAGAGCGCCGTCCTCAAGGACGAGGGAGCGCCGATCGGGTTCGTCGTCAACTCGATCCTGCCCGCCGACGACGTCGACCAGATCCCCGAGGTGGTCCGCGCCATCACCGAAGGGCTCGCCCCCGGCACCACGGTCGCGTTCGTCTTCGGCGTCAACACCACGGCCGAGGTGCCCGACCTCGCCTTCCGGGACGCGGTCGCCCGGGCCGCGCGGCTCGCGGAGGGTCTCGACGTGCCGGTCGCGGTGAACGGCTACGCGGTCGGCACGAAGGGCGGCAAGTTCCCGTACGGCCGCACCCGCAACCAGGTGCTCCGCGACCCCGACACGGTGGCCGCGATCCAGGGTCTCGTCCAGGGCGGCCCGGCCCGCGAGGACGCGCGCTACCCGTACGTGTCGATCCAGGACTTCGATCTGGGTGCCCGTACGACGGCCGACGGCACACACGTCTTCGACCGCATCGACACCCGGACCCGCTTCGACGCGGAGTCGACCGGAACGCAGGACGAGCCGCCGGCCCGGCCTTTGATGATCTCCGGTGGTTACCGGGTCGGCGACACCGAGGAGCTGATCCGGCGTACCCGGGAGCGGCTGGAACGGCGTGTAAGCGACCACCAGGCGGGGATCGCGGAGCTCACCGCACGCGGCCCGGGCTCGCGCAGGGAACTCGGGATCGAACGGCAGAAGCTGACCGCCGCCCAGGAGGCCCTCGCCAGGTTCGACACGCAGGCCGGGCGGGACGCCTTCGTCCAGGACTTCACCGACGCCGTGAACGAGGACATGCGGTCCCGGGACCGGCAGGCCACCGTCCACCCGATGCTCCCGTACTCGCCGGAGCCGAACCTGTTCGTCGACGGCCTGCTCACCCTCGGCCGGCCCGAGGTCCGGTTCGGCGAGGCGGGCGCGGAGTTCCTCATGCTGGCCGAGAGCCTGCACCAGGCGTACGGCGAGGAGCTGGCCGTCGCCCACGGCGCGGCGACGCCGGCCGACCTGCCCGCGGACGTCCTCACCGTCGATGTCCAGGTCGAGTCGCAGAACAACAGGCATCCCGACCGCGATCTGGCCTTCATGACGGACTTCGTGGGCGCCGCCACGCCCACCGACCTGTCCCGGCTCGCGGCCGACTTCGCCGTCGGCAACTTCCTGCCGCAGTCGCACGCCGTGCCGACGAACGTCAACCGGCAGCTGTTCTACACCGAGGGCACCGGCTTCAAGGAGTACCGGGCCGAACTGCGCAAGCCGGCCGTCGCCGCCCCGAAGCCGTTCGCCGCGCCCACCGAGGTCGCACCCGGCTCGCAGACGTGGCAGCAGACGCTCACGCCGCAGCAGCTCCGGCAGCTCGGCGCGCAACCGCACAACCGCTACCTCACCGCCGTCTCGCTGCCGGCACCGGGCGCCGCCCCGGCACCGGACGTCCCACCCGCCGTCGACCCTGACCTGGATCCGGCGCGGCCGGCGCGGACCGTGGGCCTGCCGAACAGCCAGCGCCTCGTCGCCGCGCACCTGCTGGCGACGTCCGACGACTCCGGGACCGTCCAGCAGGAGTTCGCCGCCGCCACCGCCGTCGCTGACCGCGGCGGGCTCGGCCGGCAACCGGGTTCCCTCTACGACACGATCGCCGCCGAGCTGCCCGGCGACGACGCGGACGACCTGCGGATGCGCACGCTGCGCGCCGGCCGGGACGCGATGAGTCTCGACGAGGCCGCGGCGATGCGGCAGCGCAACCCGTACGACAACGGCCACTTCGTCCGCGCCGTGCTCGCCCCCGACCCCGGACCGCAGCGCCGCGACACGCCGATCGACGACGCCGAGCGGCGGCGCATCGCCAACGCGCACGACGTGGTCGAGTTCGCCGCCGCCCGCGGCACCCAGGTGCACCTGATCGTGTACGACGACCAGGGTGGGCCGCCGCGCGACCATCCCGTTGTCGGCGCCAGGCCGCGCGGCCGGCTGGAGCTGGTCCGCACGATCGACCCGACGGGCCACGTCACCTACGCACGCCGGGTGCCACCGCCGGCCACGGCGAGCGACACCGACAGCGACAGCGACTCCGGCGGCTTCGACCTGTTCGGCGACGGCGACGGCCACGGCGACTTCGGCGATCACGACAGCGGCAGCGGCAGCGGCAGCGACAGCGACAGCGGCAGCGGCAGAAGCGACGACAGCGACAACGACGACGCTCTCGCCACGTCCGCGCCGGCCGACGACCCGGCCACCCGGTCGACCGACGACGACACCACGGCAGAAGAGAGCGCCGAGGACGAGACCACCGCCGCGGAGGACACCCCAGGCGAGACCACCGCCGAACGGGACACCGCACGAGAGACCACCACCGGAGAGGACACCGCGGACGGCACGTCGCCGGCCACCGAGACCACAGCGCCGCTGCCGTCCTCCGACGAGGTACGCCGGAGCCTGTCGTCCTACCTGCGGGAGAGCCGGACGCTCGGGCTCGCCGAGCAGTTGCGCGCCACCGAGAACGCGGATCTCGGCGCGGCGCTGCGCACCCTCGACCCCGGCCTTGCCGACGACGTCATCGACGCGGTGGCGGCGGACAGCCGCGACGACGTGGACCAGTTCCTCGGCGAGGGCCGCCCCTACCCGGTCACTGTCGGCGGGCGCCCGGCCGAACTGCGGGTCACCGCCGTCCTCGACTGGGACGCGCTCACCGTGGACCGGGCCCGTGACGACAAGCGCAAGGTCACCGCCAAGACGCGGGAGAACCTCACCCACAAGCTGCGCCACAACCGGGACCAGCGGGTCGAGCCGAAGGCGACGGTCACCGCGATGCCCGGTGTCGTCGTCGGCGTCGGCGGCTCGATGCCGACGGCGCCTGTCACCGAGCACTCCACCGAGCACAAGGACACGTTCACGTCCACCACCACGGTCAAGGTCGACGGGCTGACCGAGGTGACGGTGCCGATCCGGTTCGTCGCCCGGCTCGTACGGCCCGGCCGTCCCGCCGCCGGACCGGTCGAGGCCTCGGGCACCGTCGCTCTCGCCGTACACACGGGGTTGCGGACGGGGGACGCGACCGCGCCGGCCGCCGCGGAGAGCACGCTCGGCGCGCCGGTGCCGGACCGGTTCGGAGTGGAGAGCGTCCGGAGCCGGCCGGCCGAGCCGGACGCCACGTTCTTCGACCAGGTGGAGGCGATCCTCGCCGAGGACGGCATGGCCGACCTGGTCCGGATCGGCGCACCCGGCCGCCCGGTGATGCAGAAGCTGCTCAGCACGGCGTCGTTCTCCGGCAGCCTGCCGAAGATGGTGGTCACCGACCCGGCCAACGTCCACGACGGCTGGGTGCGGTCGGGTGCGCTGCCGCGCGCCGCGCGCACCGGCTGGCGGCGCTTCTTCCCGGGCCGCGCCCGGCAGGTCGAGGTCCGGCTGGTCGCCCGGCACGTCGAGGAGGTGGAGCGGGTCGAGGGGGTGACGCACATCGACACGGCCGCGCTCGCCGGCGAGGGCACCAGCGGCGCCACCACGAAGCGGCCGTGGGGCCTGTGGGGTCTCGGCGGCGCCGGGGTGGACGCCGCGCCGCTGAGCCTGGTCGTGGGGCCGCGGGCCGGCGGCGGCCGGGAGCGTGGCGCCACCCAGACGATCGCCGAGCGGACCGGCGGCAAGCAGACGGTGACGGGCACCGCGCCGGGTGTCCGGTACCGGGTCGAGTACGGCGTGCAGGTGCGCGTCCTGGGCCGCGCGCCGCGGATGCTGTCGGGTTCCGTCGACGCGCTCCAGTGGACCACCGGCGACCGGCTGCCCGGCACCGCGCTCGACCCGAACGGCCGGGAGTGGCGCGGACGGCGCGGCGCCGCCCGCACCCACTTCGCACCGGCCCGCGTCGAGCAGGGCCAGTCGTTCGGCGGCGCGTACCTGACCCGGGTGGGCGACCGGAGCCTCTACGAGACGGTCGTCGAGGCGGTCCGCTCGACGCCCGGTCACAGCCGGTTCCGCCTGGCCACGCCCGAGGAGATGCTGCGGCACTTCGGCGACGCGCGGCTCGCCGACGGGCTGACCCCCGAGCTTCAGGCGGCGCTGAACCGGGACACGGACCTGAAGACCCAGCTCTCCCCCGACCAGTTGCGTCACCTGGCGGACCGGATCGTCGGGCCCGGGCTGAAGATCCCGCTGATCCGCACCGGCACGTTCCACGACCACGTCACGGTGGTGACCATCCGGGGCAGCCTCGGCGACGTGTCCGACGGCGACCTGCTCGACCAGGACAAGATCGGCACCGCCGACAAGCGGACCGCCCGATCCACCGTGACCAGCGCCCGCGACGACAGCCGGTCGGCCGAGCTGAGCCTTGAACCCCGCGTCCTGGGCCCGCTCGGCCAGGCCGCCTCGACACTGCTCGGCGGGCCGCGCGCCGCTGTCACCTGGGGCACCACCGACGAGAGCGCCGTCACCGGCGGGCAGTCCACCGAGAGCGACCACGGGCCGGCGCTCGACGACGAGGGCAAGCCCACCGGGGTACGGCTGCGCGAGTTCGCCGCCACCCTCGACCTGACCGTCACGACCCGGTCCACGGTGCGGGTCAACCAGGCGGGGCGGCAGCTCTCCCTCGGGACGTACGGCCGAGACGTGCCCACCGTCGTCGCCTCGTCCGAGCAGCGTCCCCGCACGCACCGCCTCGACGTGCGCATGCTCGTCCCGGAGACGCGGGTCTCCCGGCAACGCCCGGACGCGGAGCCCAGCCCGGCCCCCCGCGACGTGCACACCATCGCGTACCCGCCCGCGTTGAGCCGGATGACCGGCGGACCGCACGACCTCGACGGACGCCCGGTGGAGTCGTTCGTCGGCGCCGACCGGTTGCAGGAGGCGGTGGTCGAGACGCTGCGCGAGGCGGCCCGGGACGACGTGTACGCCGTCGAGGACGGCCGCGTCTCCACTGTGGTCGCCGACGAGCTGTCACCGGAGCGCCTCACCGGTGACGCCGAGCTGTTCAGCCGCCCGCTGGCACTGAGCAACCTGTGGCACGGCCGCCGGGCCGCCGACGCCCGCGCCGACGTACGGGTACGGCTGAGCCCGACCAACCCGAGGGTGCTCGACGGCGCCGAGTTCGCCCGGATCAAGCGGACCTTCGCCAGCGGCACCGCCCGCAAGTCCACACGCGCCCGCGCGGTCGAGCTGAGCGTCTCCGGCACCGGCGTGGCGTCGGTCAGCGGGCCGGTCGCCGACCACGGCGGCAGCACCGGCCGGCCCGGTGGCGCCGTCATCCTGTCCGTCACGCCGTGGCGGCGGGCCTGGGGCCGGATCAGCGAGCGCAGCGCCTCCGGGGTCGCCAAGCTGCGCCTCAGCGGCGGCCGGGCCGAACGCGAGCTGCTGGTACAGGTGGACGTCGAGGCCGAGGTGGTCGCCGAGGCCCGGCACGACAGCAACCTGCGTCCGCTGGGACGCTGGCCCGGGTCGGCGGCCCGGCGGGCCGGCCGGCGACTCACCCTGCCCGGCGCGGTCGTGATGCGGATGACCCCGGCGGAACTGAAGCGACTCCAGGACCGCGACCGCGTCCGCCGGCACGGCACCGCCGACGTGCGCCTGCAACTGCGGCACGCGGAGGACGCCGAGACGCTGCGCGCGGACCAGCGCGAGCAGCTCGCCCGGATGGAGCGCGAACAGGACACGGAACGCGGGAACCGGCTGCGCCGGCAGCACACCGAGCTACGCGACGCCCGCGCGTACGTCGACCGGGTCCACCGGGACCGCGTCGTCGGCGAGGCGGCCCGGCAACTTGTGGACCGCTCCTTCACCCATCTCCAGGAACGCCACCGGCGTGAACTCGGTGAGCTGACCGAGGCGCACAGAGCGGCCACGGAGGCGCTGCTGGCGGCGCAGGAACAGGAGCGGGCCGCGCAGGCCGAGCAGCAGCAGCGGGAACGCGACCTGGAACGCGAGACGCAGCAGCGGCAGGACGACGAGGCGGCCGGCCCCGGCACACCGGCCGACGCGGCACAACCGGAGTTCCGGCCCGCGCCGGAACGATCGCTGGGCATCGGCGGCGTCACCACCCACGTCGACCTCACCGACCGCATCCCGCACCTGCGGCGCGCCCTGGCCCGGGAGTCCAGCGAGGAACTCGCCCAGGCGATCCTGCCCACCACCCGCGACCGCGGCCCCGGCGACCCGATCCGAGGGCTCGGCAGCACCGGGTTCCTCGGCGCCGCGCACCTGCACCTGGCCGACGCGCTCAACGGCGGCCGGGGCGACACGGTACGGGTGGAACGGCGGTTCCGGGGCGCCACGTACCACGTGACGCTGACCGCCGAGCCGGTGGCGAAGCCGAGCTTCACCGGCATCGCGCTGGTCGACGAGCTGTCGGTCACCGACCGCTCGGTCGTCGGCGAGGCGCAGACCCGCACCACCTCCCGGACGGCGGCGCAGGTCACGCTGACCGCACGGGGGCAGGGCACCGAGACCGACCGGGTCCAGGACGACTCCACCCGCGCCACCGGGCACGGCCCGTCCTCCGGCACCGTCGCCGCCGGCCTCAGCGGCACCGCCGCCCTCGGCAACCAGAACACCAAGACGACCGAGCGCACCGGCCGGACGTACGAGCAGTCGCTGACCGTGTCCGGCCCGGTGCCCACGTACCGCGGGCCGGTCCGCCTGACCGTCACCGTCACCGGACGCGGGCTGCCCGAGGGCGGCGTGTCGATCCAGGCGGTCCGCGACGTCACCACGTACTCGGGGACCGAGGGCAGGCCACCTGCCGTCTCCGGTCCGGTCACGCCGGTGCCCGCCGGGCAGACCACCGACGAGGGCCGGCGACAGTGGCGCGAGGCGGCCGGCTTCGACCGGCTGCCCGAGCCGGGCCGGTTCGCCGTCCAGGACGTCCTGGTCGACCTGCCCGGCCTGCACGAGGCGGCCCGGCAGGCGCTCATCGCCTCCGGCGCCGACCCCGGCCGGGACGTCGACGCGGCGCTGCGCAGCACCCTGACGGTGAGCCGGAGCAAGGCGCTGCCGGCGATGCTGAACGGCGCGTTCCCCTTGCCGATGCCGGCCGGGCTGGGCCGCGACCTGTTCCTCGACGCCCGCCTGGTGGCCCGTCCCACCCTCCTGCGCGCGGACGCCACGGTGAAGATCGGCGGCTCGGCGAAGCGCAACGCGGACACCGAGTACGAGCAGACAGCGGGCAGTTCACTCACGGTGAAGACGGCCGGGCCGCTCGTCGTCGGCGGGGTCGGTCATCCGGGTGGCGCGAGCCGGGTGGGCGAGCGGCAGGACTTCGCCGCCGTCAACGCCTCCTCGCTCGTCGAGCAGCAGCTCTACCGGACCGACCCGGGCGCCCAGGTGAAGGACGAGGGCACGGTGGCGGTCAGCGCGACCGGCAAGCCGGACCGGCGCACCGACCCGGACGACAAGATCACCGCCGCTGTCGAGTACGACGTCGAGTTCCGTTTCATCGCCCGTTCCCGTGACGGTCGGCACCGGGGCGGCACCGAGGTGCGGGTGCCGGGCGGTTTCGTCGTCCGGCTGGACGAGGCGGCGGCCCGGGACGCCACCGGCCGGGACCTCTCCCCCGCGCTGCGCGCGTCCGCGCTGGCCGTCGCGGACGCGGCGAAGAAGATGTCGGAGGCGGCGGCCCGCCTGGACGGGCTGACGTCCCGGACGGACACGACTCCGGAGGCCGTCGCCGAGGCCGAGCGGGCCCTGACCGAGGCCGAGAACGCCTGGTGGGACGCCTACCACGCGCACGAGGCCGAGGTGGCCCGGCCACCGGCCCCGACCCCGCCGGTGGACGTGCCGGCCGCCGAGGTGGCCACCCCCACCGCGCAGGCCCCTGTGGTCGGCGACCCGGTCGACGTCACCACCGGCCGGGTCGTCTACACCGAGGTCGACGCGCGGCTGCCCGGGCTCACCCTGGAACGGACCCACCGCTCCGACTACCGGTGGGGCCGGTGCTTCGGCCCGACCTGGTCCTCCACGCTGGACCAGCGCGTCGTCACCGACGACACGTACGCCCGCTTCCTGGCCGCCGACGGCTCCATCCGCACGTACCCGATGCCGGCCGAGGGCGGCGAGGCGCTGCCGGTCGTCGGCCCGGGCGGGCCGCTGCGCCGGCTGGCCGGCGGCGGCTGGCTGCTCAGCGAGCGGGGCCGGTCGCTGCTGTTCGCGCCGGCCGACGCGCACGGCGACGCCTGGCTCACCGACGTCGTCACCGACGGCGCCGGATGGCGGATCGAGCGCTCCGCCGACGGCACCCCCGCCCTGCTGCTCTCCTCGTCCGGCCTCGTCGTGGTGCCGCACCTGGCCGGTGGGCTGGTCGTCGGCGCGCACGTGCGCGCCGGTGACGACACCGCCGACGACGTGGTGCACCTGCCCACCTTCGGCTACGACGACAGGCGGCGCCTGGTCGAGGTACGCAACTCCTCCGGCCACGAGACGCGGCTGCGCTACGACGAGGCGGGCCGGCTCGTGCGCTGGCAGGACCGCAACGGCGAGTGGTTCGGGTACGACTACGACGAGGCGGGCCGCTGCGTCCGGGCCGGCGGCGGTGGCGACTGGCTGCGCTACTCCCTGCGCTACCACGACGGTGTCACCCACGTGACGAACTCGCTGGGCCAGGTGACCCGGTACGAGTACGACGAGCACCGCCGGGTCACCGCGATCGTCGATCCGCTGGGCGCAACGGTCCGGCAGGAGTGGGACGCGGCGCACCGGCTGCTGTCGCGTACCGACCCGCTCGGGGGCGTCACCCGGCTCGACCACGACACGCGCACGCTCACCCTCCCGGACGGCTCGACCCGTCCGGTCCCGCCGCGCCGGCCGCCCGTGCCCGCGGACGACATCGAGTTCGACGCGCTCGGACGGGTCCGGGCGACCCGGGCCCCGGACGGCGCGGTCACGACGTACGGCTGGACCGCCGAGGGGGACCTCGCGTGGCGGACCCGCCCGGACGGCTCCACGCAACGGTGGTTCTACGACGGTGAAGGGAATCTGGTGGACGTCATCGACGCATCAGGAAGGGCGGTGAGCTTCGAGTACGGCCCCTTCGATCTGCCCACGGCACGGGTGGACCAGGCGGGGAACCGCACGGAGTTCACGTACGACACGGAGTTGCGGCTCACAGCGGTGACCAATCCGGCGGGTCAGGCGTGGCGCTACGAGTACGACGCGGCCGGCCGGCTGAGCGGGCAGACCGACTTCGACGGCCGTACCCGGCGTTACGAGCACGACGCCGCGGGCCGGCTGGTCGCGCACACCGACGCCACCGGCGCCGTCACCCGCTACCGCTGGGACGCGCTGGGCCGGGTCGTCGAACGCCGGGCCGGCGACGCCGTCACCCGCGTCGAGTACGACGCCGACGGTCACGTCGCGGCCGTGCTCAGCCCGGACGCGCAGGTGCGCTTCACCCGCGACGCGAACGGCCGGGTGGTGTCCGAGACGATCAACGGCCGGACGGTGCGCACCTCGTACACCGCCTCCGGCGCGGTCGAGACGCGCACCACGCCGTCGGGCCGGTCGAGCCGGTGGACGTTCGACGCCGACGGCCGCCCGGCGAGCCTGACCGCCGGCGAGCACCTGCTCGGCTTCACCCACGACGACGCCGGGCGGGAGATCGGCCGGACCATCGGCGGCCTGGTGGCGCTGCGGCAGACGTTCGACGCGGCTGGCCGGCTCACCGGTCAGCACATCGCCGGCGGCGCCGAACGCCGCTACGCCTACGACGACGCCGACCGCGTCACCGCGATCGCCGACTCACTCGCCGGTGACCTGACGTTCACCGCCGACGACACCGGCCGGATCCGGGCCGTCGACGGCGACGCCCCCCAGCGCTACGACTACGACGAGGCCGGCAACCTGGTCGGCGCCGGCGGCGGGCGCTGGGAGTTCACCGGCACGATGCTCGTGCGCTCCGACGACGCGTCGTTCTCCTACGACGCGAAGGGCCGTCTCACCGGCCGGGTCGACGGCGCGGGCGCGTGGCGCTTCGAGTGGGACGCCGAGGACCGGATGGTCCTGGCCGTCACCCCCGGCGGCGACCGCTGGCGCTACCGCTACGACGGCTTCGGCCGGCGCATCGCCAAGCAGCGCCTGGGCGACGGCGACCAGGTGCTGGAGGAGGTGACCTTCGCCTGGGCCGGCGACCTGATCCTGGAGCAGACGCACCGCGACGCCGCCGGCGCCACCGCCACGACCACGTGGGACTACCGCCCGGACGCGCCGGTGCCGGTCGCGCAGACCGACGACGGCGCGGTCCGCGCGGTGGTCACCGACACCATCGGCACTCCGACCCACCTGGTCGAGCCGGGCGGCGGGCTGCGCTGGTGGTCGCGGGGTGACCTGTGGGGACGCGGCGCGGACCGCACCGCGATGCCGCTGGCGTTCCCCGGCCAGTACGTCGACGCCGAGACCGGCCTGCACTACAACCGGTTCCGCTACTACGACCCGGCCACCGGCCGGTACGTCAGCCCCGACCCGCTCGGCCTGTCCGGCGGCCCGAACCCGACCGCGTACGTCTCCGACCCGCTCACCGTGGCCGACCCGCTGGGCCTGACCAGTTGCACGCCCGCCCCGACGACGCCGCACCCGCTGGCCACCGTGGAACCGGCGCTCGCCGCGCCCTCCGACCAGACGCCCAGCAGCCTGCCCACGAACCCGGCACCGCCGCCGCCGAGCGCGCTCTACGGCATGCCGACCTGGGTGACCGAGGAGGCCGAGGACTCGGACGGCGTGCCCTCCCGCGGCTGGGCGCTGCGGGAGACCCCGACACCGCCGCCGCCGAACACGTCGATCGGCCAGATCACCGCACAGGCCCAGTCCTGGTTCGACAACGTCGGCTTCGCCTCGCAGGCGACGCTCGCCGACACGTCCACGTCGGCGTACCAGAGCTACCAGGGCATCCGCGAAACCATCCGGACGAGCACCGGATACGCGCCGCGCACCGGCCCCCGCAGCAACCGGGATCTGCACTTCAACGAGCCGATGATCGGCAACCGCCCGTACAACAGGGCCGACGGAACCGGACTCGGCGACCGGATCGGCGCGGAGCGGGACGGCGGACGGCGGACCGCCGGCCAGATCGCGAACTTCCTCCGGGGCCTGGCGTCGCCCGACTCCATCGAGAGCCAGGCCGGGCGGGAGTTCGCCGCGGTGGTCTCGTTCGCCGAGGAGGCGCGCGGCTACACCCAGGAGCGTCACGAACTGGCCAACGCACTCCAGGAGATCCACTCCCTGGCGCGCTCCGGCCGCGCGCGGCACTACTGGGAGAACGTCGGTTCCTGGTACGGCCCGGCCCGCGTGGGCTATGCCAGTGAGGACTACGTCCCGCCGGCGGACCGCCCCCGGCCCGACCAGTTGATCACCGGCCCGCGCCGCCCGCAGCGGATCGTCCCGCGCGAGTACGAGGGCGCCGACGCGGAAACCGGCACCGGCCGCCGGGACCGCAGCGACAGGTCGCGCAGCCCACGGGACCAGAGACGCCCCGGCGGCAGCAGCCACCGCCGGGGCCGCCGCCAGGAGTACGGCTTCCAGGCACCGCAGACCGCTCCGGCCGGCCTCGGCCCGGCGCCCGCCGCGACCCCGGCGGACACCACCACGCCGCTGGCCGAGCAGTTGGCTGCGGCACAGGGCGACCCGCAGGCACAAGCCCGGATCCTCGACACCTTCCGGGACGCGCTGTCGCGTCCCGTCCCGTTGAGCAACGGGTCGACGTTGCAGATCATGGCGGCCAACTCGCACGGCGCGACCGGCGACACCGCCGCCGACCTCGCGACGCTCGACGACGCGGACCGGCGGCACCTGCGTCAGATCCACCAGTCCCGCGCCGCCGGCAACCAGAACGACTGCATCACGCTCACCATCGCGGTCGACGGCTACCGGCAGTCCGGCCTGGTCAGCCAGATCCCGCCGCAGACGCGCCCGAGGGACCTGAACGAACTCCAGAAGCAGTATCCGGGGCGCGCTGTCGACGAGGTCGGCACCCTCCAAGGGCTGGTGGACGCGCTCGGCGCCATGCCGAACGGCACCACCGGCATCGTCGGCTTCCGCACCGGCGGTCCCGGCACCGTCGGGCACGTGGTGAACGTGGTGAAGGACTCGCGGGGCCGGGTGACGTTCGAGGACGCCCAGGTGCCCGGTCTGGCCACGCTGCCGCAGATCGGGCCGGACGGTTCCGTCGTCCTGATCCGGACCAGCGACCCGGTTCCGAGCCCGGCCGGCGACGTGGACATGGCCTCCGTCCGTGACAGCGACAGCGACGTGGACATGACCTCGGTCCGCGACGCCGACAGCGACAGCGACGTCGACATGACCTCGGTCCGCGACGCCGACAGCGACGTCGACATGGCCGACTTCTCGCCGACCACCGAGACGTTCGCCGGTGTGGCGCCGGAGGCGGTGGCGAAGACCACCGCGCAGACGCCCACCGTGGGTGACCCGATCGACGTCACCACCGGCCGGATGATCCTCACCCACACCGACGCGGTCATGCCGGGGCTCACGCTGGAGCGGACCTACCGCTCCGACTACCGGTGGGGCCGGTCGTTCGGCCGGGCCTGGGCCTCCACGTTGGACCAGCGGATCATCGTCGACGGCGATCGGGTCCGGTACCTGGCCGCCGACGGCTCGCTGCTCACGTATCCGCTGCCCGCCGAGGGCGAGGTGGCGCAGCCGGAGACCGGCCGGAGGCTGCCGCTGCGCCGGCTGGTGGGCGGTGGCTGGCTGCTGACCGATCCGACGTCCGGCCGCAGCCTGCTGTTCGCCGCGGCGTCGCGCACCGAGTCGGTGCTCACCGACGTCACCGACGGCGGCGTCCGCTGGACGATCGTCCGCGACCGCCGGGGTACGCCGACGCGGCTGCTGTCGTCCACCGGGGCCACCATCGCGTTCACCTCGTCCGCCGGGCTGGTCACGATGGTCTCCCTGCCCAACGCGGCCGGTGACCTCATGGTGGCGTCGCAGTTCGGCTACGACGGCGACCTCAACCTGATCGAGGTGACGAACTCCTCGGGCGACCCCGAGCGCTTCACGTACGCCGACGGGCGGCTGGTGCGCTGGGAGGACCGCAACGGCGAGTGGTACACGTACACCTACGACGAGGCCGGCCGGTGCGTGGCCACCGACGGCAGGGGCGGCTACCTGCGCTACCGGTTCGACTACCAGCCGGGCCGCACGGTGGTGACCGACTCGCTCGGCGCGGTGCGCGTCTACGAGCTCAACGACCGCTTCCAGGTGGTCGCGGAGACCGACGCGCTCGGTGCGACGACGCGCAACGTCTGGGACGAGGCGTACCGCCTGCGGTCCACGACCGACCCGCTGGGCCGCACCACCACGAGCGAGTACGACGCGTTCGGGCGGCTGGTCTCGGTCACCCGGCCGGACGGCAGCCGGTCCGTCACCACGTACGACGAACTCGGTCGCGCGGTGTCCTGGACCGACTTCGACGGCAGCACCCGTAACCGTCAGTTCGGCCCGGACGGCCTGCTGATCGCCGAGGTGGACGCCTCCGGCGAGGTGGTCCGCTTCGAGCAGCCGGCGGCCGACGGCCGGGGCACGACCACCCACGTCGGCCCGACCGCTGTCGTGCGCGACGCGGCCCGGCAGATCACCTCGGTGAGCACCGGGCAGGGCGAGACGGAGTACATCCACGACGCGCTCGGCCGCCTGTTCAGCATGCAGGACGACACCGGTCTCACCGAGTTCGGCTGGACGCTGGAGGGTGACCTGGCCTGGCGGGAGAACCCGGACGGCTCGGTCGAGGAGTTCCTCTACGACGGCGAGGGCAACCTGGTCGAGTGGGTCGACGCCACCGGCCGCCGGACGTTCCGCGAGTACGGCGCGTTCGACCTGGTCACGGCCGAGATCGACGACGAGGGCAACCGCACCGAGTACGCGTACGACACCGAGCTGCGGCTGGTCCGTGTCACCAACCCGGCGGGTGCGACGTGGAGCTACACGTACGACCCGAACGGCCGGATGGTGTCCGAGACCGACTTCGACGGCCGCACCCAGCGGTACGTCTACGACGCCGCCGGCCAGCTCGTCGAGCGCACCGACGCGGCCGGCGAGATCACGCGCTACGCGTACGACGTGCTCGGCCGGGTGGTGGAGCGGCGTACCGGCGAGTCGGTGACGCGGTTCGCGTACGACGCGGCGGGACGGGCCGTCTCCACCGCGGACGACGACTCGCAGATCCGGCCGGAGCACGACCCCGCCGGCCGGGTGGTCACCGAGACGGTGAACAGGGCCGCGGTGACCACCTCGTCCGGCGGGCCCCTGCCGGAGCCGCGGACCGCGCCAGTACCCCGGCGGTGATCCGCCGGCCCGCCCCGGCCGTCACGGCGGCCGGGGCGGGCACCCCGTCCGACCACCATCGACAGAGAAGGACTACCCGATGAACGCCGACGACGCCCGCACCCGGGCGCAGGCCGCGCTGCGCCGGCTGGAGAACCCGGCGCAGCCGCTGAGGCTGCTCGCCCCGGCCGCGCCGGCCGAGTACGAGTGGTGCTGGGTGTACCCGTTCAACACGGTCCGGGCCACCGAGACCGGCAACATCATGGACACGCTCGCGGTGGGCCCGCTGGTGGTGCCGAAGAACGGCGCCGAGCCCTGGGTGGCGCCGTCCGGCCCGCCGCTGGAACGCTGGCTCAACGAGTACGCCGCGCGGGAAGGGCTGCCCGCGGTGCCGGTACCGGCCGCACCGGACCCGTTCGCCTGAGCCCGGACGGACGGCCCGCCGCGACCGTGCGAAGCGGCGGGCCGCCGCCACCTGGAGGAACCATGACCGACAGCACCGAGCCGCTCGGCTCGCTGCTGCGCCGGATGATGCGCGGCGACGCCCCGATCGAGCAGGTGCAGTCCGCGCTGCGCGGCTCCCGGCTCGACCTCGCGATGAACGGCGACGGCCGCCCGCTCGTCGTCACCTCCTTCGACGACGTACGGTGCGTGGCCGTGGCCACCTCGGCCGAGGAGCGGGCGCGTACCTTCGCGCCGGAGTGGCGCCCGGTCGAGACGGCCGAGCTGGCCGAGCTGCTCCCGGACGGCATCGACGTCCTGGTCGACCCGGGCGGCCCCGAGCCGGTACGGCTGGCCGCCGCGCTCGTCTGGCACGCGCTCCTGCTCGCGGACGAGGACACCGGATGAGCGACGAGGAGTTCCTGTTCCTGCTCGACCCGGAATGGCCGGCGGGCGAAGAGGACGGCGAACCGCCGTTCGAGGCGGTCCTCGGCGGGTGGCAGGTGGGTGAGGACGGCGAGGTGGGCGAGTTCCGGCACAACCCGGACTACCTCCCCCACTTCCCGGACTCCCCCACCGACCCGGTGGACGCGCTGCTGCGCCTGATCGCCGCCGGTGCGGCCCAGCCGGCGCACCTGCCGGCGGTGCTGCGCGCGTCCACCCTGCACCTGGCGGTGAACGGCGACGGGCGGCCACTCGTCGTGCCGGTCGAAGACGACGAGCGGTGCGTGGTGGTCGCCACCGGCGAGCCGCACCGGGAGCGGGTGCCCGCCCCCGGCTGGCGGCTGCTGGACCTGCCGGAACTGGTTGCCGTGGCCGGTGAACGCGACGCGCTCGTCAACCCCGGCGGCACCGCGCCGGCCCGGCTGGCCGCCGCCTTCCTGCGCGAGACGGCGGCGACGCGATGAGCGCCGGCCCGCTGCACCTGCTCTGCCTGCGCGCCGCCGGCCGGATCCCGGACCGGGAACTCGCCGACCTGCGCGCACGGCTCGCCCGCGGTGACCGGGGCGCCTGCGCGGCCGGGCTGCTCGGCGCGTTCCCGCAGTCCGCGGCCGAGATCGCGACACTGACCGCGCTGCTGCCCCCGGAGACGCCGCTGCTGCCCGGCCCGGCGGCGGACGAGGACGTGGACGCCGACCCGGCGGCGGTGTTCATCCCGTTCCCGCCGGCCGACCTGCCGCTGTACGCGACGGCCGCGCCGCCGGTGGTGGACGAGACAGCGGGCGGCACCGTGGACGGCCTCGACCGGGTGCTGCTCGACGTGCTGGACCCGGCGCACACCGCCGGGGTGTGGCGCTGCTGGCGGCTCACGCCGGGACCGGACGACACGGTGGACGCGGTGCGCGTCTACCTGGTCGAGGCGACGGCGCCCGACGACGAGCTGCCCGTGATCGCCGACCGGGGGCAGCGGGTCCTCGCCGACGCCGGGCACGCCGCGCCGGTCGAGGTCTACCGGCACGACCTGCCGCTGCCCGCGTACCAGTGGGCGGCCCGATCGCGGTCCGCGCTGATCTGGGCCCCGGAACCGCCCGTCGAGGTACGCCTGGCCGCCGACGGGGACGCGCTGATGCCGGTCGACGACGACGAGGTAGCGCCGTTCGTCACCCACCTGCGGTCCACGCCCGCCCTGACCGCGCACCTGCGTACCGACGGCGTGTGGGTCTGGCCGGCCGACGTGGCCGACCGGCTGCTCGACGAGGGCGCGCTGGCCGACGAGGGTCTGCTGTGGCACCTGCGGCGGTGCCGGGCCGATCCGCCCGCGCCGGCCGGCGCGGTCGCCGTCCACCGGGCGTTCGCCACGCTGGTACGCGCCGGAGCGCTCTGACGGGTGCACGAACGGCCCCGGTCGCGGTGTCTCTCGGGCACGAGCCCCGGCGTCGCGCGGCGCTCCCGGCGGCCGGCGTGGTCGAATGCCGACACCCGCCGACGAGGACCCGAGGAGGCCGGGGATGACGGACCAGGACCACCTGCACACCGAGCTGCTGCACCTCGGCGGCCGGGTGCCGGACGCGCTGCTCGCCGAGGCGCGGCTTCGGCTCGCCGACACCGGCACGGTGATCCTGCCCGAGCCGCCCGGCCCGGTCGACCTGCCGTTCACGTTCGCGTCGGCCGTACCGAATCCGCGTGTCTTCGGCGGGCGGGTGCCGCCGCTGGCCGACCTGACCGGCCGCGAGGGCCTGATGGACGACACCGACCGGGTCGCCGTCGCCGCCGCGCGGCAGCAGCCCGGCGCGGTGGCGCTGTGGCGCGGATGGCGGATCGCCCCGGAGTGGGCCGCGGCGGTGATCCCGCCCGCGCCGGTCTACCTGCTGGAGACGGACGGGCCGCAGGCCGTGACGGCGGCGACCGTGATGCGGGCGCTGGCCGCGGCCGGGATCTCGGCGCCGCTGGTCGAGGTGTACCGGCCCGGCGACAAGCTGCCGCCGTACTCCGCGGCGGCCCGCCGGTCCGGCGCGCTGCTCTGGGCCGACCGGGACACCGCGCCGCCGCGGATCGCCCGCGTCTTCGACGAGGTGGACGATGACGGGGCACGCTTCGCGCCGGACCACGAACGGCTCTCCGGCACCGATCTCGCCCGGGCGGCCACGTACCTCGACGCGGGCACACCGGTGCTCGCCACCACCGCACGCGGTCCCGACGTGGTGGAGCCCGAACGCGGGCGGGTCGTCCCGATGACCTACCGCACCGACGGGCGGTGGCTCTGGCCCGAGTCCGTCACCTACTACCTCCAGGAGTACGGCCTGGCGCCGGAGCCGGACCTGCTGGCCCACATCCGGTCGCGCGGCGGGCTGCCGCCGGTCACCGACCCCGCCGACGAGCACCGCGCGCTGGCGCTGCTGTTCCAGTCGTACGCCCTCGTCCCGGCGGAGGCGGAGGCGGAGGCGTGACGATCTTCGTGGCGATCGCGTCCTACCGGGACCCGGAACTCGTGCCGACGGTGCTGGACTGCCTGGGCAAGGCGGCGCACCCGGAGGACGTCCGCATCGCGGTGTGCTGGCAGCACCTGGGCGACGAGGACATCTCCGCCATCCGGGACCTGCCACAGGTCGACGTGCAGGAGCACGACGCCCGGGACAGCCGTGGCGCCTGCTGGGCCCGGGACCGGACGTTCCAGCGGTACGACGGCGAGGACTGGCTGTTGCAGGTGGACAGCCACACCCGGTTCGCGCCGGACTGGGACGTCCGGCTGATCCGGATGGCGCGGGAGACCGGTGCGGCGAAGCCGATCCTGACCGCGTACCCGCCGAGCTACGAGCCCGACCAGGAGTTCACCGGCGCGGGCGCGCCCGCCGAGATCGTCGTCAGCGACTGGACGACGTTCGGCGTGCCGGTCTTCGGCCAGCGTCTGATCGAGGGAGCAGCGCCCGGCGTACCGCCCAAGCCGGCACTGTTCCTGGCCGCCGGGTTCCTCTTCGCGCCCGGCTCGTTCGTCACCGAGGTGCCCTACGACCCGGGCATCTACTTCCACGGCGAGGAGATCACCCTGGCGCTGCGCGCCTTCACGTGGGGTTACGACCTGTTCCACCCCACCGAGGTGCTGACCTGGCACTACTACATCCGGCAGGACCGGCCGCGGCACTGGAGCGACCACGTCGAGTCCGACTGGGCCCGCTACGAGGAGCTGAGCCGCCGCCGGGTGCTCTACATGCTGCACACCCCGCCGGCCGACCGGCTCGGCATCGGGCCGGTACGCACCCTGGAGCAGTTCGTGGCGCACACCGGCTGCAACTTCACCCGGCGCACCTGGACCGACATGCTGGCCCAGGAACTCGTGCTGCTCTGATCAGTTCCCCCGCGCCGGCTCACCGGCCCCGCTCGACCAGCGGGTCTCGACGATGGCGGTGGCGAGCCGGGCCAGCTCCGGATGCTGCCGCGCGTACGACGTGACGTGCTCGGCCAGCTCGTACTGGGACTGCCACCGGACCTTCCCGGCCCGGACCAGCGCCCGGTCCAGCGCGAGCGGGTCGCCGCGCAGGTGACGCCGGACGTCCACCAGGACACCGGTGAGCGACTGCTCCTGCTCGTCGGTGCCGGGCAGCGCCGTCACCATGGCCGGCAGCGCGGCCACCGTGTCGTCGTCCATGCCCGGCACCAGGCCGATGAGCGCCTTCTCTCGCGCCTCCGCGCGGGTCTCGGCCAGGTACGCCATCCCCGCCTCGTCGGCGGCCAGGTGCCGCAGCGCGGGGTCGCGGCTCAACTCCGCCACCGCCGCCGTCACGTCCGGCCCGGCACCGGCCGCAACGGCGTCGCCGGGAGCGGTGTCATCGGCATCGGTGTCGACGGCATCCATGACGGCCGGGCCGCCGAGGTCCGGGTCGGTGACGGCCGGGCCGGTTCGGGCCGGATCCGCGACGGCCGGGCCGGCGAGGGCCGGATCGGCGCCCCTCCGGACGGTGACCGGGGCGGCCACGGCCGGATCGGTCCGGGTCGCGGCGAGGTCCGTCCTGCCGGTGTGGACGGACGGCGGTGCCGTCTCGGCCCCGGCGGGTGCCGCCTCCGGCCGCCCGGCACCGCTCCGCGCCGACCGGCGGGCGCGCAGACCCAGCAGCAGGGCGGCGAGCGCCGCCAGCCCGGCGAGCGCCAGCAACGCCGCCCGGCGGCCGATCCCGGTGGTGGAGCCGGACGCCTGCTCGGCCGCCTGCGCTCGGGGCGCCTCCTCGGGCAGCACCGCGGTGACGGAGGCGGTCAGGTCGATCTCCGGCGCGACGCCACCGGTGGTCTTCGCGGTCTTCAGCACCCGGTTGCGGACCAGCGCCGGGTCGAGGTCCGGGTACGCCGACCGGATCAGCGCCGCCTGCCCGGCCACGTACGCGACGGCGAGGTGCGTGCCGGTGCCGTTCACCGGCCGCGCGCCGGCGATGCCGAGGCTGGTCACGTCGACGCCGGGCGCCATCACGTCCACGCCGCCGGACCGGTAGCGCTCGGCCGTGCCCCCGTCCGGCCCGATCCCGCCGACGCGCAGCACGGCGTCGTGCAGTGGCACGTCCGGGTCCGGCGGCGCCGCCTCGCCGGCGGCGCCCACCACGACCACCGCGCCCTTGTCGACCGCGTCGTTCACGGCGGACACCACCTCGGCCTGACCGAGGTCCACCTGCGGCCCGAGCGCGATGACCGAGGCGCCGGAGCCGACGGCCGCCCGGATCCCCGCGACGCTCGCCGCGGTCGAGGCGCCCGGCGTCCGGCCCGCCACCCGGACGGGCATGACCGCCGCGTCCGGCGCGACCCCGGCCACCGCCGATCCCTTCACCGGCTGCGCCACGATCAGACCGGCCATCGCCGTACCGGTGCCGAGACAGTCGGTGTCACCGCGGGCGCCGCCGGCCGCCCGGTCGACGCCTGTCGTCACGCGGCCCGCGAGTGAGGGCAGGCTGCCGGCGACGCCGGAGTCGACGACGGCCACGAGCTGGTCCCGGCCCCGGCTGTGCGGCCACGCCTGGTCCGCGGCGACGCGCAGGCCGGCCCACTGTGACTGAGCACGCGCCGTCGCGGCGGTGCGGCACCCCTTCGGCGGGCGGACAGCCGCGTCGCCGTCGGCGGCCGGTTGCCGCCCGGCCGGCGTGGACGCGCCGGGTGCCGGCTTCGCCGCCGGCGGGACGCCCTGGCGGACCTCGCTGCCGTACGCGTCCCACGGCAGCACGAGCACCCAGCCGGCCCGGAGCCGGGAGGCGTCGGTCAGGGTGGCGCCGTCCGGCTGGATCCGGCCGGTGTTGAGGGCGAACAGCTCGGCGGCTCGCGAGCCGTCGCCGAGGAACCGCTCCGCGATCTCGGTGAGGTTCTCCGGCTCGCCCTGGTGGGTCGCCTCGACCGTGTAGTACTTGACCTGGTCACCGTCGGCGCGGGCCGCCTGGGCGAGCGGGGCCAGCGCGAGCACTGCCACCGCGACGACGGCGGCGAGCGAGGCCCGGACCACCGCCGGTGCGGTCCGGGTCACCCGCCACCACCACAGGTGCCGGCGCTGGTCACGGGCGTGGTCGCCGCGGTACCGCGAACGCCGGGCGTCCGAACCATCAGTCATCGATCCACTCTTGAGCCCGGTCGAGAAGACTGTCCTTACCAGACGGGCAGGCTAGCACCGCCGACTCCCGACGCACGGCGGCGGTGCACCGGTGGGGACGCTCCAGTCGAGTACGCGGTCATCCGCGGAGGGCCTACCTCCTCCGCGGATGTGCCGGATTCACCGCTCCGGTGTCACTGTCCGAAGCTGCCCGAGGCCTTGGCGCTCTCCGCGGCGGCCAGCATCCGCCCGATCGCCGTCTTCCGCCGGTTGACCACACCGGCGAAGTTCACCAGGATCCCCATGTACACGGCTGTCTCCGAGGCCCACATCTCCAACCGGGAGCCCCCGCCCGGGTGTGGTTCGATGTCGATGGACATGGTGATCCCACCTCGGATTCCACGCCGCCGCATATTGATCATTCCCGGTCCGTTCGTGCCGGTCCACAACACAGCGCGGGGACCACCGAAGGCTCCTCGTACGACCTCGGCGGCCAGGGCGGAATCGCACGTGGTGTCGACGATCGTGGTCGCGGTGGCGTTCCGCGTCTCGATGAACTGCCAGACGAGAACGCCGATCAGTGCGGCCACGATGCCGAAGCAGACTAGTCCTTCCACGGTGTTCATTCCCTTCTTGCGATCGGATGAAGTCGTCGCCGACTTCGGGTTCAGCCGCGCTCTGCGCGGATCTGCTGGAGCCGTTGCTGCTCGTAGCCGGTGAGCAGGGCGACCGGAAGCCCTCGCGCGGCCTTGAAGGCGATGCCCGCGTCGATCAGCGGCAACGCCGCGGGCATCGTCAGCGCGTCACCGCTGAACATCTCCCAGACGAGCCGGGCCGCACCGAAGGTGGCGAAGCCGCCCTGGTCGTCGGCGACGAGGTCACCCAGGGCGGCCAGGAAGCCCTCCCGGTCGCTGGTCGCGTACCGGTACAGCGATCCGACGCGTTCCCACATGCTGCTGTCGTCGATCCCGCTGCCGTGCACGTCGAACGAGTACCGGCCGAAGAGGTCGAGCCACCGCACCATGTCGTCCGGAAACGGCGAGCTGGGCGGTCGTCGGACGAATGCCATGCCACCTGCTGACGGACAGCTGTCAGTCAGCAGGGCGCGTCCGGGCAGGAATCGCCGCCAGGGCGGCTCTCTGTCCGCTGCGATTCCCGGCACACCCGCCAAGGCGTCCTAGGAGGCTGATGTGCCGGGCGACGCGGCGCCGACAGCGAGCGGCCGCTACGTCACGGGCAGGGCCCGCCCGCGCAGACGTCGATCACCTTGCCGGTGAGCAGGAAAACCGCCTTCTGCCGCTGGGCGCCGGGCTGGGCGCGCGGGAACTCGTGCGAGTCCTCGCCGTACTCCGGTCCTGCGGGTGCGAGGTTCGTCGTCGGCGGCGCGTACGCCGCCCCGCTGTTCCACACCACCATCGCCGAGCCCGCGTACGGGTACCCGCGGATCGGCGCGATGCCCCAGAACGGGCGCACGTCCGGTGACCAGCCGTCGACGAGCGCCGGGGCGTGCAGGCGGGCGCCGACGGTACGCGCCTGCACCTCCGCCGCGGCGGTCGAGACCTGCTGGTCGGCGAAGGCCACATGCATCAGCACCCGGTGCGCCGGGGTACGCGGCAGCGGCCGGTCGGTCATGTGCTGGGCGTACCCGTTGGCCTCGGACCGGTCCCACAGCATCTGCAGCAGCGCCAGGATCAGCTGCTGGTCGATCTTGTCCGGGTAGTAGCCGTCCATGATCGTCTGGAACGGGGCGAAGTCGACGCTGCGTTGCAGCAGCGTGGAGTAGTTCATCGCGGGCACGCCGAGCACCGAACGGGTCCAGTCCTGGGCGATGGCGGTGAGCGCGCCGCCGTTGATGCCGCCCTGGCTGTTGCCGTCGTAGTGCAGCCCGCCGGCCACGTCGATCAGCGGCCGCCCGGCGGCGTCGCGGAACGCCGGGTGGGCGGCGAACCCGTGGCGGTGGATCATTGTCCGGCCCAGGAAGAGGAAGTTCAGGAAGCTCTGCTGGAGCCGGTCGGCCACCGCCGGGAAGGCGCTGAGGTCGGTGAAGGCTCCCGCCACGTACGGGACGTCGGCGGCGGCCATGCCGATCCAGCTCGTCGCGCAGAAGGTGAAGTCGTACGTCTGCGACATGGTCTTGACGTTGCCGGCGTTGATCTCGGTCGGCCGGCCGAGCAGGCCGTGGCCGTAGAGCGAGAGGTGCGCGGGTCGCGCGGCGGACGCGCCGCGCGGGATGTTGCAGACGAAGTCGGCGGCCACCGTCGTGCCGGACGGTGTGGGCAGCGCGTTCGGCGTCGGCGGGGTGCCGTCGCCGCCGGGCGGCCCGTAGTGCAGCCGGGAGCCGGGACCGCCGTCGCCGGTCAGGTAGGACGGCACCGCGACCGTGCCGGTCACCTGCCGGGCGATCAGCGGGTCCTGCTCCGGCGTGTAGTCGGTGACCTGCGAGACGGTGAACCCGGGCGCGCGGCGGCCGAGCGCGGCGAACGCGCTGTCCCGGACCGCCAGCATCCGCCCGGTCAGGCCGTGCCGGCTGGCCACCGTGAAGTCCCAGGCCAGGTAGAGGCTGTGCCGCTTGACGCCGGCCCGGGTCAGGTCGGCGAGGATCCGCTTCATCTGCGGCGCGCGTGGGTCCAGCCGGTCCAGGCCGGCGCCGGTCACGTACGTCCGGAACGCCTTCGGCGCCGGGATGAGCGCGCCGTCGCCGTCGCGCAGCCCACGCAGGCCGACCACGTACCGGGCGCCCTCGGTCAGCGCCACCGCCGGCCGGATGATCAACGTCTGCCGATCCGGGTTGCCCGCGGCGTGCGCGTCCAGTTCCGCCCAGTACGGCGTACGCCTGCCGGTGCGGGCGTCGAGCAGCACGATCGGCGCGTCCGGCGCCAGCGACCGGCCGACGTCGGTGACCGGCGCGATCCGCGTCCGCGCGGCGTCGAGACCGGGTACGCGCGCCAGGATCGGCGAGCCGGGGCTGAACCCGTCCTGCCGGTTCCACTCGGCCGGGTCGATCGGCACGCCGAGCACGTTCGCGGGCATCGCGGAGGCCGCGATGCGGACCCGCTTGCCGGTCGGGGTGCTGCGGTCCGGGACGGTGAAGTAGTCGTTCGGGAACGGCAGCAGGCAGGCCGCCGGGTCGATCGGGTCGCAGGACCGCTGCCCGGCCGGTGCGGGAGGCGCGGACGGCGCGGCGGCGGCGCCGGAGCCGAGCAGCACGGCCGAGGCGGTCACCAGCGCGGACACGGCGAGACGGAGCCGTCGAGGTGTGCGCACGCGCGTCTCCTTCGACATCGGACGGTGGCGGGTGGTGTTCTTCCTACGCCCGTGAACGGATCTCGGCAAGGGTCTGGCCGGTGGCGGCACGCTCCCTCGGGACCTCCGGCTTGTCCTGGCCGAACTGGGTGCGGTACAGCTCCTGGTACCGTCCGCCGGCGGCGAGCAGGTCACCGTGCCGGCCGCGTTCGACGACGCGCCCACCCTCGATCACGAGGATCTCGTCGGCCGTACGGACGGTGGACAGCCGGTGCGCGATGACCACACTCGTCCGGCCGGTCAGGGCCTCGGCGAGGGCGTCCTGCACGGCGGCCTCCGAGGTGGAGTCCAGGTGCGCCGTCGCCTCGTCGAGGATGACCACCCGGGGACGGGCCAGCAGGAGCCGCGCGATGGTGAGCCGCTGACGTTCCCCGCCGGAGAGCCGGTATCCACGTTCCCCCACGACGGTGTCGAGCCCGTCCGGCAGCGACCGGATCAGGGCGTCGAGGCGGGCCCGCCGCAGGACGTCCCACATCTCGTCCTCGGTCGCGTCCGGCCGGGCGAACGCCAGGTTGGCGCGGATGCTCTCGTGGAACAGGTGCCCGTCCTGCGTGACCACGCCGAGCGCCGCCCGCACCGACTCGGTAGACAGGTCCCGGACGTCGACGTCGGCGAGCTTCACGGCACCGTGCTCGACGTCGTACAGACGCGGTACGAGCTGGGCGATCGTCGACTTGCCGGCCCCGGAGGAGCCGACCAGGGCGACCATCCGGCCCGCCTCCACGCGGAACGACACGTCGTGCAGCACCTCCTCACCGCCGCGCGTGTCGAGCTTCGCGACATCCTCCAGGGACGCGAGCGACACCTTGTCGGCCGACGGGTAGCCGAACCGGACGCTGTCGAACTCGACGGCGACCGGCCCGTCGGGAAGCGGGCGTGCGCCGGGCCGGTCGACGATCAGCGGTTTGAGATCCAGGACCTCGAAGACCCGCTCGAAGCTCACCAGCGCGCTCATCACCTCGACCCGGGCGCTCGCGAGCGACGTCAACGGCGCGTAGAGGCGCGACAGGAGCAGCGCGAGCGCGACCACCGTGCCGGCGTCGAGGCTGCCCCGCAGGGCGTACACGCCACCGAGCCCGTACACCAGGGCCAGGGCCAGCGAGCCGACGACGGTGAGCGCGGTGATGAAGACCCACTGGAGCATGGCGGCGCGAACACCGATGTCGCGGACCCGCCGCGCCCGGGCCGCGAACTCGGCCGACTCCTCGGCCGGGCGCCCGTACAGCTTGACGAGCGTCGCGCCGGGCGCCGAGAAGCGTTCGGTCATCCGGTTGCTCATGGCGGCGTTGTGCTCCGCCGCCTCGCGCTGCAGGCGGGCGAGCCGGGACCCCATCCGGCGTGCGGGCAGGACGAAGACCGGCAGCAGGACCAGCGCCAGCAGCGTGATCCGCCAGGAGAAGCTCAGCATGACCGCCAGGGTCAGGAGCAGCGTGACAGCGTTACCGGCCACTGTCGACAAGGTGTCGCTGAAGGCCCGCTGAGCGCCGATCACGTCGTTGTTCAGGCGGCTGACCAGCGCGCCCGTACGGGTCCGGGTGAAGAACGCGACAGGCATGCGCTGGACGTGGTCGAAGACCGCCGTCCGTAGCTGGACGATGAGGCCCTCCCCGATGGTGGCGGACAGGTACCGGGTCAACAGCCCCAGGCCGGCCTCGGCCAGCGCGATCACGGCGATCAGCGCCGCCAGCCGCACCACGACGCCGCTGTCGGCGCCGCTGACGATCGCGTCGACCACCCGCCCGGCCAGCACCGGCGCCGCCACAGTGAGGACCGCCGTCACCACGCTCAAGAGCAGGAACCTGACGATCAGGTTACGGTGTGGCCGGGCGAACCCGGCGACGCGCCGTAGCGTCGCCCGGGACAGCGGCCGCTCATCCTGCGCGTTGAGGGCGTGGTGCAGGGACGTCCACGCTGTCACTTCCATGCTCATGCCGTACCTCCGCGAGGAGGCTAGAACCTCACGTCCGCTTGAGGTCAAGCCACCGCGCCGGTCACCGGCCCGGCGCCGCCGCGACGTCCACGCTGTCCGCACGCGGCTCGCCCGGCCCGTCCGGCGACGTGCCCAGGGCGGCCGCCAGCTCCCGTCCGGCCACCTCGGCGCCGCTGGCCGCCGCGAGGGCGAACACGAACCGGTCCGGCCGCAGCACCACCAGCCCGGCGCGGTGCCGCCGGAACCATCCGTCCAGCACACCGTCGGCGTCGACGACCTCGACCCGGTCCGGCCGGGCGTCGCCCGGCAGCGCGGCCACCGGGGTGCCCGCCGGGTGGACGGCGACGAACCGCACCGGCAGCCCCTGCCACAGCGGTCCGGGCGGACTGTCCACCGCGGCGGGACCGAGCACGGCGAAGCCGTCGCCGAGCGCCTCGTCGAGCAGGCGCTCGCCGGGCGAACCCGGGATGAGCACGCGCGGCTGGGGGAACATGGTCCCGACCACGCCGTCCCGTCGCCCGCCCGTCATCAGGCCCCGCCGGTACGCCGGCACCGGCTTGAACTCGAAGCGCTCCACGAACCGCCGTACCCGGGGAATCGTCTGGACCGCCCGCAGCGCGGTGTCGCGCAACGCGGCGGTGAGCCGGTTACGGGCCAGGAAGACGCGCCCCAGCCGGACGCTGGTCTGTGCCATCTCCACCGTGTGCGGGCGCCGCTCGGTCTCGTACGTGTCGAGCACGGTGGCGTCGGCGGCGCCGGACAGCACCAGTGCCAGCTTCCACGACAGGTTCGCCGCGTCGCGCAGGCCGCTGCACAGGCCCTGGCCCATGAACGGGGGCATCTGGTGGGCGGCGTCGCCGAGCAGGAACACCCGTCCCTCCCGCCACCGCTGGGCGATGAGGTGGTGGAAGGCGTAGACCACCGCGCGGGTGACGGCGAACCGCTCCGGGTCGACGTACGGGGAGACGAGCGCGGCGATGCTCTCCGGCCGCCGCATGTGCGCCTCGGTCTCGCCCGGGCGCAGCATGAACTCCATCCGGTAGCTGCCCGCCGCGCCGGGCGACACGAACGCCGGGCGCTGCCAGTCGCAGACGAACGTGGTGTCCGGCACCCGTACCGCCTCGGGCGGCACGTCACCGGAGACGGCCAGCCACGGCTCGGCGTAGCTCGCCCCGGACAGCGGGATACGGACGGCGGCGCGGGTGGCGCTGCGGGCGCCGTCACAGCCGAGCACATAGCGGGCGCGGACCGCGCGCCGCTGGCCGGTGTCCACGTCGGACAACAGCAGTGTCACGCCGTCCTCGTCCTGGGTGAGGCCGACCAGTTCGGTGCCGAGCGCGAGCTGGACGTGCGGGAAGCGGTCCAACCCGGCGCGCAGCGTCCGTTCCAGTCGCGGCTGGTCGAAGAAGCGCAGCGGCGCGTGCCCGTACCCGAAATCCGTCTCGGACAGCTTCATCCGGGCGAAGGTCCGGCCCGCGCGGTTGACGTACTCGACGAGCGGCGGCGCGATCGTGGAGTCGCGGACCTCGTCGAGCAGGCCGGCCTGCTGGTAGATGCGCAGCGCCTCGTCGTCGCAGGAGAAGGCCCGCGGCTGACCGTGCGGGGCCGCGCTGCGTTCGACGACGAGCGTGCTGACGCCGCGCGCGCCGAGCAGGTTGGCGGTGAGCGCGCCCACCGGCCCGCAGCCGATCACGGCGACCTCGACCTCCGGCTGAACTGATCCCATCGCTGGTGCCCTTCGACGCGTGCTCCCGGACGGCTCCGGCCGTCCTACCCGACGCCGACCAGGGCACCAGCCCGGCGTGGAAGGACCGTGGAGAAGGCGTGGAGGCGGGCCTGCGGACCGTCTCAGAAGTCGGCGAACCGGGCCAGCAGCAGCCGGGCGCCCTGCTCTGCGGCGATCCGGGCGCCGAGGTCCCACTCCGCGCGGTCGCCCCGGGCCACGCCGCGGATCCGGTGCAGCTCGGCCACGAAGACGCGCTCGCCGATCCGGTCCGCCACCGCCAGCGCCTCACCGGCCAGCGTCGCCGCGGTGTCCGGTCGGCCGCCGGTCAGGTACGCCTCGGCCACAGCGCAGAGCGTGATGGTCCGGGTGGACCGCAGTCCGGGCCGGTAGAAATCCTCGGCGGCGGCGCGCATCGCGTCGAGCCGGCCGTGGTCGCCGCCGCGCGCGGCCGCCCACTCCAGGAAGTACGCGCCGGTGGCGGTCATGTGCGGCAGGCCGGCGGCCCGGCCGATGTCCCGGCACCGGCGCCCCGCCGCGTCGGCCGCCGCGACGTCGTGCTCCTGCATCGCCAGCCAGGCCGCGTAGAGCGCCGCGTTGGCCCGGCCGTACGGGTCGTCGAGCTCCTCGGCGAGGGCCTCGGCGGCGGCGATGTCGGCCCACGCGCCGGCCGGGTCGCCGCGCATCGAGCGGACGAGCGCCCGGAAGTTGTGGCAGGCCAGCACCGGACGCCGTCCGGCCTCGCGGCGCAGCAGCGCCCGGTCGACGGTACGCAGCCGCTCGATCCCGGCGGTGAGCCGCCGCTCGCTCTCAGCCTGCCGGCCGGTGAAGTAGCCGACGGCGCCCAGCAGGTATTCGCCCGCGACGGCGATCAGCCCGCTGCCGTCGTCGGGCGCCCGTACGAGCCGCCCGGCGAGGTCGGCGCAGATCGCGAACTCGGCCCGGTTGGCGGCGAGTTCGCCGAGCGCCCAGAGCGCGTGGCGGATGTCGGCGTCCGGCCCCACGAGCGTCAGCAGCTCGCGGGCGCGGGCGCAGACCCGGTCGACCGCGTCGCTGCCGACGCCCACCGTCATCTGGAGCACTGAGGCGCGGTGCAACTGGACGGTCAGCTCGGTGGCCGCCGCGTCGGGCGAGAGCCGCGCGGCCGGGGCCAGCCGGCGCGCGGCACGTTCGAGGTGACCGAGCGCGTCCTCGTAGGCGACCCGGCGGGTGGCGTCGTCGGCGGCGCGCAGCGACCAGCGCAGGTGGTCCTCGCCGTGGCCCAGCCCGATCGCCTCGCCGTAGTGGTGGGCCAGCTCGGCCGGCGCGGTGCCGGCCGTCCGCTCGTACGCGGCGGCCAGCCGGGCGTGCAGCGCGGCCCGGCGCGGCGGGACCAGCTCGGCGTAGGTGACCTCGGCGATCAGCGGGTGGCGGAACGCGAGCGCGCCCGGCCCGGTCTCGACCACCAGCGCTGCCGGATAGGCCGGGGCGAGGTCCTCGGCGACCGCCTCGGCGGTGCTGTCCAGCGCCGCCGCCAGCACCGCCAGGTCCAGGTCGTGTCCGGCCACGCTGAGCAGGTCGAGGCAGCGCCGGGCGGGACCGGGCAGCCCGGCGAGCCGAAGCCGCACGGTGTCCCGGATGCTCGGCGGCAGATCCGCGGCAGCGCCCGCGTCGGTGCGGGAGCGCAGCAGTTCGGTGAGGAAGAACGGATTCCCGCCGGTGCGGGTGACGAGCCGGGTCACCATCGGCTCCGGCGGCGCCACGCCGGTGCGGCCCCGGACCAGGTCGGCGACCGCCGCGGCGTCCAGCCCGGCGAGCCGGACCTGACCGAAGCCGCGTCCGCGCGCCAGCTCGGCGACTGTCGCCACCAGGGCCGGGTCGCCGTCGTACGGCCGCAGCGTGGCGACCACGAGCGCCCGGGACGCGGGCAGGGCGGTGGCGAGGAACCGCAGCAACAGCAGCGAGTCCGGATCGGCGGCGTGCAGGTCGTCGAGGACGACGAGCAGCCCGCGCTCCCGGGCCGCCGCGTGCACTAGGTCCGCCACCGCCTCGTACACCTGGAACCGGGCCGTGGGGTCCAGACCGTGACCGTCCGCCGGTCCGCTCGATGATCCGGCGGCGAACCCGTCCAGCCGGCTCGCCGAGCCGGTGGAGCGCGTCTGCGGCAGCGCCGTCAGCGCGCGTACCACCTGGCTCCACAGCCAGAACGGCGGCGCCTGCCCGACGTCCGGACAGCGACCCCAGACCACCGGGACGCCGGCCGCGGCGGCCCGCGCGCCGAGCGCCGCGGCGAGGCTACTCTTGCCGATGCCGGCCTCCCCCACCAGGGTCAGCACCCGCCCGCCCCGCCCGGTGGCCGCGTCCAGCGTCTCCCGCAGCCGTTCCAGCTCCGCGTCCCGGCCCACGAGCGGTGCGCCGTCGTGCTCCATCGGGGCGGGACGCCCGGCCTCCGCCGGGCTGCTCCGGTCCTGCGGTACGTCCTGCGTCAGGATCAGCCGGTGCACGGCCCGGATCTGCTCACCGGGGTCGAGCCCGTACTCGCCGGCCAGGATCCGGCGCCCCTCGTCGAAGACGGCGAGCGCCTCGGTCTGCCGCCCCGAGCGGTACAGGGCCAGCATCAACTGCGCCCGGACTCCCTCGCGCAGCGGGTGCGCCGACACGAACCGGCGCAGTTCCGGCAGCAACGCCGCGTGCCGGCCCGCCGCGACGGCAGCGGTCAACCGCCCCTCCTCGGCGCTCAGCCGCAGCTCGGCCAGCCGGGCCACCTCCGGACGCACCACGGCCAGGTCGGCCACGCCCGCCAGCGGCTCACCGCGCCACAACGCCAGCGCCTCGGTGTACGTCCGCCCCGCCGCCGCCGCCTGCCCGGCCGCGAGCGCGTCCGCAGCCCGGTCCACCAGGGCGGCGAACCGGATCGCGTCCACCGCGTCGGCGTCGACCCGCAGCTCGTACCCCCCGGGGTGGCTGCGCAGGACGCGCGGCGGCTCGCGGTGGGACCGTTCCGGTTCCACGGCCCGGCGCAGCCCGGCGACGTACGTGCGCAGCGTCGTCCGGGCGCTGGCCGGCGGTCGTGCGTCCCAGAGCGCGTCGACCAGCCAATCGGTGGCAACGAACCGGTTCGGCCGCAGCAGGAACAGGGCCAGCAGCGCCTGCTGCTTCGGCCCGCCGAGGGGCGCCACGCGCCCGTTCCGGACGACCTGCGGCGGGCCCAGCACCCGGAACTGCACAGTCACCTCGACGACGACCCTTTCGTGTCCGGGTCAGGCCGCCGCCATCTCCCGCAACTTCAGCACCGAGCGCCAGTTGCGCGTCGTCCCGATCACGCCCGTCTTCTTCTCCACGAAGGCGTTGCCGAGCTTGCTGCGCCCGTAGCCGTCGGGAACGTGCACGAACACCTCCCGCCCGAGCAGCGTCAGCGTCCCGGTCTCGCCGGGCGGGGCGGCGAGCGCCGCCTGCTTGTCCGCGCCGGGATCGCTGCTGAGCATCGTCACCAGCAACTTCGTCAGATCGGTCTGCGCGTCGAGGTACGGGTTGGCGGCGATCATCGCGTCGAGCTCAGCCAGGCTGCGCAGCAGCACCGGCACGTCCCGGCCCCACCGCTGCCTGACGGCCCGGCCGATCTCGGTCAGGATCGCGGCCTCGTCGGTCTCCGGGCAGCCGAACACCACATTGCCGCTCTGGATGTAGGTCGCCACCCGGTCGAAGCCGCAGGAGACGAAGACCTCTCTCAGCTCCGTCATCGCCATGGAGCTACCGCCGCCGATGTTCACCGCGCGCAGCAGAGCGACGTATCTCGCCATGACCGAGGATGGTAACCGGCCGGGCCCTCGCCGTGGGTAAGTCCGCTCGGCGCGGTGGCCGTGTCGACGGCCGCGTTCGGCGACCGGACCGACTGGCTCGGCGTCCTGGCCGACGCGTGGGCGTTCCACATCGCCGTCGACCGCGCCCCGGGTTACGGCGCGCAGTTCGCGCTGGTCAGCCGGATCGAGTACTCGCGGTCGTCGGACGTGATGCCGGACGGCACGCCGCCGAAGTAGGTCTCCACCTTCTCCCAGCCCCGGCGCTGCTCGTAGTGCACGTGCGGGGCGCCGGAGTTCCCGGTGCTGCCGACCCGCCCGAGCTGCTCGCCCCGGGCCACCCGCTGACCGGCCCTCACCGACGGCGGTTCGAGCAGGTGCAGATACTGGGTCTCCCACTTGCCACCGTGGTCGATCTTGACCCAGTAGCCGCCCCCGCGTCCCCGCGGCCCGTCCGGATCCTGCGGCGTACGGCCGCCGAGCGAGCCGTTGATCCCCGCCACGGTGACGGTGCCGGCGGCGGAGGCGAGCACCGGCCGCCCCCACGCCTCCCCCGAGGTCGGGAAGAGGTCGACGTCGTAGTCGTCGTGTCCCGGATAGGTCGACAGCCGCCACGTCTCGCCGCAGGCCACCGGGAGCTGGAAGTCCGGTCGCGGGCCCGGCGGCCGCACCAGCGGCACCACGACCGCCGCGCCGGCGACGAGCACCGCGAGGGCGCCGACGATCAGCAGGACGCGCGGGAGCCGGGAGCCCGGTGGACGGTCGGTGGTCATCGCTTCGAGCATGACAGGCGGTGCTCGGCCGCTGCCGCTCCCCCGCCATCGGTGAAGACCGGCCGTCCGGTCAGCGCTTCACGAGGGCTGTTCGGTCAACCACCGAGCGACCCTCACCTGGTCCGCTCGATCACACCGGCGAGGCGGAACCCGTCGGTGGACGCCGCGCCGCTCCCCCAGAAGGCCGAGGTACCCGGGATGTTCGCCAGGGCGTCGATGCTCGGGTCGTTGCCCTCCACCTTGGGCCCGTACGCGACGCTCCATCGCCCGCCCGTGTAGCGCAGCAGCAGCGTGCCCGGGTACTCGATGTACGGCGGGATGGGATTCGTACCACTGATCCAGACGTTGCCGTTCGCGTCACCGGCGACGGCGTACACCCAACCGGCGGATGCCGGCCCGGCCACCCGCTGCCACGTCCGGCCGTCCCAGTGCAGGATGACCGGCTTGGGGGTGGAGTCGTAGTCCTGGGTGCCGACCGCCCAGGCATCGGTCGACGAGCGAGCCCACACACCGGTGAGCCGGGCGCTCGGGATCGGCGGCAGCGACGCCACCCGCCACGACCCGCCGACGCGCTGCGCGATCATCGGCTCCGGGTAGGGCGCGTCGGCGACGTACCGTTCACCGGCGGCGAACACGCCGCCGTCCTGGGTGCGCGAGACCGCCCGCAGGACGCCGTTGAGTCCGTCCGTCCCCGGGACCGCGACCCGGCCGAACCCGCGGGTGTCGCCTTCGACGACGAGCGGCCGGCCGCCGTCGTGGCCGACGAACACGGCCCGTCCGCCGCCGGTGGCGGCCACGTCCAGCAGATCGGAGGTCCCGGCCGGGGCGGTCCACGGCGCGTGCGCCGTCCAGGTCTCCCCGTTGAAATGCCCGGCGTACGGCTGGCCGAGCCGCCGGACGCCCACCGTCCAGACGTCCCGGGCGGCCGCCGCGTCCACCTTGTACAGCACATGCGCCTCGTGTGGCAGCCGCCGCTCCGTCCACGTCTGCCCGTTCCACCGCAGCAGCGCGTACGGCTGGTCGATCGAGTACCCCGTGTAGGTCGACGCCTGGTAGCCGACGGACCAGGCGTTGTTCGGGCCGGTGGCGGCCACGTCGGTCAGCCGGCTGTCGTGGATCAGCGCGGGAATCGTCGCCGTCCACGCCGAAGGGGTAGCGGCGGCGACCGGCGTGACCGGCGGGAGCAGCACGCCTCCCACCAGAGTGGACAGTGTCGCCACGGACAGCCCGTACCGTACCGGTGATCGCATGGTCGCCCTCTTCCTGGATTGGTAGCCGGCCCTCAGCATCGCGCTCCCTGACGCTCCGGGTACGCCCGCGCGCCGTCCCGTAAGACAGTGGTAAGAACGGCGTTCGCCCCCCGGGTCATGGACCGCCCGGGCCCTGCCGGGGTTCGCGGCCCGGATCCGGCAGCAACAATCGTGGATGATCGCGCGCCCTATGCTCGGGGTGATGGACGAGTCACGCATGCTGGTCGACGCTGTCGGTGCGGTGTGGCCGGAGGAGCCGGGGCCCGAGGAGGCCGCGATCGAGCCCGCCCTGGTCGACGCTCTGCGTGCGTTGGACACCGCCGGCCCCGACGAGGCGGAGAGCGCGCAGGATCGCGTCCTCGCGGTGCTGGGTGAAGCACCCGACCTGCACCGCCGCGTGGAGTCGGCGATCCGGGCGACGTTGCTCGGCGCCGAACGCGGCGTCGGATCGCCGCAGCCGCAGGGCGTGGCGGAGCGGCGCAGCGAGGTCGAGATCGCCTACGCCACCGACCGGGTGCCCACCGGCCGTCCGGGTGAGTTCTACGGCCCGGGCCGCGACCGCACACTGCGGTGCGGCAGGGCCTGGGTCGCGCTTCCCGATGACCGCCGGATCGGCGAGCTGCCCCGGCCGAAGCGGCGATGGCGCCTCAGGTTCCGCAGGCCCGGGGATACGGGCCTGCGCCTGGAGGAGTCGGCGAGCCTCACCGCCACCGTCGCCGGGATGCGGGACCGGGCACCCGGCCGTGACGTGCTGGTCTTCGTACACGGCTACAACGTGTCGTTCGCCGAGGCCGTACGGCGTACCGCGCAGCTCGCCTACGACGTGGACTTCGGCGGCGTGCCGGTCCTCTACATCTGGCCGTCCGCCGGCTCGCCCGCGGCCTACGTCGCCGACGGCGCGGCCGCCGACGGCACGCAGCGCCGGTTCCGCACTTTCCTCACCTCGCTCCTGGAGTCCACCGACGGCGGCCGGGTGCATGTCATCGCGCACAGCATGGGCAACCGCGTTCTCACCGAGGCGCTCAGCGGCCTGGCCGGCTACCGACTCGGGCATGTCGTGTTCGCCGCGCCGGACCTGGACGCGGAGCAGTTCCGGGACCGGGTCGCCGACTTCTCGGGCACCGCCGAGCGCTACACCCTGTACGTGAACGACAGCGACCTGGCCCTTGCCGCCTCCGGGTCGTACGCGCTCGCCAATGCCCCGCGGGCGGGCGCGGGCGGCATCGACGAGCTCGTCCTCGACGGAATCGACACCATCGACGCGAGCCGCGTCGAGACCGGTCTCCTGGGCCATTCCTACGCGATGGAGCGTCGTACCGTCGTCAGCGACATCCACCTCTTGATCCATCATGATCACCCGCCGAACGCGCGGCCCGGGCTCAGGCTGATGATGTCGAGGGGCGGGCCGTACTGGGAGTTCCGGCCGTGAGTGAGGCGCGGCAGGAGTTGCGCGAGGCGACCGGCCTGCCACCGGCGCGAACCCTGAACGGCATGCCGAGTTGACGGGCGAGTGGGCCGGGACCCTTTTCACGGTCTCGATCTGACCGGACCCGCCCGGCGTGTCCGTCAGCTATCGCTACAGGGCAACCCGAGCACCGGCCAGGGAGACACCATGACGGCGGACGCCATCGACCTGCTGCACCCGTCCGACGTCCTAGCCGGACGCGAACTCGTGTCCGCCTCCGGGCGTTCTGCCGACGATCGGGACGTCCGGGTGGTCGGCGACGGCGTCCGCTGCGGGCGCCCGGTGATCTACCCGGTGCCGGCTGCGGACCTGCCGCCGGCGCTGCAGCGGCGGGCCGGCACCGGCTACCGGTACGTGGGTGCCATATTCGCCTTCGACCTCGGGGGTCTCGCCGACGGCGAGCGCTACCAGGCGGTCCGGTTCGAGGTCGAGCTGACCGACCGGCGCGCCGTGGCGGTGCGGCTCGACGGTGACGGCGGCGCGCTGGGGCTGACCTTCGACGACGCCGGGCCGGCCCCGGCCTCCACGACCGCGGCGCACACGGTCACCGCCGCCGGGACCCGGCCGGACTGGCTCCGCCGTCTGCTCAACCGATGGGGCGTCCCCCGCGCGTGGACGCTCGGCCTGCACCAGCACCGCTTCCGCTGGACGTACGAGGACCCGCGCAGCGTCCTCCTGTTGCCCCGGTCGTACGCCGTGCACGCGCTGATCGAAGTCCCCGCGGACCTCGCGGACCTTCACGGCACGCTCGACATGCACGTCGACGTGTCGACACGTACGTCCACGGTCCTGCACGCCGACCTGAGTGACTCGATCGCCTTCAGCGAATCGATCCAGGCCACCGCCGGGCCGGCCGACGTGACCGCCTCAGCGGCGGTTCGGCTCTGCATGGCCGCCGACGTGTCGGGTTACAGCAGCCGGACCAACGCCGAGACCGAACGGATCCAGGCCCTCCTCGTCGACGTTCTCGCCCGGGCCCGTCGCGCCGCGGGCATCGCCGACTCCGCGGTGGTGCCTCAGGCACAGGGCGACGGCCAGTTCACGGTGCTGCCCCCGGGGATCGACGAGTCGGCGGTCATTCCACGCCTGGTCGACGAGCTCGGCGCCGCCCTGCGCGAGGTGAACGCGATCGCCGCGCCGAACGCCCGGCTGCGCCTGCGGGTGGCGCTGCACCGGGGTCTGGTCAAACCGGCGTGCAACGGGTGGGTGGGCTCGTCCACCATCGCCGTGCACCGCCTTCTCGACAGCCCTCCGCTGCGGGCGGCGTTGCGCGACAACGCGGCGGCCGACTTCGTGCTGGGCATCCCCGACGTGCTCTTCAAGGACGTGATCGTTCACGCCGCCGAACCGCCGCTGCCGGGCGACTTCACACCCGTCATCGTCGACCTGCCGGAGAAGAGCTTCGTGGAGCACTGCTGGGTGGCCGTCGGCACCACCCTGTCGGTGGGCGCCTGACGAGGACGCCGGCCGGCTGACGACCGCGTCGCCGCCCCCTGCCGATTCCGGTTTCGGTCGGATTCCACACGCCGCTTTCCCGGTCTGATTCCGATCAGCGGCCGGGATGTGGCCGGAAGGGATTCCCACACAGCCGGGGGGTGGCCGACGTGGAGTCGCACTGATCTGCGTTGACGGCGGCCTGGGAAGGCACTTGCCTGCCTTCCCAGGCCGCCAGATCCCCCGCGTGCGCCACCGGTCGCCGGTGAGCCCGCCGCCCGTCCCTTCCTGACGGACGGTCCGTCAGGAAGGGGTACGCGGGCGAAGTCCGGCGGGACGGAGGTGGGCCGCCGATGACGACGAGGACTGCCGGTGCGGCACGGGCAGCCGGGCGGACGGACACGCGACCGTCACCGGCCGGGTACGAGCCGCCCATCCCCCTGGCGGCGGTGGTGGGCGCTGCGGTGGGTCTGCGAACCGGCCGGAGCGCACCCGACACGGACCACAGCGGGAACCTGATCGAGACCTTCGCGGTGCAGAATCGTCTCGTGATCATTCAACCGGCCGGCCAGCGGTGCGGGTGAGACTCTCTCCGGAGCAGAGCGCGAAGCTCCAACGCCTCGTGGAGGAGGAGCTTCGCGCTGCCCTGCGCGCCGCCGCGGCCGACGGTGTCCCGGCCGGAGCGCTGGCCGCGGACCTGGACGAGCGCCGCCGGGCCCTGGAGTCATCGCTCGGTGCCACAGACGATCTGCTGGACGGCCGCGACCACCCGGGCGACGACGGCGGGGTCGGCGAGTCTCGCTGAGATCCGCTCGTCGAAGGCGGGCGCCGAGCCCGGCACGCGGTCCAGTTCGTCTCCCCCGGTGCCCTCCCCGAACACCGCGGTGACGACCCGTACGACGGCCTCGTTCGGATCCACTCCCCGGCCCAGCGCCTCGTCGAGGGCGTCGATGACGGCCGCGGCGAGCGATCGCAGCCTCGCCTCGTCGATCTCGCCGCTGGTCGAGGTATGGTCCGCGGTCTCGCCCACCGGCGTCGCCGCCACCGGGGCCGGCTTGGCGCCCATCGGTCGCTCGACGTACCTGGCGAACCAGGTCGGGCGGCGCCGCATCGCCGCGAGCACCTCCTCGACCTCGCGCACGACCGCCGCCGGGTCGCTCCCCACCCAGTCGCCCGTCACGGCGACACGCCGCGCCGCCCAGCTCTGCAGCGGCCAGACATCGGCACCGGCGGTGGCGGTGACACCCACCCAGTTGAGAATCTCGACAGCGAGTTCCATCAGCCAGGCGTCGTAGTCAAGCGCGTCGGCCAGCCAGCCGGGGACGCGCGGACGTTGCAGCGCTCCCCTCCGCCCTCGGCGCCGTCGGTGCGCGTCGACCGTGACAGCGGTCAACCGCCGCGTCATCCATGCCTCCACGCTGCGTATCGGCGTCACCGCATGCGCCAGGAGATCCTCCACGACCGCCTCCACGTCGTCGTGGAAACCGTCGAGGCACTCGTCGGCCAACTGCGGCATGGCCACCGCGCAGACGAAGTGGCCGCGACGGTGTTCGACCGGCCGGGTGACGCGGGAGAAGACCAGCGGCCAGGCCATCGCCCACGCTCCGGCGGTCAGCCGCCGACGCTCTGCCGGCGAGGCGGCCCGCGCCACGGCCGCCAACTGACCGCGCCCGGCCAGGAGACGGACGTGGGCGGCCTCGGCGTCTGCGGCGGCGGGGTGCGAACTCGTCACAGCGCTCCTTCCGATGCGGTGACTACCGGCGTGGAGCGTGCGGAGACCCCGGCGGTGCGCTGGCCGCCGGCCGGTCAGGGCAGCTCACCCCACGATTGACAGATCAATCGTGGGTTCGCCGCCGGTCGTCCGCCGGTCATCGCCCGGCCGACTCTGTGGCCAGTTGGTGGCCAGCCGTCGATCTCAGCGCCCGAAGTGGACGAACGCGGCCCAGCCGACCGGATCGGCCGTAGTGGTGCGGCCGAGCGCCGCGCGCAGCACGTCGGGCATCTCGGTGGGCACCTGCCGCGCGTCGGAGATCATCCACCGTTGGGCCGCGCGAAGGGCATCGGCCGGCGCGAAATCCTCGCGACGCAGGTAATGGTGGAACATGTACATCAGCACCGACGTGGCGGCGTCCGGCACGCTCCACTGGGCACCCACGACAGCGCTGGCGGTGTTCGCGAGCAGCGTGGTGCTCAGGCTGAACGCCTCGTCGTCGGCGCGGCCGCAGACGCCGCTGCCGCACGCGGCGAGCACCGCCAGGGCGATGGAACGGGCCGGGGCGAACCGGACGACCTCCTCGGCCGACATCCGCTCCCCACCGGCCAGCAGGAGGTAGGACGTGTCGGCCCCGGTGCGGCCCGGGCGTACCACGCCGTGGCAGGCCAGGTGCAGCATGGTGCCGGCGTGCTCGTCGGCGAGCCACCCGAGCAGATCGGCCCGGGTGCCCACCCCACCGTCGGCGGCGACTCCGTCCGGGGTACGGCCGACGTACCGGGCGCGCGGATAGAACCGCTCCCGCACCGCCAGCGCCTCGGCCCGGGCCGCCGGCAGGTCCGCGGCGGCGCCCGCCGTGTCCGGGTCGCCCACCACCAGGCCGGAGTCGGACAGCGGCACCGGGGCACGCCAGGCCAGGTCGCACAGCAGACGCGCCGACGGCGCGTACGAGAACACCGCGTCCTCGATCGCGTACCGCACTCCCCCGTCCGTCACCTGGCGGGCGGCGTGCCAGGGAATGCGGGCCAGCTCGCCCATCGGGATCAGCACGAGGCGCGGCGCACGTCCGTCCGCCGATTGCGGGCAGCGTTCCAACAGCGGACCGATCGCGGCTGTCCACGCCCAGTCGCAGACGTCGTCGAGGGTCTTGCGCGCCGCCCCGGCGGCCTCGGACCATGATCCGGCCACCGCCACCCGGGAGGCGCGGCTGTCGGCCGTGGTCGCGGTGAGGAACGCGTCGAAGCCTGCCGTGCCCTGCTTGCTCAGCGTCGCCAGCGGGAACCAACTCGGCGGCTCCGCGCGTGGCACCATCACCACCGCGCCCGACCTCTCGTCGCCCGGCATCAGATAGACGAGCATGTCGGCGCCCAGTGCGGTCAGCGCCGCTCGCATCTCGTTGAGGTCGGGCGGGGCGAGCAGCCGCGTCGCGGCGGCGTCGGGCGCGACAGTCGTCGTGCCGTCCTCGGTGATGGCGATCCCGGCCAGTGCCGCGATGACCTCCCGGCGCAGCTCGCCCGGCACGAGCTCGGGCTCGGTCTCGGCGACGGCGTCGCGCCAGCGTGCGGCGAGGTCGGCCCGGCCGGCACCGGTCAGGCGCGCGCCGAGGTCACGGGTCTCGGTGGCGGCGTAGAGGATCAGCGCGCGACAGGCGTCCAGCGCCAGCGCCGCGGATCCCGGGTCGTCGTCGGTGAGGCACCACCTCGCGACATCGAGCGCGTCGCCCGCGGCGTTCCGCGCGGCCGCGTCGGCGTCACTGATGCGGGTCGTCAGCAACACGTTCCAGGCGTGCCCGCGCAGCCCGGCGAGCGCGACCTCCCGGCCCCGCCGCTTGTCGCCGGCCATCCGGTACGCGTGCGCCAGCGGGTTGGACAACTGCGTCCACTGCTGGTGCTGGTTAGAACCGGCCAGTTCGCGTCCCTGTTCCAGCAGCCGGATGGCCTCGACGAGGTCCGCGCGGCGTGCCAGCTTCTCGGCTCGGCGCAGGTGCGCGCTGCCGAGGCTGGCCAGATACCGCACCCGCTGCGGGTCATCACCCGACACCAGTTCCAGTGCCGCGCGAAGATCGCTGATCGCGGCGTCCAGCAGGCTCCTGCTGTCCATCCCGTGAGTCAACTCCGCCACCCCCAGCGCATGCAGGTGCATCGCGCGTTCGTGCCGCGGCTGCCCGGGCTGCTCGGCGAGCGCTCGCAACGTGGCGAGCCGCGCGCGCAGCTCCGGATCGGCCGGATCGCTCCCCGGCGGTGCGCCGGCCGGGGCGGGATTCGCCGTCTCCCGGAACGGGTCGACCTGGATCCGGATGGCACGCAGCGCGCTTCGTACCGAATCGTCGGCGGGCAACGACGACGCGACCTCCTCCGCGCGGTCCAGGGCCGTCCACACGGCCGGCAGGTCGCCGCGGACCAACGCCGCGTCGACCTCGAGAAGGCTCTTGAGCGCCGCAACGCGCGCCGTCCCCCGTGGGTTGCCGGACATCAGGCCGGCCATGACCTGGAGCGCGCGTTCGGAGTCCGCTGAGGACCGCGTGATACTCGCCGGATCACCCTCCAGCCCGCGGACCACAAGCCGAGAGCGACGCGCGCGTTGTCCACCATCTGCGCGTACGGCTGCCGATCGCCCACGACCCGGGCCAGCCGCTCCACCTCGGCAAGCGCTCCTCGAGGAGTGACCCCTGGCGCGCTCTCCGCCACCGCCTGCGCCAGGGCGGTGGACCGCACGACCGCCGCGTCCAGCTCCGCCTCCGGCAGGGGGTGCGGGTCGGCGGCGGCGATCTCACCCAATGCGACCGCTCGTTCGAGGTGTGCGGTGAAGTGTCCCGAACGGAGGATGGCGTTTACCAGGATCTGCGCGAGCTTGCACCGCCCCGGTAGGTCCTCGGGAAGCTCGTCGAAGTCGGCGAGAGCCGCCGACAGGTCGGCCGGCCGCCGGCCGTGCTGGTCGAACGCGACCAGACGCAGCCAGCAGCGGGTGAAGCGCCACGGCCCGCTGCCCGCCTCGCCGACCAGCTTCATCGCTGCCGATGCCGAGTCGGCAAGCGTACGCAGCGCCTCATCGGGTACCTGAGCCAACGTGACCCCACAGAGTACGGTTCCGGTTGCCGACTACTGACGGACCGGGGAGGCGGCCGTGTCCCTTCAGGACGAGCTCCACCGGGAACTCGTTGACCTCCGCCGGCGGCGGGGCCTGCTGAGCGCCTCCCTCGGCCGGCTCGTCGGGCCACGGCTGCACGAGCTGAGCGGGACCACGCCGACCGACCCCGACCGGGTGGTGCGCGAACGGGTCGGGCAGACGTTGCTCTCCCTGGCCCGGGACCTGCCGGCGGACCTGGTCCGTGTGGTCGAGCTGACCTACGCCATCGACGCGGAGCACGCCTACGCCGACCTGACCACCCGGCAGGCTCAGCTGGGCCGGGAGCAGAGATACGAGTTGCGGACCGCCCGGCGCCGTTCGGAGCAGGTGACCGAGTTGCTGGCCGCGGCGGCGGAGGCCGAGTGGGCGACGCGCCTCGCGGGGGATCTCGACTCCGGGTGGCGGGTCCGGTCGCTGGAGGCGCTGCTCCGGCTCGACACCCCGACGCCGGAGCTGTACGAGGTCCGGACCATCGTCGCCACCCGGGATCTCGACGAGATCGTCGTCCGGCTCGACCTGCCCCGCCCGGACACCGACAGCTCGGACGGCGCCGACCTCGTCATCGACGTGCTCTACGGCGCACGCATCCGCAGCGTCCGGCGGGGCAACGGCAACCGCCACTTCGAGGTCCGGCTCGCCCTGCCCGAGACGCTGAGCGCCGACCGGAACCACAAGCTGTGCATGCACTTCCGGGTGGCGCCCGGGCAGCGGATCCGGGACCGGTACGTGATCACTCCGCTGGATCCCTGCGACTACGGACTGGTGCGGGTCCGCTTCGCCGGTCGCGAGCCCGCCGCGCTGTGGCGGATCGACGGGCTGCCGCAAGGGCTGCTCGACGATCCGGACCGCCGGCACGACCGGCTCAGCGTGGACGGCGCGGGTGACGTCGTGGCGGAGTTCCGGCGGCTGCGACAGGGGCGCGGTTACGGCGTGGGGTGGCGGTTCGCGCAGCCGTGACCCCGGCGGCGTCCCGCTGTCCGTCAGGGACGGGTGTGGCCCGGTTCTGTCGCGGGCCGAGCGGGCGACGCACCGGAAGGCCGGGTACCGGAGTTGGACGGCGAACACCTGTTGAACGTGATCGTCAACATGTCGATCGACGACCTCCCCGACGCCATCGACCATTTCACCGATTCGGGGGACCTGCTCGCCCGCGCCATGGCGTACGCCCGTCTCCATCAGCACGACCGCCGGCCGGAGACACTCGCGCGCGCCGAGGCGGACTTCGCCGCGGCCGGCGGCAGTCCCGCCGACCGCGCCCAGGTGGCGCGGGTGCTGGCCGCCCAGCGAGCCAAGGAGGCCGCCGTCGGTGCACCCGGGGACGTCGGGCCGCTCCAGCGGATTCTCGACGAGGCCGAGGACGACCCGGCCAGTCCCGGTGACCGGGCCATGCTGGGCGTCATGACCGATCTGGCCGGCGTCCTGCGCGGGGGACCCGCCCATGACCTCGCGGGCACGCTGGCGCGGCTCTCGTCGATCAGCGTTCCGGACGACAGCCCCTACGCCGCGGTGCTGCCGCTCATGAAGGCGGCGCTGGCGTCGCAGATCGCCGACCCCGACGATCGGGCCGCCGTGGAAGATCTGCTCGAGCAGGCCCGGTCGACCCGCAGGGAGCTGTGGAAGCACGGGCAGCACGCGTCGACCGGCGAACTGCTGGAGGTCTCGGCCCGGCTGGTCGACGCGGCGCAACGGCAGGACCTCCGGTCGGCGGAGGAGGCGCTCCGGCGCATGCGCGAAGGACTCGACCGCATGCCCGCCGACGATCCGGGCGTGGCCGACCTCCGGGAGCACATCGAGCAGAACAAGACTCAGCTCGACGGCCTGCTCTCGACGATCGCCGCCGGCCCGCCCCCGGCCTCCGACGACGCCGCCACGCCCGCCGACGACGTGGCTCGGCTGATCACCAGCGGCTCCCGGCTCGTCGCGCAGGCGCAGGCCGGCCAGGACCTTGACCTGCTACGCCGGGGCGTCGACGACCTGGCCGGCGCCGTCCGGGCCGCCGCCCCGGACGACCCGCGACTGCCCGCCGTACGGATGGCGCTCGGCCACGCCCTCACACTGGCCCACCGCGCCGGCCGCGACACCGCCGCGCTCGCCGAGGCGGTCGACCAGCTCACCGCCGCGGTACGGGAGGCGGCCCAGCCGGGCCACCCCGTCTTCGCACCGGCCGCACACGCCCTGGCGCACGCGCACCTCGACGCCGGTGGCGCACGCGCCGCCTGCGACGTGGGGCTGCGCGGACTGTCCGGGTACGCCTACCAGGTGCTGCTGGGCAGCGGTACGGAAGGCGCCGTCACGATCGCGCGGGACGGGGCGACGACGGCTGCGGAGGTGGCGCGCTGGTGCCTGGCCCAGGACGACGTCGAGGCGGCCGGGACGGCGTTGGAGGCGGGGCGCGACATGCTCCTGTACGCGGCGACAGCGGTCGCCACCGTTCCGGAACTGCTGACCGCGGCCGGTGAACCCGGCCTCGCCGCGGACTGGACGGCCGGCGACGGCGTCCTGGACGTCGCCGGAGCGCGACGTGCCACGCGGGCCGCCGCCGCGCTGACGTACTCCGCGACACCTGCCGTCGGCCGCCTGATCGGCACGACGAGCTTCGACGAGATCCGCGCCGCACTGACCTCGCTGGGCCGGGACGCGCTCGTCCATCTGCTACCCCAGGACGCCAGCGGTGGCGGCCTCGCCGTCGTCGTGCCGCGCGGGGAAGCGCCCTTCTCGCTTGCGCTGCCGGCGCTGACCGTCCCGCCGGCTGCCGAGCCGTTCTCCGCTCAGATGGGCGAATGGGCGTGGCGGGTGGCCGTGGGCCCGTTGCTGCACGCCCTGGGCCACGTCCCGGGTCCGGACCGCCCGGCGCGGCTGACCCTCGTCGCGCCCGGGCCGCTGTCCACGGTGCCGTGGCAGGCCGCCCGCGCCCCGGACGGCCGGTACGCCGTGCAGGAGGCCGCCCTCTCGTACATCGTCTCCGGCCGGCTGCTGTGCGAGCTGGCCTGGCGGAGGCCGGTGGCGTCCGGCGCCGAGCTGACCGGCGACGCCGGCCTGGCGCCGCACGCGATCCTGACGCGACCCGCCGGGGCGGACGTCGTCACGCTCCCGCCCCGCCCCGGCGGGACCGAGGCCGCAGGGGCCGAGGACCAGGCGTTCGCGCCGGCGACGGCGTACCTGGTCGGCGGCGCCCGTACCGTGTTCGCCGCCGGATGGCCGGGGCCGGGCTCCTCGGCGCCGCTGCTCGCCTACATGACCTCGCACTTTCGGCGGGAAGGGCTGCCTCCGGCGGACGCGCTGCGCCGCGCCCAGTTGTGGATGCTCGACGGCGGCCGCACGGCGCCGCAGCCGATGCCCGACCACCTACGCACGGAGGCGGGCGAGGCGGGGTGCGCCGAGGTCGCCGCGTGGGCCGGGGTCAGCCACCACGGCCGGTAGGCGACGAGCGCCCTCCGGCCACATCCGACGGGCGACTGCCTCAGCCGGCGACCGGGCCGGACCTCTTCGCGCCGACGATCTCCAGCGCGGCGGCCGCTATCCGGTCCACGTCGACACGCCCACTCAGCGCACCCAGCACCGTTTCGCCCGGGTCCGTACCGGCATGCGGCGGTTGCTCGACATCGGTTACCGCGCTCGCCCGCCCGAAGACGGTCGCGAGGACGTCGACCACCGTCTCGGCCGCGGGCTCGCCCCGCCCGATCCGTTCCTCGATCGCCTCGACGGCGCGGGCGGCGAGCCGGGTCAGCTCCGCGTCGACCCGCGCGTCCAGGCCGGCCGGCGCAAGCGGTGCGACGAATCCGTCCTCGGGCGGCGCCGGGGCCACCGGAGGCTCCTTGTGCCCGAGCGGACGTTCGACGTACTTCTCGTACCAGCCGCTGCGCCTGCGCATGGCGGCCAGGACCCGCTCCACCTCCCGCGCGACGACCGGCGGTTCGCTGCCCGGCCAGTCGCCGGTCACCTCGGCACGGCGTTGTGCCCACGCCTCCAGTGGCCACACGTCGTTCCCGGCCGTCACCGGGACCCCCACCCAGCCGAGCAGTTCCGTGGCCAGCGCCGTGAGCCATCGGTCCCGGCCCAGTTCGTCGGCCAGCCACCCGGGTATCCGGGGACGTTGCAGCGCACCCCGGCGCCCGCGTCGCCGGCGGTGGCCGTCCACCGTCGCCGCGTTGAGGCGGCCGGCGATCCACCCCTCCAGGTTGTGGATCGGCCGGTCGGCGTGGGTCAACAGGTCCTCCACCACCGCCTCGACGTCGTCGTGGAACCGGTCGAGGCATTCGTCGGCGAGCCGTAGGACGGAGACGGAGCAGGCGGCATGGCCCCGACGGCGCTCGAACCGGCGTGTCACGCGGGCGAACACGATCGGCCAGACGAGGTCGTACGCCGCCCGGACGATCGCTCGACGCTCCGGGCCCTCTGCGGTCGCCGCAGCGGCGGCGAGGGTGCCCTCGCGGGCCAGCTCCGTCAACGCCGGCACGCCGCGATCGACGGCCTGCCGCGTCTCGCCGGGCGCGGGAGCCCGGCGAACGACGGGCATCCGGGCTGAGTCCCGTTGTCGGGACTGCGCTGCCGAAGCACCCACTGCGGCTCCTTCCAGAGCAGATTCGTCAGGGATGGTCTCCGATCGCGCCAGGACCGGCGGGATCGGACGGACACAGCCTGCCCCCGCTACAGGGCGCCACGCGACAGCGCGGCCGCACCGCTGAACCCGAGGAGCCACATTCAGTCTCTTCAGTGGATCCTCCACATCGGTCGGACGTGACGGCGGGGCCGGCCCGCGCCGCCGGTGCGTCATCCGGCGGTGAGCGGTGAACCAACCCGACCAGTCCCCCTCCGACGTCCTCCTGTCCCCGATCTGGGGTCTTGCGCCAGTGGCGGTTCTGTGCAGCGAGATCGTCGGCGGTCATCGAGGCGGACGGTCCGTCAGATACCTGTGTCACCTCCGACGAATCGCTCGCCGGATCGAGGAAAGGGCGGGAACTCCGTGTCGTCGCTGTACGCGCTGCTGGTCGGCATCAACTCGTATCGGACACCCGACCTGAGCCGGCTCTTCGGGTGCCTCAACGACGTCGGGCGGGTGGAACAGCTCCTCGACGCCCGGTTCGGATCGGGCTCCGAGACGCGCCCCCTGACGCTGCTCAACGAGCAGGCGACCCGAGCGGCGGTCGTCTCGGCATTCCGCGAACACCTCGGCCAGGCAGGTCCCGGCGACACCGCCCTGTTCTGGTTCAGCGGGCACGGCTCGCTCTCGCGGCTGCCGCCGGAGCTGTGGCACCGGGAACCCAGCGGCTGGTGCCAGACCCTCGTGTGCCACGACAGCCGGGCCGACGGGACCGAAACGCCCGATCTTCTCGACTGCGAACTCCGGGTGCTGATATCGGAGGTCGCGGCCCGCGGCGCGCACGTCGCCGTCGTCCTCGACAGCTGCCACTCGGCCGGCGCCACCAGGACCGGTCCCGGCGCCGACCCGCAGACGGACGAGGTGATCCGGATCGCGCCGGTCGCCCCTCGCTGGGCCGAGCCCGCCCCGCGGCCGCCTGCGCTGGAGTCGCTGCTACCGGAACTCGTCGGCGCCACCAACGATGCCGCCCTCGGCGGCAACCGAGACGTCGGCCCGGACCAGGCCGACGCCGACCACGTGGCGCTCACGGCGTGCCGCGACGACCAGCAGGCGTACGAGACCGGGCCGTGGAACCGACGCAACGGCATCTTCACCCTCGGCCTGCTCGACGCCATCGAGCGGTTGGGGCCCGGGGCCACCTACCGCGAACTGATGGTCGCCGCCCGGTGCGCCGTCGAGAACGCCAGGGACCGTCAGGTGCCGACGTTGTACCCCGCTGACCACGACATCGTCGACCAGCCCTTCCTCGGTGGTGTGTCCCGGGCGCCGGCGAGCGCGCTCGTCATGCGGTACAAGCGTGGCAGCTGGGAGATCAACGCCGGGTCGATCCACGGGATCGAGGCTGCGGCCGGCGAGGACGTCCGGGTCGCCGTACACCTCGAGAGCCCCGTACGCGAAGCGCGAGTGACCCGGGTACGGACCGAGCTCAGCGTCGTCGAACCCCTCGGCTGGACACCCGACACCGGCCGCCAGTACGACGTGGTGCTGTCCCGGGTGCCGATGCCCGCGGTCACGGTGGCGGTCGGGGGGACGAGCCGGGACGACCCGGAAACCGCCCGCGCCGTCATCGACGCGTTGCGGAGCGCGGGGCCCGACGGGTCCCCCTCACCGCACCTGCGACTGGTCCCGCTCGACGACCCGGAGAAGACACCCGACCTGCGGGTCTCCACCGACGGCTGCCGCATCCGCGTTCACTCGTTCGACGGCGGGCCACTGACGGACGACCTGACCCGCGCCGACGTGCACACGGCCGTGGCTCGGCTGGAGCACATCGCCCGCTGGCGCACCATCCGGAACCTGGCCAACCGGGTCTCCCGGCTCGCCGGTGCGGTCAAGATCGAGGTCGTGGTGGCGGAACCGGGCGAGATCAGCGCACCGCGGGACCGGGCGCCGGCCAAGCCCGGCGACGACGGCGCCGTTCTGTTGACGTACGCCCGCGCCGGCGACGGGTGGGTGCCACCGATGGTCTTCATCCGACTCCGGAACACCAGCGATCGGCCGCTCTACTGCGTCCTGCTCGACCTGACCGACCGGCACGCCGTCCACCCGCACCTGTTCCCCGGCCGGATCATCGCGCCCCGGAACTGCGGTGTGGCCTTCGACGGCGGCCTGGTCGCCTTCCAACTGCCCGAGGACCGCGCCGTCGAGCCCGGTGCCGAAACGCGCGACTACCTGCAGTTGCTCGTCTCGGAGGAGGAGTTCCCGGCCACGTCGTTCCACCTCGGCGCGCTGGGCACCCAAAGGGCCGTCGAGAGGAGCCCGAGCCGCTCGGGGTCGTTCACCGGCATCCTCGACCAACTGGGGATGACCGCCCTTCATCGCGAGGCGGTTCGCCCGCCGGCCGCGGCACCGGACTGGGCGAGCAGCGTCCTGACGGTACGCACGCGGGTGCCGGAGATCTCGTGAGCGGTGGACAACCTGGGCCGAGACCGGGACCGACGAGGGGACCCGGTCGCAGGCGGTCAGGCAGCGCGGCGGGCGCGGCGACGGGCGTGGACGAAGGCGGCGTCGCCGCGCCCGCGGCCCCACCAGGACCACGGAACGCCCGTCGCGTACCGGCCGATCGACGCGAACACCGGCGCGGCCTCGGCGTCGCGGCCGGTGCGCGCCAGCCCGTACGCCAGGAAGTTCGCGTCGTCGAGCCAGTCGGCGTGCCGGGTGGCCGGCTGGTGGAACCACCGGGACAGCGCGTCGTCGAGATCGGACCGCATGACCGGATCCTGTTGCCACCGCTCGCTGATCTCGTCGGCGGTGCCGCCTTCGGGTTCGCGATCCTGCTCCCACAGCGCCCACTCCGCGGCGGCGCGCACCGGCAGCACGAGCAGCGGCGAGCCCGTCGGCGCCGCGGCGGCGACCGATCGGGCGAAGCGGAACATCGCCTCGTGCGAGCCGCTCCACTTCCTGCAGTGGTAGGTCAGCCGCAGGACGTGGCCGTCCTGATGCCAGGGATCCCGCTTGGTCAGCTCACGCCACGTCTCCTCGACGTCCTCCAGTGGCGCGCTCTCGTCGATCATGAGGCGCAGCCGGTGCGCCCACGGTGTGGGATCGTCGGGCGCGAGCCGCATCGCGAGGTCGTTCACCTGCCGGGCCAGGTCCAGCAGGCGGTTGAACTCGGCCCACTGCTCCGGACGTACGGAGGCCGCCCAGTCGCCGCCGCGCACCTCCCACGCACGGGCCATCAGGGAACGAGCACGTACGAGCTGGGCATCCGGATCGGCGGGCGCGCGCGACGCCCAGCGATCGGTCCAGGCGGCGGCGGTGTCGACCCGGCCGGTCGTACGGTCGATCCGGGATCCGAGCCCGCCGGCTGTCGATTCGGCCAGCACACGGACGTACCGTGCCCGGCGGTCGTAGTCATCCCGCGTGGCGGCCAGAGCCTTCCGGGCCGGCCCGATGTCGGAGCCGTACCGCGCCTGCGTGCACGCCTCGCGCAGCACGGCGTCGTCCTGCGCCAGGTTGGGGTCGATCTGGCGGGTGAGCAGCCGCCACACGGTCGAGATCATGATCAGGGATGGTAGATGCCGGCGGGCCCGCCGGCAGCCCCGGCGAGCCGGACCGCCAGCCGGTGAGCCCGTCAGCCGTCTGCCGTCCCGGCGGCGCGGATCACCGCGTCGAGCCAGCGCAACTGCCGCCGCACGTGGACGGCCTCGCCGCCCTCGTGCCCGTTGAACGGGTACGTGTGCATCTCCCGTAGCGGCGCGGCCGATCCGCCGGCGGCGGCGTACTGGTTGTAGGCGGCGAAGCCGGTGCTCGGTGGGCAGACGTCGTCGCGCAGGCCGATCCCGAAGTGTGCCGGGGCGGTGGCCCGCCGGGCGAAGGTCACCCCGTCGACGTAGGACAGCGTGCGCCGGACCGGCTCCTCGGCGTCGCGGTGCACCGCCAGGTAACCGGCGATCTCGCCGTAGGGGGACGCCTCGGTGAGTTCGATGGCGCGCTGGATGTCGCACAGGAACGGGGCGGTGACCAGGAGCGCGGCGAGGCCGTCGACGAGGCCTGCCGCCGCGAGCGCGAGTCCGCCACCCTGGCTGTTGCCCACCGCGGCGACGCGCTCCGGGTCCACACCCGGCAGGGCGCGGACGGCGTCGATCGCGCGCACCGCGTCGGTGATCAGACGGCGGTAGTGGTAGTCGTCCGGGGCCAGGATCCCCCGCGTGACAGGGCTGGGCCCACCGGGGGCGTCGTGCGGGTCCGGGGTGTCGCCGTGGCCGAAGAGTCCGGCCTGCCCCCGGTTGTCCACCAGCAGGTGGGCGTAGCCGGCCACCGGCCAGGTGAGCCGCTCCCCCGGCAGACCCCGGCCGCGTCCGTAGCCGGGGTACTCCACCACGGCCGGCAGCGGCGTGGGTGCGCCCGCGGGGCGGGTGTACCAGGCCCGGACCGGTTCACCGGCGAAGCCGGCGAACGTCACGTCCCACACGTCGACCAGCCGCAGGCCGGTGGGTTCGGGCCGGACGTCAACGAGCACCGGGGTGGCCCTGGCGGCGGTGAGGGTGCCGCACCAGAACCGGTCGAAGTCGGCGGGTTCGACAACGTCCGGCGTATAGCGACGGAGCTGGTCGAGGGAGATATCGATCGATGCTCTTGACACCCCGATAACGATACCCATAAATTTCCGAAAGGCTTACGGCGCATTACCGGAAAGTTCCGGTCGACGTTCAGGCGGGAGGATGAGCTTGGCATCACCGACCCCGCGCGGTCGCCGTACGCCCTGGCGGCGAGCCCTGCGCCGGGACTGGCAGCTCTACTCGCTGGCCGTCCTGCCGCTGCTGTTCTTCCTGACGTTCCGCTACCTGCCGATGCTCGGCAACGTGATCGCGTTCCGGCGCTTCCAGCCGGGCGGCAGCCTCTTCGGCGAGTACTGGACCGGGCTGCGGTACTTCCGGCTGTTCTTCACCGACCCCACCTTCTGGAGCGTGTTCACGAACACGCTCGTGCTGGGCGCGCTGACCCTGGTGTTCTGCTTCCCGCTGCCGATCGTGCTCGCACTGCTGCTCAACGAGGTGCGCAACCGCGCCCTCAAGCGGTTCGTGCAGTCGGTGTCCTACCTGCCGCACTTCCTGTCGATCGTGATCGTGGCCGCCATGGTCCTCCAGCTGCTGTCGGTGGACGGCACGGTGAACCAGATGCTGCGCGCCGTGGGTGGCGAGCCGGTCCCGTTCATGCAGCAGGCCGGCTGGTTCCGGACGATCTACGTCTCCTCCGAGGTCTGGCAGACCGTCGGCTGGGGCACCATCCTCTACCTCGCCGCGCTCACCACTGTCGACGGCGACCTGTACGAGGCGGCGCGCATCGACGGCGCCAACAGGTGGCGACAGACCTGGCACGTGACGCTGCCGGGGATCCGGCCGACGATGGTGACCCTGCTGATCCTCAACATCGGCACCTTCATGGCCGTCGGCTTCGAGAAGATCCTGCTGCTGTACAACCCGCTCACCTACCCGACTGCGGACGTGATCTCGACCTACCTGTACCGGGTGGGCATCGTCTCCGGAAACCTCAGCTACGCCGCCGCGATCGGCCTGTTCGAGTCCGTGATCGGGCTGACGCTGGTGCTGTCGGCGAACGCGATCTCCCGGCGCACGGTGGGGACGAGCCTGTGGTGAGCACGCGCGCCCGCACCGGGGCACCGGCGGTCCGGCCGCGTGGCCCCCGGCCCACCCGGGGCTACCGGGTCTTCCAGGCGGTAAACGCCGTCGTGCTGACCGCCGTCGTGGTGGTGACCCTCTACCCGTTCCTCACCATCGTGGCCCGCTCGCTCAGCGACAACGCGTACATCGTCGCGGGTGAGGTGAACCTCGTGCCGCGGGGGTTCAACCTCACCGCGTACCGGGTGGTGACGTCCGACCCGGCGTTCTGGGTCAGCTACCGCAACACCGTCTTCTACACGGCGGTCGCCACGCTCATCTCCGTCGTGCTGACCACCTGCTACGCCTACGTGCTGTCGAAGAGGCACCTGCGGGGCCGGACCGCGCTGGTCGGGATCGCCGTGTTCACCATGTTCTTCACCGGCGGCCTGATCCCCAACTACGTCCTGGTCACCAGCCTGGGGCTGAAGAACTCCGTGTGGGCGATCGCCCTGCCCAACGCCATAAACGTGTTCAACCTGCTGGTGATGAAGGCGTTCTTCGAGAGCCTGCCGGTCGAGCTGGAGGAGGCTGCCGCCGTCGACGGGCTGAACACGTACGGCACGCTGCTGCGGATCGTGCTGCCGCTGTCCAAGGCGATGGTCGCCACGATGGTGCTGTTCTACGCCGTCTCGTTTTGGAACTCCTGGTTCGCCGCGTTCCTCTACATGGACCGTCAGGACCTGCTCCCGGTGACCGTCTACCTGCGCAACCTCATCGCGGGCGCGACCGACGCCACGCAGACCGGCGGCGGCCTCGGCAGCGCCGGCGACGTCGTCCAGTCCGCCGCCACCATCCAGTCCGTGACCATCGTGCTGACGATCCTGCCGATCCTCGCGGTCTATCCGTTCATCCAGCGCTATTTCGTCTCCGGAATCATGCTCGGCGCCGTGAAGGGATAGCCGCCCCCGCACCACCTCCACCACCGGAAGGAAGAATCCATGGCCAAGCTGTCCCGGCGCCAACTGCTGCTCGCCAGCGGCGCGGCCGCCGTCGTCTCCCTGGCGGGTTGCGGCGACGACACCCCCGACAAGAAGGACCTCGACCGCAACCGTGCGGGCGCGATGGAGAAGTACGGCCTCGGGGACCAGTTCAAGGCCACCGAACCGGTCACGTTCTCGATCCTCTACAACAACCACCCGAACTACCCGCTCAAGCCCGAGTGGCTGTTCTGGGCCGAGCTGGCCCGGCGGACGAACGTCAAGCTGGACCCGGTCGCCGTGCCGCTGAGCGACTACGAGCAGAAGCGCAGCGTGCTGGTCGGCTCGGGCGACGCCCCGCTGATCATCCCGAAGACCTACCACCCGCAGGAGAGCTCGTACGTCTCCTCCGGCGCCATCCTGCCGGTCAGCGACTACCTCGACCTGATGCCGCACTTCAAGGACAAGATCGAGCGGTGGAACCTCCAGCCGGAGATGGACACGCTCCGGCAGGAGGACGGCAAGTTCTACCTGCTGCCCGGACTGCACGAGAAGCCCTGGCAGGACTACACCCTCGCGGTCCGCACCGACGTGCTGGAGCAGTTGAAGATCCCGTCCCCGACCACCTGGGACGAGGTGTACGCCATGCTCAAGGCGATGAAGGCGGCCCACCCGGACGTCATCCCGTTCTCCGACCGGTTCGGCAAGCCCAACCCGGCCGGCAACCTGCTGAACATGCTGGCCCTCGCGCACGGCCTACCCGGCGCCGGCTGGAACTACCAGGCGACGAGCTGGGACGCCGGGGCCGGGAAGTACGTCTTCACCGGCGCCTCGGACGGCTACCGGCAGGTGGTGGAGTACCTCCACAAGCTGGTCGCCGAAGGGTTGCTCGACCCGGAGACGTTCACCCAGACCGACGACCAGGCCCGGCAGAAGCTCGCCAGCGGCAAGTCCTTCGTGATCAGCACGAACGCGCAGACCCTGGTGAACGACTACCGCCCGGACATCGCGAAGATCAACCCGAACGCCCGGCTCGGCAAGATCCTCTTCCCGGTTGGGCCGGCCGGGCCGGTCAACCCGGCGAGCCGGCTGGAGAACGGCGTGATGATCTCCAGCAAGGCCCGGGACGGCAAGAACTTCGTGGCCATGATGCAGTTCATCGACTGGCTCTGGTATTCCGACGCCGGCCAGGAGTTCGCCAAGTGGGGCGTCGAGGGCACCACGTACGCCACTGACGCCTCCGGCAAGCGCACCCTCGCCCCGGACGTCAACGTCGTCGGCCTCAACCCCAAGGGCAGCAAGCACCTCCAGAAGGACTTCGGCTTCTACAACGGCGTCTTCGCCTACGGCGGCAAGCTCGACCTGGTGCAGTCGTTCTTCTCGCCCGAGGAGCTGGAGTTCCAGAAGGAGATGAACGCCCGCAAGCCCGCGCCCTGGGTGACCCCGCCACCCGCGCCGCTCAACGACGAAGAACGCGAGCAGACGACACTGTGGGCGACCGCGCTGAAGGACCACGTCACCCAGAACACGCTGAAGTTCGCCCTCGGCCAGCGGCCGCTGAGCGAGTGGGACGCCTACGTCTCGGAGCTGAGGGGCAAGAACGCGCAGGCCTACACCGACCTGGTCAACAAGGCGTACGAGCGGTACCGCAAGAACCACGGCTGACCGGCGATGCGCGAAACCGTTCCCGATCGACCCACCGGCCGGCTGACCGACGCCTGGCGTACCTGCGTCGGCACCGGCCGGTTCGACCTGGCCCTGCGACGCGACTACCAGGACTCGCTCGCCCTGGTGCAGCGGGACATCGGCTTCCGGCACATCCGCGGGCACGGGCTGCTCAGCGACGGCGCCGGCGTGCACCGCCCCTACACCTACCAGGGCGAGCGCCGGGTGCGGCACGCCTTCACCTACGTCGACCAGGTCGTCGACGCCTACCTCGGCATGGGCATCCGGCCCTTCGTGGAGCTGGGGTTCATGCCCTCGGCGCTCGCCTCCGGCGACCAGACGGTGTTCTGGTGGCGGGGCAACGTGACGCCTCCGGAGTCGTACACCGAATGGGGTGACCTGGTCCGCGCCACGGTGGCCCACCTGGTCGGCCGGTACGGCCTCGACGAGGTGCGTGGCTGGCCGATCGAGGTGTGGAACGAACCCAACCTGACGGCGTTCTGGGCGGGCGCCGACCAGGACGCCTACCACCGCCTGTACGAGGTGTCGGCGCACGCCGTGAAGGAGGTCGACGCGGCGCTCCAGGTCGGCGGCCCGGCCCTCTCCCCCGGGGCCGACGAGTGGCTGAAGCCCTTCGCCGAGTTCGTCACCGACCGCGACGTGCCCGTCGACTTCGTCAGCCGGCACGCCTACACCTCCGGCCCGGCGCGGCACCTGCCGTTCGGCACCCGGCAGACCCTCGCCCCGGCCGCGGAACTGCTGGAGCAGTTCGCCGCGCCCCGCCGGCACCTGGCCGGCACCGCGCTGGCCGACCTCCCGGTGCACATCACCGAGTTCAACTCCTCCTACCGGCCGGACAACCCGATCCACGACACGGCCTTCCACGCCGCCTACCTCGCTCCGGTGCTGGCCGGCGGCGGGGACCTGGTCGACTCCTTCTCCTACTGGACCTTCAGCGACGTGTTCGAGGAGGAGGGGGTGCCCACCGCGCTGCTGCACGGCGGCTTCGGCCTGCTCACCCACCGGCAGGTCAAGAAACCCACCTACCACCTGTACGCGTTCATGGCCCGGCTCGGCGACGAGGTGCTCGCGCGCGGACCGGACCACCTCGTCACCCGGCACCCCGACGGCCGGGTCGCGGTGCTGGCCTGGGCCCCGGTGGACGTCACCGGCCGGGAGCCGGCGCCCGAGCGGCACACCCTGTCGCTGTCGGTTCCGGTCGGCCCGCCGGGCACCGTGTCGGCGTTCCTGCTCCGCTCGTCGGTGAGCGAGGACGCCGGCAACGCCTGGGCGGCCTGGCGGGAGATGGGCAGCCCGCACTCGCCCCGGCCCCGGCAGCTCGACGCGTTGCGGGAGGCCGCCGAGCCGGCCCGTACCCATCGGGCCCTGCGGGTCGCGGCCGGCCGGGCCGACCTCGACCTCGTCCTCACCCGGCACGAGGTGACCCTCGCCGAGCTGACTCCGGTGGTGGACGAGACCCCGCCGTGGTGGGACGACGACCGGTTGCTCGACCCGCCCGGGGACCCACGGTGAGCGGCGCGACCGGCGGGCCGCGGGAGTTCGGCGACGGGCCGCTGTCGCGGGCCGCCGCGGCGGTCCACACCCTGCTCGTGGTCGAACTGCTCCTCCTGGTGAGCATGCTGCCCGGCCTGGCCGTGCTCGTGCTGCTCGACCGCGACAGCAGCAACCTCCCGCTGGTCGCCGCCGCCGCGCTGCCGGTCGGTCCGGCGGTCTCGGCCGCGCTGCACACGCTGCGCCACCAACGCCCGGACCTGACCGATCTCCGGCCCGCCGTCACGTTCCGCCGGGCCTACCGGGCCAACCTGCCGGGCGTGCTGCGCGTCTGGGCGCCGACGCTGCTGTGGCTGGCCGTCATCGCGGTCAACCTGGCGAACCTGCCCGCCGCCGCCCTCCCCCGCTGGTGGGCCGTGCCGCTGGTGGTGATCGGCGCGGGGGTGATCCTGGTCGGGGTCAACGCGCTGGTGATCGTCTCACTGTTCGCCTTCCGCACCCGCGACGTGCTCCGGCTCGCCCTCTACTACGTGACGCGCAAGCCCGGCGTCACAGTCGGCAACGTCGTGCTGCTGGCCGCCGGCGCCGCCGTCACCGCGGTGTTCTCCGAGGCGGTACTCGCCCTGCTGGCCGCGCTCCTGGTGCTGGCGCTGCTGCGGATCGGCGACCCCATGATCGATGACATCCGGGCGGAGTTCACCGCATGAGCGTTCCGGTCACCGGCCGGGCTGCGGCCGACGCCGGCGAGTCGGCCTGGCACGCCGCCTGGCTACCCCCCGCGGTGTTCCGCGAACTCGGCTCCCGCGGGGTGCTGGTGCACGGCGACGGGCTCCTGGTCGACACCGTCATCGACGAGGTGAGCCGGGCCTGCGCCCGGTACGGCGGACGGCTCTGGCACGGTCCACCGTGGCAGGTCGACGCGGACCTGGTGCTGGCCCTGCGCGAGGCCGGTCCGGTGCCGAACGCGGCGGCGGAGGCGATCCGGCTCGGTGCGACACCGGCGGTGAACGGCACGGGCGACGGCTCCCTCGGCGACGAGGGGTACCTGCTGGCGCGGGTGAGCGGCGTGACAGTGGTCCTGGCCGACGCGCCGGCCGGCCTGCTGTACGGGATGTTCCACGTGGTCCGGCTGGGCCCGGCGGCCTTCGACGACGACCTTCCGGCGCGGCGGCACCGGCCGGCGCTGGACCGGCGGATGCTCGACCACTGGGACAACGTGGCCGTACACCCGGTGTCGGGTCAGGTCGAGCGGGGCTACGCCGGCGGCTCCCTGTTCTGGCGCGACGGCGCCGCCCGGCACGAGCCCGCCCGGCTGCGGGACTACGGACGCCTGCTCGCCGCCTGCGGCGTCAACGCGATCTGCGTGAACAACGTCAACGTGCACGACACCGAGGCGCGACTGCTGACCGACCGGCTCGGCGACGTCGCGGAGATCGCCGAGGTGCTCCGCCCGTACGGCATCCGGGTGCACCTGTCGGTGACCTTCGCCGCCCCGGTGGTCCTCGGCGGCCTGCCCACCGCCGATCCGCTGGACGAGCGGGTACGGGCCTGGTGGGCCGCCGCCACCCGGCGGGTCTACCAGCGGATCCCCGACTTCGGCGGCTATCTGGTGAAGGCCGACTCCGAGGGCCGGCCCGGCCCGTTCGCGTACGGGCGCGACCACGCCGACGGCGCGAACCTGCTCGCCGGGGCGCTCGCCCCGCACGGCGGCGTGGTGCGCTGGCGGGCGTTCGTCTACGACCACCGCCAGGACTGGCGGGACCGGTCGACCGACCGCGCCCGGGCCGCCCACGACCACTTCGCGCCGCTGGACGGGCGGTTCGCCGACAACGTGATCGTCCAGGTGAAGTTCGGCCCGATCGACTTCCAGGCACGCGAACCGGTGTCCCCGGTGCTCGCCGCGATGCCGGCCACCCGGCTGGCGGTGGAGGTGCAGGCGACGCAGGAGTACACCGGCCAGCAGCGGCACGTCTGCTACCTCGGACCCTGGTGGAGCGAGGTGCTGGGGTTCCGGCCCCGGGGCGCGGCCGGCGGCACGATCGCCGACGTGGCGGCCGGCCGGGCGGGCACCGGCGGTGGCGGTCTGGCCGCCGTGGCCAACGTGGGCGACGACCCGTTCTGGACCGGGCACCCGCTGGCCCAGGCGAACCTGTACGCCTTCGGCCGGCTCGCCTGGGATCCGCGGCTGGATCCCGCTGCGATCCTCGACGAGTGGATCGACCTGACCTGGGTGCCGGTCACCGCCGGCGATCCGGATCCGGTGCGGCGGACGATGCACGCGATCATGGACGACTCCTGGCGCACCTACGAGCGCTACACCGCCCCGCTCGGCGTCGGCTTCATGGTGCGGCCCGGCCACCACTACGGTCCCGACGTGGACGGCTACGAGTACACCCCGTGGGGCACCTACCACTTCGCCGACCGCGACGGCGTCGGGGTGGACCGGACCCGGGCGACCGGGACCGGCTTCACCGGCCAGTACCCGCCGCCGTGGTCGGAGGTGTACGAGTCACGCGAGCGCTGCCCCGACGAACTGCTGTTGTTCTTCCATCACGTCCCGTACCGGCATGTGCTGCAGGATGGCCGTACCGTCATCCAGCACATCTACGACACGCACTTCGCCGGGGTCGAGGAGGTGGCGGCGATGCGGGAGCGGTGGCGGCTCCTCGCCGGGGCGGTCGACCCGGCCGTCCACGACCGGGTGGCCGAGCGCCTCGACGAACAGTTCCGCAGCGCCGTCGAGTGGCGGGACCAGATCAACACCTACTTCTTCCGCAAGTCCGGGGTGCCGGACGCGCACGGCCGCCGCATCTACTGAGCCGCGCTCACCAGGGGTGCACCGTGCCGTCCGCCAGCCGGTTCACCGGCAGGTAGGCCGGTGCGTACGGGTAGCGGGCCGCGGCCTGTTCGTCGATGTCCACCCCGAGCCCCGGGGTCTCGGCCGGATGCAGGTAGCCACCGTCGAAGTGGTAGCCGTGCGGGAACACCTCGTCGGTCGCCTCGGTGTGCCGCATGTACTCCTGCAGGCCGAAGTTGGGGATGGCGAGGTCCAGGTGCAGCGCGGCGGCCATGCAGACCGGGGAGAGGTCGGTGGCTCCGTGCGAGCCGCTGCGGACGTGGTGCAGCGCGGCGAGGTCGAAGATGCGCCGCAGGTGGGTGATCCCGCCGGCGTGGACCACTGTGGTGCGGACGTAGTCGATGAGCTGTTCCCGGATGAGCTGGGCGGCGTCCCAGATGCTGCTGAAGACCTCGCCGACGGCGATCGGCGTGGTGGTGTGCTGCCGGATGAGCCGGAAACCCTCCGGCAGGTCCGCCGGGACGGGATCCTCCATCCAGGTCAGCGCGTACGGCTCCAGGCTCCTGCCGAGCCGCGCCGCCTCGATCGGGGTGAGCCGGTGGTGCACGTCGTGCAGCAGCCGCAGGGTCGGCCCGAACTCCTCGCGGACCCGGGCGAACACGCTCGGCACGTGGGCCAGGTAGGCCTCCGTCGACCAGGCGGTCTCGGTCGGCAGCGCTGCGTCGGCGGGCTCGTAGAACATCTTGTCGGCGCTGACGCCGTACGTCCGGGGCAGGCCGGGCACACCGCACTGCACCCGCACCGCGCGGTAGCCGAGGTCGACGAAGCGGGCGACCTCGGTCAGCACCTCGTCGACGGTCTCGCCGTTGGCATGTCCGTACACGGTCACGCCGTCGCGGGACCGGCCGCCGAGCAACTGGTAGACCGGCAGGCCGGCGACCTTGCCCTTGATGTCCCACAGCGCGGTGTCGACGGCGGCGACGGCGCTCATCGTGACCGGCCCGCGCCGCCAGTACGACCCCTGGTAGAGGTACTGCCAGGTGTCCTCGATCCGGGCCGGGTCGCGCCCGATCAGCAGCGGCACGACGTGGTCGCGCAGGTAGGACGCGACAGCCAGCTCCCGGCCGTTGAGGGTGGCGTCGCCGACGCCGGTGACGCCGGCGTCGGTGACGACCTTCAGGGTCACGAAGTTCCGGCCGGGGCAGGTCACGATCACCCGGGCGTCGACGATTCTCATCCGGTCTCCCCTGCGGTCGGCGCGCCCATCCCCCAGGATTATCCATCATCGTCGATCGATGGGGTGGCCGGTGCGGGCCGGGCCGGTCAGGCCGGTTCGGGCACGCCCCCGGGCTCCCCGTCGTCGGGCATCGGCTCGACCGGCGCCTCGGGCAGTTCGCCGGGCGTGTCCGGGAGGAGTTCGCCGGGGTCGTCCGGCACGTCCTCACGCGGGTCGATCGGCGGATACAGCTCGGGATCGAGGTCGGGGTTGGTCATCGGCCCAGTATCCGACGCCACCGCCCGGACCGCCCGCCGAGCGGTCCGGCCCTTTCCCGCCTCCGCCTCCCGCATCGTCACGGGCTCTCAGCGTCGCCGGCCGCGGGCGTGGACGACCGGTCGGCCGGCTTGCGCAACCACAGCCACACTCCGGCCGACAGGCACGCCGCGCCCCCGATCGCGACCGCTGTCTCGGCCAGTTCGGAGAGATCGTCGAGGAACGGGAAGGTGTGGGTGGCCGCCATCGCCAGCAGCCCGATCAGCAACAGGAGGCCGGCGGCGATCCGCTGGGGAATCATGCGCTTCATTGGATCACGACGCCGACCACAGCCCCGCAGGCGCCTCCGTAGGTTCCATGGATCTGACCGTGCGCTGACGCAAGTCGATATATGCGATGGACGTCGATGGCGGCTCGGTGTGCGATGTCCCGCCCCCGCCGCTACGGACGCAGATCCGTCCTCGCCTTCCCGGTCGAGGGGTCGTACGGGTAGGAGAGGTGCTGGTGGGTCATCAGCCAGGCCCCGCCGCGTCGCTGGAAGACCCGGGTCCCCCGGGACCAGCTCTCGATCGGCGGGCCACCGCTCGGGCTGACCGAGACGCGGTTGAGGCCCCACGCGACGGCGAGGTCGCCGTCGACCAGGATCGTCAGGTCGGGCACGTCCCAGGCGACTGATCCGTCACCCGACGCCGCCAGGCCCGCCGCGCAGACCTCGCGGACCGCGTTCACGCCGACGTATCGCAGCGGCTGGTCGTGCTCGTACGAGACCACGTCATCGGCGACGGCATCCATCAGGGCATCGAGGTCCTTGGCCGCGGTGCCCTCGAACCAGCGCCGGTGGAGCCGGCGCACCTCCGCCTCGGCGGTGGCCGCGTCCGGAGTCGGCTCGGCGGCGGTACCGGCGAGCGGGAAGGAGTGGTGTTCGTGGGTGACGACCCACCGGCCCTCCCGCCTACGCAGGCCGAAGGTCACCCGCAGGCGGTTCTCCGGATCCGCGGCGACGTCGGCCGGCGTGCCGCAACGCAGGAGCGCGTACGCGAAGGCGACGTCCTCGCCGGCCTCGACGTCCAACGACTCGACCTCGAACGACGCGCCCTGCGCCTGCCATCCGAAGAACGGCGGCCAGATCTCCCGGTAGGCGTCCAACCCGCGCACGCCCTCGTACGGCGGCGGCACGTCGAACATCACCATGTCCTCGGCATGGTCGGCCAGGACGCCCGCGAGGCTCCCCTCGTGAACCGCCGCGGCCCAGCGCTCGACCAGGGCGCGGATCTGTTCTTCGTCGCTCGGCATGTCGGCTCTGCCCTTCGTGACTGGTGAACCTGTCAGGACTAGAACCCCCGCCGAACCGCGAACTCATCGCCTCCGCGCGAACTTTCCGGCAGCCGGTCCGGTAGGTCGAAGTCAGGCAGGCGCGCGTTGAGGAACGAGACGACCTCGGCCACCCGGCGCCCCCGCAGCACGAGCAGGTCCAGCCCTGCCGGCAGGTAGGCGGCAGCAGCGTCGTTCCACAGGTACGTCCCGAAGGCGAGTTGCCCGTTGGTCCTCGTCGGCAGGAACCGCCACCTCCGCCCAGCCGTCACCTCGGCCAGGAAACCGCGGAGCTGTTCGTGGCCCTCGTACCAGACGGTCAGCGGCGGCATCGAGTACCGCGCGTCCTCCGTCAGCATCGCCACGATCGTCTCGACGTCGCCGGACTCCCACGCCGCGGCGTACCGCCTGGCCACCTCCCGCTGCCCCGCGTCGCCCAGCTCGGCGAGGATCCGCCGCTGGCTGCCGGACGGCGTCAGCCCGGCGACGATCCGGCGGGCCCGCTGCATCGCGCTGTTGACCGCGGCGACGGTGGTGACCAGCATCCCGGCGGTCTCCTCGGCGGAGTAACCGAGAACGTCACGCAGCAGCAGAACGGCACGTTGCCGCGGCGGCAGGTGCTGCAACGCGGCGACGAACGCGAGTTCCATGGTCTCCCGCGCGATCGCGTGAGTCTCCGGATCCGATTCGACGGACCGGACCGCAAGGCGGTCCGGATACGGTTCGAGCCAGCTCACCTCGGCCCGGGGCGTGCCCTGGGCAGTGAAACCGGTGGGCAGTTCACGCCGCCCGCGCGCGCCGAGGAGAGACAGGGCGCGGTTGGTGGCGATCCGGTAGAGCCACGGGCGGATCGACGTGTGGCCCTCGAACCTGTCGACGGCCCGCCATGCCCGATCCAGGGTGTCCTGGACCGCGTCCTCCGCGTCGTGGAAGGAACCGAGCATCCGGTAGCAGTGCGCACGGAGCTCGTCCCGCAGGGGTTCGACCAGACGACTGAAGGCCGCGCCGTCGCCCGCGCGCGCCGCCGCCAGCATCCTCGCCGTCGCGTCCTCCCCCGACGGACCGGTTTCCGCCAATGGCTCGGCCTGGCTCACCAGCGTCAATCTACTGCACGGCACCGGCCCGGCACGTGAGGTAGTCGAGGCCGTCGCCCTCCGGGCCCCTGGTCCCCGCGCCCCAGCCGGTTGGCCGGTGGGCCGAGCCGGGACAGGGAGCGAAGCACGTCGATTCCTTGACACTCCAGATGTGATCGCCAACACTTGTCTGCAACACGCATGTAACAACCAGAAGACATGTGTCTGACTCGGCGAGACGCGCCGGAGCCGCCCGGGCGGCACGTCAACTACGCCCCGACCGTGAAGTCCTGAGTTGCGTGTGGTTCAGCGATGTTAGCGCTAACAGCGATGGCGTCCCGGAAGGACTTCATGGCTGCCGGACCACGGCAGGCAGCAGCGGCTTCGGCGATCGGTCTGATGTCCGAACCCAGAGAGGCTGGATCACGTGATTGACCACTTCTTGACGCGGATCACGTCGCCGCGCGGCCACGCAGCGGGGCCATCCCGGAGCACCCGGTCGTTACAGCGGCTGCTGATCGTGCTGGTGGCCGCGATGACGGCGATGGCTGGCGGCGTCGTCGTCATGTCGTCGCCGGCCGCCGCCGCCACGAACCAGTTCCGAGGCATGAACTGGGCCGTGCTGGGTGACAACTTCAGCACCGGTCCCCTCGTCGTGCAGGGTCTGAGTCCCTCCGACAGCAACGCGACGGTACGGGCCAAGGCCAACGCCCTCTATGACGACATGGCCTCCTCCATGGGGATCAACACCGTCCGGCTACCCGTCAACACCCACACGGTAGGGACGGCGTGGTGGGACGCCTACCGAGGCGCCATCGACGCCGCCACCGCCCGCGGATTCAAGGTCATCCTCGCCTACTGGGAGGACGGCGCCGCCTCCGGCGGCAGGATCACGAACCTCGCCGCGTGGAACACGATGTGGTCCACGGTGACCAACACGTACGGCTCGAACCCCAACGTCTACTTCGAGCCGATGAACGAGCCTCACGGTTACAGCTCGACGGAGTGGCGCAACGTCGCGGCCAACTGGCTCAGCTACCACTACTCGGCGGTGCCCAGCCGGGTGCTGATCGGAGGCACCGGGTTCAGCCAGGACCTGCGGGACATCTGCAACGACACCCGTTTCGCTTCGACGTTGCTCTCGTTCCACTACTACGCCTTCTTCTACAGCCCGATGACCTACGACGCCTTCCGGAGCCACATCCAGACCCGCCTCGGCACCTGCGCCGGCCGGGCCGTCGCCACCGAATTCGGCGCGCCCATGAACGACGGCCGCAACTACGCCGACGCGAACAGCACCGACAACTTCGTGCGTTACATCCGCGCCATGGCCCAGGTCATGCGCGACAGCCGGATGGGCGGCACCTACTGGCCCGCGCTCGGCGGCAAGCCCGGCACCATCGGCTACGACTGGTACTCGATGTACTCGCTCAGCGGCGGCGGCACCGACCTCCATCTGACCGTCCGTAACACTTCCGGCGCCGACCAGGTCCGCTATGCCTGGGGCGACACCATCGGCGGCGGCCCCACGACGCCGCCGCCGGCAGACACGTTCTACCGGGTCGTCGTGCGTCACAGCGGCAAGGCCATGGATGTCCAGGCGCCGAACACCGAGAACGGCTCGCGCGTCGGCCAGTACACGTACAACGGCAACGCGTGGCAGCAGTGGCAGTTCCAGGACGCCGGCAGCGGCTACTGGCGCCTCGTCAGCCGCAACAGCGGCAAGTGCCTCGACGTGGTGAGCGCGTCCACCGCCGACGGCGCCGAGCTGATCCAGTACACCTGTGGCAGTGGCACCAACCAACAGTTCCAGATGGTCGCCAACGGCAGCTACTTCCAGCTGCGGGCACGACACAGCGGCAAGTGCGTGGACGTACCGGCCGCATCGACCGCCGACGGTGTGGTCCTCAAGCAGTACGCCTGCAACACCGGCGCCAACCAGCAGTGGTCGCGTACGACCGTCTGACAGGCCCTCGGGCCGCAGCCGGAACTACGGGCCGGGTCGAGCGGACCCCCTGGGCAACCGCTGCCGTCGGCAGCGGTTGCCCCTGAACTCGTGGCCTGCCAGCTCCCGTCTGCTCGGCGGCCCGCGCGGCGCGGTGGCCGTCGGGCCCTGAGGGCCGCAGCTGTCGGCGTGGCTCACCCCTCCCCGGTCGTCACCGGCGCAGGTGACCGATGCCGTGCTGGTCGAGCCAGGCGACCGTCCGAGGCACGAACGTCGGCGCCGCCGGGCCGGCGCTGACATCGGTGGCGACCAGCGGTACCCGGGCGGCGACCGGGAGCAGGGTGGCCTGCCAGCAGGCCGGCGTGGCGCAGGCCGAGCGGTCGTCGACGCGCCAGGCGGCGGCCACGCTGCGGCCGTCCGGGTCGGCCGGGCGGTACTCCAGCCACCGGCGCAGGTCGTTGCCACCGTCGATCCCGGCGGCGAGGACCAGGTTGAACGAGCCCCGGAGGCGAAGCAGGCGGATCTGCTCCTGCACGCCGAAGGCCGGCAGGCTGGTGCCCAGGCACGCGGGACCGCCGTCGCGCCAGCAGGTCCAGACCGTTGCGGGATCGGTTCCGCCGGCCGCCGGGAACTCGTAGGGCGAGATGTCGAAGACCACCGCGTTGTCGTCGCCGAGCACCTCCGCCGCCGCGCTCCAGAACAAGCGGGCGGCGAGGGCGTCGCTCTGGCGCAGCGACACGATGGGTGTGATGCCGGCCCGGACGAGCCGGTCGACGTACAGGGCCGCCTCGTCGAGGTAGCCGACGCGGTTCTGCCGATCGGCAGGGCCGCCGGTGTAGACGTAGCAGGCATCGCTCAGCACGACCCGAACCGCGTTGACGCCGCGGGCCCGCAGCGCGCCGACGGACGCGTCGTCGACCGGGCCGTCCCAGCGGATCGGTCCCCACGCGCACTCGCCGGGCACGGCCGACCGGATGATTCCGCGTGGCCGGTACGGCCTCGGGTCGGTGGTGACGGTGAGGATGCGGTTGCCGAATGCCTTCAGCGCGGGTGCGGCGCCGGGTGCCTGCGGCGGGAGCACCCGGATGCCGCGGACCTCGGCGGTGGCCTGGGCGCCGGCGCTGTCGTAGGCGGTGGCGGTGACGCGGGTACCGCTGTTCGGCGGCACGCCGCGCCAGTCGAAGGCGTACGGCGCCGTGGTGTCCACGGCGAGCAGCGTGCCGCGCTCCCGGAACTCGACCCGCTCGATCCGCCGGCCGGCCGTCGCCATGGCCTCCGCACGGATCGGGATGACGCCCGGCGCGGCGAAGAAGTCGTTGGGTAGGGGCGAGGTGAGCGTCACCGCCGGGCCGCCCGGCAGTGGGCTGGGCCGCGGGCTCCCGGACGCCGGCGGCGGCGGCGAGCTGGTCGGGCTGGAGCCGTCCACGTTGCACGGCTGGCCGCTCAACATCCAGTCGGTCGGCACGGGGTCGGCAGCCTGGTAGTTGCCGCCGAACCGCACCGTCACGGAGGCGCCGGTCGGCAGCGTGGACCCCGCCGGTGGGCGGAGCATGGTGATCGGGTACAACTCGCCGCTGCCCAGCGTGTATCCGTCCGGCAGCCGGTCGAGGCCCATGGTGATCGTCTGACCGTTGGCCTGCCGGAACCGCAGCCCCCAGTCGGTGACGGGAGAGCCCAGGTTGGTGAGGGTGAGCTCGGCCCAGAAGCCGGAGGACCACTCCCGGGTGATCTTGTAATCCACTGTGCACGCCGTCGCGGCGTACGCCGGCTGCAGCACCATCGTCATGGCCCCGCCGACGACGACCGCGGCGGCTGTCGCCAGCGCGAATATCCTGCGTCGCATCATGCCCCCCACATTTATCGATACACATCGCTTTATGCAGCCTCGGCCGTCGGGCAACGTTCTGTCAATACCGTGGCGCCCGCTGCCGCCTGTCAGCGTGCGGCTGGCGGGCCCGGCGGATAAGGTGCGGCACATGCAGTCGCTGAGTGCGGCAATCGTCGAATACGACGAGGCCGCCAGCTTCCTGGCCTGGCCGGGCGACTTCGAGTTCGACCGGAAAGACCACGTTGAGGAAGTCCACCTCGCATCAGGCGCGGCACTCGAGGCCCGTGGTTGACCGGGACGAGGGAGTGCGACCAGCGACCAATTCCACGATCAGTTCGACGGTAACGCTGAACGCCGCACGGGTGGCGTGGATCGCCCGAGCGTGGCCTCAGCCCGCGGTCTCAGCGGCGGTGCGGTAGCGCTCCTCGACGGTCTGCTTCCGCGGCTTCCACCACCATTCGTTGGCGCGGTACCAGTCGATGGTGGCCGCGAGCCCGTCGCGGAACGAGCCGAACCGCGGCCGCCAGCCCAGCTCGGTGCGCAGCTTCGTGGAGTCGTTGGCGTAGCGCAGGTCGTGCCCCGGGCGGTCGGGCACCAGATCGTACGCGTCGGCCGGCTGGTCCATCAGGGTGAGGATCAGCTCGACGATCTCGCTGTTGCTGCGTTCGTCGCCGGAGCCGATGAGGTAGGTCTCGCCGAGCCGGCCGTGCCGCAGGATCAGGTGGACCGCCTCGTTGTGGTCGTCCACGTGCGTCCACTCACGGATGTTGACGCCGGTCCCGTACAGCTTCGGGCGCTCGCCGACCAGCACGTTGGTGACCTGCCGGGGGATGAACTTCTCCACGTGCTGGAACGGCCCGTAGTTGTTGGCGCAGTTGGAGAGCGTCGCCGCCACGCCATAGGACCGGACCCAGGCGCGCACCAGCAGGTCTGAACCCGCCTTGGTGGCGGAGTAAGGGCTCGACGGGTCGTACGCGGTCTGCTCGGTGAACTTCGCGGGCCCCTCCAGCGGAAGGTCGCCGAACACCTCGTCGGTGGAGACGTGGTGGAACCGGACGTCGTGCCGGCGTACGGCCTCCAACAACGTGAACGTGCCGATCAGGTTGGTCCGGACGAACGGCTCCGGATCGCGCAACGAGTTGTCGACGTGTGACTCGGCGGCGAAGTGGACGACCACGTCGGAGCCGGCGACCAGGGTGTCCACCAGCTCGGCGTCGCAGATGTCGCCGTGCACGAACTCCACCCGATCCTCGACCGGGCCGAGGCTCGCGCGGTTGCCCGCGTAGGTCAGGGCGTCAAGGACGCGGACCCGGTACTCGGGGTGGTGCCGCAGGGTGTGGTGGACGAAGTTCGACCCGATGAACCCCGCACCGCCGGTGACCAGCATTCTCGCCATGAATCGTCACTCTATCGGCGGCCATGCTTTCGACCGTTTCACCGAAGGCGACGACACCGCAATCCAGAGGAAGCGGGGGACGCGGGCGGCCCGCTCGGCTCCGGGGTGGCTCAGCGGGTCCGGTAGCGCGCGTAGATGAGGCCGGTGGCGAAGGCACGCTCCTCCACCAGTTCGAGGTCGAGGCGTAGACCTTCGGGGAAGAACCGCTTGCCACCGCCGACCACAGTCGTGGTGATGAACAGGTGGTACTCGTCCACCAGGCCGGCCGCGATCGCCTGGGCCGCGAGGTTCGGGCCGTCAATGGTGAGGTCCCGGTCGGCCTCGGCCTTGAGCCTGCGCACCGCGTCCGGGTCGAAGGTTCGCTCGATCCTGGTCTTCGCGCTGGACACCGACTGCAGCGTCGTGGAGTACACGATCTTCTCCGCCGCCTGCCAGTCGCTGGCGTACTGGAGTTTGTGCGGCGGCTGGCCGGGCTTGGTGTGCGCGGTCTCCCAGTAGACCATCGTCTCGTAGATCCGGCGGCCGTAGAGATATGTGCCGACGGGGCGGAAGAGGTCGTTGACGAAGGTGTGCACCTCCGGATCCTCGGCTCCGGTGCCGAGGCTGCCCTCAGCCGCCTCGACGTAGCCGTCGAGCGAGGTGACCATCGAGTAGATGAGCTTCGCCATGCGTCTCCTTCGGGCGCCGGCACCCCGCGCGCCGACACCTCTTCGGCTACCGCCACCGTCCGAGTGACAGCAACGTGATCAGCCGGCGGAGCCCCGGCGTCCGGAGCGCTCAGGCAGCCGCCCAGGACGCCGGAGCTTCGCCGGCCTCCCCGAGGGCGTCGACCGGTCCGACCGACGCCGTCGACGTCGCTACACGCGCTGGGCGAGGCGCTGGGCCTGCCCGGCGTGCATGTCGCTCACCCACTCCCAGCCGGGCTTGGCCGATGAACCGACCCGCGGGTCGTCGGCGACATCGCCCTCGGGTAGAGCGAGCACGTACGCCCGGTCGCGCTCGATCCGCGCGCGGACCTGATCGGCCTCGGCGATCGACCCGTGGCCCGGGACAACGACATCGACGTCGTCCGCCACCTCCTCGAGCAGCCGCAGCGCGGTCAGGTAGTCGTCGACCGGCTCCGCGGCGCCGTTCAGGTCGAGCATCGGAATCAGGACGTCGGAGAGCACATCGCCGGCCACCAGCACCCGACTCTCCTTGATCAGCAGCGACGCGTGGCCGGGCGCATGCGCCCGATGCTCGATGATCCGGACCTCGGGACCGTCCCAGGGAATCCGGCTCGTCCCAGCCGGGAGGCCGGTGATGTGGCCGAGGAGATCCAGCGGCACCTTGCCGACGACCTCCGGCGGGAGCATTCCCTCGACGCGTTGCCTCGCGCCCGCGTCCGACAACTTGGCCTCGACGGTGGCCGCGCAGCCCGCGGTGCCGTAACGAGGTGCCGCGCCGAGGCTCTCATGCCACAGCAGATGATCCCAGTGCGGGTGCGTCGAGAAACCCGCCACGACGCTCTGACCCAGCTCGGACAGGTCGTTGGCAAGGCAGGCCATCTCGTCACCCGTCACACCGGGGTCGATGAGCAACACGCCGGACCGGCCTTGCACGACGACGGCGTTGCACTCGAGGAACTCGCTCTCGTGGATCAGCACACCCTCCGCGACCTGCCTCAGCACGGGGCCCCCCTTCGTTTGTGATTCTGCTATCGCTCGTCGGGACGCTAGTACCGGCGGTGGTAGTTTGCAAGCACTATGGGCGACACGCACGAGCCGCGGTCGGAGTGTCCGATCAACGCCGCCGTCGAGGTGTTCGGCGATCGCTGGAGCCTGCTCGTCCTCCGCGACATCGTCTTCGGCGACCGCCGCTACTTTCGGGAGCTGCAGGCCAACTCGGTCGAGGGCATCGCCTCGAACATCCTCGCCGACCGGCTGAAGCGACTCGTCGAGTCGGGACTGCTCACCCGGGAGGACACTCGACCGGGCCAGCGGGCGCGCTACAGCCTGACCGAATCCGCCATCCAACTCGTACCCGTGTTCGCGCGGCTCGGCAGCTGGGGGCTCCGGCACCGGCCCACGAACTCCGCGCTGCGCGTCCCCGCCGAACTGCTCCAACAGGGCGGCCCCGGGCTCTGGCAGGAGTTCATGGACGAACTCCGCCACTCGCACCTCGGCACCGGCGCCCCACCGCGGTCGCCGAGCATCCACGAGCGCCTGACCGCGGCCTACCTGGCCGCCGCCGGCGCCGGGTAGCCACCGGGCGCCGCACGACGGCCAGGCGGCCGCGCCGCATCCGCTACGGCTTCCGCCAGGCCTGACCCGGCCGGTCGGCGATCGTCAGGATCAGGTCGATGAAGTCCGAGCCCCAGCGGTCGATCGTGCTCGCGTCGACCGCGCCGGGCTCGTACTCGACGCAACACCGCAGTTCGCCGGGGGGCGCCACGAGGAAGGTCCAGACGAACCCGCCACGGAGGAAGGACGTCGTCCGTTCCTCCGGCATGACCACCGGTTCGACGCTGGCTGCGAACCCGGTGTCGTCCTGCGCCACCGGTGAGTTGATGTAGTTGAGGATGGGCATGAGGGCCCGCGGATCCGCGGCACCGTTCATCAGTCCGGGCGTCATCTCGACGATCGTCGGGAACGGGAACGGGTGCCGCCGGGCCTCGGCGCCGGCCTTGCGCGCGAGCAGCATGAGGTCCAGGAAGGTCTCGCAGCCGCCGAACTCCAGACGAAGGGGAACCGGGTTGACGAAGAATCCGATGGTGTCGTAGAAATCCGGGCTCGGCCGGCCGCTGCTCGACGTGAACAGGGTGATGTCGGACCGGCCGGTCACTCTCTCCGCGAGCACCATGTACGCCGCCAGGAAAACGTGCCAGACGCTGCAACGACTCTGGGCTGCACTCGCCGAGACCTTCGCGAATCTGCCCGGATCGATCGTGAAGTTTCCGATCGCCATCTGCGGCTGCAGCGTGTCGGGGCCGTGCGGCCGGTCGGCCGGCAGGGTCAGCATTTCGGCTCCCGCCAGCTTGTCCGACCAGAAGCGGCGCGCGGCCGCCGCCTTCCCGCCCTGCAGGAACTCCTGTTCCTGAAGGGCGAACTCCCGGTACGGGGCCGGCGTCGGAAGCGTGTGCGGCACCCCCGTCACCCGGGCCGTGTAGCAGGCCGCGATCTCGCGCCGGAGTATGTCGGTCGACCAGCCGTCACAGAAGAGGTGGTGGGTCTGGATGGTGAGCACCGCGTCGCGGTCGTCGAACCGGTGCAGGGAGGCCCGCAACGACGGCTTGACCGAGAACGACATCGTCTGTTCGCTCAGTTCGGTGAGCAGATCGACCGCCACGTCGTCGCGCGAGCGGCCGGGGCCCACCGCGATGTCGCGGACGGTGAGCGGCACCGGCAGCGGCGGCAGCACCTCCTGGAACCCGAGGTTGCCGTCCGTCTCGTCGTAATGAACCCGCGTACGCAGGGACTCCTGCCGTTCCACGACCTCGTCGAGGGCGGCTCTGAGGGCATCGACGCGCAGTTCTCCCTTGATACGGAGAGCCAGGGCGATGACATGCTGCGGTGCGCGTGCCAGACCGCCCGGGTCCCGCTGTCGGGAACTCAGCGGATAGCGGGTGGCGGGTTCCACGAGGATCTCCGATTGGTCCATGGCAACCCCCATGAGTCATAGATCGACGCATTTCTCTGCGGCACTCCTCCGGCCACGCTAGTCAGGACGCCGGCGCCGGGCACCTTCGTAGTTGCCCGCCGCTGTCCGCCGTGCGAGCACGGCCGGAGATGCCCCACGATCCGGCATGCCGGATCGTGGGCCCTGTCCACCGCGGCCGCTCCCTACGCCCTCCGGGCGGCCCCGCGCCCCGCAGCCAGTCACCTCCGCGTGACGGCGCCGAGGCCACACACCGCCGTCGACGTCCTCGCCCGGGAGACGGCGCCGACGGCTACCGCCGTCGGCGCCGTCGCACTGGTCGGCGCGTCGGAGCCGGCCCGCGGATCGTCCCGGCGAGGGCGGTACGGCCGGCCCCCGGCGCCCTGTGCCCACAGAAGCGGGTACCGGCGATATCCGTCGCCGCACTTTCGCGGGTGCTGTCGGCCCACTGCCTGGCAACGATCAGGAGACCGCTGAACCCACCAGGAAGGGGCCCGACCATGAGCGAAGCGCACGGCACGCCCGAGGAAGGCGCCGCGACGCCCCCAGTCGCGGACGAAGGCGATCGATCCGGCCTGCCGCCCCGCCGAGCCCACGACCAGGACGCGGGCCCGGGGGCGGGCCGCGCCGTCCTCGTCACGGGGGCGGCGAGCGGCATGGGTTGGGCCATCGCGAAGCGATTCGCGGCGGCGGGTGACCGGGTGGCTCTCCTCGACAAGGCGGCCGGCGTCGCCGACGAACTCCTGGGCGAGCTGGACGGCACCGGGCATGTCGCCGTTCAGGCCGACCTCATGGACAGCGCCGCTGTGCGGATTGCTGTCGACTCCGCCGCCGAACGCCTGGGCGGCCTCGACGTCCTGGTCAACAACGCCGGCGTCTTCACCCTGCACCCCATCACCGAGGTGAGCTACGAGGTCTGGCAGCAGCACTGGCAGTCCACCCTGGGGCCCAACCTGATCGGCGCGGCCAACGTGACCTGGTGCGCGGTCCAGCACCTGAAGGAGCACGGCGGGCGGATCGTCAACGTCTCGTCGCGGGGCGCGTTCCGCGGCGAACCCGAGGCGCCGGCCTACGGGGCCAGCAAGGCCGGCCTGAACTCCTTCGGCCAGTCACTCGCGCTCGCTCTCGCGCCGTACCGGATCTCGGTCGCGACCGTGGCGCCCGGATTCGTGCGGACCCCCATGGCCAAGGAGTACCTCGAGGCACCCGGTGGTGACGCGATCAGGGCCCAGAGCCCGTTCGGCCGGGTCGGCGAGCCGGACGAGATCGCCGCGGCCGTGTTCTATCTGGCCTCGGAGAAGGCCGAGTGGGCCAGCGGCGCCGTACTCGACCTGAACGGCGCCTCCTACCTGCGGACCTGAGCAGCGGTGGCGGTCCGGTCCGGGCGGCCGATGTCGCCCGGACCGGCTCGAACATCAGAACGTCCGCTGGAACGCGCGCGCGACGTCCAACCGTGTCTGCGCCATCTCGACGGCTGCGTCGGCGGGCAACAGACCGGGGCGGGCCGCGACCCGATCCAGGAGTTCGAGCGTGTTGGCCGTGATCCGATCCGCGATCTCGGTGAACGCCTCCGCCCGGGTACGGCCCCGGTGCTCGGCGGCCGCGCAGATCACGCCCCCCGCGTTGACGATCACGTCGGGCACGCTGAGCACACCGCGCCGGGCGAGGACAGCCTCCGCCTCCGGGGTGACCGGCAGGTTCGCGCCCTGCAGGATCGTCCGCGCCCGCACGTCATCGACGTTGCCCATGTGCACGGCGTCGCCCTGGGCGGCGGGGATCAGGATGTCGCACTCGACGGTGAGCAACTGGTCGCGCTCCATGCGTTTCACGTCGTGGTACTCCGCGATCGGGCCGGTGCGCTGGAAGGCCGCGAGCGCATCGACGTCCAGGCCGTCCTGGTCGTACACGGCGCCGGTGATGTCGGACACCGCGACGACGCGAGCGCCGAGGCGGGCCAGTTCGAGGGCGGCGACCCGCCCGACGGCACCGAAGCCCTGGACGGCCACCCGGGCGCCCGCCAGCTCGAGCCGGTTCGCGGCGTGCAGCGCCTCCGCGCACTTCGCCACGCCGTAGCCGGTGGCGCCGACCTCGTTGAGCGGGATGCCGCCCAGCGCGCCGGGCAGCCCGACCGCGCGACCGATCTCGTCGCGGATCCACGCCATCGCCGTCTCGTCGGTCCCCACGTCGGGCCCGGGGATGTAGTCGACGACGTGACGGATCGCGCGCGCGAAGGAGCGGAGCACGGACTGCCGCGCCGCGGGGTCGAGCGGCCCGTTGATCCGGATGCCGGACTTTCCACCGCCGTGTGGCAGACCGGCCACCGCGTTCTTGATCGTCATGGCGCGGGCGAGCCGGGCCACCTCGCCCACGGTGACCGTCGGGGTCATGCGCACCCCGCCGATGGCCGGGCCGAGCACAAGATTGTCGAGCACGACGATGCCCGTGGCGCCGGCCGTCAACTCGAAGAAGTGCACGGCCGCGGGCCCGAGATCGTCGGTCGGCCACGCTGCGGTCTCCTGCATCATGGCCTCACCGTCGTCCCGGTGGAAACCGTCGCGCCCGCGCCCGGTGGCGAATACCAGAATGACTCGCGCATGGATGTGACCTCCCGAATAGATGGGCATCCGTCATGTCGAGTCTCACCGCGCCGTTGCGGCGTGCTCAACGGTGAAATTGCCGTCCGGTCACGCACGTGACCGGCGATCGGAGTGCCGGTCCTGACGGCGGCGGCGCGGCCGTCTCCGCACGTCGGACGGGCTACTGCCGCCAGAGCCGGCCACCGGCATTCGCAGTGGCCGGGTGAGGCGAAGACGGGCCGGGGGTGTCAGCGAGGCCGGCCCGCCGGGGGCATCCCGAGGACCGACGCGCGGCCCACCGGGGACTTCGCGGCGTCGATTCCGGCCGCCGGCGCGGCGGTCGCCGGGTCGGGGACCGGCTGCGGGAGCGGCGCGCAGGTCGCATCCGGGCCGCTGCCCCGCTGGCGTGCGGGCAACGCGCCGGTCGCCAGGTAGGTGGCGACCACGCCGTTCACGCACTCGTTCCCGACGAAGAAGCCGCTGGCGTGGCTGGTGCCACCCGGTACGGCGAGCAGGCTGGAGTGCGGGAACCGCCTGCGCACCTCGAGGCTCCCCCCGAACGGCGTCGCCGCGTCCAGCGTCTCGTTGACGAGCAGGACGCTCGCCACGCGCCGCCCGTCGACGTCCACCGCCCTGCCCGCCGGTACGGGCCAGGACAGGCAGGGCGCGTTGTACCACCCGTTGAGCCAGGTGACGAACCGCGCCGTCCGGAAGGTGGACCTCAGGTCGCGCTGCCACGTGGCCCAGCTCCGGGGCCATCGCGCGTCGGTGCACGACACCGCGTTGTAGGCGGCGTAGGCGTTGTCGTCACCCGGCCCGTCGACGGCCTGGTACCAGCCGATCAGCGTGTCGGCGTCCGGGTCGTGCACCCAACCGGCGAACACGTCGGCGAGCTGGGTCCAGAAGAACTGGTTGTATCCGGCGTGCACGAAGATGTCACTCCACTCGGCGCCGCCGACGACGCCGCCGGCCGGCCGCCGGTCGAGTTCGTGGAGCTTCCGGTAGTAGAGCTTCTCGACCGCGGCCGCGGTGCTGCCGAGGTGGTAGACGCTGTCGTACCGGGCGAGCCAACCGAACCAGATCGTGATGTTGCGCTCGAGGGCGACGGACTGGTCCAGGTTGTTCCGGTACCAGACGGTGCGGGGGTCCACGGTGCTGTCCAGCACCATCCGTCGCACGCGCGTCGGGTAGACGGTGGCGTAGACCTGGCCGAGGTAGGTGCCGTAGGAGTATCCGAGGTAGTTGATCTGCCGTGCGCCCAGTGCGATCCGCAGGCTCTCCAGGTCGCGCGCGGAGTCCAGCGTCGTCATGTGTCGCAGCAGCGGCCCGTTCTTCGCGGCGCAGGCGCTGGCATATTCACGCGTGCGCGAGAGCCAGGCGCGCTCCACGGCCGGCGTACCGGGCACGTACGGCGGCCTCGGTGCCGCGAAGTAGTCCGGCTGACACGAGATCGCCGGCACGCTGGAGCCCACGCCGCGCGGGTCGAGGCCGATCCAGTCGTAGGCGTCGCCGACGCCGTTCGGGACCGCCTGGCCCAGTGCCGCCAGGCCCAGCCCGGCCCCGCCGGGACCGCCGGGGTTGGTCAGCATCACGCCCTGGTACTGCGAATCCGGCGTGGTGTGCAGGATCCTCGACACCGCGAGCCGGATGGTGGCGCCGCGCGGACGGGCGTAGTCGAGCGGAACGGTGAGGAATCCGCACTGCGCGCCGAGGGCGGCCAGATTCGGGTCCGCGCAGCCACCCCATGCGATCCGGGTCGTGGCGGCCGCCGTCGCGGACGCTCCGGCGACGGTCATCAGAACACCGACCACGGCGGCGGCAACCAGTTGCCTCGTCCGGCGGCGGATCATCGTGCTCTTCACGCGCCCTCCCTGGGTGTGAGTGCGGCAGCGTCAGCATTTGTGATGCTTGTCGACATCGCGCACCGGGGGCAACGTTCCATTGTGCGCAGTGCGCGCCCGACGGTCCTCGGAATCCGGTGCCGGCCGTTACCGGCCGGCTGATGACGCACGCGTGGAGAAGTTTCGTCGTCCCGCTCACGGCATGCTGAGCGAGAGCGTGCGCCACAATCGCGCCGGCCGCAACGACGGGGCCGGCCATGGTTCGGGGCAATTCTGAGGGGAATCGGGCTATGAATAAGGGCAGCCGGTTGAACGTTGCCATCCTCGGAGCGGGGCTCATTGGGCTCGATCTCTTGACAAAGATCAAGCGTTCCAGATTCCTGGACTGCCAATTGGTGGTGGCGCGCGACAGTCAGAATCGCGGATTGCGCACCGCGGCGGAACTGGGCTACCGGACGGCCAGCGGCGGGGTCAGGTCACTGGCGTCCGCCCCGGTGAGTTTCGATGTCGTGTTCGACGCCAGCAATGCGGCCTCGCACGCCGAGCACTGGGAGTACCTGGAGGGCCTCGGTGCGTTGGTCGTCGATCTGACACCGAGCAGGATCGGCCACATGATCGCGCCCACGGTGAACGGGGCGGACGCCCTGGTGCACCGCAACGTCAGTTTGATCAGCTGCGGCGGCCAGACGGCGATTCCGATCCTGCACGCGCTCACCCAGCGGTACTCGCCCGATTACATCGAGGTGGTGACGACCGCGGCCAGCCAGAGTGTGGGCCGGGCCAGCCGGTTGAACCTCGACGAGTACGTCGGGACGACGCAGGCCGCCATCCGTGCGTTCACCGGGGTGCCCGACGTCAAGGTCCTGCTGAACCTCAGCCCCGCCGAGCCGCCTCCCACCTTCCGTGTGGCGATCTCGATGACCGGCGACGACTTCGATCTGGACGTGATCCGCAAGCACGTGACCGCGGCGGCGGAGGAGGTCCGGACCTTCGCCGCGGGCTTCGACATCGCCGCGTGCAGCGTCGTCGACGGCAGAGCGTTCATCGCGATCGAGGTGAGCGCCTCGGGAGATCTGATCCCGCGCCACGCGGGGAACCTCGACATCATCAACTCCGCCGCCATCTACGTCGCCGAGCAGTACGCAGCGGGCCGTCCGGTCGACCAGAAGAGGACAGTGAGCTGAACATGGACCAGGCTACGCAGGAGGACGCCGTGACGATCCGGCCGGTGACCATCCACGACCCGACACTGCGCGACGGCCAGCACGCGATTCGTCACCAACTCGGTCGCGATCAGCTCCGGCGGTACGCCGCCGCGGCGGATGCGGCCCGCGTCCCGGTCGTGGAGGTGGGTCACGGCAACGGCCTCGGTGCGTCGTCGCTGCAGGTGGGCCGGGCCGCGCTGACCGACGCCGAGATGCTCACGGTGGTTCGGGAGCAGCTCTCGCACAGCAAGATGGCCGTGTTCATGCTGCCCGGTTGGGCCACCACACACGATCTCAAGGAAGCGGTGAACCACGGCGTCGACGTGGTGCGGGTCGGTGCCCACTGCACCGAGGGCAACACCATGGAGCGATACCTCGGTTTCCTGCGGGACGCCGGAGTGGAGGCGCAGAGCGTGCTGGTGATGAGCCACATGGCCGCACCCGGACGGCTCGCCGAGGAGTGCCGCCGGCTCGTGGACTACGGCGCGTCAGCCGTAGGGATCATGGACTCCGCCGGGTACTACCTGCCCGAGGACGTCAGCGAGCGGATCACCGCCATAGCCGGGGCCGTTGACGTGCCCATCATCTTCCACGGGCACAACAACCTCGGGATGGCCGTGGCCAACTCCGTGGCCGCGGCGCGCGCCGGGGCCACGATCATCGACGCGTGCGCCAGAGGATTCGGGGCGGGCGCCGGCAACACCCAGCTCGAGGTGGTGGTACCGGTCCTCGAACGGAGCGGCTTCTCCACGGGCGTCGACCTGTACGGCCTTCTCGACGCGGCGGACCTGGCCGAGCGGGAACTCATGCCCAAGCCGCCGACCATCGACTCGGTGGGCATCGTGAGCGGGCTCGCGGGCGTGTTCTCCGGCTTCAAGAACCCGGTGCTCGACGCGGCGGGGCGCGAGAACCTGGACCCGCGTGACATCTTCTTCGAGCTGGGCAGACGCCAGGCGGTGGCCGGCCAGGAAGACCTGATCGTCGACGTCGCCGCGGCCCTGAGCAGAAGCAGGGCCGGTGTCCCGGACTCGACGCACTAGAACCGCCGCGCCGGGCGCCGTCTGACGTGCCTTCCCTCGACCCCTGGGAGTTGCCGTGCGCATCCTGGTCCTGAACTGTCCGAGCAAGACCCACCTGTACGCGCTGACGCCGCTCGCCTGGGCCCTGCGCACGGCCGGGCACGAGGTCCGGATGGCCACCCAGCCGGACCCGGTCGGGCTGACCGCCCAGGATGTCGCGCACTGCGGCCTGACCGCGGTGCCCCTCGGCGAACCGATCGACCTGACCGCGATGGTGTCCGAGAAGGCCGCCGAGGGGGAACCCGCCGTTCCGCACGCGGAAGCCGGGCCATACGAGAACGGGCGCAAGTCGGTGCAGGCCGACTACGCCGCAGACGACCCGCTGGGCGAACTCACCGCCCTGGCCGACTGGCACTTCACCACCTTCAACCCGGACACCGTGATCGACGCCGCAGTGCGCGTCGCCCGGGCCTGGAAGCCGGACCTGGTGCTCTGGGACGGCATGACGATGGCCTACGCGGGCCCGGTCGCCGCCCGGGCCTGCGGCGCCGCGCACGCCCGCCTGGTGATCTGCACCGACGCGCTGATGCAGCTGCGGAACGCGGCGCGGGCTGTGGACCCGACGCGCGACCCCATGCGGGCCGCCCTGGAGCCGATCCTCGCCCGGTACGGCCTGGACTTCACCGAGGACCTGGTGACCGGCCAGTGGTCGGTGAACGCGATGGCGCCCTGGACCTGGCAGCCGGAGGGCATCGACTACCAGGCGGTGCGGGCGGTGCCGTTCAACGGCCCGTCGATCGTTCCGGAATGGCTGTACGCCGAGCCGGAGCGCCCGCGTGTCTGCCTTACGCTCGGCCTGTCGTTCCGCGAGCTGAACGCGGGCGCTTCGACGAGCGACATGCTGGACGCGGTCGCCGACCTGGACGCGGAGGTCGTCGTGACGCTCAGCAAGGAGCAGCACGACGCCCGGGTGACCCTGCCGGGCAACGTTCGTTCAGTTCCCTTCGTGCCGCTGACCGCGTTGCTGCCGACCTGCTCGGCGATCGTGCACCACGGCGGGTACGGCACGGTCATCTCGGCCACCCATTACGGCGTGCCGCAGCTGATCGTGCCGGGCAAGTTCGGCGGGGACAAGTTCTGGGGCCCACTGGCTGTCGTCACTGCCCTGGAGGAGCAGGGCGCCGGCGTCTACGCCAGCGATCCCGGCCGGCTCAGCGCCGACGTCCTGCACGGCCACCTGCGGCGGGTGCTCGGCGATCCGTCGTACGCCCGCAACGCCGAGCGCCTGCGCGCCGAGGCCGCGGCCGTCCCGTCGCCCAACGACGTGGTGCCGGAGATGGAGAAGCTGACGGCTCTCCACCGTGCCGGTTAGCGGCCTGAGACTGTCCGTCCACTTTCGGAGGCCGGCCGGCGGGGATGCACCCCGCCGGCCGTTCTGACGTTTCGGGGCCGGCCGGTCGCGAGGTGGGGTGACCGGCAACGGGGTCAATCGGGCAGCGGTCACGCCGGCGATCGCCCTTCCGACGCACTGGTCAGCGCGAGCCCGCAGCCGGCCAGCTCTCGATCTGGTCGAGCACCAGCCGGGCCAGTTCCGGTGTCACGTCATCGGGCCGGTCCCTGGTGGGCGGCGGGGTGATCCGGTACCGGCCCGGACCGGTACCGGGGAGCACGAAGTGGGGGTCGTCGGTCAGCACCGTGACCTCGACCGCCTCGGCGGGCGGCTCGGCGGGCCGGTCGTTGCGGCAGGCCAGCAGAAAGGCGAGCCAGGTCCGGTACGACACCAGCAGCTCGGAGAAGGCCAGCGGGGCGCTGTCGAGGCCGTGCCGCTTCGCCAGCTCCGTCATCTCCGCCCGCATGAGCTGTTCCATCTCCGCGACACAGGACCAGGGATCGCCGTCCAGGTCGGGACACGGTTGACCGCCGGCCCCCAGCTTCGCCTGGAACTCGGAGAACCCCTCAACGACGTGCTCCGTACCCGGCCAGGTCGGCTGCACCAGGATGGCGGTGACCTCCCGGACGGCGCTCAGGTGGCCGGCGATCCGCAGGGACAGGGCCGCGGCGCTGCAGTGGCTCACCACGAACAGCCGCTGGTCGCCCGCCGCGGAGGATTCGGCGCGGAAGAGGGCGGCTGCCTCGTCCGCCAGTTCCGCCAGGGAGGCGTAGAGCCGGCCCCCGGACAGCGCGCCCCGCGGATCCACCTGGTAGATCCGCTGATCGGTGGCCATTTTACCGAGCAACTGGCTGAGCCGGGGCGTCCCGTTGAGCGCCTGAAAGTCGGTGACCAGCACCTCCGCCCCGTCGCCGGAGCTGAGCTGACTGCAGAGTTGGCCGGTGCCGGCGACGGGGCGCATCGGTGTTTCCTTTCGTCAGGCGCTGTCGAAACGGCCGATCGCGCGTCAGGACGGTTCGCCGTCCAGGGCCGCGACGGCGCGCTCCACCGCGATCCGCGTGTGATACAGGTCGTCGGGTTCCTGCGGCAGGTCGAAGACGAAGGTGCGGGCACCGCCCTTCAGGTACGTCGCCACCGCCTGCGCCACCTCGTCATAGCTCCCGACGAGGTACGGGCAGAACGTGTGGTGGTACCGGAAGGGAACGAGCCAGTACGCCCCGCCCTCCCCCTCGTCGGCGATCGGCACGGAGGCGAGCTGCGGCTGCCAGGACGACACTGCGGCCGAGAGGAGCAGTTTCATCCGCTCCGCGCCGTCCGGATCGGCCGGGAACCGCTTGTGCGCGATCCGCCACGCCTCGGACGAGTCGTCACGGGCGATGATGCCGATGCTGATGCCTGCGCCGAACCTGTTCTTGCGGGTGTCCGGACTGGCGAACTCGGCGGGCAGCAACGGGAAGGAGAGCTGGCTGAGGCCGAGTGACTCGCCCGCCTGCAGGCTGGCCGCCGACGAGCCGGACACGTACGCCGTGGGTAGCAGATCTGCGGGCACCGGGGTCGTGAGCCGCGCCCGCCGGAAGTTGTAGTACCGCCCCTCGTGACTGGTCAGGCCGCCGTCGAGCAGCGCTCTGACGATCGTCACGTACTCGACGAGCCGGTCGTACCGGGCGTCGTGCGGCAGCGCGTCACCCTGGACCCGGAGGTCACGGCTGAAGCCGCCGCTGACGTAGTTGAGGTCGACCTGCCGTCCGTACAGGTGGGCCAGCGACGAGATCGCCCGGGCCAGCGCGAACGGGCTCTTGTCCAGCGGCTGTACCGCGATGAGCGGCACGAAGCCGGCCGTGTTCGCGATGGCGGCCTGTGCCGACATCCAGGCGTCGATCGAGGTGTTGTCGCTGTACAGCAGGGCCCCGCGGTAGCCGGCCTCATCGGCCCACCGAGCGGTCTCCAGCAGCTTGCGCAGGTGGGAGTCCTGGCCGTAGCCGATGCTCGACCGACATGTCGAGTAGATGGTCACACCCCTGGCCGCCAGATCCATCGTTCCTCCTCCGGGAGGTCGTCTCGTGTCGATCAGGACTGTCCGGTCGTCTGCGGTGGCGCCTGACCGGCGACCGCACCGACGGACGGGTCGGCGAGGAAGCTCTGCAGGCTGATCCTGATACCGAGCTGGCTCTCCAACCGGGCGACGAGCACGGCGCCGAGCAGCGAATGCCCGCCCAGGTCGAAGAAGTTGTCGTCGACGCCCACCCGGTCCACCCCGAGCACCTCGGCGAACAACTCGCACAGGGCCTGCTCGGCCGGGGTGGACGGTCCCCGGGCCGGGCCCGCGGCGTAGTCCGGGGCGGGCAGTGCCCGCCGGTCCAGCTTCCCGTTCACCGACCTGGGCAGCTCGTCGATGGCCACCACGGCGGACGGCACCATGTGTCCGGGCAGGGCCCGGCCCACCGCGGCCCGGACAGCGGCCGGGTCCACCTCGTGCGCCCGGCCGGCCTCGGGCACCACGTACCCGACCAGGCGGCGGTCGCCCGGGCGGTCCTCCCGCAGCGCCACCACGGCCCGGGCCACACCGGGCTGCCCGGCCAGCACGGCCTCGATCTCGCCCAGCTCGATCCGGAAGCCCCGAAGCTTGACCTGCTCGTCGACCCGGCCCAGGAACTCCAGCTGGCCGTCGTTGCGCCAGCGCACCAGGTCACCGGTCCGGTACATCCGCTCACCGGATGCGAACGGGCAGGCCACGAACCGCTCCGCGGTCAGCCCGGGCCGGTTCAGGTAGCCCCGCGCGAGGCACGGCCCGGCCAGGTACAGCTCCCCGGGCACCCCCGGCGGCACCACACCCAGCCGCTCGTCGAGCACGTACGCCCGCACGTTCCACATCGGCACCCCGATCGGCGGTGTCTCCCCGCCGCCGGACAGCCGCCGGCTCATCGTCGTACCCACGGTCGCCTCGGTCGGGCCGTACCCGTTGTAGATCCGCCGGTCCGCCGACCACGCGGCGATCAGCTCGGCGGAGCTGGCCTCGCCCCCGACGATGAGGCACTCCAGGTCCGGCACCTTGGCGGGCGTCGCACCGGCGAGCGTGCTGGGCGCCACCATCGCGTGGGTGATGCCGAGCTCGTGGAACGCCTCGGCCAACGGCTCCCCGGCCAGCGGCCACTGCTCGGGAAGCACCAACGCCGCTCCGGCGGTCAACGACAACAGCAGCTCCACGAGTGACATGTCGAAGCTCAGCGAGAGCAGCTGCGCCACCCGTGACCCCGGCCTGGTCTCGAAGGTGTGCACCAGGAACGCCGCCAGGCTGGGCAGGCCCCGGTGGCTGACGACGACGCCCTTGGGCCGCCCGGTGGACCCGGACGTGTAGATCACGTACGCCGGATGACCGGGCAGCAGTGGCGCGATCCGCTCCCCGTCGGCGACCTCGCCGTCGGGCTGGCTCGCCACCGCGGCGGCCACCGCCGGGTCGTCGAGGACGACCCGCACGCCCGCGGCGGGCAGGTCGGCGTCGAGCTGCCGGGTCGTGAGCATCCCGATCGGCGTCGCGTCGGCGAGCATGAACGCGATCCGGTCCGCCGGATACCCCGGATCGACCGGCAGATACGCCGCACCGGCCTTCACCACACCCAGCACCGCCGCCACCATCTCCAACGACCGCGGCAACGCCACCGCCACCACCCGCTCCGGCCCCGCACCCAACCCCACCAGATACCGCGCCAACCGGTTCGACCGCGCATCCAACTCCGCGTACGACCACGACACACCACCGAACTCCACCGCCACCGCGTCCGGCGTCCGCGCCGCCTGCGCCGCGAACAACTCCGGCAACACCACACCAGGCACGTCCCGGGCGGTGTCGTTCCACCGCGAGAGGACCAGCTCGCGTTCCGCCGCCGACAGCAGCTCCACGCCGCTGATCCGCTGACCCGGGTCGGCGGCGACGTGGCCCAGCAGCCGGACCAGCCGCTCCGCCAGGGCCTGCGCGGTGCTCGCGTCGAACAGGTCCGCCGCGTACTCCAGCGTGACGCCGATCCCGCCGGGGGCGCCGTCCGGCTCATGTCGCGACCGGTACGTCAGCGACAGGTCGAACTTGGCCGACTGCTCGGGCAGCGGCAGGTTCGTGGACTCCAGGCCGTGGACCTGCCAGTCCCGGCTGGTGTCGTCGTCGGAGGCCAGCGTCACCTGGAACAGGGGGTGATGAGTGGTCGACCGGACCGGGTTCAGCACCTCCACCAGCCGCTCGAAGGGGACGTCCTGGTGCGCGTAGGCCGCCAGGTCCTGCTCCCTGACGCGGCGGAGCAGCTCCCCGAAACTCGGGTCACCCGACAGGTCGGTCCGCAACACCAGCGTGTTGACGAAGAACCCGACCAGGTTGTGCAGTCTCTCGTCTCCACCTCGACCGGCCACCGGCACGCCGATCGGGATGTCGGCGCCGGCGCCGGAACGGGACAGCACAACCGCGAGCGCGGCCTGGAGCACCATGAACAGCGTCACCTGGTGCCGGCGCGCCAGCTCCGCCAGCCCGCGGTGCACGGCCGCGTCCACGTCCACCGCGACCTGCCCGCCCCGATAGGAGCGGTGGGCCGGGTGGGGCCGGTCGAACGGCAGCTCAAGTCGCTCGGGCAGCCCGGCCAGCGCCGACTGCCAGTACTCCACCTGCCGAGCCAGCACGCCGCCGCCGTGCTGGTCGCCGCCCAGGAGGCCGCGCTGCCACAGCGTGTAGTCCGCGTACTGGACCGGCAGGTCGGTCCACTCCGGCGCGTGGCCGGCCAGCCGCGCCTCGTACGCCTGCCCCAGGTCCCCCAGCAACACGCCCAGCGACCAGCCGTCACTGGCGATGTGGTGCGTGAGCAACACCAGCACGCACTCCTCCGGTCCCAGCACGAACAGCCACGCGCGCACCGGCAGCTCACCGGCCAGGTCGAAGACGTACTGCGCCGCCCGCTCGGTGAGCGCCGGCAGCTCGCTCTCCTGGGCCGGCACCACCGTGACCTCCGGCGCCGCCAGCGCGGCCGGGACCACCCGCTGGTACGGCTGCCCGTCCACGGTCGGGAACACGGTCCGCAGCGTCTCGTGCCGCCGGACCACGTCGCCCAGGGCGGCGGTCAGCGCGGCGGTGTCGACCCGCCCCCGCAGCCGCCACGCGAACGGCACGTTGTAGGTGGTGCTCGGCCCCTCCACCTGCGCGAGGAACCACAACCGCTGCTGGGCGAACGACAGCGGCAGGCGCGCCGGCCGGTCCGCCGGCTCCAGCGGTGGCCGGGCCGCCCCGACGCTGTCCAGCGACCGCGCCAGCGACTCCACGGTGGGATGGTCGAACACCGCCCGGATCTCCAGCTCCACCCCGAGCACCGACCGCACCCGGCTGATCAGCCGGGCCACCAGGAGCGAGTGTCCACCCAGGTCGAAGAAGTTGTCGTCCACGCCGACCCGGTCCACGCCGAGGACCTGGGCGAACAGATCGCACAGGATCTCCTCGGCGGGCGTGGACGGCGCCCGGCCGCCGCCGCCGACGAACGTCGGGGCCGGCAGCGCCCGCCGGTCCAGCTTCCCGTTCACCGTCAACGGCAGGGTGTCCAGGACCACCACGGCGGCGGGCACCATGTAGACAGGCAGCGTCTCCGCCACTGCTGCCCGGATCCCGGCCGGGTCCAGCTCGCTTCCGGCAGCCGGCACGACGTAGCCCACCAGGCGTTGGTCGCCGGGGCGGTCCTCCCGCATGATCACCACAGCTCGGGCCACCCCGGGCTGCCCGGCCAGCGCGGCCTCGATCTCGCCCGGCTCGACCCGGAACCCGCGGACCTGGACCTGCTCGTCGACGCGGCCCAGGTATTCCAGCTCGCCGTCATCGCGCCAGCGCACCAGGTCGCCGGTCCGGTACATCCGTTCCCCGGACGCGAACGGGCAGGCCACGAATCGTCCGGCGGTGAGACCGGGCTGGCCGAGGTAACCCCGCGCCAGGCTCGGCCCGGCCAGGTACAGCTCCCCCGCCCCACCGGGCGGCACCGGCCGCAGCCGATCGTCCAGCACGTACGCCCGCGCATTCCAGATCGGTCTCCCGATCGGCGGGGCGTCCCCTCCCGACAGCGGCCCACTCATCGTCGTGGCCACCGTCGCCTCGGTCGGGCCGTAGGCGTTGAACATCCGCCGGCCCTTCGACCACTCGGCGGCGATCTCGCCCGGGCACGCCTCGCCGCCGACCATCAGACACTCCAGGCCGGGCATCTGGTCCGTGGTCGCCCCGGCCAGGGAAGCCGGCCCGACCAGGGCATGAGTGGCCCGCAGCTCGCGCAGCGTGTCCGCGAGCGCCTCCCCGGCCAGTTGCCCCTGCTCGGGAAGGACCAGGGCCGCTCCGGCGGGCAGCGACATCATCAGTTCCATGACCGCCGCGTCGAAACTCAGCGAGGCCACCTGTCCCACCCGTGACTCGGGCCCGATCTCGAAGGTCCGGATGAGGAAGCCGGACAGGCTCGCCAGGCCGCGGTGGCTGACCACCACGCCCTTGGGCCGCCCGGTGGACCCGGACGTGTAGATCACGTACGCCGGGTGGGCGGTACGCAGCGGCGCGAGCCGGTCCGCGTCCCGCACACCGCTGCCGTCCTGCCGGGCCACCGACTCGGCCACCCGAGGGTCATCGATGTTCATCACCTCGACGCCGGACACGTCCGGCAGCCGCACCGCCGTGGCCCGGTCGCTGACGAGCAGACGCGGGGCGGCGTCGGCGAGCATGAACGCGATCCGGTCCGCCGGATACCCCGGATCGACCGGCAGATACGCCGCACCGGCCTTCACCACACCCAGCACCGCCGCCACCATCTCCAACGACCGCGGCAACGCCACCGCCACCACCCGCTCCGGCCCCGCACCCAACCCCACCAGATACCGCGCCAACCGGTTCGACCGCGCATCCAACTCCGCGTACGACCACGACACACCACCGAACTCCACAGCCACCGCGTCCGGCGTCCGCACCGCCTGCGCCGCGAACAACTCCGGAAACACCGTTTCCGGCACGTCCCGCGCCGTGTCGTTCCACCGCGAGACGACCAGGTCCCGCTGCGCCTCCGTCAGCGTTTCCACGGCACTCACGCCCGTTCCGCCCGGACCAGGCTCTGCGGGCGCATGTCAGTCCAATGTTCTTCGACGTATCGAAGGCAATTCGATCGGGAATCCGTGTCGTGCGCGGTGGCCCAACCATCTGGGACGGCAATTCCGGAAGGCCACAAACTGTGCTGCCCCTCGTTATTGACAAGGACCAGGTACAGGGCGTCAGCGTCCTCAAACGGATTAGCCATGGCAACCTCATTCCGATTGACAGACCCGGTCAGCCAATTGACTCTCATCGCTGCCGCGCTACGACGGGCGGTTCGCTGACCACCCTGCCCGGCCCATTCATTCCGGTGCATCTCCACAGTTGCCCATGCGATTCGGGCGCCGACGGGGTGCGGGCCGCCCGTGCCGGAGCCCGGGCCACGAGGCGAGGTTCAGGAATCGCGCCCGGCTCGGTCACGCCCCGGACCCGGGAATCGGACCGAGCCCTGGGCCGTCGGTGGCGGCGGCGCGCGACGTCGGGATTCCTCCCCGGTACGAACATCGCCCGCCTCGGCCGGCCTGGCGTCTCGGGGGCCTACTTGAGCGGCATGAGGTCCAGAAGCCGGTCGAACTCCGCGACGGTCGGCGCGTCGAAGAGGTCATCCATCGAGATGTCCCGGCCGGTTACCGCGCTGGCACGGCTGGCTATCAGCATGGCGTCGATCGACTCGCCGCCGAGGGTGAAGAAGTTGTCGTCGATGCCGCACCGGGGCCGGGCGAGCACCTCGGCGAAGATCGTGCAGAGCGCTTCCTGGCGGGGAGTGTCCGGCGGCCGGTAGGGCATCAGGCCCCGTAGGTCGGGTTGGGGGAACGCGTGCGGGTCGGCCGATCCCCCGGATTTGACCGGAATGGCGTCGACGACGGTGACGGCGGCCGGCACCAAGCTGCCCGGCAGCCGCTTCCTGAGGTGCTTGTACAGCTCGGCGAGGTTGAGGCCGACGCTACGCAGCACGATGTAGGCCACCAGGACATGGCCGAGGGCTTCGTGCTCGTGGGCCAGGACCGCGACCTCGGTGAGCCCGGGGTAGTCGGTCAGGGCATCTCGCACGCTTTGGATCACGGCAGTAGCCATCAGCCGCTCACCTTCCAATCGAGGCTCCATCCAAGGCTTCCGGGCTACCTTCGCACGCGAGGGCATGGGAGCTGTCTCCCAGATTGCGCGGATGCCGAGCCTGCTCAGAGGCAGCACAGGCCGATCGTGTCGATGAGCTTCGAGGGGTGACAGGCAAGCGGGCCAGGCCGATGTGGATCAGCTACGACCCAGCGGGGCACCGGCGTCGGTGCCCCGCTGGTGACGGAGGCGGGAACTGGTCAAGCGCAGCGGCGCGGCGGCCGGGTCAGCGCGTGGGCGGGAGCCGCTTCAGCAGGACCGGCACGACGATCGCAGCGGCGACCAGGTGCAGAGCGACCAGGGTGACCGCAGAGCCGGCATCGAACCCGATCGCGAGGCTCGGGACGACGGACAACACGAGAAGGGCCACCACCGTCCGCAGGAATGTGGACCGAGGCCGACGTGCCTTGCGCGCCATGACAACGGCGATTCCGACGCCGACGAGCGAGAAGATCAGCGTCAGCACCGTGAACACGGGGAGTGGGATGCTCTCACCGGTGCCGTCACTGAACGAGACACCCACAGCCGAGGCGATCGCCGCGAGGACGGTTGTGGCGATCGCGGCGACGACGGCCGCGACGACCCCGTGCTTCCAGATCGACTGTCGCTCGGTGGCCGGGACCGACGAACCGGTGGACGGGGCTGTCCGGGTGTGCGTGTCATCCATCATCGTGTATTCCTTCGCAGTGCGGGCTAGACGGGCGACAGCACCGGCGGACACGGAACGCCACCGCTCGGCTCCATCGGCATGGTCACAAACCGGAAGGTATCGGTAGGCGACAACCAGCGCATCTTCCATCGTGCGCACTTCGGCAACGGTCTCGCTGCTCATCCGGCGGCGGGCGCAGCGGCGACCGACGCGGTCACCTTCATGCCCTGCCTGAGGGTCGCGGCCACCAGGCAGCCGCGTTCGGCGACCACGACGAGGTGTTCGAGGTCCGCAGTCGGGCACGAGTCGCAGGACACCTCGATGTGGATCGCACCGAATCGCCGGGGGTTCGCCTCGAACACGCCGGTGACGCGGCAGGCCGCGCCCTCGACCCGGGTGGACCGGGCCTCGGCGGCGGCGTAGAGGGTGCTCATGAAGCAGCCACCGACCGAGGCGAGCAGCGTCTCACCGCCCATCGGGCCCGCGTCCGATCCACCGTTCGAGGACGGACGGTCCATCACGATGGTGTAATCGCGAATGCTGGCAATGGTTGCCGTATGCCCGCTTTGGGTGAGAGCCACCGTCATCTGGTCCATGTAGGCATTCCCCTTTCGCGAGGTCATGATCGGCACCTCGAAACAGGCCACCACGCCGGCTGCCCATCGTGCCGCGCCTGTCGACGTTCCGACAACCCGCCCTCATCCCGGCGATAGGCGTGTGGTCCGATGCGCCGCCGGTTTCAGCACTGGTGAAGTGGCACCGTCGCGCGTCCGGCCGCCACCATCGAACGGATCCTCGGGAATGATGAACGGCGTCGCTCAGGAGGAGGAAATTGATCCACAGGCGTCGGGCGATGCATGCTGCCGGTATCCACAAAGGAGGCAGGAATGCATCGTCCTCGGGTCCTCATCGTCGGTGCCGGGCTTGCCGGCACGGCGACAGCCATCCGGCTCCTGCAGTTCGCCCGCGAGCCCATCGAGATCGTCTTGCTTGAGCGTCGCCGGGACTACCGCTACGCGGGCGTGGCGTACCACCGGGACGGCAACCCCTGGGATCACGTGTTCAACATCCAGGCCGGCCGGATGTCCGCGTTCCGCGAGGACGTCCACGACTTCGTCCGCTGGGCCAATCACGAGGCCGATCGCAGCGGATGGACCGCGCCGTGGGGAGACTTCACGTTCGTCGGACACGGCCCCGCTCCACGCCGGATCTACCACGACTACCTGACTGATCGCATCACCGGAGCACGCTCGGAGGCGTACCCCGGCGTGGACCTCGTCGAGACCGAGGGTGAGGCGGTGGACCTCGACATCCGAGCCGGCCACGTCGAGGCCTCCATCCGGCTGTGCTCCGGCGACGGCGCCGGGCACACGCAGACCCTGACGGCCGATCACGTGATCCTCGCGACCGGCATGGAGCTCCGGGAGCCGGCGTTCGCCAGCCAGGTGCTGGGACATGACGCGTTCATTCGGCACCCGTACTCCGAGGAGGGCGTGCGGCGGCTGCTGGCAACCCCGCCCGAGGCGAGCGTCGTGGTCGTCGGATCGGTGTTGAGCGCGTACGACTCCGTGGCCCTGCTCCTGCGCCAGGGGCACACCGGCGCCATCCGGCTGGTCTCCAAGTCGGGCACGATGCCGCGTGCGTACCCCGAGCACCACGAGCACGGCGTGGTCCAGCTCCCTGCCCCTGAGCGACTGTTCGAGCCGTACCGGGACCGGTCGGACTTCCTGGCACGCCTCCACGCCGAGTGGGAGGCCGCCTGCGCCGCGGTCGGCGCGGAGCACCCCGACATCCACCGGCGGATCATCACCGAACGGGTGGCGAAGGCATGGGAGCCCCACCTCCCCCGGGTCATCGCGCAGATCCCGACCGACGAGCTGCGGCAGTTGCTCAAGGAGTTCAGCACGCAGATCGCCTCGCTGCGAGTCGGCGCGGTGCCCTACACGACGGCCATCGTGGAGCAGGCCATGTCCCCCGACCACGGCTCGGTCGAGCTCGTCGTCGGCCGGATCGAGGACGTCGACCCGGCGGCGTCGGGACGACTCGACGTCGCCGTGGCGACGCGGGCCGGCACCCGCGTCCTCTCCGCCGACCTGGTGGTGTGCAACTTCGGCCGGGAGTTCGACTACACGCACGTCGCATCTCCGTTGTGGACGAACCTGCTGGCCGACAACGTCGTCACTCCCCATCACCGCACCGGCCGCGGCATCGAGGTCGACACCCGGGGTACGCCCCTTCGGCCCGACGGCGAGCCGGTCGAGGCGCTCTCGGCCATCGGGGTCATGCGCGAGGGCGACGAGATCGTCCGTAACGGCCGTACCGGCGCCTTCGCGTTCAACCTCGCCGCGATCAAGAACCACTCCGTCATGGTCGCCGCGCACGTTCTCGAACGGCTCGAACTGCGCTGCGACGGTGCGGCACGCCGGGCCGCGGCGGAACTGCGCCGCACGCTCACCGACGACGAGGCGACGCGCGACGGGTTCGCGCACGCCGTCACCCTGGAGGTCAGGCGACTCGCCGCGCGGTCCCGGGCCGAGCGGGAACGCCTCGACGCAACCCTGACCGGTCGCCTGCGCTCCGATCACTTCCACGGCGTACGCGCCGAGGAGGGTGACCGGCTGCTGCGCGCCGCGGTCAACCAGGCGGCGCTCGAGAAGCTCACTGACATTTCGGTGACGCCACGCGAGCTGCGGCGGCAGCTCGGCATCACGAACGAGGGAGAGGCGGAGTACCCGTGACCGAACGACAGATCCGTGGCGTGCTGCTCATCGGCGGAGCCACATCCGTGGTGGAGGGGCCGTGCAACCGCACCGAACGACCGGTGGCGGGCTCCGTCGTCGTCGCACAGACGCTCACCCCGAGGCTGTACGACGCTCTCACGACCGCTCGCGCCGTCGTCTGCGGCTCCGGCGGGCGCACCGGCCACATGCAGTCCGTCTGTCGCGCCAAGGGCATCCCCGTCCTGCGCGTCGACCCCGGCGACCTCGACAAGCTCGTCGGCGTGGTGACGCTCGACCTGGAGCGGGCGACAGTCGTCGTCGGCGCCGGCGGCGGCGCCGACGCGGCGGCCATCGGCCGGGCCGGTCCGCCACCGGACGTTCTCGGCTCGGCCTGCGCGGTGATCGCCGACCTTCGGGACATCCGCAGCCTCAACGCGAGTGCTCGGGGTACGACGGCCGTCGAGTCGTTCTTCGTCCGGGAGGAGTTCCTGTGCTTCTCCGCGGGCCTCAGCCCGATCGACGCCCTGCGCGGCGGGGCTGCGGTGCACGCCTACGGACGCGCGATCGCCGACCAGTTGCGGGCCTGCGTGGAAGCGCTCCGGCCGGGCCAGCGGCTGATCCTGCGGATGCTCGACCTGCGCTCCAACGACGCCGCCCACATCACCGGTGAGGCCACGGTGCCGAGTGAGCCCAACCCCGACATGGGCCTGCACGGCACCCGGTGGCTGCTCCGGTCGGCCGCCTATCCCGAGGCGCTGCACGTCATGCTGGACACCCTGCGCGCGCAGCTCGGCGCTCAGGCCGGCCTGGTGCACCTCTCGGCGCCGTTCCTCACCGACGCCGAGGAGTTCGCGAAGTTGCGACCGCACCTCGGCCTGTCGACCGAGACGCCCCTGTCCGCGTTCATCGAGACACCGGCGGCGGTCCACGCCACGTCGGACATCTGCGCCGCCGGCGCCGACGAGCTGTTCGTCGGCACCAAGGACCTGGTGCAGTTCTATCTCGCCGCCGACCGCAGCAACCACCTTGTCGCCGACTCCTACCGCACCCGGCACCCGGCCGTCCTCGACGGGCTGCGACGGGTGATCGAGGACGCGCGCCGCACCGGCACTCCGACCCGGGTGTTCGCGCTCGGCGCCGACCTGCGCTACTACCTCGACCGGCTGCCGACGCCGACCGGGTACATGATGTGCGTCTCGGAACTCCGGCACGTCCTGCGGCCCTCGGATCGCGCTGCCTGACCCGCCCTGGTCGGCGCGTGGAGCGGGCCACTGTCGATGTGAGAACTGCGCACGCAGGAAGATGTGCCCCCGACCGCCGCGTGCCACGGTACGACATGGCTTACATCGATCTGGGCGTGGACGAGCATGAGTTTCCGGGAATCACGGGCCCGATGCGGTTCCGCCCGGAAACCGCGCAGCCGCTCAACATGCTCGCCGAAGTGCTGCTGCGCGCACCGCACTCCATACCGCCCGGCGAGCGGGAGCTGATCGCGGCCTACGTCTCCGGTCTCAACGACTGCACGTTCTGCTGCTCGTCGCACTCGGCGTTCGCCGCCGTCCAACTCGACGCCGGCATGACCGTGGTGGACAAGGTGCGCGCGGACCTGGACTCCGCGCCGGTGTCACCGAAGCTGCGAGCGTTGCTGCGCATCGCCGGCGCGGTCCAGCAGAGCGGCCGGGCGGTGACCGTCGACCTGGTCGACGCCGCCCGGGCGGAAGGCGCCGACGACGTCGAGATCCACGACACGGTGCTCATCGCCGCGGCGTTCTGCATGTACAACCGATATGTCGACGGGCTGGGCACCTTCGCGCCCCAGCGACCGGAGGACTACCTGCCGATGGCCGCACGCATCGTGGAAGAGGGCTACGGCAGCTGACCGCCGGACAGTCGAGCAAGGACCAATATGACATCGACCACCTTCGGTCAATACTGTCCGGGTCATGGCTGGCGACGCGACAGCGGTGGTGATCGGTGCGAGCATGGGCGGCCTGCTCACCGCCCGGGCGCTCAGCGAACATTTCGCGCGGGTGGTCGTGATCGACCGGGACCTGCTGCCCGCCGCACCGGAGAGCCGCCGTCACGTGCCGCAGGACCGGCAGCTGCACGTGCTGCTGGCCCGCGGCAGGTCGGTGCTCGAGGAACTGTTCCCGGGGCTGACCGCGCAGCTGCGCGACGCCGGCGCGCCCATCGTCGACCTGCACGAGCAGGTCCACTGGTACAACGACGGTTACCGCATGCGGCGGGCACCGTCGGACCTCATCGGCGTCGGGGTGAGCCGACCCCTGCTGGAGCACGTCATCCGCACCCGGGTCGCCGAGCTGCCCGGCGTCGAGCTGGTGCCGCGGACCGACGTCACCGGCCTGCTCACCGATGCCGGCGGCATGACCGTCACGGGCGTCCACGTGGCCTCGCACGGCCAGACAGCGGCGCCGTACACCATCACGGCGGACCTCGTCGTCGACGCCGGGGGCCGCACCTCCCGCAGCCCTCGGTGGCTGGCTGAGCTCGGTTACCGGCCGCCGCCGGAGGACCGGGTCCGCGTCGACGTCACGTACGTCACCCGCCTGTACCAGCGCTGCCCGGAACACCTTGACGGCCTGCTCGGCGCGCTGACCAACGCGGTACCGGGTGCGCCCCGCGCCGGGATCGCCGCAGCTCTGGAAGGTGACCGGGTGGCGATCGCGCTCAACGGCATGCTCGGCGAGCAGCCGCCGACCGACGACGCGGGCATGGCGGCATTCGCCGAGGGACTGGCAGCGCCGCACATCGCGGCAATCGTCCGGTCCGCCCCACCGGCCGGCGAGCCGGTGACGATGCGGTTTCCGGCCAGCATCCGCCGCCGGTACGAGCGGCTGCGCCGGTTCCCGTCCGGATACCTGGTCGTCGCCGACGCGCTGTGCAGCTTCAATCCCATCTACGGGCAGGGCATGACAGTCGCGGCGCTGGAAGCGCTGCTGCTGCGCCGCCTGCTCGCCGAACACGGCACCGGGATCGCGCCTCGCTTCTTCCGCGGCGCGGCCCGGATCATCGACGGACCATGGGCAATCGCGGTCGGCACCGACCTGCGGTTCCCCGAGGTGCCGGGTCGGCGCGGCGCCCGCGTGCGGCTCACCAACAGGTTCGTGCACCGGCTGCATGTCGCGGCCAGCCACGACGCGGTGCTCGGCGCGGCGTTCCTGCGGGTGCTCAACCTCGTGCGGCCGCCGACGTCTCTGCTCAGGCCAGGCATCGTGCTACGGGTCCTGCGCGGGTCCCTGCGGGCGCCGTAGGGCTCCACGGCCGACCCGGCGCCGTCAGGCGCGCGACGGGGAGCTGGCGAACTGACCGGCCGCGCGTCCCCTGCCGGCCGGGCCACGGTACGCCTGCGCCAATCCGATCCATGTGCGCGCGTCGGTGCCGGTGGCGACGAGGCCCAGGTCGCTGTGATGGCGGCGGCGGGTCGCGAGCAGGCACAGGTCGACCGCGGAGCCGGTGACCGACTGGGCCGCGTCGGCCGGGCCGAACGTCCACTGCTCGCCCGAGGGCGCCGTGACCTGGAAGCGGAACTGCTCAGCCGGCGGGGTCAGGTCATTGGCCTGGTAGCCGAACTCCCAGGTGTGCACGACGAACTCCACGATCCGCTTGATGCGGTCGGTGTGTCGCCGTTGAACGCCGAGCGCGTCGGCGATGTCCTGACCGTGGGCGAAGAGCTCGGTCATGCCGGCCGCGCACAGGACGGGCGCCGGTATCGGCCGGACGAGCCACGGCACGAGCGTCCCGTCCGGAACGACCGCGAGCGCCGCGACGCCGGCGTCACGCTCGGCCCGCCACCGGGCGAGGAGCGCTTCCCGCGGCAGCACGAGGTATTCCGCCAGTGCGGCGTTGACAGCCCGGTCGAAGGCGCCGAAGCCGGTGCCGATGCGCTGGGTCAGGGCGGTGAAAGCCGCGGGGTCGGCGGCGGCGAGGCCGGCGATGCGAAAGACGAAGGCCAGATGACCGACCTGATGGGCGACGGTCCAGCCTTCGGCGGGCGTGGGCAGTGTCCACTGCTCGTCGGTGAGACCGGCGACCATTCGGTCGAAGTCCTCGGCACCGGCGGTCAGGTCGGCGATCACGTCGTGTGCGGTCACGTGTGGATTCCTCCGGTCGAAACGGGTACGGGGCGGATCGGTGTACGCCTCAAGCCTGCGGCGGTTCGCTCGCCGTGTCGTCTCCGCCCGTGCCCGTGGGCGGCGCCGACCGCATCGCTGCCGTGGCCCGGCTCTGTCCGCGGGTAGGCCGCAGGGGCCACCGTTCAGGCACGGGCGTTGTTGGGCATGTGCACGACCCGCAGGAAGGCCCGCAGCCGCCACGGGCGGGGGCCGCCGACGATCACGTCCCGGCCGGCCGCGGCGCGCAGCGCGCCGACGCGGCCGAAGAGCATCAGGTTGAAGCGGGCCGGACGGAAGGTCAGGCTGACGTCGTACGGGTCGTCGGGCGGCGCGACCACGACCCGGCCCCGGTGCAGCACCAAGGTCGCCGTCGTGGTGTGCGCGGAGCGGAACTGGACCGCGATGCGCTGACGGGGCATACGGACCGAGGGGTTGAGCAGCGCGCCGTAGTCGTTGCGGATCATGTCGACGAGGAACAGGTCGAAGAACAGTGCCGCGTCGGCGTCCGGCATCCGCCACGGCAGGCGGGCCGCGCGCGCGATGTCCCAGCCGTGCACGAGCATCTCGTTGACGAGGTGCGCGAGCACCCCGGCCACGGTCACCTGGGCGTTGCCCAGCCAGGTGACCGTGGAGGCCGGTTCGGCGGTGCGGGTGACGAGCAGGATGCGCTCGATCGACGTCCGCAGGTCGCGCAGGACGGCCCTCAGGTCGCGCTCGGTGAGGTGCCGCATGACGTGGGAGTTCGTGTCGGCGACGGTGTCGACGTTTGTGCTCGACAGCAGTTCGCGCAGGCCCGGCACCGGCAGCGGTGGCGCGTCGGGGTCGAGCAACAGCAGACACAGCGAGCCGATGGACAGCACGTGGGCGGCAGAGTCGGCGATGGACCACTCCGCGGTCGCCATCGCGGCGGGATCGGGTGCGGATCTGACGAGCGCGTCGAAGCGTCGGCCGGTCTCGAGCACAGCGGCCCGGGCTCGCATCCAACCGTCCTGCGTCACGACTGTCATCCGCACCATCCCGAGAACGTATTCCGGCCGGGTGGCGCTCCCGGGGCAGGCAGCAAAGGGCGAAAAGCGGCCGTTACCACACAGCCGTCAGTCGCCGAACCGCGCAGCCACCTGATTCCGGCGCACCGTCCGCATCATGACCGACATCAACACGTCGAACAACACACTGCGCACCATGGCTTCGGCCTTCGCATCGCGACCGCTCCCCCTGATCAGATCCATCTCGGCCTCCACCACGCTGCCCGCCGCCTCCGCGAACGTCAGGAAGTATCGACCATGGGCATCACAGCCAAGAGCCCGCAACGTGGTAAGCACCTGTACCAACGACTCACGCCCCGACCGCGTGGCCTCCTCGTCCCACCCCAACCTGTCAGCCAGCGCATCGATATCCGATCTCGCCGCCTCCATGCCGTCGAAGTCAGCCGGATACGGCGGCGCGGTCACTCCCACCCGATCCAATCCCGCATAGACCCCGGCCAACGTCATACTCGGATCCTCAAGCACCGTCAACAGACCACGCACCGCCCCGATCTCCAACCCACCCACCGTGGTGAGCGCCCGGATCAGGCGCAGCCGCTCCAGATGACACTCCTCGTACCGCGCCTGGTTACGCGCGGTCGGCGTCCCCGGCGGCAACAGACCTTCACGGAGGTAGAACTTCACCGTGGGGATCGGCATGCCAGCCCGCCGGGCCAGTTCCGAGATGCGCAAACCCACCCCCATCGCCGAGTGACCTTGCCGCGAGTCTGCCACGATCGTCATGACAGAGCTACCGCAGAAATCTTGCACGCTGGGAATGTCGACTGTAGTAATTGCACGGTCGCGGCGGGGCGCGCGTGTCCTCAGTGGTCGAACTGGCCTGGCCGGCGGCCCTCGCCGGCCGGTCCGCGGTACGCCTGGGCGATGTCGAGCCACCGGTCCGCCTCCGCGCCGGTTCCGGTCAGGGCCAGGTCGTCGCGGTGCCGGCGTCGGGTGGCGAGCAGGCACAGGTCCACGGCAGGCCCGCTGATCACGTCGGTCGCGTCGTCCGCGCCGTACGTCCAGAGGGCGCCCGACGGCGCGGCCACCTCGAACCGCAGCCGAACGTCGGGCGTCTCCAGAGCGCGGGACTGGTATCCGAAATCCCAGGTGCGGGAGATGAAGTCGACGAGGTGCCGGAGCCCGTCGTCATAGGTGCGACGCACGCCCAGCGCGTCAGCGATGTCCTGCCCGTGCGCGAACAACTCCATCATGCCCGCCGCCGCCAACACCGCGGCCGGCAAGGGGCGCACCAGCCACGGCACGATCTGCATGGGCGGCGTCCCGGCCAGCGCCTCGTCGACCGCCACCCGCCAGGCCCGCCACTTCTTGAGCAGCACGTCGCGCGGCTCGGTGAGGTAGGCGCCGAGGGCGCGCTGCACGTTGGCGTCGAAGTCGCCCCCGAGTGACGCCGTGAACGCGCGGAAGTCGTCGGGCGCGGAGACCGCGGTCTCCGCCATCCGGAACGTGGCGGTCAGGTGGGCGATCTGGTGGGCGACGGTCCAGCCCGGAGCCGGCGTCGGCCGGTCCCAGCTCGCGGCGTCGAGGTCCGCGACCAGCCGGTCGACTTCCTCGCCCTGGGCGGTGAGCTGCACGTAGATGTCAGGCAGTGCGGTCATCGGGGTTCCTTTCCGTAGCGGGGAGGCGCCAGGCGACGGGAGCGGCGCCCGGCCGGCGGACGACCAGGAGGAAGACCACGACGAGGACGACCAGGCCGTCGATGACCAGCAGCGTGGCGCTGACCGGGTCGACGTCGTGGCCGCCGTGCCCGGCATGAGCGCCACTGTCGTCGGCGGCCGGATCGGTGAGGACACGGAAATGGCGGGTGCCCTGCTCCTGCCCGCCGTCGGCGAACGTCACCGAATAGACGATGGTGAAGTCGCCGGCGCGCTCGATGCCCACCGGCTGCGTCAGGCTGAACCCGGCGCCGACCGGCCGGCCCGGCCCGTTGACCGGGCGGCCGTCGCCGGACAGCACTCTCACCTGCGACGTCTCGGCGACCGGGGCGTGGGTGAAGGTCAGCGTGACCTGCCGCGGCGCGGCGGCGAGGGCCGCGCCGTCGGCCGGGTCGCTGACCGTCGCCGCCACCGCGGCGGCCGGTGCGAGCAGGAGCACCGACGCCGCGAGCAGCGGCAGCACCGCCTTCCGGAGAAGCCGCGGCATGTCAGGCCGTCGTCGGACGGGGAATGCCCGGCGAGAAGCTGGCCTGCGGAGCCGCACAGTCGCAGGTGACGTTCGCCCGCTCGGCCGGGGTCGGGCGCAGGTGCAGGTACATGGCGATCACCATCGGGATGAAGACGACGGAGTTGTAGAACAGGTGCAGCTCCACCCGGGGCATCACCAGCTGGGCGATGCTCGTAGGCACCGTGCCGCCGAAGAAGTAGGTGCCGGTCTGCGCCTGGATCAGCAGCAGCAGGTGCTCGATGTGGTGCCAGAACTGCAGTCCGAGCGCGATCCCCCACCACACCTTCGAGCGCCCGGAGAAGCCGGGGAACAGCAGGAACAGGAAGACCAGCATCACGATGGCGTAGCCGTAGTGCAGCCACTCGGAGCTGACCAGCCAGGGCCAGAACTGTCCCAGCACCCCGCGGGCCTGGGGGCGCGGCTTGTTGAGCACCCAGATCTGGTAGGCCTGCACGAGATGCTCGGCCCAGTGCGCGACCACAACGATGAGAAAGAGTCGCAGCGTGACCCGGTGGTAGCGCCCGTTCACGAGGGCGAGAACTCCGGATTTCTGTCCCATCATTCGTCTCCTCCGATGTGACGACGTCGAGGAGTCACGTTATCGGCACACTGAAGACCACCATTCTTCTGCCGTGCGGCATTCAGACTCCGGTCAATCTGCCGGTGGCCGCCCGGCCAGCCTGGGCGGCGCTCAGGTGACCCGCTTCGTGCAACCAGTGAACGGTGTCGGCCAGGGTGTCGACGAGCGGCCGCGGGGCCGGCGCGTCGTCGAGCGCGCGGGCCACCTTGCAGACGTAGATGGCACCGTGCTCGACCGGGACGTGCACGGGCAGCACCCGCTGCGCGAGCCCGGCGAGCCGGCCCACCGGCAGCAACGCGGCGGCCGGCAGGTGCACGGCCGGCAGCCGGCGGCCGGTGACCGCACGCAGCGCCCGTAGCAGCTCCGAGGTGCGCACGAACCGGCCCGGCGCGGCGAGCTGGGCCGGCCCGCCGCGGATCAGGACGTCGGCGTGCCAGACGGCCGCGTCGCGGACGTCCCCGATCGGGAAGCCGCCGTCCGGCCAGATCGGCATGAGGCCACGCAGCACGTCGCGCACCCGCCGGGTCTGGTCACCCAGGCGCGGGTCGTGCGGCCCGAGCAGGGCCGGCGGGTAGGTGACGAGCACCGGCAGCCCGTCCCGCCGGTACTGCCGGGCCACGTGATCGGCCGCCGCCTTGCTGGCCAGGTAGGGCTCCCGCGGGGCGCCGACCGGCGCATCCGAGGTGATCGGCCCGGTCGCGGGCAGCAGCGCACCGAACGTCGAGACGTGCACGACCCGGTCCACCCCGGCGTCACGGGCAGCGGCCAGCACGACCTCGGTGCCGCGGCGGTTTACCGCGCGCATCTCGGCGTGCCGGCGCGGATCGAAGCTGTAGACCGACGCCGCGTGCAGCACCCCGGCGCAGCCGCGCAGCGCCGCTGCCACGGCCGCTGGATCGGTGACGTCCCCGAGTGCCGTCGGCACACCGGCGGCGCCGTCGGCGAGCGGCTCCAGCGCTTTCCGGGCCCGCTGCGGATCCCGTACGAGCAGCCGCACCGGAACTCCACGGCGGACCAGTTCGGCCGCGATGTGCGAACCGAGAAAGCCGGAGCCGCCGGTGATCAGAAATGTCATGGCGCACCTCTACGCATTCTGGGAGTTGGCCTGAGGTACAGGCTGGCGAAAAGAATTGAAGAATCCCACTTTGCACCCGAATGGAGTGACGAATGGTGTCCATGGTGAACCCTGCGGAAGGCGCGGCTACTTTCGCGCGACAGGTCAAGAAGGCCTCGGACGCCGAATTGCGCGAGCTGGTCGCCGGGGACCGGCGCAAGACCGTTCTCGGCGACCTGATCGCCGGCATGCCGGACGTATTCCGGCCGGACCGCGCCGGTGCCCTCCAGGCCGTGGTGCACTGGCATGTGACCGGCCCCGCCGACGGCGAGGACGACGTCTTCGAGCTGGAGATCGCCGGCGGCCGGTGCACGGTGTCCCCGCGACCGGCGCGCACGCCGCGGCTGGTGCTGCACCTCGACGCGGTCAACTTCGTCAAGATGACCACCGGCAACGCCAACGCCCGCATGCTCTTTCTGCGCGGCAAGCTGAAGGCCCGCGGTGACCTCGGTCTGATCAACAAGTTCCCCGCCCTCTTCGACGTGCCCCGGCCCTGAGTGGCCGGGGCCACACCGGCGAGCGGCCGGGTCCGTCGAGGCGGACCCGGCCGTTTCACGCCTGGGCGAGGAGAGGACGGCGGCTGCTGGTGCGCGCCTCCGGGGGCTCGGCCACGTACCGCACCCCGACACCGCGCCGGGCGACCGCCTCGACGATCCGGGGCACCGCCCGCTCGGCCAGCGCCGCGATGGTGAAGGCCGGGTTCACGGTCAACGCACCGGGCACCGACGAGCCGTCGGTGACGAAGATGCCGGGGTGGTTGCGCAGCTCGTGCGTGTCGTCCAGGGCGGACGTCTGCGGGTCGTCGCCGATCCGGCAGGACGACAGCGGATGCACCGTGTAGGCGCCGATCACCTCGTCGCTCCACGGCGTCACCTTGGCCAGGCCGTCGCGCTCCAGGATGTCACGCACGTCCGCGTCGGCCCGCGCCCAGGCGGCCCGGGTGTTCGCCGTCGGGTCGTAGCGCAGCGGGCCGCGGCTGAGCATCTGCTGCGAGACCCGGTCGGCGTTGCCGGTCTCGGGCGGCGGGCCGAAGACGCCCTCGTTGTCGTCCTCGGACATGATGAAGATGGTCAGCCACGACTGCCAGCGGCGCAGCATCTCCTTCTTCTCGAGGCCGAACCACGTGGGCCCGGTGGCGTCACGCACCTGAGCGAGGATCGTGCCGAAGCCGGGCGGGAAGTAGAGCTGCTCCAGCGAGTAGCGGTGGAACTCCGGCAGGTTCTCGTCGAGCCGGTCCCAACTGGCGCAGACCGGGCCCTTGCCGATCTGGTACCCCTCGTAGGCCCGCCCGTCGGGACGGGAGAGGCCGAGCACCTCACGCACCCGGTTCTCGTCGACGACCGCCGTGTTGAGCCGCTCGCCGTTGCCCGAGAAGTACCGGCCCACGGCGGCCGGCATCTCGCCGAGGTCGTCCTCGGAGCGTTGCAGGATCGCCGGGGTCGCCGCTGCGCCGGCCGCGACGATCACGACCTTGCAGTCGATCGCGCCGCTGCCGGTGACGCTGCGGTAGTCCACCTCGTCCACGGTGTTGAAGTGCACCCGGTAGCCGTCGTCGGTGCGCGAGATGCGCTGCACCTCGTGCAGGGGCCGGATCCGGGCGCCGTGCGCCAGCGCCCCGGGCAGGTAGTTCAGCAGCAGTGAGCGCTTCGCGTCGAACCGGCAGCCGGACATCATCCAGTTGCAGTTGGTGCACCTGTCCCGGTCGATGGCGGCGGGCACCGGGTTGGCCGTACGGTCCGCGTGCGCGCACGCCGCCCCGAACAGGCCCCCGGAGTACGTGACGTCGTTCCAGTCCTGCCGGGTGATCGGCAGCGACTCGGCGACCATGTCGTACCAGGGATCGAGCGCGGCGCGGCTGATGCTGCTCGGCCACAACCGTCGTCCCGCGCCGCCGAGCCGCTCGAAGGCGTACCGGGGCGCCCGTGGCATGGCCGCGAAGTAGACGACGCTGCCACCTCCGACGCAGTTTCCCCCGAGGATGTTCATGCCGTCGCCCATGGTGAACTCGAAGGCCCGGGTGCTCGAGCTGCCGAACTTGAAGTCGTGCTCGAAATCCTCGCCGGTGAGCCAGGGACCGCGTTCGAGCACGACGACGCGGGCGCCGCCGGCAGCGAGCCGGTAGGCCGGGATCGCGCCACCGAAGCCGCTGCCGATCACCAGGACGTCGGTGGTCTCAATAGGTGTCATGCGGGATCTCCCGAGGGTGTGGTGTGCGGGTGCGGGGAGGCGAGCACCCGGCGGTAGGAGAAGTCCGGGAAGCGCCACAGGCCGTCGGTGTCGGGCCCGGTGAAGCCCATCGTGGTCAGGCCCGGATGGCCGGCGGCCAGGGCCTCGGTGGTGTGCACGGAGGCGCCCGTGTCCCAGGCCATCACGCTGAACATGGCGAGCGGCACCCACAGGTCCTGCTCGTCGGTGCGTGGCGCCATCAGCTCGGCGGCCAACGCGGTCCGGTCGTCGAAGTCCAGGGCGACGAAGGCGGGAACGCTGTCGTCGAGGGTCAGGCCGCGCCTGTCGGCGTACGCCTGCGCGTGGTCGTTGAGCCCGATCACGAGCGTCGGCAGCAGCCCGCCGAGGCCGCCCTCCTCGGACGCCATCAGATCGACGGCGCCGGACGCGACCGCGCCCCCGCCGTCGGCCGCGCCGGCGACGGCTCGGTCGGTGGCGTGCCGCCGCTCTCCGGGGATGATGGTGTCCGCGAAGGCCTCGAGCGTCATCACCTCGGAATCGGTCAACCGCGTGGATTCCGGTGGCATCCCTGCACCGCCTTTCTGCGAACGTCGAATCGAATTCCCATGTTCATTCGCTGCGCCGTTCGGGGTCATCTCTGGGCTTGCGGCACGATGCTGCGCACGCGTGAAGGCGCTAGGCGGGCACGGATGTGGACACGATGGAGACGGCCGTTTCGCCGTCTCGTCGAGAAAGAGAGAGCCGATGACTTCGACTACCGCATCCACCGAACAGGCCGCCATCGCCGCCGTCCCGGCGCGCATGGTCAACGCGTGGCGTGAGCACGACGCCGACGCCTTCGCCCGGTTGTTCGCCGAGGACGGGACGCTGATCCTGCCCGGTGTCTTCGTTCAGGGACGCGAGGCCATCAGGCAGTTCATGACGAACGCGTACGCCGGGCCCTACCGCGGTACGACGGTCACCGGGACGCCGATCGCGATCCGGCCGCTCGGTCCGGGTGCCGTGGCGCTGCTGACCGAGGGCGGGGTGATCGAAGCCGGCGCCGAGGAGCTGGCGCCGCAGAACGCGATCCGGGCGTCGTGGATCCTCGTCAAGGAGAACGACGACTGGGTGCTCGCGGTCTATCAGAACTGCCCGCGCGACCGTTCCTGACGTCCCTTTCGGCCAACCGAACACGCCGCCGGTGGAAAAGCACCGGCGGCGTGTTCGTCTCACCTCTGCCCGGTGGTAGTCAGTTCGGCGGAAGCCGCCGGGGACTGCATGTAACGCCGGCTCAGCCGTCGGTACGAGCGGCTCAGCATCGCCAGGACGGTGACGATCAGGCCGATGACGCCGCTCAGCATGAACATGAGCGCGAGGCCCCGGTCGGCGCCGGTGCCGTACCAGCCGCCGATCGTCCGGGCACCGGCGCCGTCGGTCATGAACGGGACGAACAGGAACTGGGCGATCGGCGCGATCAGGAACGTGGCCAGCGGTGAGGCAGCCTGCTCGACGCTCTGCGCGAAGCCGAAGACGCGCCCCTGCCGCTCGTAGGGCACCACCTTCTGCAGGATCGTCTGCTCGGAGGCCTCGGCGTACGGCTGGAGCAGGGTGTAGATGAACATGCCCACGGACAGCAGGATGATCGAGGACCGTAGTGGGAACAGCAGGGTGACCGTCCACAGGCAGAGGTTCACGATGAGCAGCAGCCGCACCGGGTTCCTGCTCAGGCCGGTCCGGGCGATGATCAGCCCGCCGACGATGAAGCCGGTGGACAGCACTCCCCAGAGCAATCCCCACGCCTGGACCGACATCAGCGACAGTCCGTAGGGGGTGATCAGCGCCAGGAACACGCCGCCGAGGACGTTGTTGAACGACGAGAAGACGATCAGGGCGCCCAACCCGGGCGCCTCGCCGATCAACCGGATGGTGCCCCGCAGGTCCACCATGCCGCCCGGCACGCCCGCGTCGGACGCCGGCCCGTTGGCGGCCGGCTCGCCCGGACGGGTGTCGGCGGCCGCCGCGCGCTCGGGGACCGGCACGAGGCGCAGGTGCGCCGCGGAGGCGGCGAGCACCACCAGGGCCAGGACCAGCACCCAGAACATGCCGTCGATCGCCACGAGCACGCCACTGATCACGTTCGTGACGACGCCGACCACCCCGATGGTGGCGCCGATCAGGCCGTTGGCACGGTCCCTGGCCTCCTCGGGGATCAGGACCGTCACCAGCGTCGGCAGTGCGATCAAACGGATGTTGCCCGCGACGACACCGGACATCAGCACCACGACCAGCGTCCACAGGACCACGCTGGTCGGGTCGGTGAACGACGCCGGCGACGCGGTCTGGTAGATCACGAAAGCCACGAGGTACAGCACCAGCGACACCACCGACGACAGCTGCATCATCGTCTTCTTCGGGTGGCGGTCGACGAGGCTGCCGAACCAGATGCCGGTCAGCGCGGTCATCGCCAGGTAGAGCCCGGAGATCACTCCCGTGGCGAACACCGAGCGCGTCTGCAGGTACACGTAGAAGGTGACCCCGAACCAGACGGTGACATTGATGATCGAGACCAGCACGGTGCTGACCAGAAGATGGTGGAAGGCCTTGCGTTTCACGTCGACGATGCTCATAAACGCCTCCCGCTCGAACGCCAGGTGAGTTCGTGCTCCGGGGCATCACCCGGACGACGCGACCGGGCCCAGTCTGGCCTCGCGCCCGAACCCGGGGCATCTCCTGAAAAGCGACCTCGGCGCCCGGCGGTGGCCGGGTTCGCCCACGACGGCGTGGACGCCGCCGCCGTCACGGGTACGGCGGCGACGCCCACAGTGGCCGTCGCGGCGGCTCGACTAGGCCAGGGCCGGTGCCAGCTGCGGCCGGCGGCTCTCCCGGTACGAACGCACCCACCAGTACACGCCGCGGATGACACACACGATGGTGACCGCGAAGAACAGCGTGTAGACCACGTTGAAGACCATCAGGATGCCGTAGACGGTGGCCACCGAGGCGCCGAACATGAACATCGCGCGGCCGGTCGAGGGCGTCGTGCCCGGGTCCGTGATCATGTAGTTGGTGAACAGGACGAAGGCCACACCGGTCATCGGCACCAGCGCGCCCCACAGCGAGACGTCCCAGATCCAGTGCCGTACCAGTGCCTGGATGACGAAGCCGCCCGCCCAGCCCATGATCAGCAGGACCTTCCTGGTGAGCATGGCGTTCAGCACGGTGCCCGCCGTGAGGATGACGAACGGGACGATGAACGAGATCGCGTCCGGCACCGACTCGGTGAAGTGGTACGGCGGCGCGATGTTCACCCACGAGAAGGCGAGCAGGGTGATCGTGATGCCGAAGTTCGACGGGTTCAGGAAATGGCGCATCCGGCCCTTGATCGGGGCACGGAAGACGTATTTCTGCCCGATCGCCACCACGACGGCGAACGCGATGGGCCAGAAGTGCACGTTGGCGTAGAGCAGCATGTTGCAGGCCAGCGCCGTGATGTGGGTGGGTAGCAGGAAGGTGTACATACCCCACGCGCCGTTGCCGGCGTACTCCGGCCGGCGGCCGTTGGCCCACGCCGCCACCGACTCGATGGCGATCTCGGCGGTGTAGCCGACGGCCAGGGCCAGCAGCGGCCAGAGCCACGGCTGCTCGAAGCCGAGCACTGTGTAGCCGAGGATGTTGAAGACGCTCATCGAGATGGCGAAGTTGCGCAGCGCCTTGTAGCGGGGGTCGGCGGAGTCGACGCGGGCGGGCTCACGCGCCGCCTCTCCGGAGGCCGCGGATGGTGAGACCAGCGGCTCTGCCGGCCGGCTCCTCGTCGCGGTCCGAACCTCGGTGTCGGTCATCGTCCTGGTACCTCCGTTGCCTGCTCGGTGAGCATTACGTCGTGCCACCCGTGGGTGAGGTCGAGCGTCTGGCTGCGGGCGACCCCGTTGGCGTCACGCCACTTGACGGTGGCCTCGACGGGCTGCGAGCCGGCGTCGCCGAGCCCGAAGAAGACGTCGAAACTGCGTCGGCCGCTGTGCCCGCTGCCACCGTCGAGCTGCGAGATCTGCATCCGGCCGTCGGCCCTCTTGATGCAGACCTGCGCGCCGTACGCGGGCGTACGGGCCCGGTCGTCGCCCAGCGCCGGGCGGAAGAGCCGCAGCCCGAGGAAGTTCCCGTTGCCCGCCTTGGCGTTGCGGTAGTAGACGGGCGCGTCCCACTGGCGGGCCACCGCGAAGTCCTGGGCGCCGTCGTTGTCGGCGTCACCGACCGCGATCCCGCGCGTCGGCACCGGCACCGCGAGGCCGAGGTCCTCGCTGACGTTCAGGAACTTGCCGTCCTTGCCCGGTGCCCAGAACGCCAGCTTCTGGTGGCCGGCGATGTCGTCACCGGGCTCGGCCTTCGGCCACATGTGCGGGTTCTGCAGCATGAGGTCGTTGCTCATGGCCAGTTCCTGCAGCCACGGCCAGCGGTTGATGGTGCCCTTGACGAAGCCGTCCGCCTGCACCACAGCCATGCGCCCGCTGTTGTCGAAGTCGGCCATCTTGGCGTCCCAGCCCCAGCCGGTGAAGGCCATGTGGTGCTCGGCGGCCTTCTGGTCGTACGGGGCGATGCCCTTGCGGAGCTTCCGGCCCGCCTCCTGCTCGTTCGCCGCGTTGTTACGCCACACGAAGTTGCTTTCCTCGATCCCCCACGGCGTCGTGATGTTGCTGACGAACATGTCGAACCGGCCGGTGCCCATCAGGTCGCCGAAGTCGATCGACATGCCCTTGAACGAGTCGTGGCCGACCACCATCGACTTCGGTGTCATGGCGCCGCGGCGTCCCTCCGTACCGGCGAACTTGATCTTTCCGGGGGTGGACACGTTGTGCAGGAGGTGGTCGTTGCCGAAGTCGTTGGCCAGGTACAGCTCGGGCAGCAGGTCGCCGTCCAGGTCCGCGGAGCCGGCTCCCAGCGTCCAGCCGGAGGCGAGCTTCGGCGGCACGGCGCCGGGCTGCTCCTGGTAGCTCACCGAGGGCTGGTCGCCTCCGGTGGCGCCGGTCCAGCGCAGCACGTGCGCGCCGCCGCCGTTCTTCGCCCGGGACATGGAGTGGTTCATCTCGACGTTGCGCGGGGAGTCGGGGTCGAGCACCCCGCTGTCCGGGAAGTAGTTGAACACCCCGATGTCCGGATGCGAGTCGCCGTCGAAGTCGGCGACCGCCACCGCGTTGGTGTTCCACAGCGGGCCGTGGTAGCTGCCGTCCGCGGAGGGCGACTGGGGCACCAGCTCGGACGGTTGGTAGGTCGCCTTGCTGAGCGACGTCGAGGCGCCGGTCTGCTTGTTGAGGAAGACGATCGGCGTGCGGCCCCAGTAGTAGGTCAGCAGGTCCATCCGGCCGTCCTGGTTGAAGTCGCCGGGCGTGCAGCCCATCGGCGCGACCCCCGGGCCGCTCGGCAGCGGCGCGGGATCCAGCACGAACGGCGCATACCGAGTCCCGGTTCCGGGTACGGGAGTGACGATGACGGAGTCGCTGCGGGTGTCCACCAGGCAGAGGTCCTGGGCGACGCCCGCCCCGGTGAGGTCGTTGACGGCGATGCTCGCGCCGACCGACGAGATCCAGGAGCGGATGTGCTGGTAGTCCTGGTTCACCCGACGGACGTTGTTGTTCGGCAGCCCCGGCGGGAGGGCGATCGGGAGTTCGGTGAACTGGTAGCGGGACGAGACCTCGGCCCGCTCCGAGGCTGAGGCGGACGGCGCGCGGGCGATGGTGTAGAGGCCGGCGACCAGCAGGATCGCGAACAGGGCCGGCAACATGCGCCGTGGCCGTCCGATCGTGGGCGTTGACAAGGGGCTCTCCATTCAGGGTCAGGCGGCCTGCACCGTCACCGGCAGTCCACCGCGTATGCGCAGCGACAACATCGGTTCGGCGACGACCGGTCGGCCGGGAAGCCCGGTCAGCCGCAGGTCGCGGCAGAGCAGGGCGAGCACAAGCACCGCCTCGAGCAGACCGAGGTGGTTACCCACGCAGAAGCGGGGGCCGGCTCCGAAGGGGATGTAGGCGAACCGCGGCCGGTCCGTCCCGGCGTCGCCGAGGAAACGCTCCGGGTCGAACCGGTCCGGCTCCGGCCAGAAGGCCGGGTGGCGGTGCAGGGTGTACGGCGAGACGAGCACGTCCGCTCCGGCGGGCACCCGGTAGCCGCCCACCACGTCGTCCTCGATCGCGATCCGGGGAAGCAGCCAGACGGGCGGGAACAACCGCATGGCCTCGGAGATGACGGCCGAGGTGTAGGTCAGCCGCCGCAGGTCGTCGTACTCGGGCGCCCGGCCGCCGAACACCTCGACCGCCTCGTCGTGCACCCGCTGCCAGACCTGCGGGTGCCGATCCAGCAGGTGCAGGCTCCAACTCAGCGTGCTGGCCGTGGTCTCGTGCCCGGCCAGCAGCAGCGTCACCAACTCGTCGCGCAGGCGCATCCGCCCCGTGCGGGGGTCGGCCTCGCGGTCGGCCGACACGATGAGCCGGGACAACACGTCGTCGGCGTCGGTCCTCCGCCGGCGTCGCTCGGCCACCAGGCGTTCGACGACGACCTCCAGGCGTTGCCGGGCCTTGCGGAACCGCATCTGGTGCGGCAGCGGGATCCACATCGGCACCATGCTGAGCGTCTCCAGCTCGAACATGGCCTGGTCCTGTACCCGGGCGAAGTCGTTGCCGATGCCGTCGAACTCGTGCAGGTCGGCGTCGAGCAGCGTGCGGCCGAGCACACCCAGGGTCAGGCCGGTGAGTTCGTCGACCAGCTGCACCGGGCCGGCGCCGATCCGGCTCCGCAACCGGTCGACCAGCCGGGCTCCCTCGGCCGCGACGGCCCCGGCCTGCTCGGCGATCCGCCGGCTCTGGAAGGCCGGCTGGATCACCTTGCGCTGTTCCTTCCAGAGTTCGCCCTCGCTGGTGAGCAGGCCGTCGCCGAGCGCACGCCGGGCGTGCACCAGGCCGATGCCCTTGCGGTAGTTGGCGGCGTTGCCGGCCAGCACGTGCTTCGCTGTCTCGGGGTGGTTGAAGAAGTACAGCGCCTTGTGCCCGACCGGCAGCCGGGCGGCGTCGCCGTACTCCCGTGCGGCGCCGGTCATCATGGCCAGCCGGTCGCGGTTCATCTGGGCGAGCAGCCGCAGCGCCGCCCGCCGGGACGGCCCCGGCAGGGCGCGCCCCCGCGACGGGGTGTCGGCCGGGGTGACAGCGGCGGTCATGCCGCCCTCCGGTCGGCCGCGTCGCACTCGATCCGGCCGAACCGGCCGCGCAGGAAGACCAGTACGTCCTCGTCGCTGCTACCCGCCATGCTGAGCAGCCGGCCGACGAAGATGCTGTGGTCGCCACCGTCGTACGTGCGCCACAGCTCGCACTCGAAGTGGGCGGCCGCGCCGGCGATCAGTGGGGCGTCGCACCAGGCGCCCCGCAGGCAGTCGGTGTCGGCGAACTCCGCGGCGCCGATCGGCCGGCGTCCTGCGAAGTGCCGGGCCACCCTCTCCTGACCGGCGCTGAGCACCGACACCCCGAAGGTGCCGGCCCGCACCATGGCGCTGTGCATGTTGGCGTTGCGGTCGACGCAGACCAGCACCAACGGCGGCTCCAGCGACACCGCGGTGAAGCTGTTCGCCGTCATGCCGTGCGGCTCGTCGCCGCCGGTCGTCACCACCGTCACGCCGGTCGCGAACGAGCCGAAGGTACGCCGCAGCAGGGCGGTGTCCTGCACCTGCGGCACGGGTTCGCGCTCGGTCTGCAGCTCGGCCATCAGCGGGCCCTCGCCAACTGGTGGGTGTACGGCTCCAACGCGCGCACCAGCGCCTCCGGCACCCGCGACGGCACGGTCCGGTTGTTCGGGCCGCGCATGCACGCCACCCGCTGCATCCCCCGGGCGACGAGCGTCTCGCCGCCGCCCGGGTTGAGCCGCACGTAGTCGAAGCCGAACTGCAGCTGGGTCTGGCCGAGCTCGACCAGGCGCATCCGGATGGAGACCTCGTCGAACGCGGTGATCTCGGCGAAGAACTCGCAGTCCACCTTGAGCGTGAACAGCTTCAGGTCGTCCTGCAGATCGGCGAGCACCTCCGCGGCGCGCTCCTTGAGGAACAGCTCGCGCGCCCGGCCCTGCCACCGCAGGTAGTTGACGTAGTAGACGTTGCCCACCAGGTTGGTCTCTTCGAAGCCCACGGTGTGGCGATACTCGAAGTAGTTCACTGGCCCTCCTTTGCGAGTACGGCGAAGACCACTGGCTCGACGCCGCCGCCGCGTACCGTCGCCGCCAGGGCGCCGATGCGGATGCCGCCGGAGGCGAGGGTGACCCAGCCAGCGCGTTCGGTTCCGGCGAGCGTGATCGGGGCGTCGGCCGAGGCGCCCGCCTTGCGCAGGCACTCGATCGCCGACCAGACCCGGGTGGCCGCCACGTCCAGCGGCTCGGCGCACGTATCGGCGATCAGGCGGGCCAGGTCGAGGTGCCGGCCGAGCAGCCCGTGCCAGTCGTCCTCCGTCCGGGCGGTGACCGGCTCGACGTCGCAGCCGAGCTGCCCCTCCCCCACGGCGCACAGGGTGAGACCGGCGCCGTGGGCCGCGGTCAGCGTCAGGTCACCGTCGATCTCCGGCCGCCCGTCCGGGCGGTACCGGACGTTCACCGGGCGGTTCACGGCCCGCCCGGCCGCGCGGCCGGTGCGCACCCGCCGCGTGCCGACGTGGTCGCCGGTGTCGTCGCCCGGGTCGTCCGGCTCGACCACCACCGCGGCCCGGATGCCGGTCAGGTCGCCGATCGTGCGCTCCAGGTACGGCCCGAGCAGTGCCGGCGCCCACGGGCCGCGCCCGTCGCGCTTGCGTACCGCCCGCAGGTGCAGCCCGGTCCAGCGTTCGATGACCGAGCCGTCCGCGTCGCGCAGGGCGATGTCGTAGACGTAGGTGTCGCCGTCCCGGCTGCGCTCGGTGGCGCAGTAGCGCAGCTCACCGGCCCGGTCGAGCCGGTCACCGGCGGGGTGCAGCTCGTCCACCCGTACCGGCAGCAGCGTCGCGTCCGGCACGCAGACCTGGTTGCCGTGCATGAGGGTGTCCCGTACCCCCGGGTCGCCGAGCACGAGCGCGCCGGGCAGGAAGGCGGCGAACCAGTCGGTCTGCGGCAGCGCCTCGACCACGACGTCCACGTCCCGGGCCTGCGCGCGCCGGTAGCCGCGCAGCCGCTGGAACCGGCCGCCCTGGAAGAGCACGTCGCCGTAGAGTTCCGCGGCCGGGTCGAGGGCCACCGGCGGCATCCCCTCGCCGACCTGGTCCGGGGCGCCGCCGGCCGGGCCGGTGTCGCGCCGGAGCAGCCGGGCGCGGAAGTGGTCGGCCGCGAACGCGGTCTCCTCGCTCTGGATCACCACGTCGACCGCGTCGTCGTCGGTGCGCACCGCGGCGATCCGGATCGTCGTGCTGCCACCCGGCGGCACCACGATCGGCCGCTCGAACCGGGCGTCGGTGATCGTCGGCGCTCCGGTCCAGCCCGTCAGGGCCCGAGTCACCTGGGCCATCGCCTCCATGCCCAGCACTGCCGGGAACAGCAGGTTGCCGTCGAGCAGGTGGTCGGCGAGGTACGGGTCGGTGCCGGCGTTCAGCTCCGTCTCCACCACCAGCTCGACGCCGTGGTAGCGCACCAGCGGCCGGTCCACGAAGCGCAGCAGCGGCAGCGGAGGGCTCTCCCGCTCGACCGTGTGGATGCCCTCGGTACGGCCGCTGATCACCACGGTGGACGGCACCGACGGGTCGTCGAGCAGCCGGCGCAGCATCGCCAGCCCCTGGTCCGGGGTGATGGCGGTGACGCCCTCGCGGGCCAGCGTCTCGACCACTGACAACCGCTCGCCCATGCCCACGCCCGACCAGACCGACCACTCCAGCACCAGGGTGCGGCAGTCCGGGTGGTCCGTGCCGTAGCGGGTGACCAGGTCGTCGAGCCACTCGTTGGCGATCGAGTAGTGCGCCTCTCCGCGCAGACCCGCCCGGCCGATGATGCTGCCGAGCGCGACCAGCAGCTTGAGCCCATCGCCGCCGACGGCGTCCAGGACGTTGCGCAGGCCGTCCACCTTGGGTGCCAGCGTGCGGCGGACCATGTCCTCGTTCACGCCGGTGAGGGCGGTCGGCTCGTTACGCCCGGCGCCGTGCAGCACCGCGGTCACCGGACCGCCGAGTTCCGCGGTGAGCGAATCGACCGCCGCGCGTACCTGGGCCGGGTCGGTGACGTCGGCCCGCGCGTACCGGACGGTGACGCCCTGCTCGGCGATGCGGGCCAGGTTCGCCGAGATCTCCGGGTCGGTGGCCGCGTCGGAGCGGCCGAGCAGGGCCAGCCGGGCGCCGCTGTCCTTGGCCATGGCCAGGGCGCACTCGGCGGTGATGCCCTTGGCGCCGCCGGTCACCAGCAGCACGTCGGACCCGTCGAGCGCCGCCTCGGTACGCGCCGGGCTCACCGGCAACGGGCGCAGCACCGGCACGCGGCGGGTGCCGTCGGCCGCGTACCACGCCTCGGTGAAGCTCGTGGTGCCGGCGACCTCGGCGACGATCCGGTCCACCGCGTCGGGCTCCGGCGCGATGTGCACGACCGTGGTGCGGATGTGCGGCGCCTCCAGGTGCAGGGTCTTGGCCAGACCTGCCGCGCCCCGCCCGTGCTGCACCAGGACGAACCGGCCACCGGAGGCGCCGGTCACCGCGGCCCGGGCCCCGGCGAGCGCCTCGGCCAGATCCGCCTCCTCGCAGTCGGTCGGCAGCAGGACCAGCACGCCGCCGCCGACGTCGCCGCGCTCGAGCGCGGCCCGCAGCGGCTCGGCCAGCGGGTGCTCCGCCGGGGCGTGCACCTGCCAGCTGCCGCGCTGCTCGACGCCGGCCGCCGCCGGCACGTCGCGCTCGTCGAGGTCGACCCGCCAGGACCGCACCCAGTCGGCGGCGCCGGTGACGACCGGCGCGGCTTCGGTGGCGCCCGCGACCGTCTCCGACCCGCGCAGCCCTTCGAGGGCCTCGGCCAGCTCGGCGAGGGTGGCGGTGGCGAAGTTGGCGGGCGTGCGGCTCGGCGGGATGCCGATGCTCTGCGCCACCCGGTTCACCATCTGGCCCACGGTGATCGAGCTGAAGTGCAGGTCGTCGAGCAGGCGGCTGTTCATGTCGACCAGCTCGGGCGGCAGTTCCGCCCGTTCCGCGGTCATCCGGCGCAGCAGGTCGGCGACCGACTCACCGGCCGGGCCGGGCGCGGGTTGCGCCTCCGGCGTGCCGGACGGCGCCGCCGGAATCCCGCCGCGGTTGCGTGCCGGCACCTGCGGCGCGGCCTCGCACGGGCTCTCGAAGAAGCGGAACTCCGTGCCCACCGCCAGCGGGCGCACCAGCCGCCCGTGGAACAGCGCGGGGTCGACGTCGGTGGCCCCCACCACGAAGGCCGCTCCGAGCACCCGCAGCAGGCCGACCGACGACTCGTCGTCGGTGTCCAGCGCGACCGCCGGTACGTCCACCACACCGCTCGCCAGGCCGCTGAGCACCCGGCCGGGGCCGACCTCGATGAGCAGGTCGACGTTCTTGGCGGCCACGGCGACCGCCTGGGCGAACAGCACCGGCTCGGTGATCTGCCGGGTGAGCAGGTCGGCCAGGTCGGTCTCGGTGGGCAGTTCCTCACCGGTCACCGTCGAGACCACGCGCCGGTCGGGTGTGCCGAAGGACTCCCGGCGCAACAGGCCGCCGAAGGCGTCCGCGGCCTCGGCGACCAGCGACGAGTGGAACGCGTGGGAGACCGCGAGGCGGGTCGCCGCGACACCTGCCTCCTCGGCCCGCCGGCAGGCCTGCTCGACGGCCTCGACGCTGCCGCTGATCACGGTCTGTCCGGGGCCGTTGTGCCCGCCGACGACCGCGGACAGCCCGGCGATCAGCCGCTCGGCCTGCTCGGGCCCGCAGGACAGGCCGGCCATCGTGCCCGAGGAGCTGTGCTCGGCCATGGTGCGGCCGCGCAGGGCGGCCAGGCGCAGCACGGTCTCGTCGTCCATCGCCCCGGCCCACTGGAGAGCGGTCAGCTCGCCGAGGCTGTGCCCGACCGCCACGACTGCCTCCAGGCCGAGGGTCCGCAGCACGCGCTGGCCGGCGATCGAGCCGGTGACGATGCGCGGCTGGGCCACCTCGGTGGCGACCATGTCGCCGCTGCGGGGCAGCGCGGCGGCGCGGTAGACCTCCTCGGCCTCGGCGAAGCGCCGGCGTAGCGCGCCACCGCTGGTGCCCCTGCCGGAGCCCTGCCCGGGGAACAGGAAGCCGATCTCCCCGTCCCCGATCTGCCCGAAGCAGGTACGCCCCCCGTCGGCGAACAGCTGCGGCTCACCGGCGTCCAGGGCGGCGACCACTGCTTTCAGCCGGTTCGTCGCGTCGGACGGGGTGTGCGCCACGACCGCCGCCCGCCAGGGCAGCTCGCGCAGTTCGCCGTGCAGGGTCGCGGCCAGGTCGCTGAGCTGGGCGTAGCTGATCGACGGCACGAAGTCGGCCACCCGCTGCAACCGTTCGCGCAGCTCGGCCGGGGTCAGCGCGTCGAACAGCAGCAGCTCGGCGTCCTGGGCGCCGGCCGCGATGGCCCGCGTACGGCTGCCGTAGCGCACCTTGCGCACCGGCTCGCCGCGGTCCAGGACGAGGTGGGTGTTGATGCCGCCGAAGCCCATCGCGGTCACGCCGGCACGCACCGGGCGGTCGTCCGGCCACGGTTCGGCCCGACGCGCGACGCGCAGCGCGGCGTTGGGCGACTCGAAGACCTCGTGCGGGTCGACACAGCCGACGGTGGGCGGGATGACCTCGTTGTGCATCGCCATCGACGCCTTGATCAGACCGGCCACACCGGCCGCCGCCTTGGTGTGCCCGATCATCGCCTTGACCGACCCGATCACCGCGGGCGCGGCGGCCGGGTCGGCGGCCAGCCGGTTCTGGTTGAGTGCGGTCAGCTCGTTGGAGTCGCCCACCTTCGTGCCGGTGCCGTGCCCCTCGAACAGCGGCACGGTCTCGATGCCGAAGCCGGCGCGGGCGTACGCCCGGTTGAGGGCGAGGTGGTAGCCGCGGGTCTCCGGCCGGGTGATGCCGCCACGCCCGTCGGAGGAGATGCCCCAGCCGGCGACCGTGGTGTAGATGCGGTGGTTGCCGCGCAGCGCGTCACTCTCGCGCATCAGCACGACCATGCCGCAGCCCTCACCCGGCCAGAACCCGTTCGAGCCGCGGTCGTAGACGCGCATCTCGCCGGTGGCCAGCGCCCCGGTCTTGGCGAACCCGATGACCTCGAACGGGTCGACCGACAGGTCCACCCCGCCGGCCACCGCGACGTCGAGCTCGCCGTCGGCCAGCGCCTTGCAGGCGGTGGCCACCGAGAGCAACGAGGACGAGCAGGCGCCGTCCACCGTGTAACCGCCGCCCTGCAGGTCGAAGTGGTTGCAGATGCGCCCGGCGATGGTGTTGGACAGGCCGCCGGCCAGGGTGTCCTCGTCGACCGCCGGGAACGGGCTCTTGTACGTCTGCTCCAGGTCGTCGAGGAGAGCGTCCAGTTCGTCGTCGGCGAACCCACGCTCGCGCAGCACCGCGGTCACCGTGCGCTGCACGTACGGCCAGCGCAGCCGCAGCTGGTTGGCGCGGGAGAACTCGCCGGTGAGCGTGTTGCCGACGATCACGCCGGTGCGCTCACGGGGCAGGCCCTCGGCCATCGGAAAGCCGGCGTCGGCCAGGGCTCCGGCGGCCACGTCGAGAGCCAGCCAGTGGGTCAGGTCGGTGGACCGGTACGTGCTGCCGGCCACCTTGTACGCGATCCGGTCGAACTCGTACGCGTCGATGACGGCCGCGTTGCGGGCGTAGAAGCGGTCCGGGGTACGGGGATCCGGATCCCAGTAGTCCTCCAGCCGCATCCGGACGTCCGGCAGCCGGCGGAACGCCCGGCGACCGGCGACGGCGTTGTCGAAGAGTTCCTTGGGGGTGGTGGCGTCGGGATATCGGCACGCCATTCCCACCAGCGCGATTCTGGACATGGGCGATCGGGGCTCCTCACATGGACGGGCGGACGGGCGCACGAGACGGGATCAGCGAGGCCGTTCCACCCCGGTGTGTGCCGAGAACGCGTCGGCGATGCGTTGACGCCAGGTCGCATAGGCGGGCACTGCACCGTCGGCGGGCAGGCCCTCGCGGGCGTGGTCGGTGGCGGCGGCGGCAGTGGCCACGTCCGTGCCGCAGAGGACCTCGGTGGCCAGTTCGTTGTGCGGGACGACGAGACCGGCGCGCAGCCGGGCCTGCGCGGCGAACGCGGCCCCCTGGGCCAGCTGGCCCCGGTACGGGCCGGCCGCCTCGGCGAGGCACTCCAGCTCCGCGCGGTCGACGCCGCCCGCGTACGTGGCGGCCAGGCCGGCCCCGCTGTAGAGGTCCGGCCGGCGCTCCTCGGGGAAGGTGGCGAACAGCGCGGCGAGCCGCTCCGGGTCGGTGCCGCAGACGAACCAGCTCGCTCGGCCGATGCCCTGGTCGATGACCTGGTTGGTGTGCCACGCCGGACCGGGCACGACGGTCGGGACCCGGGGCGCCTGGTACCGCTCGTGGACGTACTGGCGGGTCTTGAAGTACGCCTGGTGGAAGCCGTAGCCGTCGAGCAGCAGCCAGCGCAGCAGCGGGTCCGGGCCGTACAGCGTGGACCAGCGGAACCTCGGCAGGCGGGCCATCGCCCAGCCGACCCCGACGTACACCATGTAGACGTGGTCGGCGCCCGGCCCTTCGAGCAGCGACCGCACGTGCCCGCCGCGTCCGGTGGGCAGGCCGTCGAGCACGGCCATGGCCATCCCGGCGCCCTCGTAGGCGAAGCCGCGGTAGAGCTCGGGCAGTTGCGTGAGCTCGGCCTCGACGTCGGCCGGCCGGCCGGTCGCCGCGGCGGCGCCGTAACCGGTGAGGAAGGACCTGCCGACGGTCTCCAGCCGGTCGACGGCCTCCGCCGACTTGGCGTGGAAGCCACGGACGGCGACCTTGGTCTCCGAGATGTCCGGCGTCAGGACGCGCCGTCGCAGGTTGTGCCAGGCTGTCATGTCACGGCCTCCGCTGGGGGGTGGGAGAGGGCGAGCGCATCGAGGTGGTCGCGGATCTGCTGCCGCCAGGACTCGTAGTCGGGCGGGCCGGTCGGGTCGGGTCGGGTCAGGCTGATGTCGTCGGCCAGCGCCGCCGCGGCCGGCACGGTGAGGCCGGTCAGCGTGTGCAGCGTGCTCGCCGAGTGCTCCGGCACGAAGCCGGAGAAGTCGCGGGCCTTGGCGGCGAACACCGCACCCTGTGCCAGGTGCCGCCAGTGCTCGCCGGACGCCCGTCGCAGCACCCCCAGACCGGTCTCGTCGCAGCCGCCCGCGAAGGTGGCCGCGAGACCGACACCGCTCCACAGGTCGGCGTGCCGCTCGGTGGCGAAGGCGCGCACCGCGGCGTCGACGTGCTGCGGGATTCCACCGTGGATGAACCACAGCGCCCGCCCGATGCCCTGGTCGACCGCGCGCGGGAAGTAGTCGGCGCGGCCCTGCCACGGGTACGGCGCCGGACGGCGCTGGCGGTCCACCACGTCGCGGGTGTCGAAGTAGGCCCGGTCGAAGCCGTAGCCGTCGACGGCGAGCCAGCTCATGGTCGGGAAGTAGGGCGTGCCGGTGAGGTCGGGCAGGACGCCGCGCCACAGCGGGCGGGGCAGCCGGGCCATCGCGAACCCGATGCCGATGTAGGTGAGGAACGTGTGCGGGACGCCCGGTCCGCGCAGCAGCTCCCGGGTCCGGGTTCCCCGGCCGCCGGCCATCGCGTCCCGCACGGTCAACGCCATCGTCGCGCCCTCGTACGCGAAGCCGCGCAGCTCGGCGTCGACCATGTCGAGCCGGCGCTCCAGGCCCCACTGGTCCCGCAGTTCGATGCCCCACTCGAAGCCGCAGACGACGGCCTGCGGGATGGCTTCGAGGGCGCGGGTGGCGTCGGTGGGGGCGACCGGAAATCCGCGCCCGGCGAAACTCACGTCGCGGAACGACGGAGTCAGGACCATCCGGCGCAACGAACCTAGGACTGCAGGCATCGAGAAACTCCCTCACGCTTTGTGTGGGTGAGACTTCATCGTGTTATGCGATTCCCGTCCAGCGCGTCTCCTGGTGTGCGGGGTGCCGCACGACGCTGCCGGGCCCCGATGCGGCGGGCGGCTTCGAAGGCCGCCCACCCGGTGACCTCCACGAGCGCCTCGTCTCCGGGCTGGTGGCGCCGGAACTCGGCGACGACCCCGTCGCCCACCTGGTGTGAGGACACCGCGGTGAGCAGCGCGAGCCGTCCGGCCGCGCGGTCGGCCGGGTCGAGCGGGGTGAGCAGGTCCTCGCACCAGGCCGTGGAGATTCCGGTGTCCGCGCCGCGCCAGCCGTCGAGGTGCTCGCGCACCACGGCGCGGACGGCGGGTGACAACCACCGCTCGCCGGCCGCGTCGAACGTCGCGGCGGCCCGCGCCAGCGCACCGCCGATGAACGGGTTGCCCGCCGCCCAGCCGGCGTCGGCGGGCAGCGGCGCGTCCGGCAGCAGGTCGAGGGATCGGCCGGGCTCGCGGTGCGTGCGCAACGTCTCGCGCAGCAGCCGGGCCACCCCCTGCTTCATCCGCTGCCGCGCCCGCCCGGTGAGGCCGGGCGGAAGCAGGAAGTTGGAGAGGAAGACGTTCACCATGCGGGTCAGGTAGTGCATGGCGGTCACCGTGCCGATGAGCTCGGCGCTCTGCGCGGGGGTGAGCCAGGCCGGCATCCCGGGCCCGTCGGGCGCCTCCTGTGCGCCCCGCGCCCATTGGCTGATCTCGCGCAGCCGGGGGTCGCGCATGTCGTCGACGCGGTCGGCGGCGAGCTGGTCCGCGTCGTACTCGCCGGCCAGGTCGTACATGCTGACCGAATGCATGTCGACGCAGTACGGGCAGATCGTGGCGACCGCGACCGCGGTGGCGGCGGCCTCCTTCGAGGCGCGGTCGGCGGCGCCGCTGACCAGCACCGGCTCGCGCATGAGGGTCCAGTAGGCGGCCAGCACCCGGGGGGACGGTGAATGCATGAGCGCCGGTGGGATCACCAGGCGCATCTCGTCCGCCACCTGCTGGTACACCTGCTCGATCACACCGCTCGCGGACGATGCGGAGACCGGTGTGACGTGGCGGACCTGACGTTGCACTACTGAGGCTGCGACGCGGCCGACGATCATGACTGCTCCTTCCGCCGGTGTGGCCAGTATCAGCAGATCGAACGCGAAAATCCCGCGTGCCGGGCGAGGGAAGCAATTCTGGAAAAATATTTCCCAGCGGAGACCCGCGATCGGGTATCTCCGGTATCCAATGGCTACTTCAATATTGCGCTCGGCCCTACTGGACGGCCTTTCCGGTTGCCCGCCCACTCGGCCGTGGCTAGCCTGGCGACACATGAACGTGGGGCGCGCGCCGTTCGGCGCGCATTCCACCGCCCGCCGCGACGGATCGGCCGAGAGAGTCGGAATTTGATTATTGCGGCGTGGCTCACCCCTGGGGGAAAGAATGCAGGATACGTCGGAGAAGGCAGTTCTGCGCGCCATCGAAACGATGCACGAGCGCCTCGGTGAACAATTAACCGTTGACGACATGGCACGCGCCGCCATGTTCAGCAAGTTCCACTTCACGCGCATGTTCCAGCGGGTCACCGGGGTCTCCCCCGGCCGCTTCCTCTCCGCGCTGCGCCTCCAGCGGGCCAAGGAACTGCTCGTGTCCACGCCGATGAATGTCGCCGACATCAGCGTCAGCGTCGGCTACAACAGCGTCGGCACGTTCAGCTCCCGGTTCAGCCGGAGCGTCGGCATGTCGCCCACCACCTTCCGGCAGCGCGCCGGCTACGCCAGCGAGATCCGCACCGACTCCGACGAGGTGAGCGTGAGCGACGCGAGTCTCTCCTGCGTGGTGCACCCCGCGGGCCGCAGCGAGAACACCCTGACGTTCGTCGGTCTCTTTCCCGAGCGGGTGCCCGAGGGGCGCCCGGTCCGCTGCGCGGTGCTGCGCGAGTCGCGGCACATCACCTTCAACCACGCGCCGCTGGGCCGGTGGCACCTGCTCGCGCAGTCGGTCTCGGCCGACCGGTGCCCACCCGGCTCCTGCCGCGATCATGCCGACCGGCCGGTCGCCGTCGCCACCGCCGGGCCGATCGTCATCCGGCCGGGCCGGCCGATCTCCACCGAACTGGTGCTGCGGCAGGGCCGGGCCCCAGATCCACCGGTGCTGCTCGCGCTGCTCGACGTCCGCACCTACGCGCTGAGCCGGCTGGCCGAGCAGAACCGGCCCGCCAAGGAATACGCCGACGTCGCCTGAGTTCCGGTCGCCACCCCCGCGGGCGGGCCGGGAACGCCTGGCCACATCCGCCCGGCTCTACCCGCTATTTCGGATTCGGAGGGTTTCCGGCGATGCTCGACAACTGATTCTGAGTACGCAGCAGTGCGTTCCACTATCTACATTCCGCCACCTCGGCAAGGCCCTCCGGCCAGGGCACCCACACGCCGGGTCCCGGAGCGGGGATTCGGCGTCGGGGCGCCGATGACCCGGTGGATTGCGTCCGCTCCCGCCCTGGGATAGCCTCGGGGAAGAGCGACGGACATCACAAGGCCGCCAGCATTCGGAATTGGCCGGAATGGGCGCAATGGAACAGGCAGTAGAGGTAGCAGTCAAACGCGCGGTGACGACGATGCGCGACAATCTCGGCCAACCTTTGACGATTGACGACATGGCCCGCTCGGCCATGTTCAGCAAATTCCACTTCACTCGGGTGTTCCAGCGGGTCACCGGCGTCTCCCCCGGCCGCTTCCTCTCCGCGCTCCGGCTTCAGCACGCCCAGCAACTGCTCGTCTCGACTCCACTACGGATCGCCGATATCAGCCAGCGGGTCGGCTACAACAGCGTCGGCACGTTCAGCACCAGATTCAGCCGCAGCGTCGGGATGTCCCCCACCGAATACCGGCTCCAGTCCGGATTCGCCCGGCAGATCGTCGCGGAAACAGACGCCCACACCGCGTCGTCGGCCGGGGGTCGCGTCGAGTGCCACATCCGGATGCCACGGGACGGCCAGCCGCGGCTGGTCTTCGCCGGCCTTTTTCCCGAACGCATTCCGCAGGGCCGTCCGGTGCGCTGCACGGTGCTCGCCGACCCGGAGCACCTCGAGCTCGACGACGTGCCCAGCGGCACGTGGCACCTGCTGGCCCAGTCGGTTCCGGGGTCGTGCAGCCACCCGGATGGCTACCAGGCCAACGTGAACGAATCGGTGTCGGTGGCCAGCCTCGGTCCGATCACCGTCAGGCCACGCTCGGTGGTCCGTTCCACGCTGGAGTTCAACAGCGCCGGCCCGCTCGACCCGCCGGTCCTGCTGGCCCTGCTGGACGTCCGCAAGCTGGCGATGGAGATCGTGGCGCAGCACGCCCAGGCGCACGTTCCGCTGGCCGCCGGAGTGGCCGGCCACGACCCCTCCGGCGGCTGGTAGCGCCCAGGGCCGCAACCGGGAAGTGGACCACCCTCCGGCGGCTCCGCGACCCTGGTGCCGTGACTGTCCCGACCGCACCCAGGACGCTGGTCGCCGGTGCCCTCGCGTTCGCCACGCCGGCCTTTCCCGACGAGCGCGGCGTCTTCCGTACGCCGTTCCGGTCGTCGGCGTTCGCCCCGGCGATCGGACGTCCGCTGTTCCCGGTGGCCCAGGTCAACTTCAGCGTCTCGCGCCGCGGCGCGGTACGCGGCCTGCACTACACCGCGACCCCGCCGGGCACGGCGAAGTACGTCTACTGCGCGCATGGCCGCGCCCTCGACATCGTCGTCGACCTCCGGGTGGGCTCGCCGACGTTCGGACGGTACGACGCCGTGGAACTCGACCAGGAGCGGTGCCCGGCGCTGTACCTCCCGCTCGGGGTCGGTCACCTCTTCATCGCCCTCGAGGACGACACGGTGATGAACTACCTGCTGTCGCTGGAGTACCGGCCGGAGAACGAGCTGGCGCTGGCGCCGTTCGACCCGCAGCTCGCGCTGCCGATCCCGGAGGACATCGACCCGATCCTCTCCGCGCGGGACCGGGCGGCGCCCGGTCTCGCCGAAGCGCTGGACGCCGGCCTGCTTCCGGACTACACCGCCTGCCGCGCGCTGGAGGAGCGGCACCGCGCCGGCTGGTAGTGCCGCGCCGCGGCGGTCACGCCTCCGAAACTGCGCACCCCGCGCTCCGCGCCCCAGGGGGCACGTCCACCGCACTTCAGGAGACCTGAGCCGCCGGTCACCCGTCACATACTGGTGCTCCGGCAGGTCGGACACGACGAACGGACCCGATGGTGAAGGGAATAGTTCTCGCCGGCGGCACCGGTACGCGGCTGTACCCGCTCACGCTGGCGACGTCCAAACAGTTGCTGCCCATCTACGACAAACCGATGCTCTACTACCCGCTCTCGGTGCTCATGCTGGCCGGCATCCGGGACATCCTGATCATCTCGAACCCGGACGTGGTCCCGCACATGCGGCACCTGATCGGAGACGGGTCCCGGTTGGGGCTCAACGTCAGCTACGCGGAGCAGAAGGAGCCACGCGGCATCGCCGAGGCGTTCCTGATCGGCGCCGGCCACATCGGGCACGACCGGTCCGCGCTCATCCTCGGTGACAACCTCTTCCACGGCTCCGGCTTCTACAACGTGCTGCAGCACGAGGCCCGCTCGGTCGACGGCTGCACCCTGTTCAGCTACTCGGTCTCGGACCCCGAGCGCTACGGCGTCGCCGAGACCGACGCGGAGGGCCGGCTGGTCTCGATCTTCGAGAAGCCCCGCCGGCCGCGCTCCAACCAGGCGATCACCGGCCTCTACCTCTACGACAACGACGTGGTGAGCATCGCCGCCGGCCTGAGTCCGTCGGATCGCGGGGAACTGGAGATCACCGACGTCAACCAGGAATACCTGCGGCAGCACCGGGCCGGGCTCGTGCCGCTGAGCCGCGGCTACACCTGGATGGACTGCGGCACGCACGCCAGCCTGCTCGCCGCCAGCCAGTACGTGCAGGTGATCCAGGAGCGACAGGGGGTCCGGGTGGCCTGCCTCGAGGAGATCGCCCTGCGCATGGGCTTCATCGACGCCGAGGCCTGCTACGAGCTGGGCGCTGCGATGCGCCACTCGGACTACGGCCGCTACCTCACCGAGATCGCATACGCACTCGACTAAGGACGACGATGGGAAGACTGCTGAGAGCGGCGACCCGACGCATCGCGCCGGCCCACATCCGGTACGTCCGGCCGGTGCCGCCGGAGACCGCCCCCGAACCGGTCGCGCGGGTCTACCGCCAGGTCGAGACGGACTTCGGGATGCTGGCCCCGCCGGTGGCGCTGCACGCCCCGGCGCCACCGGTGCTGGCCGCCTGCTGGAGCATCCTGCGGGAGACCCTGGTGGTGTCCGGCCGGGCGAGCCGCGCCGACAAGGAGGCGGTCGCCGCGGCCGTCTCGGTGGCAAACCGCTGCCCGTACTGTCTGGACGTGCACGGCGCCGCGCTGACCGGCCTGCTCGGCGGCCAGGACGCCGCCCGCATCGCGGCCGGCGGGACCGGCGAGGTGACCGACCCACGGCTGCGCGCCCTGGTCAGCTGGGCGCGGACCGGTGCGGGGCCGGAGCCCTTCCCACCGGAGCAACGGGCCGAGCTGGTGGGCGTGGCACTGGTCTTCCACTACATCAACCGCATGGTCAACGTGTTCCTGCGGGACTCACCGCTGCCGGCCGTGCCGAGGCCGGCCGAACGCGTCCTGCGGCGCACCGCGGCGTCGGTGCTGGGCCGGCTCGGCCGGGTCGAGGTCGCGGCGGGCGCGTCGCTGGACCTGTTACCCGACGCCGGCCCGCTGGCGGGCACTGCCTGGGCCGCGAGCGTCCCGCACATCGCCGAGGCGCTGAACCGCGCCGGCGCCGCCATCGCCGCCGCCGGCGAACGGAGCGTCCCGGCCGGGGTGCGCGAACTCGTCGAGGCCCGGCTGGCAGACCCCCGCTTCGCGGGGCCCGGGATCAGCGCTCGGGCGTGGCTGGACGAGGCGGTCCAGGAGCTGCCCGCCGCGGATCGACCGGCCGGGCGGGTGGCGCTGCTGACCGCGTACGCGTCCTACCGGGTCACGCCGGAGCTGGTCGCACAGTGCCGGTCGGACGACGCGCAACTGGTCGAGCTGACCGCCTGGGCGGCGTTCGCCGCGGCCCGTGCGACCACCGGCCGGTTCGTGCCGGATGAGGGCAAGCGGGGAGATGTGAGCCCGCCCGTCTGACTGCGACGCTCATCCCGATGGCTGAGGGTGTTCCGCAGCCAGGTCGGGTGGCCCGATCGGTGGCCCGCCGACGTATCCGAGCCGTGCTGTTCCTCCTGTCGTCCCGCTCGGCCCGTGTCACCGGCCAGACCTCGCCGTGGACGGCGGCCTGCCCGGTTCCGTGCCGATGAGCAGGATGCCCGGCTGACCCGTGACGCAGCCGCATCGCACAGAGAAAGGGTGGAGCCACCCATGGGGAAGAATCCACGCCGGGCGCTGGTGCTCGGCGGCAGCTACGCCGGCCTGTTCGCCGCGCGAGTGCTGACCGAGCGGTACGACGAGGTCCTGATCGTCGACCGGGACAAGCTGGTCGGTGAGCGGGGACCGCGCCGCGGCCGCCCGCAGGGCAAGCACATCAACGCCATGCACGTCCGCGGCCTCCAGGTGACCGAGGAACTGTTCCCCGGCTTCATCGAGGAGCTCGTGGCGGACGGCTGCCCGACCGGCGACTACGCCGGCTCGTGCCGGTGGTACTTCAACGGCCGGCCGCTGGTCCGCGAGGACATCGGCTACATCGCGGTTCCGGCCACGGCCCCGCTGATGGAGCGCCACCTGCGCGAGCGCGTCGAGCAGCTGCCCGGCGTGCGGTTCCTGGAGCGCCGCGACATCGTCGAGTTGCAGACGACACCGGACCGTTCCCGCGTCACCGGCGCCCGGCTGCGCGATCTGGACGACGACCGGGACGAGGTGATCGAGGCCGATCTGGTCGTCGACGCCACCGGGCGCGGCTCGCGGACCCCGGCGATGCTGGAGCGGTTCGGCTACGAGCGGGTTCCGGAGGAGCGCATCAAGATCAATCTCGGGTACGTGACCCAGCACTACGAGCTGGACGACGACCCGTGGGACGGCGACCTTGCCATCATCCCGGTGGCGTACCCCGCCTCGCCGCGCGGCGCGATCTTCACCCAGACCGACCACGGCAAGGTGGAACTGACCGCCTACGGTTTGCTCGGCGACCACCCGCCGACCGACCAGGAGGGCTTCTACGACTTCATCCGGTCGTTGGCGATCCCGGACATCGCCGACGCCCTCAAGTCGGCCCGCCCGATCGACGAGCCCGTCCCCTTCCACTATCCCGTCACGCTGCGCCGGCGCTACGAGCGGATGTCCCGGCTGCCGGCCGGCCTGCTGGTCACCGGCGACGCGGTCACCAGCTTCAACCCGGTGTACGCGCAGGGCATGACGGTGGCCGCGGTCGCCGCCCTGACGATCCGTCGGCACCTGAGCGCGCACGGCGAGCCGGACCCGGCCGCGTACTTCCGCGACCTGGCCCGCGACTGCATCGACGCTCCGTGGGAGATGACCACGACGGTCGACCTGAACTTCCCGGACGTGCCGGGCCACCGGTCTCTCAAGATGCGGATGGTGCAGCGCTACCTGCGGCTCGTGCAGGTCGCCGCGACCCGGGATCCGAAGGTCACCACGGCGTACCTGCGGGCTGCGGGCATGGTCGACACCCCGCAGGCGCTGATGCGCCCCGCGACGCTGTGGCGCGTGCTGCGCGGCGCCCTCGCCCGGAGCTCCCCCGTCGACCGGCCGCGTCAGCCGACGCTCGCACAGTCGGGCTGAGCCGCCGTCCCGAACCGGGCCCGTCGTGCATCCCCCCGCACGACGGGCCCAACTCTGTGCCGGTCTCCCCCGGGAGCAGGGAAGCGCAGCCGCCGCCGGGGCAGCGCAGGCAGCGGGTTCACCGCACGATTGGAGGAGCACCCGGCGCCACCGGTCGCCTCCGCGCGTGCTCGCCCGGCAGAGAGCACGATGCGAGTTGATTCGCGCGCCGATCTTGTCACAATCCAAGGGAAATGACCTGAAAGAGGCGTTGATGACGCAAACGATGCGGGACTGGCTCTTCGCCGGTATCCATCTGGCACCCTGCCGCTTCGCGAACGTAGAGGCCTTCCTCGGCGGTGTCGAGCCCCAGCTGCCCCTGGATGACGTCGTGCCGGTCGGGCAGGCGATCGACCTGCTGCGCCGGGCCGGCGCGTCGCTGGACCGCGACACCGGGGAGTGCGCGGACGACGCCACCGCCGCCCGCCGGCTCACCGCCGCCCAGCTCCGCGAGCTGGCGGACGCCCCGCTGGCCCTCGGTGGCAGCAGTACGGAGCACGCCGTGCTCGCCGCGGCGGGACCGCTGCGCGACCGGCTCACCGCGGCCGGCCTGGACGTGGCCGGAATGACCGTCACGGTCGGGTCGGTTCTGCCAGATCCGTACGCCGCGTCGGAGCGCACGGCCATCTCCATCGGCCCGTCGAAGGCTGCCCGGCACCGGCTCGAACCCGGTGTCTACCTGCGACTGTCCGGGCTGCGGCCGTTCCTCAGCATCACCCGGGCCGGACGCAGGCTGGTGCATGCCGCTGCGGACTCCGGGCCGGACGGGTCCGACCGAGGGCTGGAGCAGGGGCTCGCCGACGTCCTCGGGCTCTGCTACGCGGCGGCCGCGGTCGTGCCGCGCACCGCGCTACGGTCGATCCTCGTCCACGACCGGCACCGCCCCGAATCGCCGAGGCTGCGCTTCGCGCACCTCCGGCAGGCCACCCTGCTCTACCACGAATTCGGCGTCGCCGGCCTGGCCGCGCTGGTCTCCGGCGGGCGGCACCGCATCGCCGAGGCCGAGGTGGCGGTCCTGACCGGCCGGCATCGTGAGCTCGACCTGCCACGCGGGCCGGGCGACGAGGTCACCACCTGGCTGCTCGACCACCTCTGCGGCGCGCTGCTGCCGTCCTACGTGGTTCCGCCGCTCGATCTGTTGCTGCTGGACGCCGTCCACGACGGCGCCGGCGTCGCCGAGGTGTGTGCCACCGCCGGAGTGCCGGTGTCGGTCGGCGCCGCGCGGCTCGGAGAGCTGAGCCTCTCGACGGCGCTGTTCAAGCTGACCGGCGGGACGGTGACGGACTCGATCCTGCCCCGCTATCGGGAGGCCGAGCAGCAGTCCGGTCAGCCGGTGCTGCGCTGGCTGGCCGGCTGACGGCGGGGCCAGGCGGGCGCGGGGCGGACCCCACGGGGGTGCGTCGGGCCCGTCAGCGTTCCGGCATCCACAGGTCGGGGGCGGTCCACCCGTCCAGGTCGTACTCGGCGAGGCACTGCTCGGCGAAGGCCTTGTAGCCGTCGACCAGGCCGGTCGCCGTCTGCGCGTGCAACAGCTCGACCCTGGTGTTCTCGTGGTTGCCGGCGTAGTTGCGCTCATAGAGCTCGTGCCGGCCGCCGAACTCGGTGCCGGTCGCGTCCCAGAGCAGCTTCATCACCTTGACCCGCTGCTCGGCGTCGGAGCCGTCCGAGCCGCGCAGGTACCGGTCGAGGTAGGGCCGGATCTCCGGGTTGCGGAAGTCGTCGGCGCTGGAGTTCACGTAGATGAGCCCGCTGGCCACGTCCTGCTGGATGATCTCCTTGACCCGCGGGTAGCCGATCTGCATGAACCAGCGGTACGCCATGCCGTACTGCGGGTTGGGCAGCAGCGCGCCGTTCTTCCACTGCACCGGGTTGCGGGCGGCGGCGTCCGACAACCCCCAGAACAGGTTGCGCCACGCGAGCACCTCGCCGAGCCGGCTCTGCACCCCGCGGAAGTCCTTCGTGCCGGTCAGCTCCAGGGCCTTGGCGAGCAGGCCGGCGAGGAACTCGAGCTTGACCGCGAGCCGGGTGCAGCCGTGGAAGGTGAACCGCTCGGAGAAGCCGGACTGACCGGCGAACATCTGCACCTTGCCGAGGTTCCCGTACACGAACACGTTCTCCCACGGCACCAGCACCTGGTCGAGCACGAGGATGGTGTCGTTCTCGTCGAGCCGTGACGAGAGCGGGTAGTCGAACGGTGTGCCGACCGCGGCGGCGTTCGCCCCGTACGACGGCCGGCAGATCAGCTTCACCCCGGGCGCGCCCATCGGCACGGTGGCGATCAGCGCGAACTCCTTCTTGCGCACCGGCAGGCCGAAGTGGGCGATGAAGTTGTAGTGGCTCAGCGCCGACCCGGTGGCGACCACCTTGGCGCCGCTGACGATCAGACCCTCGCCCGTCTCCCGCTCCACCCGGATGTAGACGTCGGCCACCTGGTCCGGCGGCCGGTTACGGTCCACCGGCGGATGCACGATGGCGTGGTTCCAGAAGAGCACCTTCTCCTGGGACTCCCGGTACCAGCGTTCCGCGTTGTCGCTGTACGGCGCGTAGAAGCCGGCGTTGGCCCCGAGCGTGCCGAGGAACGAGGCCTTGTAGTCGGGGCTGCGTCCCATCCAGCCGTAGCTCATCCGCGCCCAGGCCGCGATGGCACGCTGGTCGGCGATCATGTCCTCGACGGTGTGCGGGGTGCGGAAGAACGGGTGGGTGAAGCCGCCCGATCCGGTGTCCGTGGGCGCGGTCAGCACGTCGCGCTGGGCCGGATCGTGCAGCGCGTCGTAGAGCCGGGCGGTCATGCGTACCGGGTTGCGGAACGCCGGGTGGGTGGTGACGTCCTTGACCCGCTCCCCGTAGAGGAACACCTCGCGGCCGTCGCGCAGGCTCTCGACGTACTCGTCCCCGGTCAGCGGCCCGGTCATCGCCGTGCTCCCCCGCGCCGGGCCATCCGGGCGGGCGTACCCCCGACCAGCCGGCGACCGCCGTCGTCACGCTGTCGTGGAACGAGCCCGGGCACCATGGCCCGGGCTCGTTCGATCAACTCGGTCGGGGCGGACGGGGATGCGGACGGCGCAACCACGTTCGAGATGACGGTCATGCCGACAGCTTCACATCGGGATGGCCGGCACGGCATCTCCGCCGGTGCTCAGCGCCGCGCCGGCGCCGCCCGGCTCAGGGCACGATCTCCATCTGCGCCATCATCCCGATGCTGGAGTGCTCGAGGAAGTGGCAGTGGTAGACGTACCGGCCCAGGTAGTCGGCGAAGGTGGCCTGCAGCCGCACCGAGGTTCCGGCCGGGATCAGCACGGTGTCCTTGAGCCCCGCGTCGTCAGCGGTCATCGGCGCGCCGGTGCGGCCCAGCACCCGGAACTGCGTCAGGTGCAGGTGGAAGTTGTGGTCGATGCCGGCCTCGACGTCGTCGTTGTAGACGGTCCAGATCTCGGTCGCGCCACGCTTGATGCTGAAGTCCACCCGATTCGGGTCGTAAGACCTCCCGTTGACCATCGGGTACGGCGGCTCCTGGCTGAAGTCGAACCCCAGGTGCACCTCACGCTGCTTGGTGGCCACGGGCAGCGTGGGCAGCGGGCGCAGCCGGAGCGGAACCCGGCTGGGATCGGCGGCGGTGGAGCGCACGTCGAAACGCAGCACCGGTCCCTTGACTGCGTCGCTGAGCACCACCGAGGTGCCGACCGGCAGGCCGGTGAAGTCGACGAGCAGGTCCGCCCGCTCGCCCGAGCTGAGCGTCAGCGAGGTCCGGGCCACCGGCGCGGGCAGCAGACCGCCGTCCGAGCCGACCTGCCACATCTTCCCCTTGTCGATGCTGAACGTGTACTTGCCCTCGTTCGTCGCGTTCAGGACACGGAACCGGTACCTGCGGGCGGCGACCGGGAAGAACGGCTTGACCTTCCCGTTGACCACGACGAGGTCACGTTCGTTCGGGAAGCCCCAGATCAGTGAGCCGTCGGTGTCCATCTGGACGTCGGTGAACATGATCGGCACGTCGTACGAGCCGGTCGGCAGCCCCAGGTCCTTCTCTGCCGGGTCGTTGACGAGGTAGAAACCGTGCAGCCCGCGGTAGGTGTGCTCGGCCTCGTCGCCGTGCACGTGGTCGTGGTACCAGAGCGTGGCCCCGCGCTGGTTGTTCGGGTAGTAGTAGGTCCTGGCGGCACCCGGGAGGATCATGTCCATCGGGTGCCCGTCGTCGATCGCCTTCACGTGACCGCCGTGCAGGTGCACGTTGGTGTGCGTGTCGAGCCGGTTCCGGAAGGTCACCTTGGCCGGCCGGCCGGTTCGGCCGTAGATGGTCGGGCCCACCCAGCCACCGCCGTAGGTGAGCGCCGCGGTGCTGAGACCCGGCACCAGTTCGAGCTGGGCGGGCTGCACCATGACCTCGTACTCGTCGCAGTCCGCCGTCTGCCGCTTCGGCACCGCGACCGGCGGCACCGGCATGCGCGTCTGGAACGGCGTGACGCTGAGCGTCGTCGCCTTGCGCGTGGTGGCCCCGGCCGGGCCGTGCGCGTGGTGGTGAGCCGCGCTTGACGCGTCCGGCCCAGCGGTGGTCGCCGCCGCCCCCCGCGACAGCATCACCGCGCCCGCCACCGATCCGCCCGCGACCAGGATCGCCCGTCTTCTCATCGATAGTTCCCCCCACTCGGTTGGTGAGCGGGAGTCTATGGTCGTCGATAGCGGCCTAAAGTCTTCCAGATTGCTATCCTGAGCAGCCGATCGGCGCCACGGTGACCGGTACGCCGTTGAAGACCGCGTTGCCGGAGGGCACGTCCACGACGCCACCGGTCAGTTCGTTCACATTGACCCCGGCGCGACCGGCGGCCACCCGTTGCCCGGTGCGCCGGTGGCCCCAACCGTGCGGCAGGCTGACCACCCCCGGCATGATCGTGTCGGTCGGTTCCAGCTCCACCTCCAGTTCGCCGGTGGCCGAACTGACCCGCGCCCGCTCGCCGAGCCCGAGCCGGGCCACGTCGTCCGGGTGGATCTGCAGGGTGCACCGGTTGGTGCCGCCGGTGAGCGTCGGCACGTTGTGCATCCAGCTGTTGTTCGAGCGCAGGTGCCGGCGCCCGATCAGCACCATGGGCGCGGGCGGGCGGACCATCGCCGCCCGCAACCGCCCGGTGTCCTCGGCGAGCGGCTCGGGGGCGAGCTCGACCCGCCCGGACGGCGTCTTGAGGATCTCGGACAGCCGGGGTTCCAACGGGCCCAGGTCGATCCCGTTCGGATGGTCGAGCAGCTTCCTGCGGGTCAGGCCGTACGGGCCCATCCGCAGCATGGCGTCGAGCAGCAGATCCGGGCCGTCGTCGCCGTCCAGTTCGGCGCGGGTGGTCACCGGGATCGCCGACAGGAGCTGGCCCAGCATCTGCTCGGGCAGCCCGGACGGGTCGGCCTGCGCGCCCATTCCCATCGCGATCAGCGTGAGCCGCTCCAGGATCTCGGCCTCGCTGCGCTGCCCGGCGTCGAGTGGCACCACCGCCGGCGAGTAGCGGGCGTAGTTGCGCACCTGGATGGTGGAGATGAGGAAGTCGTAGTGCGGCATCTGCAGGGTGCGCGGCGGCGGCAGGATGACGTGGGCATGCCGGGTGGTCTCGTTCAGGTACGGATCGACCGCCACCATGAAGTCGAGGCTCTCCAGCGCCCGGTCGAGCCGGCCGCCGTCCGGAGTGGACAGCACCGGATTGCCGGCGACGGTGACCAGAGCCCGCACCTGACCGGGGCCGGGCTGCTCGATCTCGTCGACCATGGTGGCGGCCGGGAACTCCCCGAGGGTCTCGGGGAAGCCCCGTACCCGGCTGCGCCACCGTCCCGCGGTGAACGGCTCGGGGCTCTTGTGCACCTCCGCGGTGGCCGGCTTGGCGTACATCACCCCGCCGGCCCGGTCGAAGTTGCCGGTCAGCACGTTGAGCACGTCCACCAACCACTGCGCGAGGGTGCCGAACTCGGCCGTGCAGGTGCCGATGCGGGCGTAGACGGCGGCGGTGGGGGCGGCGGCCAGCTCCCGCGCGAGCCGCCGGACCGTCTCCGCGTCGACGCCGCAGAACGGGGCCACCAGTTCGGGCGTGAACGGCGCCGCCAGCTCGCGCAGCCGGCCGAGGCCGGCCACCGGCACCCGGATCGTGACCAGCTCCTCGTCCAGCAGCGTGTGCACCATGGCGAACAGCAGCGCCGGGTCACTGCCGGGCCGGACGAACACATGCTCGTCGGCCAGTTCGGCGGTCCGGGTGCGCCGCGGGTCGACCACCACGATGCGCCCGCCGCGCTCACGCAGCCGCCGCATCCGCCCCGGGAAGTCCGGCGCGGCGCACAGCGAGCCGTTTGACACCGCCGGGTTGGCTCCGATGATCAGCAGGTGGTCGGTGCGGTCGAGGTCGGGCACCGCCACCGCCCACGGGTCGCCGGTCATCAGCCCGGACGCCACATGCTTGGGCATCTGGTCGACGGTGCTCGCCGAGAACACGTTGGGGGTGCCGAGCGCCATGGCCAGCGGACCTCGGTAGAGGATGCCGGCCATGGTGTGGAAGGTCGGGTTGCCGTAGTAGAGCGCCAGGGCCTCCCGCCCGTGCTCGGCGATGACTCCCTCCAGCCCGCGGGCGACGATCGCGAACGCCTCGTCCCAGTCCGCCCGGCGCCACGCCTCACCCTCGCGGACCATCGGGCCGGTGAGCCGGTCCGGGTCCTCGTCGAGGCGGCCCAGGGTCGCGCCCTTCGGGCACAGGTAGCCCTTGGAGAACGGGTCGTCCGGGTCGCCGGTCACCGACGTGACACGATCGCCGTCGAGGGTGAGGCGCAGGCCGCAGACGGCCTCGCAGAGCGGGCAGGTGCGATACGCGGTCCGCGTGCCGGTCATGAGGTTCTCCCGTCAGTGCAGTTGGACGCCGGCGTCGTCAAGAGCGTTGAGCAGTGTGCCGCGCTCCAGCTCGGCGGCGACGAGTTCGAGCTCGTCGGCCATGTAGCGGTCCTCGTCGAGGGTCGGCACGAGCGACCGGATGGTGTCGTAGGTGACCCGGGCGGTCGGGCTGAGCCGGTCCCGGCGGCCGGACACGTCCACGGCCTGCGCGGCGGCGAGGAACTCCAGGGCCAGGATGATGTGGTTGTTCCGCAGCACCCGGCGTGCGTTGCGGGTGGCGATCAGGCCCATGCTGACCACGTCCTGGTTGTCGCCGTTGGACGGGACGCTCTGGGTGCTGGCGGGGCTGATCGTGCGGTTCTCCGCGACCAGCGCGGTGGCCGGGTACTGCGCGCCGGCGAAGCCGCTGTTGAGACCCGGCTCGCCCTTGACCAGGAACTCCGGCAGACCGTAGCTGAGGTGCCGGTTGAGCAGCCGGTTGCTGCGCCGCTCGGAAAGGACGCCGAGCTGGGTGAGCGCGATGGTCAGGAAGTCCATCACGAAGGCCACCGGCTGGCCGTGGAAGTTCGCCCCGTGGAAGATCTCCTTGCCGGTGAAGAACAGCGGGTTGTCGTTGGCCGAGTTCAGCTCGATCTCGAGCTTGAGCCGGGTGTGCGACAGGGTGTCCCGCACCGCGCCGATGACCTGCGGGATGGCCCGCAGCGAGTACGCCTTCTGGAGGTAGACGTCGGAGCGGTAGACGTTGCCGCCGTTGCCGTTGCCGTTCTCCTTGCTGGCGGCCACCTGCTTGCGCAGCTCGGCGTGCTCGACGGTGAGCTGGCTGCCGGCCATCAGCGCGCGCATGTTGGCGGCGCTCGCGATCTGCCCGGCGTGCGGCCGGGCGATGTCGTGGCCCTCCGGCTGGAACGGGCTCATCGAACCCTGCAACGTCTCGATGACCAGCGCGGCGGCGATCTCGGCGTGCCGGGCCTGGGCCAGCGCGTACTCGGCCAGCAGGGCGCCGACACCGGTCATCGCCGAGGTGCCGTTGATCAGGGCGAGGCCCTCCTTGAAGCGCAGCCGCAGCGGCTCGATGCCGAGTGAGCGCAGCACCGGCCCGGTCGGCGTCTTGACGCCGTCGCGCAGCAGGTAGCCCTCGCCGATCAGCGTGCTGGCGATGTGTGCCAGCGGGGCCAGGTCACCGCTCGCCCCCAGCGAGCCGATCTCCGGCACGGCAGGGGTGAGGCCCTCGTTGAGGTAGAGCGCGAGGCGCTCGAGCACCTCGGGACGGACCGCGGAGTGCCCCTTCGCCAGCGCGTTCAGCCGGGCGGCGACAATGGCGCGCGCCTCCGCCTCGGCGAACAGCGGGCCGACGCCGGCGCTGTGGCTACGGACCAGGTTGGTCTGGAGCTCGGTCTCCTTCTCGGTGTCCACCAGCATGTAGATCATCTCGCCGTAACCGGTGGTCACCCCGTACACCGGGATGTTCTGCCGGACGGTCTCCTCGAACTGTTCGCGGCTCTGCGCCGCGCGCCGCAGGACCTCGGGGCCGAGCCCCACCGGCGCGTGGTCCTCGGCGACCCGGCGGACGTCCGGTACGCCGAGCGTCTCGCCGTCGAACTCGACGCGAACATCGCTTCCGACCATGGTCATGTGCGCTCCCGAAGGGTGTGACGGCCTTTGCGCATCGATTCTCATCACCGGGCGGTGGGCCGCGGCACCTTCCTGGTTGCCCACCGCCCTCGCGGCACGGGCGGTGTCGCACGGCGGAAGACGCCGGCCCGCCGGAGCCGGAGCGCGACGGCGACCACGGGCCGGAGCCGAGCGGACCTCCCTCCCGCGGGCCGCAGCACCGTGGGAGATGACGTGCCGGTTCGCGGCGGGCAGCATTGACACGTCGGGGCGGTCGGCGGCCCGGCACCACATACCGAGGCGGGGCACATGGGGCAGCAGTACCGAGCCAGCCGGCAATGGGAACGGATCCAGGACCGTTGGATCACCGAGGAGGCGGCCGTCGATCTGACGAACCTCAAGTCCGATCCGAGGAACTTCAAACTGGCCCTGTGGGACCCGTCGGCGAACGGCGTGCGGTACCTGAAGGCGCTGATCTACCACCTGGGCATGGAGCTGGGCGACGAGGACCGGGAGCGGATCGCGCGGACACCCAACCGGGCGCTCGGCGACCCGATCTCGGTCCGGTGCCGGGGCGAACACCTGTCCCTGGACGACCTGCAGTCGACCTTCGAGCTCGGCGCCATCGAACGCGACGTCAGTCTCGACGGCGCCGACGTACTGGAGATCGGCGCCGGCTACGGGCGCACCTGCCACATGATCATGTCCAATCACGACGTGGCCACGTACCGCATCGTCGACCTGCGCAACACCCTGCGGCTGAGCCAGGCCTACCTGCGCGGGGCCCTCGGCGAGAAACAGTTCAACCGGATCCAGTTCGTCCAGGTCGACGAGGTGGAAGACGCCCTCGACGGCCAGCGCTTCGACCTGTGCATCAACATCCACTCGATGACCGAGATGAGCCCCGGCACCGCACGCGCCTACCTCGACCTGATCGACCGCACGTGCGCGGCGTTCTACGTGAAGAACCCGGTGGGAAAGTTCCTGGACGAGAGCCTGGATGGCACCGCCCCGAGTGAGGAGGCGGTACGGCTGGCGCTGGAGAACGGACCGCTCCGGCAGTTGGTCGACATCCACGACAGCCAGGCCGTCGAGGCTGCGGTGCCCGGTTTCCTGGAGGGCTACCGGCCGGGAGACGACTGGGAGTGCGTCAGCGACGGAAGGGCCCTGCCGTGGAGCTATTTGTGGCAGGCCGTGTACCGGAAGCGCCGGTAGGAGCGCTTGCCGTGCCGGCTGATCGACCTGCCGATCGGCCTCTTGCCGTCGTGCTCGGTGCGGCCGGGTTCGTGGGCGCCGCGGTCTCCGCGGCGCTCGCGTCCCGCTCGGCGCGGCTGCGCCTCGTCATCCACGAGCAGCGGCTCCCGTTGCCGCCGTCCGCGACCCACGTCGAGTTCCACGCCGCGGATCTGACCCGGGCGGACGAGGTGCGCGAGGCGGTCGCCGGCGCCGACGCCGTCATCCATGTGGCGGCCCAGATCGGCGGGCAGGCCGCCTGGCGGGTGCCGGGCAGCTCCTCCGAGCGGCTGGGCGCCGATCTCGTCGACACCGTCGCCGATGCCCTCCGGACCCCGCTCGCCCCGCCTCCCATCTTCATCCTGGCCAGCACGACTCAGCTGAACTCCGCGCACCGCGCCAACGAGTACGTACGGCACAAGGCCGCCGCCGAGGCATGCCTGCGTGAGTCGACCGAGAGAGGCTGGATTCGTGGCATCACGCTCCGGTTGCCCACCGTCTACGGGCAAAGTCCCCTGTCCGGCTCGGCCGGACGCGGCGTCATCGCGGCCCTGGCGCGCAAGGCGGTCGCGGGCGAGCCGATCACCATGTGGCACGACGGCTCGGTCCGCCGGGATCTGTTGCACGTCACCGACGTGGGGCTGGCCTTCGTCGCGGCGCTCGACCACGCCGACCTGCTGAGCGGTGGATGCTGGACCATCGGCACCGGGACGAATTCGCCACTCGGCGACGTGCTCCGTCGCCTGGCCCGGCGGGTGGCGGCACGCACCGGTACGCCGGCCGTGTCGGTCGTCTCGGTGCCCGCTCCGGAGTGGGCGGACGCCGGTGACTTCGACGACGCCCGCGTCGATCCGGCGGCCTTCGCGGCGGCCACCGGTTGGGCGTCCGACATCGGGCTGGAACGAGGGCTGGAGAGCGTCGTCGACGCCGTCCTGGCCGAGAGATGAACGGCGGCGGGCCGCGGGCCCGCCGCCGTGCCGGCGTTCAGAGGTGGACTGGCAGGGCGAGCCGGCCGTTCATGACGAACGTGCCCTGTCCGGCCAGTTCCTTCGGCTCGACCGCGAGCCGCAGCCCGGGAAAACGGGTGAACAGCGCCTGCACGGCGATGCGCCCCTCCATCCGGGAAAGGGCCGGGCCGACGCACCGGTGCACGCCGTGCCCGAACGCCAGGTGCCGCTTGTCCGCGCGTTCGACGTCGTACTCCCCCGCGGCGCTGCCGTGCAGCTCCGGATCCCGGCCGGTCGCGACGTAACCGACCAGCACCGGGTCACCCTTGGCGATGGTCACGCCGGCGACCGTGACGTCCTCGGTCGCGAAGCGGAACGGCAGGTGCGCGACCGGTGCGTCGGCGCGCAGCGTCTCCTCCACCACGTCGTCCCAGCCCACCCGGCCCTGCAGGGCCAGGGCCAGCTGGCTGGGCCGGGTGAGCAGCGCCGCCACCGTGTTCGTGATGAGGTTCCGGGCCGGCTCGGTGCCCGTGTTGAGCATCAACTGCGCCAGGCCGACCACCTCGGCATCCGATCCGGCGCCGGTGCCGGTCACCGGGCATCCGCCCGGCTGTGCCGCGACCAGATCGCTGATCAGATCCTCCCCCGGCTGCTGGCGCTTCACCGCGACCAGATCCTCGATCTTGCTCCGCAGGCGGGCGAACTCCTCAGCCGCCTTCTGCGGAGTCGACTCGATGTAGCCGGCGCGGTCCAGGATGCCGTCCGGGTCACCGTCGGGCACGCCGAGCAGTTCGCCGATCACCCGTGAGGCGACCCGGTGCGCGTAACGCTCCTTGAGGTCGACCGGTTCACCCCGCCGCTCGGCTGCGTGCGCGGCCAGGTGGTCCAGCGCCTCCTCGATGACCCGCTCCACCCGTGGCCGCAGCGCCGCGATGCGCTGCGGGCTGAACGCGCCGGCGACGAGCCGCCGTTGGCGGGCGTGCTGCTCACCGTCCGCGGTCGACATGTTGTCCATCCGGGCCCAGGCCATCAGCGGGAAGTTCGGGTCGAGGCTGCCGTCGATGTAGGCCGGCCAGTGCTGGCGGGCGTTCTTGGCGAACCGCTCGTCCGCCAGCACCTGCCGGGCAGCGTGGTAGCCGGTCACCGACCAGGCCGCCACCCCGCCGGGCAGCAGCACCCGGACCACCGGACCACGGGCCCGCAGCCGCGCCGCCTCGCCGTGGATGTCGGTACCAGCGGGATCGATGACAAACGGGGAACCATCGTCCACGTCTACCTCCTCTGAAGACAGATCGGTGCAGGTCGCTCCCATCGTCGCCAGCCACCACCGCCGCGGGCGTCTTCCACGGTGCGCTGCCCGCCGGCGGGCGGCGGCGCGGCCGTGCACGCAATCCAGGAGATGCCCGGGATCAGGCAGAACGCGAAGACTGACCCCGGAGCGTCCCGGGCCGCACCCGTCCCGATCGGACCCACTTGGAGGCGTAGTGACCATCCGCGGAGACATCGCCGTCGTCGAGTGCACCCAGTGTCGGATCTGCGGCAACCGCAGCCTGCTCCCGGTGCTCGACCTCGGCAGCCAGGCACTGACCGGGATCTTCCCCCGGCCGGGCGAGGACGTGCCGGTGGCGCCGCTGCAGCTCGTGCGGTGCAGCCCGGACGGGTGCGGGCTGGTGCAACTGCGGCACACGGCCGACCTGTCGCTCATGTACGGCGCGCACTACGGCTATCGTTCGAGCATCCGGCCGTTCATGATCAACCACCTGCACCGCAAGGTGAAGCAGCTCACCGGCACGGTGGATCTGAATTCCGGGGATCTGGTGCTGGACATCGGCAGCAACGACGCGACGCTGCTCAAGGCCTACCCGGCGGGGACCACCCGAGTCGGCGTCGACCCGACCGGCGAGAAGTGGCGCGAGTTCTACCCCGACGACGTAGACCTCATCGCCGACTTCTTCAGCGGTGCGGCCTTCACCGAGCGGTACGGCGACCGGAAGGCGAAGATCGTCACCGCGATCGCGATGTTCTACGACCTGCCCGACCCGCTGGGCTTCATGACCGAGGTGCGCGACATCCTGGCCGACGACGGCGTGTGGATGATCGAGATGAGCTACGCGCTGCCGCTGCTGGAGATCCCCGCTTACGACGCGATCTGCCACGAGCACCTGGAGTACTACCAGCTGCGCCAGATCGAGTGGATGGCGGCACGGGCCGGGCTCACCCTGACCACCGCCGAGATCACCGACGTGAACGGCGGCAGCCTCTGCGTCACCCTGGTCAAGGACCCGTCGAAGCACCGGATCGACCACGCCGGCATCGAGCGCGTACGGCAGCGTGAGGCGGCGCTGCGGCTCGACACCGACCAGCCGTACGAGACGTTCGCCCGCCGCGTCGCCGAGCACCGCGACCAGGTACGCGCGTTCTTCGACCGCTCGCGCCGGGCCGGCCTGCGCACCTTCGGGTACGGCGCGTCGACCAAGGGCAACGTGATCCTCCAGTACTGCGGTCTGACCACGGACGACCTGCCGTGCATCGGCGAGGTCAGCGAGGAGAAGCACGGCTCGGTCACCCCCGGCACCGGAATCCCGATCGTCTCCGAGGAGGAGGCCAAGGCCCGCCGCCCCGACCAGTTGTTCGTGCTGCCCTGGGTGCACCGGGAGGGCTTCCTCGAACGGGAGCACGAGTTCGTCGCCGCCGGCGGAAAGCTCGTCTTCCCGCTGCCGTCGCTGTCCGGGCCGGTCTGATGCAACCCGGGTTCCTCGCCTCGGCGCTCGTCACCGACGGGCCGGTCGACGCCGACCTGTTCCTCAAGCAACGGTCCGCCTCCGCCACGTACGACGTGACGGAGGTGCCGCTCTCGGCGCTGCCCGAATGGCGGCTGACGGACCGGCTGGCGCACACATCGGGTCGCTTCTTCAGCGTGGAGGGCCTGGCGGTCCGCACCAACTTCGGTCCCGTGCCCGCCTGGCACCAGCCGATCATCGTGCAGCCCGACATCGGCATCCTGGGCATCCTGGTCAAGCGGTTCCACGGCGTGCCGCACTTCCTCATGCAGGTCAAGATGGAGCCCGGCAACAGCAGCCTGGTGCAGTACGCCGCGACCGTGCAGGCCACGCAGAGCAACTACCAGCGCGTGCACGGTGGGCGGCCCACCCCGTACCTGGAACACTTCCTGCGCCCCTCGCGCGGCCGGGTGCTGGTCGACCGGCTGCTCTCCGAACACGCGTCGTGGTACCTGCACAAGCGGAACCGCAACATGATCGTCGAGATTCCGGCGGACGTGGACGTGCCGCGCCTCGACGACTTCGCCTGGCTCACCCTCGGGCAACTTCGGGAACAACTGGCCGCGGGCCACGTGAACATGAACGCCCGCACGGTGCTGGCCTGCATCTCCTACGCCGGCAACGGGCCGGACCCCGAGAACGACTTCCACGCGGCCGTGGTCGCCTCGCACCGCCGCAGCCGCTCGGACGCCGACCTGGCCGACGCCATGAGCTGGCTGATCGACCAGAAGGAGCTCTACACGCTCGACATCCGCCGCACCGCCCTCTCCGACCTGGACGGCTGGATCGCCGACGACGAGGGCATCCGGCACCGCGACGGCGGCTACTTCCGCGTCGTCGGCCTCAAGATCACCGCGACCAGCCGTGAGGTCACCAGCTGGACCCAGCCGATGCTGGAGCCGGTGCCCGGCAACCTGGTCGCGTTCCTCTGCCGGCGCCGGGACGGCGCGCTCGAGTTCCTGGTCCAGGCGTTGGTGCAGCCCGGCCTGACGGACCGGCTGGAGCTGGCCGCCAGCATCCAGCTGGCCCCCGGCTACTACCGCACCCCGTCCGATCTCCCCCCGCTGGTGGAGCATCTCTCCGCCCCGGCGTCACAGATCCGGCACAGCTCGGTGCAGTCGGAGGACGGCGGCCGCTTCCTGCGGGCCGACACCCGCCACGTGGTCATCGAACTGCGGCCCGGCCAGGAGGTGGACGTGCCGCCCACCCACCGCTGGATGACACTGGGCCTGCTCGACCGCCTGGTGTCGGCGGGCTACTACGTCAACGTCGAGGCCCGCAGCCTGATGGCCTGCCTTCTCTAGGAGTCGCGTGGACTTCCTCCTGATCGGCCGGTCGCGCTTCGCGCAGCGGCGGGTCCTGCCCGCCGCTGCGGCGCTTCCCTTCGACTCGATCACCGTGGCGAGCCGCCGGGACGGCACGGACTGGCGAAACCTGACCGGCCGCAGGCCCGGCCTGGTCTACGTCTCCCTGACCAACGGCGAGCACGCCGAGGCCGTCGCGTGGGCGTTGCGCTCGGGACACCATGTGGTGGTCGACAAGCCCGCGTTCCCGACCCTGACCGAGGCGAGGACGGCCGTCGCACTGGCCCGGCAGTCGTCGCTGGTCCTGGCCGAGGCGACCTGCTACTCGTACCATCCGATGTTCGCCTGGGCCGGCGCGCTGGACGCGACGTTTACCAAGGCCGTCGCGGTCTTCACCCCGCCGGTGCCCGCCACCGACTTCCGCCATGACCGTTCGCGGGGTGGCGGAGCCCTTCTGGACACCGGGCCCTACCTCGCGTCCCTGGGTCGGGTCCTGTGGGACGCCGAGCCGGACCGCCTCCAGGTCATCGTCGGCGACCGTGCTCCCGACGGCCTGGAACTCGCCTACAGCGTGCTGGCCGGTTATCCGGGCGACCGCACGGTCGTCGGCCAGTTCGGTTTCACGACGGGCTACCGTAACGCCCTTCACCTGCTGGGCCCCGACGTGGGTGTGGACTTCGAGCGCCCGTTCTCGGCGCCGCCCGACCTCGCCCCCACCGTGCGGGTGGACGCCGGGGGCACGTCCGAGTCGCACCGGCTCCCGCCCGCCGACAGCATGCTCCTGTTCCTGGACCGGGTGCTGGCGGCTGTCCGTTCGGGTTCCCGGGAGTTCGACGGGCCGCTTCTCAGCGACGCCCGGACCCGGGATCAGCTCACCCGCGCCGCCGACCTCGATCTCGCCACGAGAATGGTTCAGCCGGATGGAACGTGCGGTTGATCGACCGGCGGGCTCGGCGCAGCCCTGTCACGGACTCGTCTCGCTCGCGTCGCAGACGGCGTAGCGATGCATCGTGACGCCCTGCTTGAACGACTGCTGCTCGATCAGGTCGAGGTCGACGGGCATGTCGTAGTCGTCGAAGAGCGGCCGGCCGTAGCCGAGGATCGCCGGGTGGGTGAAGAGCAGCAACTCGTCGAGCAGCCTCGCCCGCAGCAGCTGGGTGGCCAGCGTCGCGCCGCCCACCCCGAGACTGCCGGCGGTGGTGGCGCGGAGGTCGGCGAGCTGCTCGATCGCGTCGTCACCGCCGATGATCCGGGTGCCGTGGTCGGCGTGGCGGCGGGTGCGGGAGACCAGCACCTTCGGCGCGGCGGTCCAGATCTCGCCGTACTCCCGCAGGAAGTCCGGCAGCGACTCGTCCCCCCGCGCGCGCGGCCAGTACTCCTCCATGATCTCGTACATGATGCGACCCTGGACCATGATCGAGAGGGCGCGCGCCCGCGCGTTGAACTCCCGGTGCAGCTCCTCGTCGATACGCAGCCACTCGCCGGCGCCGTTGTCACCCGGCACCTGCTCGATCCGCAGGTCGAGGGACACGTTCATCCAGTACACGAAGCGGCCCATATCGTCTCTTCCCGGTAGCGATTGCGTTCCGCAACCACTATATGTAGAGCGACACACCTGTCAAGGAGGAAGCGTGGAACAACGATCCGGGTGTCCGATCAACGCCGCCGTCGAGCTGCTCGGAGACCGGTGGTCGGTGCTCGTGCTTCGCGACATCATCTTCGGCGACCGACGTTACTTCCGAGGGCTGCTCACCGGATCGGTCGAGGGCATCGCGTCGAACATCCTCGCCGACCGCCTGGTGCGGCTGGTCGAGGCGGGGATCCTCACCCGCGGCACCGCGGCGCGGGGGCAGCGCGCTCTCTACAGCCTCACCGAGAGCGGCATCCAGACCCTGCCGATCCTCTACGCCCTCGGCGACTGGGGCCTCGACTGGCGCCCCGGCGACGACGCGCTCCGCAGCCGACAGCAGTTCATGCGCGACGCGGGCCCGGCGTTCCTCGACGAACTCATGGACGAGCTCCGGGTACGCCACCTGGGCGCGCCACCGAAGCAGCGGCGCGGCCCGGGCGCCTTCGAACGCCTCGACGCCGCGTACGCCGCCGAGCGGGAACGCACCGCGTGCGAGAGCGTGACGGGTACGCCGGCGGGCCGGTGAGCCGAGCCCCGCGAGCGGCCCCGTCCGACCCGTCGGGCGGGGCCGCGCCCGGCGGGATCCGCGGGCTCACACGCCGCAGCCGGTGCGCCTGCTCTCGCAGAGCGCACCGGCTGCGTCCGGTGACGCCACGGACCGGCTCATGTCCGGTACGCCACCGGTTCGGGTGGGACCCGTCCGGCCCTACATCAACGGATTCGCACCACGCGGCCGGGCCGTGAGCTCCTCCAGCGTCCGCCCCAGCAGCAGGTGCGGGTCCTGGGTCGCGACCTGGCCGAGACCCGGCGGGCAGCGGTCCCAGCCGAGCAGCCGCTGCACCTCCTCCGGCAGGGTCTGCACGGTCTCCCGCGGGACCGCGAGGTACTGGTTCTCCTCCTGCCGCAGGTTGCCCAGGTCGAGCGCGACGGAGAGGCTCATCCGCGAGGAGTCAGTGGTGTTGGCGCCGCCGCCGTGGTAGACGCCGCCCGGCCAGAGCAGCGCGGAACCGGCGGGCATGACGGCCGGGACCGTCTCGGCGTACGTCGGGGCCCGCTCGTCGTCCCAGTGGTGACTGCCGGGGATGACCAGGGTCGCGCCGTTCGCCGCGGTGAAGTCGGTCATGGCCAGCATCAGCTGCAGCCGGCACGGCGGGCCCGGATGCCGCCACAGATGCATCGCGTCGTCGCGGTGCAACGGCTGCCGGCCCTGCCCCGGATCGATGCGGATCGCCTGGGTGAAGCTGACCTGGATGTTCGGCGTCACCTCCATCCGGACCTTGCCGATCCACATGTGCGTGGGCTGTTGCAGCAGGCGCCGGGCCGCACCGAGAAACTGCGGCTGGGTGACCACCGTGGACATGTGACGCGGCGACCAGTGGAACAGGCTGGACAGCCGCTTGGTCTTCTGCCCGTCGTAACCACTCTCGCTGTAGCCGGCCGCGTCGAGGCCGGACTCGAGGTCCGCCCGGAGCCCGGCGAGGGTCTCGCCGTCGACGAAGTCTTCGACGATCACCGCCCCGTCGCGTTCCAGGACCGCCACGACGTCGTCCAGCGGAGCGGCCGGGGTGACATGGGTCAGGTCGGCCATTCCAGTCACCCCTCGACGCGGGCCAGGATGTTACGGGTCAGGGTCTCCAGATCCGGGTCCTCGAACAGGTCACCGATGTCGAGAGTGACCCCGAGCTGCTCCTCGACCGCCGCGGCGATCTGCACGGCGGCGATGGACTGCCCGTTGAGCTCGAAGAACGTGCCGGACCGATCGCCCAGGACATCCGTCCAGATGGCCGCGACCCGTTCGGTGACGTCCGCGGTGGCCGGCTGCTGCTGAGTGGTCATGTCGCTCCTCCTGGCAGGAGATCAGAGGTACTGGGTGTTGGGGGCGAGCCCGCAGGCCACCCGCCCGTACAGTTCGAAGTTGGTGTCGGGGTGCATGATCGCGTGCAGGTTCAGCGCCTTGATGTCGCGCTCGATGCGCTGGATCGGCACGTCGAGCTGGAGCGAGCTGCCGCCGCTCGCACCGGCCAGCAGGTCGACGGCCTCCTTGGCGCGCAGGCACGCGGCGCCCAGGTCGAGCCGGGCGAGGACTCGCTCCTCGATCGTCCACGGTTCGCCGGTGGCCGCCTTCGCGTCGATCCGGTCGGCGGTCCGCAGGATGTGGAAGCCGGCCTCGTCCACCCGGAGCGTCGCGCCGGCCACCTGGAGGTGGGTCAGCGGCGCGGCGCTCTGCTCGTCGTAGTCGGTGTAGGTGATCTTGCGGCCCGGCAACCGGGTGAGGAACGCGTCCCGTGCCGCCTGCGCCAGCCCGTAGGCGACTGCGCCCACCGTCATGCAGGCGATCGGCATGAACGGCGCCCGCCACATGGGCGCCGAGGGGTCCTGCTGCAGCGGGTGCGCCCCGCCGATCACCGGACCCATCGGCAGCACCCGGTCCTCGGGCACGAAGACGTTGTCCGCCACCGTGGAGACGCTGCCCGAACCGCGCATGCCGGTGGTGTGCCAGTCGTCGATGACCTGCAGGTCACTCATCGGGACGAGGACCATGACGGGCTCGAACTGGCCGTCCGGGGTGGGCCGGACAGCGGCGTTGACGTTCCAGTCGCTCTGCAGGCAGCCCGTGTTGAACGACCACTTGCCGTTGACCCGGTAGCCACCGTCGACCGGCGTTGCCATGGCGGTCGGGCTGAGGATGCCGCTGATCCGCACGTCCGGATCGGCGAACACCTCCTCGCGCACCGAATCGGGGAACAGGCCGACCATCCAGCTGCTGATCAGCCAGACGGACGCGGTCCAGGCCGCGGAGCCGTCGCCGCGTGCGAGTTCGGCCAGCACCTCGGCGACGGTCCGCATGTCGGACTCGTAGCCGCCGTAGCTCCGCGGGACCCGCATACGCAGCAGGCCGGAGCCGCCCAACGCTTCGAGCGTCTCGATGCTGAGCCGCCGCTGCTCCTCCGACGCCTGCGCGTTGTTGCGCAGCAGCGGGCCGAGCTCGGCCGCGCGCCGCAGCAGCTCCGCTCGTGGCAGCGTGGTGACTGTGTCCATTGATTCTCCTCGAGTCCGAACGCCGTTATGTGTGACTCTGGCCGCTCAGGTCACCGCGACGCATCTCCTGAGCTGCTGTCTCGTCCGTCGGCCGGCGCCGGCGGCTGGTCCGGTCCGGTCAGCCGGCGGCGGTCGACCTTGCCCGTCTCGTTACGGGGCAGCGCGTCCGGCACGACCCGGAAGATCATCGGGAGCATCACGTCACCGAAGCGCTGCCGCATGTGTGCGCGCCACTGCGCCGGGCTCGGCTCCCCACGCGGCACCACGTACGCGGCCAGCTTGGTGACGATGCCGTCGGGGCCGGTCACGGCGAGCACGGCGCACTCGGCGATGGAGCCGTGCTCGATCAGCATCGACTCGATCTCGGCCAGTTCCAGCCGATGCCCCTGGATCTTCACCTGCTGGTCGCGGCGGCCCCGGAACTCCAGCAGCCCGTCATCGCGGCGCAGGCCCAGGTCGCCGGTCCGGTACCAGGGCCCGGGACCACGGCCGGGCACGGCGCGGAAGGCCGGCCCACCGGGGTCGTCGCCGAGATAGCCCGGCGTCACGTACGGGCTGCCGACCACGATCTCGCCCACCACGCCGGGCGGGCAGTCGCGGTCGCGTTCGTCGAGGACCAGCACGTCCCGGCCGGGAATCGGCCGCCCGATGGGTACGGTGCCCCGGAACCCGCGCGGAATCCGGTGCCAGGTCGCGGCAACCGTCTCGGTCGGGCCGTAGATGTTGGCCAGGTCCATCCCGGGCGCCGCGGCCTGGAGCCCCTGGACCAGGCTCTCGGGCACGGCCTCGCCCATGAGCAGCAGGCGGCGCAGGAGCAGGGGCACCCGGGACCGTTCGGTGCTCTCGGTCAGCAACTGCCGGGCGAAGCTGGGCACGGTCTGCAGGACGTCGATCCGCTCCGCCGCCAGCCAGGCGAGCAGGCGGCCGGGATGGGCCCGGACCGGGTCGGGCACCGGGCAGAGGACCGCGCCGGCCACCAGCGTCGCGAACGTCTCGCACAGCGCGGGGTCGTGGTCCGGGGCCACCCACTGCGCCACCCGTACGCCGGGCGCCAGCCCGAACTCGCTGGCGAACCAGGTACTGAACTGTGCCAGTGCGGCATGCGTCTGGGGCACGCCCTTGGGCCGGCCGGTCGAGCCCGAGGTGTGCGCGAGGTAGGCCCACGCGTCGGGCGGAACGGACGGCTCGGTCCCGGTCGCGTCGGGCAGGGCTGTCACATCGATCTGCGGAACGCCGGTGCGCCCGGCGTGCCAGTCGCTCAGCTCGTCACCGGCGCCGCCGGTCAGCACGGCGGCCGGGCGCACCGCGTCGAGGATGGCGCGACCGCGCTCGCCGGCCGCCCCGGTGCCGGACCACAGCAGGACGGCGCCGGCGCGCAGCACCCCGAGCAGCGCCGCGTACCGGTCCGGTCCGGCGGGCACCCGTACGGCGATCGGGCGGCCGGAGAAGCCGGCCAGCGCGGCGGCGATCCGTGCGGCGTGCCGGTCGAGGTCGCGCGCGGAGACGGCGGCGTCTCCCCAGGAGACGGCGGTGGCTTCCGGCGCGGCCTCGGCGCGGCGCCTGACGAGCAGGTGCACCGGCGCGCCGGGCGCGAGAACGGGTGCGGTCATGGCGGACTCCTCCACTTCAGGTCCGGCCTCCGGATCTGAAGTCTGGCCCGCCGTGCCGGGGAGGGTCCTCTTCCCGCGTGCCCGCCTGCGGACGACCCGGGGCAAGCGAGGAGATGCGACAGGCTGCCGACGGCGCAGAGCATGAGAACCCTATGAATATCCCCGGCGCCGACCTGAGGTGGCAGGACTGATGCATGAATCAGCCGACAAGATCACGATCAAGCTCTGGCTGAACCGCTGGCCGATGTGGCAACAGCTCGTCGACCCGATCCGGAGACAGACGGAGGAGTTCAACCGCAGGCACCCGCAGTACCGGGCCGTCGTGGAGGCCGTCAACGTTGGCGCCTTCCCCCGGGAGATGGCCCGGGCCGCACGCGAGGGCACGGCGCCGCACATCGCCTCGTACCAGTACACGTATCTCCGGGAGGTCCAGGACCTCCGCGACCCGGAGGGCCGGCCGTTCTTCACCTCGGTGACCGAGGCGGTGGGCGGGCGGGACGAGATCCTCGGCGAGCCCGTGGTCCTCGACGACATTGTGGCCAACATGCGGGCGTACCACACGTTCGGCGGTGAGCTGCGGTCGATGCCACGCAACACGTCCACCCTGCTGCTGTTCTCCAACATGGACGCGCTGCGCGCCGCCGGGATCACCGAGCCGCCGGCCACCTGGTCGGAGGTGGAGGCCGCGTGCGCCGCCGTGGCCGGCCGCGTCGGCGCCCGCCGCGGCGGGATCACCTGGCCCAATTTCGGTTGGCTGTTCCAGCAGTCCGTGGCCCAGCAGGGCGGGCTGATCGCCGACCACGACAACGGGCGGTCGGGCCGCAGCGAGAAGATGCACTACACGTCCCCGGAGATGCTGGCCTACGCGACCTGGTGGCGGGACCTGCACCGGGCCGGCCACTACCTCTACACCGGCAAGTCGTCGGACTGGTGGGGCTGCATGGAGACGTTCGCCGCCGGGGACACGGCGATGCTGGTCAGCACCTCGGTCGAGGCCGGTCCCATCGTGCGGGCGGCCCGGAGGGCCGGCTTCCACGTGCAGGCGAGCCCGATGCCGTACAACGACGGGGCCGGCTACGCGGGGAGCGTGATCGCCGGTGAGTCGCTGTGGCTGCGCGACGGGCTGGACGAACGGACCCGGGACGGCGCGCTGGCCCTCATGCAGTTCCTGAACAACCCGCGCAACGCCCGGGCCGTCTACGACCACGGGCGGGCGTTCATCCCCTCCACCGAGGCGTCGATCGCCCTGCTCGCCAGCGAGGGCTGGTACGACCGGAACCCACACGAGCGGGCCGCCGTCGACCAGCTCCGCAGCAGTCTCGACTCCCCCGCCACGCGCGGGGCGGTGCTGGGCAACTTCCTGCCCATCCAGAGCGCGGCCGTGCAGGCCATGCACGACGTACTGGTCGGCGGCGCGGACCTGGTCGCGCGATTCAGCCAGGCCAACGACCAGGCCCAGCAACTGCTCGACGAGTACGCGCGTCGCGTGGATGCGGGCGCCGCCAATGACGGCCAGGCCCCGCAGGTGCTGCTGCAGTCGGAGCCGGAGCGGCTCCGGCTCGGCGCCTGACCGACCGTCACGGTCGGCCCGAACCGGCCGCTGCCTTCCTGACTGGAAGGCAGCGGCCGGCGCCTTTTCCGGCCGGTGCGCCGGCTCTCGGCAAGGGGCACCCCCTGAGACGCACACCACGGCTGGGCCGCGCCGTCCGACCGGGGAAACGGGGGCGCACCGGGCGATGACACGAATCCGTGTCACCGACCCGGTGCGCCCCGGCCGGTCGCCGTCAGCCGGCGGACGGTGTCCGCGGCCGGCGACGCCGGCCTGGCCCCAGCGCCGCGATCACCGTCACCCGCGCTCGCGCTGCAGCCGCATCTGCGTGTACGCGCGGTTGGCCATTGTGGTGAGCAGCACGGCGGAACTGACGTGCGTGCGACCGGTGGAGAGGTCCCGCCAGACCCGTTCGAGGCGCTCCCCCTCCCGTACGGACGTGCTGCCGCCGGTCGGCTGGATGATCTCGTCGACGGCCCGCCAGGCCAGTGCCGTGGCCTCTCGGCAGGTCAACGCGATCCGCAGGTCCTCCTCGGCGGTGAACGCGCCGAGCGGCTGCTCGGACAGTTCGTGCCAGCGCCGCGCCGTGGCGAGCACGAGCGTCTCGGCCGCGTCGATCATGCTGCTGGCCTGCCCGTACCAGAGCTGGAAGTCCGGGTCCTCCACCCGGGGTGGGAACGGCGGCAGGATCGTGGGACGGGAGAACATCAACTCCGTGTACGCGTCGAGCGCGCCCTGACACATGCCGACCGCGATGTGTGCACCCTCCAGGGCCATCGAGCTGGCCGGCGCGCCGCCGTACTGCGGGTGCTCGTGCAGGTCACGCCCGGGGGTGCCACCGGTAACCGAGATCTCGTTGAAGTCCAGCTCCAGACCGAAGTGGCCGGGGATCCGCCCGTCGGAGATCCGGATGCTGTGCGACCCGCTGCCCTTGAGGCCGAGCTGCCAGCCCCAGTCGTCGAGCATCTCCCACTGGTCGCGGGGCGCGATGAACAGCAGCGGGCGCGGCGGCTGCCCGTCCTCGACGATCATCGTGTTGCCGATGAGGTGGGTCGCGTACGGCGCGCCGGAGCAGTACTTCCAGACGCCGTTCAGGATCCAGCCGCCGTCCGCCGCGCGCCGGGCCGTGCCGTGCGGGGCGTTGACGAGCGGTGCGATGAAGTCACCGCCCTTGAAGATCTCGGCCTGCGCCTTCTCCCCGAACATGGTGCCGACGAACAGCGAGTGCGCCGCGCCCAGGCAGTACATCCAACCGGTCGACGCGCAGGCCCGGGTCAGGATCATCACGACCTGCAGGAAGGTGTCGAAGCCGAACTCGTAGCCGCCGTAGCGCTTGGGCACCGTGATGCGGTAGAGGCCCGCGTCCCGGAACGCCCGGTGGGTGTCCTCGGCGTAGTACGTCCGCTCCTCGGTCTCCCGCTGGCGGGCCACCAGGGTGGACGCCAGCGCCCTGGCCCGCTCGATCAGCACGGCCGGGGTGACGTCGGACTCGGATGACAGGGCCACGCCCTGCACGTCGTTTGCGGTGACGGTCATGGGTCAACCTCTCAGATCGCCGCGTCCGGGTCGGCCGCCATCTCGCCGATCACACCGAGATATCCGGCCACCTGCTCTTCGATCTGGGCGCGATCGAACAGGTGGCGGCTGAAGCTGAGCCCACCGACCACTTCGGTCTTGCCCAGGTGCATCGACCAGATGATGCCGTCCGGGGTCTCGGAGCCGACCGGCTGCGGCTTGACCCGCCGCCAGATCGCCGTGTACTCCAGGTCGCCGATTCGCTTGCCCTGCATGAGGTACGGCGGCTGGACGGCCTGGAACAGGCACGGCACCGCGTCGGGGCTCACCGAGGCCATCAGCTCGGGCGCCTCGGCGAGCACGTGCAGCAGCGGCAGCTCGTGCTTGAAGGCGCCGACGCAGGCCGTCCTGGTGCGGGTGACGACATCCCGGAAGGAGCGGCAGTCGCGCAGGTCCACCCGGAGCGGAAGGAAGTTGAAGAACGACCCGACCGTGGCCTGGAAGCCGCGCTGGCGACCCGGGGCGAACGTGGGCACCGTGATGTCGGTCGCCTGGGTGCGCCGGTGAACGAAGACGGCGAACGCGGCCAACAGCACCATGAACGGCGAGCTGAGCGTCTCCCTGGCCAGCCGGGACACCTCGGTGCTGAGGTGCGCGTCGGTGGTGAAGCGGTGGTAACTCGTCGCCGGGGCCTGCTCGTTGCGGTGCGTCGGCTCGACCAGGATCCGGGCGCCGCGCAGCGTCTCACGCCAGTAGGTCCGTGCGGCCGCCACCGTCGGGCCCGCGGCCTCCTCCTGCTGCGCGGAGACGTAGTCGCGGTACTGGGTCGCCTCGGGCAGCTGCGGCTCGTCCCCGGCGACGCGCGCCGCGTAGCACTCCGCCAGGTCCCGCAGGATCACCTGGAGCGACCAGACGTCCGCGGCGCTGTGGTGGGTGCAGAGCACCAACACCGAGTCCTGCTCGTCGAAGCGACCGAGCACGGCCCGCAGCAACGGAACCTCGTCGATCGGGAACGGCCGGGTCTCCATGTCGATCATGAGCTCCTCGGCGCGCTGGTCCCGGTCCACGCCGGGCGAGCCGTCCAGCTCCACCTCTCGCAGCTCGGGCGGTCCGGCCGGCAGCACGCTCTGGGTGCCGCCGCCGTTCTCCAGGTGCAGCACCGTACGCAGGGCCTCGTGCCGTTGCACCACGTCGGCCAGTGCCCGGCGCAGGAGCTGGCCGTCGACGCTTCCGTGGATCCGCCACCCGCCGACCTCCACGTAGTGCGGCCCGAACGGCCCGGCCTCGAAGCCCTGGGCGAACAGGCAGAGGAACTGCTGCTGCAGCGAGAGCGCGCTGGGCGCCTGCTGAGCTTCCGAAGTGATGGTCATGGGAACTTCTCCTTACTGGAGGTTGATGCCGGCGTCATCGAGGGCGTCGAGCAACGTGCCGCGTGCCAACTCGTCGGCGACCGACTGAGCGTCGTCGGCCAGATAGCGGTCGCCGGCGAGGGTGGGTACCAGCGACCGGACGGTGCCGTAGGTGACCCGGGCAGCCGGGCTCAGGCGGTCGAGGCACCCGGAGACGTCCACCGCCTGAGCGGCGGCGAGGAGTTCCAGAGCGAGGATGAGGAAGTTGTTGCCCAGGACCCGCCGGCAGTTACAGGCGGCGACCAACCCCGTACTGGCCGGGTCCTCGTCGTCGTCGCCGGGCGGATCGCCAGTGCTGGCCGGACCGATCGTCCGGTTCTCCGCGACCAACGCGGTGGCCCGGTACCGCGTGCCGGCGGCGCCGGGACGCGCGCCGGGACCGCCCTTGATCAGGATCTCCGGCAGGCCGTCGTCGACCCGCCGGTCGAGCAGCCGGCTGCTGCGCCGGGCGGAGGACACGCCGAGCCGGGTGAGCGCGATGGCCAGGAAGTCCATCACGAAGGCGACCGGCTGGCCGGTGGGCGCCTCCCGGTCCGGTGGGAACAGCGGACTGTCGTCGGCCGCGTTGAGTTCGATCTCGAGCGTGCGCCTGGCGTGCCCGAGGGCGTCCCGGACCGCGCCGATCACCTGCGGGACGCAGGGCAACGAGTACGCCTGCTGAAGCACGACGTCGGCGCCGAACACGGCCCCGCCGCCGTTGCCGCCCGTCATCCTGGCAGCCACCCGCCGACGGCGGTCCGCGTGGTCGCTGATCAGTCGGCTGCCACCGGTCAGCGCGCGCATGTTGGCGGCGCTGGCGATCTGGCCGGCGTGCGGGCGGGCCTCGTGGCCGGCCGCCTGGAACGGGCTCGGCGAGCCCTGCAGCACCTCGACGACCAGCGCCGCGGCGATCTCGGCGTGCCGTGCCTGCGCCAGCGCGTGCTCGCCCACCAGGGCGGCCACGCCGGTCATGGCCGAGGTGCCGTTGAGCAGCGCCAGGCCCTCTTTGACGTCCAGCCGCAGCGGCTCGATGCCCAGCGAGCGCAGCACCGGCCCGGCCGGCGTCCGCACCCCGCCCCGCAGCAGGTGCCCCTCCCCGAGCAGCGCGCCGACCAGGTGGGCCAGCGCGGCCCGGTCCCCGCCGGCGCCCAGCAACCCGGTCTCCGGCACGGCCGGCGTCAGACCCTCGTTGAGGTGGAGCGCGAGACGTTCGAGCACCACTGGCCGCACCGCCGATGGCCCCTTGGCGAGGGCGTTCAGTCGTGCGGTGGTCACGGCCCGCGCCTCGGGCTCGCTGAGCAGCGGTCCCACGGCGGCGCTGTGCCCGCGTACCAGGCCGGTCCGCAGCTCGGTCTCCCTGGCCGCTTCGGTGAGCAGGTGCACCATCTCGCTGTAGCCGGTGGCCACCCCGTACACCGGGAGGTGCTGCCGCACGGTCTGCTCGACCTGTTGCCGGCTCACGGCCGCGCGCTCCAGCACCCGGGGGGCGAGCGCGACCGGCACGTGGTCCTCGGCGATACGGCGCAGATCGGGAAGGCCGAGCGTCGCACCGTCGAGAGCGACGTGGACGTCGGTTCCGACCGTGGTCATGACGCTCCCTCGTGGTGTGGCGGAACGGATGATCGCTGTCCCGACTGCCGGACCGCGTCCGATCGGCGGAGTGACGCCGGTCAGGCGGCGCTGCGCTCGAACTCCGGCTGGGCGTCCTGCGCCTCGCCCATCCGCTCCATCGCGTACTTGCGTGCGTCGAGCAGGGCGAGCAGCACCGGCGGGTCCAGGTCCCGGGTCGGCCGCAGTTCGAGGTCCGCCATGATCATCGAGTCGGCCCGCACCGTGAAGGGGCCGTAGGTCGCGACCGACACGGGCCGGTCGGCGATGTCCGCCCCGGTTCCGGCTCCGTCCAGCGACACCGACTGCGCGAGCAGATACCAGGTACCGACGGGCACCGAGTTGAAGACGACCCTGCCGGGTTGCTCCAGCACCGCGCAGCGCGCCGGTCGGCCCTCTGGGATCCGGTGGGCGAACATGCCCAGGAAGATCACCGCGTCGTCCGACTCGGGCAGCCGCAGCCGGCAGGACAGCCGGGCGTTCGATCGGCGGCTCGCGCTGTCGGTGGCGGCCTGGATGGCGGCGGCGTAGCCGGCGCGACGGCGGTACACCGTCGGCGACATGCCGACGCTGCGGCTGAAGCGCGAGCTGAACGTGCCGACGCTGTTGTACCCGACCCGCACGCTGATGTCCGCGACGTTCATCGACGTGGAGACCAGCAGCTGCTTGGCCTTCTGCAGGCGCAACGCCGACAGGAAGCGGCCGGGCGAGACGCCGGTGAACCGCTGGAAGATCCGCGTGAAGTGGAACTTGCTGAACATCGCGGCGCGAGCCAGGTCGTCGACGGTCAACTCATCGCCCAGCCGCTCGTGCATGGCTTCGATCGCCCGTAGCACGGCCCGTTCGGCAACGTCCTGCATGGTCTCCCCCTGATGGCAGTTGACGAATCTAGAGTGGCGGCGCAATTCTGACGACAATTTACGGCCGCCTGCACAAACGGCATAAAAATGGTCGCCTGAATTGCTCTCGGGACATCAGTAGCATCGATCGATGTGGAACTCCTTGATCCCCGGTGACAGGCTAGCCGACCCCTTGTGAGCGATCAATACCCTCCACTTACCACCCGAGTGCGCAGCGCACACATGAAGTAGTTCTGGATATTGAAACTATCTGCTGCCGCCAGAATCCCCAGCCTAGAGCGCATCCGCGGGATTAGATACCGATACTCGCCAATGCTTGCACCTTAAATCGACCCCGTTGATGCGGTGTTCATTCATGAAGCGCTCGAATGCGGACGTTTCACACCATTAGCAGCCAGTGCGCCGACTCTTCTCAGAAACGACTTCGGCCACCTGGACCGGCCAGGCCTCGCCGGTATTACAAATCGGTACAGAACGGTCAGCCGCTGCCGCCCGCCCGCGCCCGCCGGTCCTCGCCGCGAACGGACCCACCCACGGCGTCGGCCGCGCCGGCGTCCGACGCGACCCTCACGCGCCGGCCGCGCCGCCGCCGGACCACCCTCGGCAGGCCCTGGACGCCGCGCGGCCCCGGTTCACCACCGACCCGAGCACTCCGACCTGCGGTCGGCTCGCCCGGCGGGTCCGCCGGCAACCCGGCCCCCGGGCCGCCCCCACCCGGCCGCGGCGTGCGCCGCAGCCCTGGATGGCGCAGGGCCGAGTGCACCAGACCCGCTACGGAGCGTGCCCACTCCACTACCTCGCACGGATTGAGAAGACATCGGATACACGCTGCCTCGACAATATCCATGCCCGCACAATCCATCCGCACGAGGGAGACCCTTGTCGACGCGACTCACTGGGGTTCTGCCAGGCACCGTCACGGTGCCCGTAACGCACCACGCTGGGCAGCGATCTGAGGCGCGTACCGCCGGACTTCACGCCCTCGACGCCGTCCGCGAATTGGAACCACCTCAATTAACCGCTATTACTCGACGGTAGAAACGACAGTGATAATCGGCTCCGGGCACCGTCCGGCCGGCGAGTTCACGATCCGTCACAGTTACGTAGTGCGACCGGAAGTCATCCGGCTCCGGTCGGCGTCGATTCCAAAGTACAATCACACCGGGCTCGCGGGACGAACTGATCCAGGAAGAGATGCGCGCGGGATATGGGGGTTTCCATGCGAATATCGGATCTGAGCAAGCAGGCCGGCGTGCCGGTTCCCACGATCAAGTTCTATCTGCGTGAACACCTGCTCCCGCCCGGCGAGCCGACCGGCCGCAACCAGGCCGTCTACGGCGAGGCGCACCTGCGTCGACTGCGACTGATCCGCGCGCTCACCACCATCGGCCAGCTCGACCTCACCACTGTCCGAACCCTGCTCACCGCGATCGAGGACGAGACGCTTCCCCTCGCCGGGCTCTTCGACGTCGTCAACCGCACGCAGGTGCCCCAGGAGGACACGCGGCCGGACAACGCCGACGTGTTGCGCGCCGCGCGTGAGGACGTCGCGAGCCTGATCAAGGAGCACGGCTGGCGGGTCGATCCGGATTCGCCGGTCAGCAGCCACCTGGCGCAGGTGCTGGCGACCCTGCGGCAGCTGGGCTGTGACTGCGAGGCGGACTTCTTCACCGCCTACGCCGAGGCGACCGAGCGGCTCATCGTCCGGGAACTCGACCTGCTCTCGCCCGAGAAGCCCAACCGCGGGGCCGCAGCCGCGCGCAGCGTCCTGCTCGAAGTCGCGCTGACCGCGATCCGCAGGATGGCTCTGGAGCACCACGTCGCCGTGCGGTTCGACTGACGGCCACCCGCACCGTCCCCGGCTCGCCCCCCGCCCTCCACAACGGAGACGCCACCCCCCGATGGGGTGGCGTCTCCGTTCGCGGTGGCGTCAGATCTCGGCCGGCGCCTCCCGGGTCACCGCCGGCCCCGCCGTGGGAGCGCCGTCGCCCGTGGCATCCGGCGTCCCGCCCGTGGGCGGGAACCGGCGCAGCACCGTGACAGCCACGACCGCCAGCATCGTGGCGATCACCGCGGAGATCCCCGCGACGCTCTGCAGCGCCGTGGTGAAGGCAGCGCGTGCGCCGTCGAGCAGGGCCGCACCGGTGGCACTTGGAAGGTCGGCCACCGCGGCGACCGCGCCCGTGACGTTCTCCCGGGCCGTCTCCGCAACGCTCTCCGGCACGCCCGCCGGCACATCCAGCAGGCCACGGTAGATGCTCGTGCCGATGGTTCCGATCACCGCGATGCCCAACGCGACGCCCAGCTCGCCGCTCATCGACGAGACCGACGACGCCGAGCCGGCCTTCTCCGGGGGCACCGAGCTGACCACGAGACCAGTGGAGATCGACGCGAAACCGCCGGCGCCCAGCGACACCAACGCGATGGCGACGATCGGCAGGGCCAGCGGGCCGGTCTTCTGTACCTGCGTCATCAGCAGGAAGCCGGCCACCGACCCGACCAGGCTCATGGCGATGACCACGCCGGGGCGGATCCTCCGCGCCAGGATCGGCGCGGTCATCGAGCCGGAGACGAGCGCCGCCGCGGCGACCACGCTCCAGAGCCCGGTCTCCAGTGGCGTCAGACCGCGCACCGACTGGAGGAAGAGCGTGAAGATCAGCGACATGCCGGACATCATCACCGAGCCGATGATCATGATCATGAGGGCGCCGGTGAAAGCCTGATGCCGGAAGAGCTTCAGGTCGAGCAGAGGATCCCGCCGGCGCTTCTGCCGCTGCACGAACAGGAAGCCCATCACCAGCCCGGCCGCCAGGACCAGCGCGGGCGAGGCCGCCCACCCGTCGCGCGCCAGCTTCTTGAGGCCATAGATGACCGGCAGGATCGCGCCGAGCGACAACACCACGCTGACCAGGTCGATCCTACCGCCGTCCGGGCCACGGTACTCCGGCAGCAACGCCGGCCCGGCCAGCACGATCACCAGCATCACCGGCACGTTGATGAGGAAGATCGAGCCCCACCAGAAGCTGGTCAGCATGGCGCCGCCGACCACCGGGCCGACCGCCGCGCCGCCCATGAAGCAGCCGATGAAGACCGCGATGGCCAGGCCCATCTGCTGCGGGTCGCGGAACATGTTGCTGATCAGGGCGAGCGCCGACGGCATCACGGTGGCGCCCGCGACACCCATCAGGGCCCGCGCGAGGATCAGCATCTCGGGGGTGGTCGAGTACGCCGCGAGCAGGGACATGAGCCCGAAGGCGGCCGCGCCCACGAGCAGGATCCGGCGCCGCCCGATCCGGTCGCCCAGGCCGCCCATGGTGATCAGGAACCCGGCGGTCAGGAAGGCGTACACGTCGATGATCCAGAGCTGCTCGACACCGGTGGCCCCCAGGTCGGTGCTCAGTTGCGGGAGGGCCAGGAACAGCACGCTGGCGTCGACGGACAGCAGCAGCGCGGGAAGGGCCAGCATCGCCAGCCCGATCCACTCGCGTCTGCCGGCCCGGTCAGCCGGCTCGATGTCGTCAGTGGGTCGCATCAGGCATCCCTCCTGGTCCGTTCCGTCACCGGTGGACCCGGGACGGGCCTCCAACAGGGAGCAAGGCTATCGAAGTCGATGTCCGTTATGTTCTTCGAGCTTGCGTAGGTGGCGCCCGGCGACTCCGCCACCACCCCGAACTGATTGCGATCCGACCCTCTTTGACATATGGTGCACCGATTGCAAACCGCAACCAGGCTGGGGGTCAGCATGTACGATTTCACGCCACAGACCGCCGACGGCAAGGTGCTCTGGCATTTCTCCATGTCCCTGGACGGCTTTGTCGCGGGACCGGACCACTCGATGGACTGGCTGGACGGTCTCTCCGACACTCCGGGGCTCATCGAGCCGTACATCGAAACCCTCGGCGCCGTGCTCGGCGGTCGGGACGGCTACGACAGGTACGGCGACACCAAGCCCTACGGTGACTGGGACGGACCGGTCTTCATCCTCACCCACCACCCCGAGGACGCCACACCGTCGCCCGGCGTCACGTTCCTCACCTGTGACGTCGCCGAGGCGTTGCGCATCGCCGTGAAGGCCGCCAACGGGAAGAACGTCGAGGTCCACTCCGCCTCGATCGGCCGGCAGCTGCTCCAGCTCGGCCTCATCGACGAGATCGACCTGCACGTCGCACCGGTGCTGCTCGGCGACGGTATCCGACTGTACGACAACCCGGGCGGCACCCCGATCCGGCTGCGCGCGACACTGCAGGAAGACCCGCTGGCCGAGCTCACCGTCCGCTACCGGCCAATCCGCGATCTCTGAACGCCCGTGCCGGACGTGCCGCCCCTGGTCGTCCGGCCGGCCGGTCCGACCTGGATCCGCCGTCATGGGCGCGACCGGTCGTGCCGTCCGAGGGCGCGCAGCCGCGTCTCGACGGCCGGCGGCAGCGCGCTGACGACCTTGATCGGGGCGACGTCGGACTCGGGCAGTCGTTCGGCGGCGAAGCGGCGTATCTCCTCGGCCAGCTCCGCCGCTTGTGGGTGGTTCAGGTAGTGCGCCGCCGACTCGATCGGTTCCCGCACCTCGTAGAGGTCGGTCAGCGGCTCCGCCGCGTCGGTGCCGAGGAAGACGGCGTCCATCTCGTCTGGACGCGCCGATGCCGTCACCACAACCCGACGGCCGAGGTGCTCGGCGAGTAGATGCAGATCTTCCGGCAGCCAGCCCCATGCCTCCCGAGGCGGGACCGGCTCGACGCGCTCGATGGCGGCCGCCGCGGCCACGAGTGCGGTCAGCGCCCGGTTCGGGATACCGGTCACCCGCAGGTCTTCGCCCGCCCGCTCCGTGAGCCGGCGGGTGAGTCCGGTGAGGTCGGTCCCGTCGGGCAGGTCGCCGAACCGCAGCCGGGGCACACCGGCGAGTGAGCGGACCGGCGCCGGTCCCTTGTGCAGGACCGCGTCGAACCGGAAGCTGGTCAGTTCGTTGACCGCGGAGCTGCGCTTGAGCTGGATGTCGACGCCTACTACGTCCGGCAGTTCCCGCGCCGTGGCGACGAAGTACTCCGGGGCGAGCAGCATCCACTGCTGGGTGACGGCCGCCTCGCGTACCCGGTCACGGATCTCCGCCGGCGGGGCCGCAGGGTCGCGTGTGCGCTGCACCTCGGTGAGGAACTGCGGCAGCAGGCTCAGGTTCCGGTTGTCACCGACGAACAACCGACCGCCCGGCGCCAGCACCCGCAGCGCCTGCTCGATGAACCGGCGCAGATACCCGTGTCCGGGGAAGTGCATCGTCACCGAGTTGAGGATCACGGTGTCGAAGTACCCCTCGGGGAAGCGGTCGGTCTCGACGGCCTCGGCCGCCCGCAGGTGCACCCGGCCCGCCCAGGGAACGCCCGCGTTCCGCAGCCGGGCCCGCAGCTTCGCGATGGTGACCGGGGAGAAGTCGGTGGCCCGGTATTCGACGCAGTCGGGGGCCAGGTGCCAGAGCAGCAGTCCCGACCCGACGCCGACTTCGAGCACCCGCGACGGCTTGAGGGCACGGACGCGGCGGACGGTCGCCGCGCGCCACTGTTCCATCTGGTCGGTCGGGATGAGCTCCCCGGTGTAGCTGCTGGTCCAGCCGCTGAAGTCGGAGGTGTGCCCAGCCGCCTCGGAGTCGGCGGAGTAGAGGTCGTCGTAGAGCCGGCGCCAGCGCGTGACGAACTCGGGCTGCCGCACCTCGGCCGGCACCACATAGATCACGCCATCGTCCACGGCCGCGCGCTCCACCCGGGGGTGCGTGCCGAGGATGCTCTCGAGGCCGGTCATCGCCCGCTCCCCATGGTCACGGCCTGCGCGGCCAGCGCCCGCAGGTCGACCTTGGCGTTCCTGGTGAGGGGGAATGCCTCGATGAAGGCCCACAGCTCCGGCACGGCCCATGCCGGAAGCGTCTGACCGACCCAGGCCCGCAACTCGGCCGGCGACGGGGCCGGGCCCTCAGGAATGACCCCGGCGATCAGCCGCTGGTCGGCGACCTTGCCCTCACCGACGACCACCGCGTCGCGCACCCCCGGGTGCTCGCGCAGCCGCCGCGCCACCGCCTCGGGCTCGACGCGAAACCCGCGTACCTTGAGCTGCTGGTCGAGGCGACCGACAAACATGAGGCGGCCACGGCCGTCCCAGCGCACCAGGTCTCCGGTCCGGTAGAGGCGCTCGCCCGTGTCCGGCGCCTTCGCGCCGAAGGCGCGGGCGGTCTCCTCAGGTTGGTCCAGATAGCCCTCGGCGAGCGCGATGCCGCCGACGCAGAGTTCACCGACCGCTCCTGGCGGCACCGGGTGACCCTCGTCGTCCAGTACGATCAACCGGGTACCCGCCAAGGGCCGGCCGATCGGCAGCGGGTCGCTCACCTCGGCCGGCGAGTCGAAGTGGTGGATCGTGGTGAAGGTCGTGCATTCGGTCGGGCCGTAGGCGAGGCTGATCCGCAGTCCCTCGTGGCGTTCCAGCACCCGCCGCACCTGCTGTGGCGGCGTGACCTCGCCGCCGGTGATCACCTGGCGCATACGCGCGAACGCCTCGGGCCGGTGGTCGGCCATGAGCCGGAACAGGCCGGTGGTCAGGAACGCGACCGTGACCTCACGCTCGATCAGGAACCGGGCCAGCTCGGTCGGGGCGACCGGTCCGTCCGGCAGGATCTGCAGGCCGGCGCCGGACAGCAGCGAACCGAAGATCTCGAAGGTGGACGCGTCGAACGCCAGGGGCGCGGCCCGCAGGAAGCGCTCACCGGGGCCCTTCTGCGCATAGTCGGCGTCGCGGATCAGGCGCACCACCGCGCGGTGCGGCACGGGGACGCCCTTGGGCCTTCCGCTGGAGCCGGAGGTGAAGGCGATGTACGCGAAGCGGCCCGGGTCGGCCGGCGCCGGCTCAGGCCCGGGCTCCAGCGGCATCGCCGGCGTCCACGGCTCGATCGACGGCCGGCCGGCCAGCTCGGCCACCTCGGGCGCGCCGATGACGGCCACCGGCGAGACCTGGCGGAGGATCTGGGCGAGCCAGTCACGTGGGGCGGCCTGGTCCACCGCCACGTAGGCCGCCCCTCGATGCAGCACCGCCAGCACGGCCACGACCTCGGCGACACCGCGGGGCACGGCCAGCACGACGCGGTCGCCCGGGCGGATCTGGGCCAGGGCGGCGGCCTGGGTACGCACGGCGGCGAGCAGCTCGTCGTACGTCAGGTCATCGACCGCCACCTCGTCCGGAAAGCGCTCGGCGGTCTCCTCGAAGAGGTGCCACAGATCCGCCTCGCAGTCGGTGGCCGGCCCGTCGGAGAGCGCGTCCAGCCACCGCCGCTGCTCCGCCGAGACGGCCCGCACCGACGACACCGGCGCGTCCAGGTCCGTGACCAGCTCCTCGAGCGCCGCGGTAAAGCCCTCGATCAGGGCGATCGCCTCATCCGGCCGGAAGACACTCGGCTGGTACTCCAGCTGCAACGACGGCCGCTCACCCCAGTTGGTGAGGAACAGCGTCGTCTCCATCATGGACGAGCCGCCGTATCCCTCGTGCAGCCGCAGGTCCAGGTCACCCGCGCGCAGCCGGTCGCCCACCAGCTCGTCGTGGGCCTCGAACACGGCCTGGATGACCGGCGTCCGATCGCGGACCTCCTCCTTCCCGAGCGCCCGGATGATCTCCTCGAACGGCAGCTCGGAGCGGCCGGTGGCGGCTGACCAGGAGGCGGCCCAGGCGCGCAACTGCTCGGCGACCGTACGGGCGCCGTCGATCTGAAAACGCACCGGCACGATCCGCACGCACAGCCCGAGCACGTCGTGCAGCTGAATGGCCTCCCGCCCGGACATCGCGACGCCGATGGCCAGGTCCCGCAAACCGGCCCGGCGACCCACGGCCATCGCCCAGGCGCTGCACACCACAACTGTGTGGGGCACGCCGAGCTGCTGCGCGGTCGCCTCGACGCGGTTCCGCAGCTCGGCGCTCAGGCCGAACGGCAGGTGCACGCCCATCACGTCGGGAACCTCGGGCCGCTTGCGGTCCACGGGCAGCGGCACCGTCTCGGGCAGCCCTGCGAGGTCTTCGACGGCGAGGCGGGTCAGCTCTGCCAGCCGCCCGTTCTCGCTGATCTCCCGGTGCCAGGCCGCGATCAGGTCGGGCGAAGGCCCCGGCTCGGCGACGCCCGTGGTGTACGCGTGGGCGAACACGTGCCAGAACCGGCCCAGCGCCCACCCGTCCATCAACGCGTGGTGGAACAGGACACTCAGCAGATCGGGCCCACCCTCGACCCGGGTGTGCACGAACAGGATCGGCGGCTCCTCGAACGGCCGCAGCAGCCCCGGCGCGGCCGAGAGCTGACTGTGGACGATGGCCACCACGTCACCGCCGGCCGGCGGAACCAGCCGCTGCTCGATCAGCCGCGGTTCCCAGCTGGACAGCACCCGTCGGCTGAAGTCGTCGCCCGGAGACCCGGCGACGTACCCGCCGTGGGAGGACGCGAGGGCCTCGCGCTCGGCGCGCGCGGTGGCGCCGGAGGTGAAGATGGTGCGCAGCGCCTCGTGGTTGCGGGTGAGCGCGGCCAGCGTCGACCGCAGCCGTTCCGGATTCAAGGGCACGGCGCTCTCCGCCGTGTAGATCACCCGCACCGGGCGGCCCTCGATCATGTCCTCGGCCAGGAGCATGCCGGCCTGGCCGGTCAGCAGCGGCCGGTCCACCGCGGTGCTCTCGTCACCGGCCGACACCGGCCGGTACTCGGTCGCCTGCGCCATGGCCTCGGTGAGCGGTACGGCCGCCCGCAGTGCGCGCAACGGTGGCGCGACGCCCAGCCGGCGCTCGACCCGGGCGGCGAAGTCGGCCGCCCGCAGGGAGGTGCCGCCCAGATCGATGAAGGAGGCGGTGTCGGCGCGCTCCTCGATCGTCTCGGTCGCGCACCCGAGCACCTCGGCCGCCACTTGGGCCCATTTCCTGCGGTCGACTCCGCCGGGTCCGACTGGCACACGGTCGAGTTCGTTCGTGGTCATCGCCACCCCTACCGGTCTCGGCATCCTTGTCGATGCCGCCATGCTTCTCGATCCCGGAGACGGCATCACCTCCCGCCTTGCTCAACCGCCACGGCCGCCCCGCGTGGGCCGAACCGTCCGCACGGTCGAAGATCTCCCCTCGGCACTGTCCGCACGATCGAAGATGCCCGCCCGCCCGGCCGGTTGCGAGACTGACGCGCATGAGTCTCTCCATCGCCTGGCGGGACGGAGTCGTCGAGGCTGTCGACCAGTGCGCGCTGCCGCACGAGTACCGGCTGCTGCGGCTCACCACGCCGGGCGAAGTGATCGACGCCATCCAACGCCTGGCCATCCGCGGGGCCCCGGCCATCGGAGTCGCCGGCGCGCTCGCGGTGGCGATGTCGGCGCGGGCGCACACACGCGACGGCGTCTGCGACGAAGGCGCCGTCCGCGCCGACGCCCGGCGGATAGCCGACGCGCGGCCGACCGCCGTGAACCTGAGCTGGGCGGTGCGCCGGGTGATCGGCAAGCTCAGCAGTGGCGCCGACGCCGTGCTCGCTGAGGCGAACGCGATCCTCGTCGAGGACGAACAGCGTAATCGCGCGGCCGCTGACGAGGCCGCCGACCTCGTCCGGCGGTTGTGCGGGCGGAAGCCGTTGCGGCTGTTGACCCACTGCAACACCGGGCGTCTCGCCACGGTGGCGTGGGGCACGGCGCTCGGCGCCATCCGCGTCCTCGCCGACGCCGGCCACGTGGCCGAGGTGCTGTTCGGCGAGACCCGGCCGCTGTTGCAGGGCGCCCGGCTCACCGCGTGGGAACTGGCCGAGGCCGGCATCCCGCACCGCATGCTGGTCGACTCGGCCGGGCCGGCCGCTCTGGCCTCGGGCATGGTGGACTGCGTCCTGGTCGGGGCGGACCGGGTGTGCGCGAACGGAGACGTGGCCAACAAGATCGGCACCTACTCGCTCGCGCTGGCCGCGCACCGTGCGGGCGTCCCTTTCATCGTCGTCGCACCCGAGTCGACCCTGGACATGTCGCTGGCCAGTGGTGCGGAGATCCGCATCGAGGAGCGCGCGGCCGGTGAGGTCACCGCGTTCGGCGGGGTGGAGGTCGCGCCGGCGGGCACCGCGGTGTTCAATCCCGCGTTCGACGTCACGCCCGCGGAGCTGGTGACCGCCGTCGTCACCGAATCCGGGCCGTTCCGTCCGCTGACGACATCGCTGTCGGCACCGCCCGTGGTTGAGCCGGTCTCATGACCTGGTCCGTCGACGGCGCGGGTAACGCCCTGGCCGAGACCGCCGCCGCGCTCTACGCCCGCGGCTGGCTGGAGGGCACCGCGGGCAACCTCTCGATCCGGATGCCCGGTGGTCAAACCGCGCTCATCACCGCGAGCGGCGTCAGCAAGGGCTCGATCACCGCCGCCGACGTGGTCGAGGTCCGCATCGACGACGCGCGCCCGGTGAACGCCGACGCCCCGCGGCCGTCGGCCGAGACCACCATCCACGCGGCGCTGTACCGGTTGTCCGCCGAGTCCCAGGCGGTCGTCCACGCCCATCCGCCGTACGCCACCGCGACCGCGATCCTGGCGGCGCGGCGCGGCGCCGACAGCGTGACGTTCACGGACCTGGAGATCATCAAAGGACTCGGACTCGCCGACCCGTCCAAGGTTGTCGTTCCGGTGTTCGACAACCACGCCCAGGTGCCCCGCATCGCCGACGACGTCCTCGATCGCATCGCCGCGGATGCGCCGCCGGTGATGCTGATCGGCAATCACGGGGCGACCACGTGGGGGCCGACGCTGGACATCGCGCGCAACCGCATGGAATGCCTGGAGGCGATGTGCCAGCTCACGTTGTTGGTCGACCGCTCATGACGTGCCATCAGTGACAAGGAGATCCCGATGACCCTGCTACAGGTCATGCCCAAGGACGACGGTACGAACGTGTTGACGCGCACCGAGGACATCGCCGAGATCGCCGCCGAGCTGGCGCCGCACGGCATCCGGCTCGAGCGCTGGGCGACCGTCCCGCTGGCCCCGGACGCCGGGCAGGAGGAGGTGCTCGCCGCCTACGCCTCCGAGGTGGAGCGGCTCTCGGCGGAGGGCCCGTACCCGCTCGTCGACGTGGTCCGGATGGTGCCGAACGACGCCGACCCGGAGTGGCCGGCCAAGGCGGAGGCGGCCAGGACGAAGTTCCTCAACGAGCACACCCACGACGAGGACGAGATCCGCTTCTTCGTCGAGGGCAGCGGATGCTTCTACCTCCACCTGGATGACAAGGTATACGCCGTGGTCTGCACGGCCGGTGACCTGATGTCGGTCCCGGCGGGCACGACGCACTGGTTCGACATGGGCACCCGGCCGCACTTCTGCGCCATCCGGTTCTTCCAGGAGGAGGACGGCTGGGTGGCCGAGTTCACCGGTTCGGAGATCGCGTCCCGGATCCCGACCCTCGACGAACTGCTCGCTCCCGCGCCCACCTCATGACCGGTGCAGTCGTCCTCGACATCGAGGGCACGGTCAGCCCGCTGTCGGCCGTGCACGACGTGCTGTTCCCCTACGCCCGCGATCGGATCGAGAGCTGGGTGCGGCAGGACCGTCCCGGCACCCGCGAGGTGGTCGCCGGCGTTCGCGGCCTGCTCGGCGACGGGTCCGACCTCGACGACGTGGTACGGACCCTGCTCGACTGGCACGACCAGAACGCGAAGCACAGCCCGCTCAAGACACTGCACGGGCTGATCTGGGAGCAGGGTTTTCTGGCCGGTGAGTTGTCCGGTGTCTTCTACGCGGACGTGCCGCCGGCACTCGCCGAGTGGCACCGGCTCGGCACGCCCTGCTGGATCTACTCCTCCGGTTCCGAGCTCGCCCAGAGGCTCTGGTTCTCCCGCAGTGACCAGGGCAATCTGCTCGGGTACCTGACAGGGCACTTCGACACGGTGACCGGCGGCCCCAAGCGGGAGCCGGCTTCCTACCGGAGGATCGCGCAGGCCATCGGCGCGGCCGACCGCGACATCCTGTTCCTGTCCGACAGCCGGGCCGAGCTGGACGCCGCCCGGACGGCGGGCTGGCAGGCCGTGGGCGTACGCCGGCCCGGCTGCGAGACCGATTTCGGCACCCACCGGGTGGTCGACGACCTCGCCGGGTTCGGCGCGAGAACGGAGGTGGCCTGAGTGAGCAACGACGTGCTCGTCCCCAAGTTCGCGGCCTTCCGCAGCACGATCTTCGCCGAGATGACCGCGCTGGCGAACCGAACCGGCGCGATCAACCTCGGTCAGGGCTTCCCGGACAGCGACGGTCCCCCCGAGCTGCTCAAGGCCGCAGCGGATGCGGTGCTCGCCGGGCGTAACCAGTACCCGCCGCTGCCGGGTGTGCCCGAGCTTCGCCGCGCGATCGCCGAGCAACGGTCGGCCGACTACGGCACACCGTACGACCCGGACACCGAGATCCTCGTGACCGCGGGCGCCACCGAGGCGATCACCGCCGCGATCGCCGCTCTGGTCCCGGCGGGCGACGAGGTGCTGGTGTTCGAGCCCTACTACGACTCGTACAGCGCGGCGATCACCATGGCGGGGGCCCACCGGCGCACCGTGCCGCTGCGTCCGCAGCACGACCGGTTCACCTTCGATCCCGACGAACTGGCCGCGGCGGTGACCCCACGCACGCGCGCGGTGCTGGTCAACACGCCGCACAACCCGACCGGTACCGTGTTCTCGGCGGCCGAGCTGGCCCACATCGCCGCCGTCTGCCGGCGGCACGACCTGATCGCCGTCACCGACGAGGTCTACGAGCACCTGACCTTTGACGGGATCCGGCACGTCCCGCTGGCCTCGCTGCCCGGGATGGCGGAACGAACGCTCACCATCTCCTCCGCGGGCAAGACCTTCAACGCCACCGGCTGGAAGATCGGCTGGGCGTGCGGGCCCGAGCGGATGGTCGCCGCCGTGCGGACGGTGAAGCAGTACCTCACCTTCGCCGGCGGCACGCCGTTCCAGTACGCCGTCGCCGCGGCGCTGCCCCAACGGCACGGCTGGCTGAGTGAGCTCCGGGCACGCCTCATGACCGCCCGCGACACGCTGCGGGACGCGCTCACCTCGTCCGGATGGCGCTGCTTCTCCTGCGAGGCGGGCTACTTCCTCCAGGTGGACGCCCGGTCGGTCGGATACCTCGACGGCACCGCGCTGTGCCAGGACCTGGCCACCAAGGCGGGGGTGGTCGCCATCCCCAGCTCGGCGTTCTACGCCGACACCGAGGCCGGGCGGCACCTCGTCCGGTTCGCGTTCTGCAAGAGTCACGCGGTGATCGCCACCGCCGCCGGCCGGTTGGCCGAGTTCGCCAGCACCACGAAGCAGCGGGAAGGAGCGGCACCATGGCGGGAAGCACGCCGGTCGGTGTGATCGGTGGCAGCGGGCTGTACTCGCTGCTGGAGGAAGCCGAGCAGGTCAGCGTCGAGACTCCCTACGGGGAGCCATCCGACAGTCTGGTGCGCGGCGTGGTCGGCGGCCGGGAGGTGGTCTTCCTGCCCCGGCACGGCAAGGGCCACCGGCACCCGGCCCACGTGATCAACTACCGTGCCAATCTCTGGGCCCTGCGGTCGCTCGGCGTACGCCAGGTGCTCGGCCCCTGTGCGGTCGGCTCGCTGCGCCCCGAGCTCGGGCCGGGCTCGTTCGTCGTGCCCGACCAGGTGGTCGACCGCACCAGTGGGCGCGCCGCCACCTTCTTCGACACCGGCGCCGTGCACGTCGGCTTCGCGGATCCGTACTGCCCGGACGGACGGGCCGCAGTGGTGAAGAACGCGGCCGAGTTCGGGCAGCCCGCCGTCGACGGTGGGACGATGGTCGTGATCAACGGTCCGCGGTTCTCCACCCGCGCCGAGTCGCAGTACTACGCTCGGCAGGGCTGGTCGCTGATCAACATGACCGGGCTCCCGGAAGCGGCGCTGGCTCGCGAGCTGGCCATGTGCTACACCTCGATCGCTCTCGTCACGGACCTCGACGCCGGCATCGACGAGGAGAGCGCGGTGGCGCAGGACGAGGTCTTCCGCGTGTTCTCCGAGAACGTCGAGCGGCTACGCGAGCTGGTGTTGCGGACCGTGGCGAGCCTCGGCGACCAGGGGGAATGCCGGTGCGCCCACGCGCACGACGGGCTCACCCTCCCCTTCGCCCTGCCGGGCTGAAGCCTGCTGACATGACAGGGGGACCGTCCTCCCGCAGGACGGTCCCCCTGTCGTCACCGGCGCCGGGCCTGATCCGGCGTCAATCCCACGGCATGGCCTTCGCGATGTCGTTGCGGTATCGGATGCCCTGGAAGCTCACCTCGGCTATCGCCTGGTAGGCGTGCGAGGCCGCCTCGTCGAGCGTGGCGCCGCGACCCACCAGGTTGATGCTCTTGCCCCCGTCGGTGACCAACTGGCCGTCGGGCCGGGTGCGGGCGGCACCGTAGAAGACGAGGCAGCGGTCCCGGTCGACGGCGTCCAGACCGGTGATGGGGTAGCCGCGGCCGTATTCCCCGTAGGGCCAGCCGGGAAAGGACCGGCCGGGTTCCCTGGTCGGCCCCTGCGTGGCCACGACGTTCACGAAACACTCGTCGGTGACGACCAGCGGCGGCTGCCGGTCGAGCGTGCCGTCCAGGATGGACGTCGCCACCTCCGTGAAGTTCGTCGTGATCCGGGGAAACACCACCTCGGCCTCCGGGTCGCCCATCCGGGCGTTGATCTCGATGAGGTGGAGCTGGTCTCCGACGAGCATGCAACCGACGTAGATCACCCCGGTGTAGTGGAGGCCCTCGGCGTCGATCGCGGCAAGCAGCGGCCGCAGCATCTGGCGCTCGAACCTCTCGATCTCCTCGGGCGTGTCGTCCGGGCTCGGCGAGAAGGCGCCCATGCCGCCGCACATGACGCCGCGGTTGCCGTCGTCGGACCGGGGGTAGTCGACCGCCATCGGCAGCATCAGGTGGTGTTCCCCGCCGACCAGCGCGAAGTACAGCAGTTCCCGGCCGACCAGCTTCTCCTCGATGATGATCGTCCGTCCGCCGGGCCCGAAGTCCCGGGAGACCATCAGCCGGTTGATCGCGTCGATCGCCTCGGCCTCGGTCTCACAGATGAAGACGCCGTTTCCCTGGCACGACTCGTTGCCCTTCACGACGTGCGGGCCGTCGGCCGAGCGTACGTACGCGATGGCGGCCGCCGGATCCTCGAAGTACCGGTATCCCGCGGTCGGGATGCCGTACTTCACGCACAGTTCCTTCGTGAACCTCTTGCTGGACTCGAGACGGGTCGCGGACCGGTCCGGGCCGATGGTGGGGACCCCTGCGGCGCGCAGCTCGTCGACGAACCCTTCGGTCAGTGATCGGGGATGGGCCGGCATGGCCAGGTCCGCGCCGATCTCCCTGGCGTACTCCACCACCGGGCCGGGGTGATAGATGTCCAGCCAGGGCGCCGAGACGATGCGATCGTCAGTTATCGCCGCGCAACCGGGCGCGAGGTGCACGGTGACGTCCGGGTCGGTTCTCACGAACAGGTCGGCGAAGGCGTGCCCCCGGCCGGCGTAGTCGATGATGAGCACATTGCGCATCCAAGGGCTCCCGTTTGGGCGACAGTTACGAGACTCGGGAAATCCGGGGTGAGTCGTCACCTGCGAGATCGCGGGGCGACGCGCCGACGTGGTCGGCGAGGGCCTGGGCGAACGCCTCGGTGAGCGCTTCGACCTGGTCGGCCCGATCGCCCGCGTAGAGCCGCAGGAAAGGGGGCTCGCCCTCGGCGAACGCGTCCGCCGCGGACAGTCGCGGGATCGAGAAACCGAAACTGGCTCCCTTGGTCACCTGCACGTCCGAGACCCGGGCGTTGGCGAAGATCCGGTCGAACAGCAGGTTGAGCTCAGCCTTGGTGTTGCGGTCCCGTTCGTGGAACAGGAACGTCACACACCCACCCGCGTACGGCAGCCGCTCGGCGATCCGGACGTCGGGGTGGTCGGGCAGGCCGGGGTAGAAGACCGCACCGGCGTCGGTGACCCGGTGGTCGCCGCGCAGCAACTCGGCGATCCGCAGCGCGTTCGCGCCGATCCTCGTCATCCGCCGGCGATAGAAGGATCGCTGATACCGCGGGAACAGGTCCGAGCCGTGCCGGTAGAGGATCAACCCCGTGTTGCGGCGTTGCCGGTCGAAGGCCTCCCGCAACTCGATCGGGTAGGCCACCATGCCGGCCATTCCGGCGTCCATGCCCAACTGGAGGTACTTCGAGCCACTTTCGTAGTACAGCACCTCGACCTTGTCGTCGCTGTCGAGCAGGTCGGCTGGCATGCCACCGGAGAGCATGGTGCCGTCGATCACGACCGTGGTCCGCTCGATGACCACCGATCGCAGCCGGGCCAGCAGGCCGGACAAGTCGATCATGCGCTGCTCGGCCGTGTTGGACAGCGGGTCCACGAAGAGGGCTCGCGGCCGGTAGTGCACGACATCGGCGATGATCTCCTCGACGCCGTACCCGGAAGCCCGCTCGACCCGGACGAACGGCAGGGTGACCAACTGCTCGGACGCCTCGAAGTAGATGTACGGCGCCATCAGGACCATGTCGCCGTTCCGCAACCGCTCCCGCAGCAGGAAAGCCTCGACCAGGGTGTAGGCGGCGACACCGGACGAGGTGGCGCTGATCGAATGACGCTCCGGTGACAGGCCGAGAACGTCGAGCAATTGCGCCTCGACCCGGTGCACCGGATCGTGCACGTAGCGCTCGTAGTTCACGATTGGTGAGCCCTGCGCCCGGAGGTCGAAGAATTGCACGGCCGCAGACTGGTCGAATGCGGCCGAACGCCATTCCAACGCACCGCGGACATAAGAGAGCGTGGCCAACCCGAAGCGGAGCGCCAACTCGCTCGCCGACAGCTGGCCCGCGTCGATCGCGGACTGCGTCAGAAGCAGGTGCCGCTGCTCGGCGATGTGTTCCCCGGCCGCGTGGGCCGCGGCGACCAGGGCGGCGACGACCGGCTCGTCCACCGGTAGCGTGTTGCGCTCGCAGTACCCGACGAACTCGTCGATGTCGTGTCGTGCCGTGCTCAGCTCCCAGGCGCAGCTGTCCAGTGCTCTGACCAGATCCGTCACCTGGCCGGACGCCTCGGGGCCGGCCTCGCCGCCGGCCGGCGCCGTGGTTGCCGGCGGGCCGCCGGAGAGGACCCGCGGCTCGCCGCTTTCGTCGGCCGTCGACCGCGTGTGCTCTGGCAACGTGCTCCTCCAACTCGGGCCGGCGGCTGTACCGGGAACGCCGCTCCAGCGGACATCGTCGTGCCAGCTCTGATGCTACTTTGTGGCCACACCGCGAAATCTTGTTCCAAATTGCTCAATTGCCGGATCACGTCGACCTGATCGGTGGGCATGGGCACACTTGTCACGAATATCGGGCTACATTGACGGTAAGGGGATACGACGCTGTCATGGATGTCGACCCGCAGGCGCCACCCGTGAAGCAGGCGCGCACCACGAGAGCGGCCGACCCCTCGAAGCGCCAGGGGCGCAGGCCCACTCCGACGCCGATCCTGAACCGTCCGATGGTCCTGTTGCTGCTGGCCGCGTTCGGCGCACTCACGAACTTCTTCCTGCTCCTGTCGGTCGTCCCGCTCTATGCCGGGGGCTCGGACGCGGGCGACGTCGGCGCCGGTCTGTCCACCGGCGCGATGATGCTGTCCACAGTGCTGCTCGAGCTTGCCGCACCGAAGTTGCTGGCGAGGTGGGGATATCGGACGGTGCTGACGCTGGGGCTGCTCCTGCTGGCGGCGCCGTCACTGTTGCTGACCCTCTCGGCGGCGGTGGAGCTGGTCATCACGGTGTCGCTGGTGCGTGGCGCCGGATTCGGCATCTTCGTGGTCGCCGGCGGCGCTCTCGTCGCCGAACTGGTCCCGCCCGAACGCCGCGGGGAAGCGCTCGGGCTGTACGGGGTCATCTGCGCGATACCGGCCGTCGTGGGGTTGCCGGCCGGGGTGTGGCTCACCGACCACGTCGGGTTCTCGACGATCTTCACGGCGATGACGATGATCGGGTTGGCCGGGGTGCTCGCCGTGCTCTTCCTGCCGTCCAGGACCGGCCGGGTCGAGCAGGAGCCCAGGGTCTTCAAGGGAATGACCGGCGCACTGGCCCGTCCGACGCTGATCTTCACGGCGCTCGCGGTGGCGTCGGGCGTGTTCGCCACCTTCCTGCCGCTGGCGGTGTCGGCGGAGTCACGCGGCCTGGCCGCGCTGGCTCTGCTCATCCAGTCGTGTCTGGTCGCGTTGGCGCGCTGGGCCGCGGGCTGGATCGCCGACCGTCACGGCGTGTCCCGGCTGCTGGTTCCGGCCGTGCTCCTGTCGGCCGTCGGCACCTTCTGCGTGGTCTGGCTGGACAGCCCCATCGCGGTGATCGCGGGAATGGTGCTGTTCGGCATCGGTTTCGGTGCGGGGCAGAACGTGACGATGGTGATGCTGTTCGAGCGGGTCGACAAGGCCGAGTTCGGCCGGGCGAGCGCGCTGTGGAACTTCGCCTATGACGCCGGGCTCGGAATAGGCGCCGTGGGATTCGGCTTCGTGGCCGACCTCCTCAGCTACCCGGCCGGTTTCGCGCTGACCGCGGCGCTGCTGCTGATCGCCGTCGTCCCGGCCGTGCGGGACCGGAGCGCCCGGTTGCCCGCGGGGCAACTGAGCACGCACGAGGATGACACCCGGGTTGTGACTTCTTAGCATCGCTGGCATGAACTTCACCAACGTGGATCCCCCGCATCTCGTCGACCCGGGGCTCTCCCAGGGTGCGCTCGTCACCGGCGCGCAGCGGCTGCTGTTCATCACCGGTCAAGCGCCGTTGACCGCCGACGAAGCGGTGCCGGAGGGCTTCGAGGCCCAGTGCCGGCTGGTCTGGAGCAACGTGCTGGCGGTCCTGCACGAGGCCGGGATGACCGTCGAGAACCTCGTCAAGGTCACCACCTACCTGGCCGATCGCTCCGACCGGGAGGTGAACTCCAAGATCAGGCAGGAGATGCTCGGCGGTCACCGTCCGGCCCTGGGGATCATCATCACCGGATGCTGGGACGAGTCCTGGCTGCTCGAGATCGAGGCCATCGCGGCGGCCTGATGCCCGTGAACCTCCCGGGCCCGCCAGGTCGCGTCCCCTCCGTTGGACGCGACCTGGCGGGTTTCCGCTTTCGCAGGTCGGCGACGGGTCAGGGTGCCGGCTCGATGTTCTGGTTGAGGTGGAACACGTTGTCCGGGTCGTAGGCCCGCTTCACCTCGGCCAGCCGGGCCAGCTTGGCGGGCGGGTAGGCGCGGCGGACACCGTCGGTTCCGTCGTCACTGAGCATGTTCACGTAGACCCCGCTGGCGAACGGTTCGAGCGCCGCCGCCACCTGCTTCGTCACCGCGATCCGGTCGGCGTCCTCGGCGGGATCGGTCCACGACGAGCGGACTCCGAACTCGAAGAGCGTCTGCCGGTGACCGAACGCGGTCTCCTCGTCCGCAACCTCGGCGATCGCCCCGCCGTACGCCTCCAGCCAGCCACCCGGCAGTCCCTCGCCGTTCCCGCCCTGCGCTCCACGGGACAGGTACGCCTCGATCGCCGCGTCCGGGAACGTCGACAGGTAGTGGTCCTTGGAGTACTGGCGCAGACCGTGCCGATCCGCCTCGTCGTCCCTGGTCTGCAGCTCCCGATAGCTCAATTCGTACACCCGCTCGCGTACCGTCCGGCCGAGCCCGCACAACTCCGGCACGAGACCCTTGCCCTGGTCGGGCTCGCCGACCCAGACGTATCCGACGGTGACCTCCGCGCCGGAGACCGACGCGGTGAACGTGGCCTGGCGCGGCGCCATGGCGCTGAGATCCCGCCAGCCACGGAGCACCGCCGGACCGGCGTCGAGCGGGAAGGTCAGCTCCACCACCAGCGCCCGCGGATCGACCGCGTGCAGCCGGAACTCGAACTCGGTGACCACGCCGAAGTTCCCGCCACCGCCGCGCAGCCCCCAGTACAGGTCCGGGTGCTCGGTCCGGCTCGCCCGCAGCACCTCCCCCGTCGCCGTGACCACCTCGAACGACAGCACGTTGTCGCAGCCCAGTCCGTACTGCCTGGCCAGCCAACCCATGCCGCCGCCGAGCGTGAAACCGCCGACGCCGGTGTGCGAGACACTTCCGGTGGTGGTCGCCAGACCGTGCGGAAGCGATCCGCGGTCCACCGCGCCGAGCAGTGTGCCGCCCTTGACGACGGCGGTGCGACGTGCCGGGTCGACCTGGACGCCGTGCAGCGGCCGGAGATCGATCAGCAGACCGTTCTCCGGCACGGCCGGCCCGAGTGCGGCGTGTCCGCCGCACCGCACGCCGATCTCCAGCCCGGCGTCGCGCGCGGTACGTACGGCAGCCACGACGTCTCGCACGCTCGCACATTTGACGATCATGCGGGGCCGGTGTTCGACCATCCCGTTCCAGGCGGCGCGTGCGTCGTCGTAGTCGCGGTCGCCCGGCCGGAGCACCCATCCGTCCAAACCGTCAATCAGGTCACCCATACTGACTCCTGTCATCCGACGATGGCTTCGGCAATGGCCTCGACGAGACCGTCCACCTGATGCATCCGGTCCCCCACGTAGAGCCGGAGGAACCGCGGCTCGTCGTCGGGGATCGGCACGTACCTGTACTCCTCCTCGCTGGTGCTGACGCTCTGCGCCCACACCCTCGGTACGGAGTAGCCGAAGCTCACGCCCTTTGTCACCTGGATGCCACGCGTCCTGGCCCGTACCAGGATCTGGTCGACCACCGTGTCGAGATTGTCCCATTCGTTGCGTACGCGGTCGTGGTACAGAAACGTCACGATGCCGCTGCCGTAGGGCAGTTCGGCGGCCAGCCGCCGGTCCGGGTGGTGCGGCAGCGCCGGGTGGTGCACCACCCCGGCCGAGCTGACCCGAGGGTCGGCGTGCAGGAGGGTCGCCACCCTTTCGGCGTTGGCCCAGATCCGGCGCATCCTCCTGCGGTGCACCGAGACCTCGTAGCGCGGGAACAACTCGGCGTTGTGCCGGGCGAGCACCAGGCCGGTGTTGCGGCGCAGCATGTCCATGCGCTCGGCCAGCTCGATCGGGTACGCCACCAGACCCGCGAGCGCGAAGTCCATGCCCAACTGGAGGTACTTGGTGCAGCTCTCGTAGTACAGGACCTCCAGCCGGTCGTCGGAGGCGAGCAGTGCCGGCTGCAGTGACGCGCCGGTCATCGTCCCGTCCACGACCACGGTGCAGCGTTCGGTAACCACCTCGCGCAGCCGCCGGAAGAGCTCGGGGAAGTCGAGCATCCGCTGCCGCACGTTGTTCGCCAGCGGGTCGAGGAAGATGACCTTCGGGCGGAGCCGGACGACATCGGCGATGATCTCCTCGACGGAGTACCCGCTCGCCCGCTCGGCCCGCGCCTGGGGCAACGCGTGGAGCTGCTGCGCCGCCTCGTAGTAGATGTAGGGCGCCAGGAGCATCGTGTCGCCCGCGCGGAGCCGGTCCCGCAGCAGGAACGCCTCGATCCAGGTGTACGCCGCCATGCCGGAGGAGGTCACCCCGATGCCGAACCGGTCAGGCGGGAGGCCGAGCAACTCCAGCAGCTGGCGCTCGACCCGGATCACCGACGCGTGCGTGCCGTTGCGGTCGTAGTGGATCGTCGGCCAGGCCTCGGACTGGGTGCCGAAGAACTGCACCTGGGCCGACTGCCCGTAGGACTTCGCGGACCAGTCGAGCGAGTGCCGCACATAGGCCAGCGTCGCCACGCCGAACCGGAGGACCGCCTCGCTCGCGCCCAGCAGGTCCGCCGCGTCCGCGGTGGAGGCGGCCAGCAGGGCCTGCTGCTGCCGGGCCATCCGCATACCGACCTGATGCGTCGCGGCTACCAGCTGCGCGAGCACCGGCTCGTCCACCGGCAGCTCGTTGCGCACGCAGTACGTCGCGTACTCGTCGATCTCGCGCCGCGCGGCGCGCAGCTCGACGAGGCAGCCGTCGAACTGCTCGCTCAGGTCCTTGACCTGCTCGGGCAGCACGTCGTCGAGCGGGGCGGCGGCGCCGAAACCCGGTGCCCCCACGGAGCCCGCAGGGCCGCCGAAGCCGTGGTCCCCGCCCGTCATGCCGTCATGCCAGGCGATGGATCGCGTCATGACCGCCATCGTCGCAACCACCCGACGCGATGAGCATCTTCGATCGTGCGGGTGTTCGGGCATCCATCTCGGAAAATGCGGTCTTCGGAAACGGCTCTCGCCCGCGGGCGCCGTCCCGGCCTAGTTTGAGAGGTGGAATGTCCGCGGTACGGAGGAGTTCTCATGACCGTCACGCCGTCCTCTGAGGTGCTGTCCCACCGGCCGACGGTGTTCGACACCGAGGAATGGCTTGACGCGTGGACACGGGCGACCATCGAACGACGACGGGTCATCGACCCGGGTCGGGCCCCCCGCTATCTGTTGGAATACTCGCCGTTCTGGCAGGGCCTCGAGAACGACACCGGCAGCGGCGTCGTCTGGGACCGGCCGGTACTCACTGTCGGCTCGATCTACTCCGTCTACGGCCCGGCCTATCTGGCCGGCGACGAGTCGGCGGTGGCCGCCCTGGTCGACGAGGCCCGCGAGCAGGCGCGAGACCTCGGTGCGGCCGGGGTCCTGGTGCTCAACCTGCCACCCGGTCCGGCCCGCCAGTGGGCCGCCGTCCGGCCGCCCGACGTCTTCGCCCGTCTGGACACCGCCTACTACAAGAACCCGGGGAGCGGACCGGACCCGGTGATGGGCGAGGTCAAGACGAGGAAGCGGACCGACTGGCGACGCCGGTGGCGCCGGGCGACCGAGAAGGGCGTCAAACTCGTCGAGGAGACGGGCCCCGACGCGGTGGCGCAGATCGACCGGGTCCTCGAGCTCACAAACGGCTCGTCGGTGAAGCACGGCTGGCCGGCGCTGTACGACCGCGCCACCCTGGAGGCGGTGCTGTCCACGCCGTACGCCAGTCTGATCCGGACCGTCTGGGAGGACCGGACGATCGGTGTGTCCGTGTCGCTGGAGCACGACCGCCGCCTCTACATCTGGGGAGCCGGCACCGACGCCGAGGTCTATCACGAGGTGAGCCCCTATCCGTTCATGCTGTACGAACTCCTCGCGCAGGGTGTGGAGCGCGGCTGGGACGTCATCGAGTTCGGTCGGGGCAACGACACGTTCAAGAAGCAGCACGGCTTCAAGGGCACCCACCTCTGGGGTCTGTGGTACGCGGCCGACCCGAAGGACGTCGACATCTACCGCCCGCGGTTGACGACCGTGCACGAAGGCCTGCTGACCGTGGCCGGTTACGAGGGGCTAGCGCAGCATCCATGACCACCGGCAGACGGACCGGGATCGCGGCCCTGCTGCTGTCCGCGGTGATGATGAACATCGCGTACACCATGCTGGTGCCGCTGGTGCCGGAGCTGACCGAGCGGTTCCAGATGTCCGCCCTGGAGGTCGCCGCCGCGTTCAGCGGCTTCGCCGTGGCCAAGGCACTGACGCAGCCGATCGGCGGGATCCTGGTCGACCGCACGCCACGCCCGCAGGTGCTGGGCTTCCTGGGGATGAGCCTGACGGCAGCCGCCGTGCTCGGTCTGGCCTTCGCCGCCGCGGGCTGGCAGGTGCTGGCCTGGCGGCTCGCCTGGGGCGTGGCCGAGGGCCTCACCATGCCGGTGCTCTACCAGCTGGCCAGTTCGTTGGGCGCCCATTCGCGCCACGGATCAGCCCGGGTGCTGGGCTGGTTCGGTGGCTGCTGCACGGCCGGCATGGTGCTCGGTCCCGCCGTGGTCGGTCTGCTGCACCCCGTGCTCGGCTTCACCGGGGTGTTCCTGGCCGGCGCGGTGGTGACCGCCGCCGGCGGAGTGCTGTTGCTCGGCCTCCGGGTCGACCCGGTGGAGGCTCCGCCGCCGGCCGCCGAGGGAGAGCGGTGGACCACGGGAGCCGTTCGCCCGCTCGTTCTCCTGGTGGCTCTCTTCGCGGTGCTCGACCTGATCAACAACGCGCTGTTCTCGGCGTTGGAACCGGTGGTCCCCCTGCACCTCGACACGTTCACGAGCAACGGGGTCGCCTACACCTCGGTGATCTACACAGCCGGGCTGGCGATGTTCATGGTCGTCGCCATGACCTGCGCCGGGTTCGTGGAGTCCCGGCCGTTGCTGGTGATCGCCGCGTACGCCCTCGGCGCCGAGGCGATCGGTCTCGCCGCAGTCGGCCTGTTCGACGGCGTGGTGGCGATGGGTGCCGGCCTGCTGCTGTTCATGACGGCCCAGCCGGTGCTGTACCTGGTGACCCGGCAAGGGGTGAACCGCGTGCCGCGGCATCTGCTCGGGCGCGCTTTCGGGGCCTTCGGAATGGTGTCCGACACCGGAATGGTCGTGGGTCCTCTGCTGGGTGCTCTCGCCTACACCCGGCTCGGCATCTCTGCCTTCCTCGTCATGGCCGGCGTCGCCGCCGCCGCGGGACTGGGTGTCGCGCTCCTCCGGGTCGTCCGGAGCGACTTCGTGTCCGAGAAGAGCGTCGCGAGTCCTGCCGGCGGCGAGCCGGTGCGGGCGGAGCGATAAGCCGCGCCGAGGGGATGCGGACGGGACATCCCGTCGTGCCGTCATGAAGCAACATGGGAGATGACGGGTCGATCTCCGGCGGGCAGCATTGGCCTGACCAATCGCCGGGCCGACCAGGAGAGTGACGTGTCGACCGTTTCACCCAAGGTCATGGAGAACTACGCCTCGCAGGCCTTCCTCGGTAGCTACCTGTACACCGACTGGGGGGACGTGGTCCTGCCCGAGGCCCTGCCGGACCGCCGCCTCGCGCGGGCCGAGCCGCCGGTCGCGGGGCGTTTCGCCCGCGCGACGGCCGACCTCGTGGCGCAGTGGTGGCCGTCCGCGGAGCCGCCGGCCCGGGTCTTCGACGTGGGTGGCGGCACGGGCCGATTCCTGTACGAGATGGCCCGCCGCGGCTTCGGCGACGAGGAGCGCGTGCTCTCGGAGCCGGCCGACATGTTCAACGTGTGGGCGCGGCGCCTGCTGTGCGGCGAGCCGTTCGACGGTTGGTTCCCCATGCCACCGCGTGATTCCGAGCGGCCGGAGTTCCGCCAGGTGGACGCCGCGGACATCCCGAAGCCGGACGACAAGGCCACCGTCTACCCGGTGCCGGCCGAGCAGGTTCCACGGCCGGCCGGACACTTCGACCTCGTCAGCGTGCTCAACGTCGTCGACCGGGTGCCGGACCCACGCCAGGTCGTGTCGGCGGCGGCCGGGCTGCTCCGCCCGGGCGGCCTGCTCGTGCTCTCCAGCCCGCTGGCCTTCGAGAGCCAGTACACCGACGAGGCCAACTGGGTCAGCGACCTGCACGAGCTGGTGGACGCCGACGAGTGGTCGGAGGTCGGCCAGCACGAGGGCGTGCCCTATGAGTTCCTCTACTACGACCGGCACCTCACCCGCTACTACAGTCAGGTGCTCGCCGTGACGAAGCGGTGAGGCCGGCCGGCGGGAACGGCTGCGCCGGCGGCCCCGGCCGCCGGCCCGGCCCTGTCACAGGACCCCGTTCGCCAGTCTCGTGACGACCTCGGCGATCACGTCGTTCGACAGGGAGAAGCACACGCGCACGTACGGACGCTCCGGCGGGTTGAGGTAGAACGCCTCGCCGGGCACCGTGCCGATGCGGGTCCTCTCCAGCAGGACCTCGGCTGCCTCCACCCCGCTCGCCACTCCCATGGCGGAACAGTCGACCAGCAGGTAGTAGGCCCCCTCGGGCTCGTTGGGCGACAACCCGGCGGCTGTGAAGCCGGCCGCCAGGGCACGGCGCTTGCCGTCGTACGTGGCACGCAGGTCGCGGTAGTAGTCGTCGCCCATCCGCAGCGCCCGTGCGCCGAATTCCTGCAACGGGGTGGCCGCGCATCCCACCAGCGCGTCGGCGGCGAGCCGGACCATACTCATCAGGGGGGCCGGGCCGCACACGTAGCCCAGCCGCCAGCCGGGGATGCTGAACGACTTCGACAGCGAGGAGATCGTCAGCGTCCGCTCGCCGAGGCCGCCGACGGTCGCCGGGGCGAGGTGCGGGTCGGAACCGAAGTAGATGTCCGCGTACACCTCGTCGCTGATGACGAGCAGGTCGTGTTCCTCGGCGACGGCCGAGACGATCATCAGCTCCGCCTCGGTGAACCGTCGCCCGCTCGGGTTGTTCGGCGTGCAGACGATCATCGCGCGGGTGCGGTCGGTGATGGCGGCCCGCAGGCCCTCCTCGGTGATCTCGAACGTCGGCGCGGCGAGCCGCACCGGTTCGGGGCGCAGGTTCAGCACCTTCAACGCCGACAGGTGGTAGCTGTAGAAGGGCTCGAAGACGAGCACGCCGTCGCCGGCATCCAGCAGCGCCGTGAGCGTCGCCAGAAGACCGCCCGTCGCGCCGATCGTGGTCACGACCTCGGTGGACGGGTCCACGCTGAGCCCGCTGTGCCGCTTGAGCCGGTCGGCGACCGCGTCCCGGAAGACGCCCAGGCCCTCGGCGGGGCTGTACGAGTGGTCCGCCTTTCCGAAATCACGGGCGCCCTCGACCAGCAACGACGGCGGCGGCGGCACCTGGCACAGCCCCTGCGCGAGATTGATGGCATCGAGTTCTTGACACCGCGCGGTCATCGCCCTGATCGAGGACTGCTGCATGCCGCGCATCCTCGTGCCGATCTTCGCCATGGTTGGTCTCCGACCTCTGGTAGCTGACGCTGCCGGCAGTGAGGGAACGGTTCAGCTGACCGCACGGCTCGTGGCGTGCGTCGCAGCGGCCGGCGCTGCTTCCATGATCGCCAGGCCGGGCCACCGTTGTCTTCTCTCACGTTGCCGGCCCGGCCACCACGCCATGAGGCGGCGCGGTGGCACGCTGAACGGCGGATCCGCGCGGGAACGCCGCGCGGATCCGCCGTTCGGGCCCGGTACTCAGGCGGGGACCTGATCACCTCCGGCACGGGAGCGGTCCGGCGCCGTCGCCTCGGCCACCAGCGAGCCCGCGGCGGTCGTGTGCGAGCTGGCGAACAGCAGCGGATGCGCCGAACGGATGCCCTCCACCACGAGGTCGTAGGGGACGTCGTCGAACTCCCCCCGCATGAGCAGGAACTCCATGTGCTGCCGGCCCTGCTCGTCGAAGGGGTGGTACAGGCTGTCGGACAGCCCGTCGAACTCCAGCGGCTTGATCTGGTAGAGCTTGCAGAGCATCTTGTTGAACACCGGAGTGGCCTTGACCCAGGTGCCGTTCAGGTGGACCGAGGTCAGGCTGTGGAAGCGGAAGACGTCGCCGCCGACCAGTTCCCGCAGTCGGGGCGAGGCCAGGTGGTTGCGGACGTCGCCGTAGACGATCCGGCTCGGCACGCCGACCGAGCGCAGCGCCGCCGCGTACAGGATCGACTTGTGTACGCAGAAACCGAAGCCGCGCTCGATCACCCCGCTGGCGGTGAGCCCGTAGCGGGAGAGGTCCGCCCCGTACACCTCATAGCGGATTCCGTCACGCACGGCGTAGTACAACCGGACCGCCTTGTCGACGTCCGACCCGCCCGCGTCGTCGCCGAGGGCCTTTCGGACGAACCCGCGCACCACGGGTGAGTCGTGGTCCAGGAACTCGGTGGCCCGCACCAGTGCCGGGTCAATGTCACTCATGCCGTGCGCCCTCCTGTCGGGCCAGCCGCGGGGGCGGGCCGACCCAGCCCCATCAGGGCCGCGACCCGCTGACGTTGGATCTCCGAGGTACCGGAGTAGATGGTCCCGGACACCGCGTTGCGCAGGTCCTTCTCCAGCCCGTACTCGGTGGTGTAGCCGTATCCGCCGAACACCTGCACGGCGGCGAGTGCGGACCGGACGTTGCTCTCACTGACGACCAGCTTGGCGATCGCCACGTCGGTGGCGACGTTCTCCCCGGCGGCCATCCGCTCGGCCGTGTCGTAGAGCCACTTGCGGGAGGTCTCCAGGTCGATGCGCATCTCGACGATCCGGTTCGACACCGACTGGTAGGAACCGATCGCGGCCCCGAACTGGACGCGGGTGCGGGCGTACTCGACGCACCGCTCCAGGCGGTGCTGCATCTCCCCCAGCACCCCGGCGAAACCACACAGGATCTCCCACCGCATCACCGCGTCGAGCACCAGCAGGCCCGCGCCGACCGATCCGACGACATGATCGCGCGGCACCCGCACGTCATCGAGGAACAACTCCGACAGCGGGGACGTGCGCAGCCCCATCTTGCCGATCGGCCCACCGACGCTCAGTCCGGGCGAGTCCCGCCGGACCAGGAACGCGGTGACCGCGGTCGGGCTGCCGGGGCGGCCGGTACGGGCGTAGACGACTATCAGATCGGCGATCGGGCCGTTGCTGACGAACGCCTTGCTGCCGCGCAGCACGAAGTGGTCGTCCTGCGCGGTCGCGGTGGTGGCCATGTTTGTCACGTCGGAGCCGCCGGCCGGCTCGGTGATCGCGTGCGCGCCGATCAGCGTGCCGGCGGCGATCTCCGGCAGGTACCGCTCCCGCAGCGCCGGAGAGCCGAAGCGCTGCAACGGGACGCCGGTGCTCACCAGGTGAGTGCAGGCGGAGAAGGTCAGCCCGGCATCGCGGCAGGCGTAGCCGAGCCCTTCCAGGACGTACATCGTGGTCGGCAGGTCACGGCCGAGGCCGCCGAACGCCTCGGGAAAGGGCAGTCCGAAAAGCCCGATCGCGCGGAGCCGCTTCCACCCGTCCCAGGAGAACTCGCCGCTGGCGTCCCGCTCCAGATGGTCCGCGCCGACCTGCCGGCCGACCTGCTCGGCCGCGTCGCGCAAAGCCCGCTGTTCGTCGTTCCAGCGCATGCCCGGCCGCCTCAGTACTGCGAGAATTCGACGGAGTCCAGGTTGTGTCGCTCCGTGCCGACGAGCGGCGGATTGAAGACGCTGATCAGTTCGAGATCGGTGTCGGGCGCGGCGATCAGGAAGTGGGCGTCGTGCTCGTTCAACGCGTAGAGCACCCCGGGCCGCAGCTCCCAGGTCTGGGAGCCGTCCGCGGTCACCACCGAGCCCCGACCGCCGACGCACAAGCATGCCTCGAGATGGCGACGGTACTCCAGTCGCGACTTGGTCCCGGCGCGTACGACCGTGTGGCACACAGTGAAGCCCATCTTGTCGGTCGTGAGCAGGTACCGGTAGCTGAGACCGTTCCCCCACTCCACTGGCTCGATCTGTTCCCTCGTGCGAACGATCATCAGTTCAGTCCTCGTCCGGTCAGCCGGTGGCGGCGTGGGTACGGGCGGTGGTGACCAGCGCGGTCATGGCGTCGACCGACCGGAAGTTCTCCGGCGAGATGTCCAGGTCGTCCATGGGGATCCGGTAGCGCTCGCCGACCCAGGCGATGAGCTGGAGCAGCCGCAGGCTGTCCACCACACCGGTGTCGAGCAGGTCGTAGCTGGAATCGAGTTCCTCGGGGGCGGTGCCCGGAAGGTACTCCGACACCACGTACCGCGTTATCTCGTCGGCGACGCTCACATCAGCTCCCTCATCAGGTGGTCACAGACCCGACGGCGGTCGACCTTGCCGGTCGGTCCCACCGGCAGCGGCTCGGTGACCAGGTGGAAAATCTCGGGGATCGCCACCCGGGTGAGCCGGGCGGCGCAGTACGTGCGCAGGGCGAGACCACTCGGGCCGTCGCCCCCGGTCCGTACCACGGCGTGCAGCCGGGTGCCGGACGCCGGGTCGGGCAACGCGACGACGACCGCCTCGACGACCCGGTCGTGGGTCTGGATGACCCGTTCGATCTCCTCAAGGTTGACCCGTACGCCGCGGACCTTGACCTGGAAGTCGTTGCGACCGGCCAGGGTGAGCCGGCCGTCGGCGCCCCGCTGGACCAGATCCCCGGTGCGGTACCAGGTGCGCTCGCCCCGGTCGGTGACCCGGCGGAAGAACCGGTCCCCCGGCGCCTGGTCACCGAGGTAGCCGTCGGCCTGGAAAGGCGTGGCCACCACCAGCTCGCCGGTGCCGGGGCCGGTCAGTACCTGCCCCTGGTCGAGCAGCGCGACCTCCACGCCGGGGATCGGCCGGCCCAGGGGCAGCACGTCGTCCGTCGCGGCCCTTTCGGGGCCGAAGGTGTACAGGAAGCTGTCGTTGGTCTCGGTGCATCCGTACACGTTGTGGAAGGCCGCCCGGGGGAACACGGCCGGCAGCCCGGCACGGACCCGGCGTGGGGTGTGGTCGCCGGTCAGCAGGACGTGCCGGACCTCTGGGAAGGCGGTGCCGTCGCCCGCCTCGGTGAGCAGCCGGAACAACATCGGCACCGCCTGGACGACCGTCGGCCTGGCCTGCGCGAACAACTCCAGCAGGTAGCGGGGCTGGGCCGCCCGGGCCGGGTCGACCAGCACCACCTCGCCGCCGTGGCACAGGGTGGCCCACACGTCCAGCAGACAGAGGTCGAAGTTGAGCGGCGCGTAGTTGAGCACCCGGGTGCCCACGGTGATGCCGAACTGGCCGGCGGCCCAGTCGACGAACCGGCCCACGCCGGCGGCCGGCAACGGGACGATCTTGGGCAGCCCGGTGGATCCGGAGGTGGTCAGCAGCAGACAGGTGTCCGGCGGGAGCACTGGCGCCGTCCGAACGGCCTGGACCGGCCGGACCCGCAGACCCTCGTCGTCGATCGCGATGACCGCGGCGCACCCCGCCCGGTCGACGAGCGCGTCGAATACCTGTGCGCCCAGGTCGCTGGAGAGCAGCAGCACCGGCTGCCCGGCGGCGAGGCAGGCCAGCACCGCCGCCACCGTCTCCGGTGACTTGGTGGCGCGCACCGCCACCGGGGCCTCGCCCGTCGGCACGCCGGCCAGATGGGCGGACGCCTTCGCGGCCAGCTCGACCAACTCGGCGTAGCTGACCAACCGGTCCCGCCAGCGCAACGCCGTCGCCGTGGGCGTCCGCTCGGCCTGCTCGTGAATGCGGGACGCGATGGATCCGTTCGACACCGCTTCCCCCCTCTCGCATGTGCCGACCGGCTATCTCCCCCCGACCGACCCGACGCACCGATCTTCGAGTCCGCCGGGGAGTTGTGCATCTTCCAAAATGCGCAGGGGCTGCGGCTTCGTCGACAGCCACCTGGCATCGGCGCGACATGCTGGCATTTCTTCACGTCGATGGGTTCGATGCCCAGCACGCGGGTCCGGGACGACCGACCCGGCCGAGCCGGCACGGGGCCGGGACGCTTGACCCGGCCGAGCCGGCACGGGGCCACCCGCGCTACGCGGGACACGACGGCACGGGCGCGACGTGCGTGGACGGACGGCCGTCGGCGTCGATCCAGGACGCCAGCGCCGGTGACGGGGGTGGCCGCCACCGCGGTGAGGGTGGCGGCGGGCGGACGCCGAAGGGCCGGCCCGCCGCTCGTCGCCGGCTCCTACACTCCCCGGGCCGACCGGGCGACGTCTCGGAGTGCACCCGGTCGGGTCAGATGTCGCTCATCGATCACGAGGAGCGCGAGGCCACGAGAAGCGCGAGGCCACGACGAGACGGCGAGGCCGAACACGTGACCGGGAAGCAGCACGTCGGTCGCACTCCGCCGAGATCATCGACTCGGCCTCCTCCGCGCCACGAAGGCGATCAACCTTCCAGGACGGGACCGTCGCCCTCTCGACGCCCGTACCTCTCGGCCGCGCGCGCCTTCGCCTTGGCGGCCTCGACCTCCCGGTCGCGGGGCGGCGCCTTCGTCACGAGGCTGTCGAGGAGGGTCCGGGTGGCCGCCGCGACGACGCGGACCGCCTCGGCGAACGCCTCCTCGTTGGCCGCCGACGGCCGGGTCGCACCGCTGACCTTGCGAACGTACTGGAGGGCAGCGGCTTCGATCTCGTCGTCGGTCGTGGGTGGTTCGAAGTTGTGAAGCACGCGAATGTTCCGGCACATGCCTCCACCATGCCAGGCCGGGGCGACAATCGGCAGACTTCTCTCCGCTCACCGGGCGCGTCCCGGCCCCCTGCGGCGACACCACCGGCTTCTCGTGCAGCTCGCCGGGGTCAGGGCCGGCCTGCGGGACTGGCAGAAGAGCACCCGCCTTGCGCGGCAGCTCTGCACCGCCCCCATCCGCCGCAACAGGCATTTCCGAGCAGCCACACCGCCGGCGCGGCTGAACCTGCGTCAAACGCACGGCGCGTACAGCGTCCTAGGAGGATGGTCCGCGGGTGCCTTGGGATCGTGGTGATGCCAGCCTCAGGTCGGTCAAGGCCGGCCTCTGCCGTCTGTGGAGACGCGGCCGCTCGGCGATGGTCGACAGCCGGAACGGTACGACACGGCCCACAGTTCCGAACCCGGCCGCCGGCACGTGAGTGGCAGTTACAGGCCGGCCAAGACCGGGACAAGCCTGGTGTCCTGCCCGGCGCCGACCTGGCGCGGAGCTGTCAGGGGGCAACGCTGAGCTGGCTCCACACCGAGATGGCCGGCCTCTTGCCGACCAGACGATTTCGCGATGCCGCGGTAGGCGCATGAAACGCCGAACGGCGGCCCGCTGAATCAGTCGGGCCGCCGTTCACAGCATGTGGATCAGAGCGGGCGGATGTTCTCCGCCTGCGGGCCCTTCTGGCCCTGCGTGATGTCGAACTCCACCTTCTGGTTCTCGTCGAGGCTGCGGAAGCCACTCGCCGAGATCGCGGAGAAGTGGGCGAAGACGTCGGCGCCGCCGCCGTCCGGGCTGATGAAGCCGAAGCCCTTGTCGGCGTTGAACCACTTCACGGTACCTGTAGCCATGTCTGCTCCTTCGCAGGCTGTTCGAGACCGCACTGTGCGGACCTCTACGCCGCCGCGTTGATCACCCGCGTCGAAACGACACGAAAAACGAAAAGCGCCTGGAGGGGTTTCAGATCCCCCATCAGGCGCCGGAAAACGTCTACGGAAATCAAAACTGCAACGTGGATACGGTAGCACATGATCCGTCGTCGGCCCCGGGGCGGGGAGCCGGCCTCGCCTGCATGCCACGCCGCCTGGACGGCGCTGAGGCACCGCGGCTGCCGATTCGCCCGTCAACCGCGCTCAGCCTGGCGGGGCGGAGCGGAGTTGCCGATCATGAGTCCTTCGGTCAGTTGCTGCGCCAACCACAGTCCCCGGGGGCCGGCCTTCCCCGGCGACGGCAGCGCGACGTCTACCTCACCCGACCCGGGCCCGCTGTCGCTGACCTGGCGGGGCGGTCGGCTCATCACCCGAGGGCGCCACCCGAGATCGGGCCGGCCAGTCCGCCGCGGTGGTCCACGCTACTGCTTCTCGTTCTGCCGCAGCGCTTCCTCGAGTTGGTCTTCCAGGATGATGATCCGGCAGGCGGCTTCCAGGGCGGTGCCCTGATCCACCATCTCGCGGGCCCGGGCGGCCAGACGCAACTGGTAGCGGGAGTAGCGGCGGTGCCCGCCGGCAGAGCGGCGCGGGTTGATCAGTTTCGCCTCGTCCAGGCGACGCAGGAAGTCCTGCGTGGTGCCGAGCATCTCCGCGGCCTGACCGATCGTGTAGGCCGGAGTGTTCTCATCGCCGAACATGTCATCGGGGTTCCGCCCCATGTCACCTCCACGTCGAGGGCCCCGGCGCATAAGCGCCGGGGCCCAGGGTTAACGGGTCAGAACACCATCTACCGGCAGGAAAGCCGGCTTGTCATATCCGCACCAGCCATCGAAGGCTTCGGGTGCGAGGATCGCATATGCGTGACCGGAGACCACCTCTCGTTCGATGGAAACTGCGGTGTCCGCCGAGCCTGGAATGACGGCTGTCGGCGGGCGATCCAACGGTGTATGGCCCTCCCTTTCCTCTGCTACTTCTTACCCCTTGCGGTCGTACGGTCGCCGACGTCGGAACCCACGCGACTTCATGGCCCCGACATGTGCGGCGAACATCAACTGGAGCCCTGAGCGAACCCTGGCCCCACCTGCGTGCCCCATCGCGCATCACGCGTTGAGGCTGGCGTGCTCTTACTGCCGTTCTGGCGGAACAAGTTCCGCGTCTTGCCGCCCGTCGTGACCTCACGGTCGGGCGTTCCGTCTGCGTCTTGACGGGATCTTCTCTCTCGACTCGAGGAACATTATTCCACGCTGCCGAGGATGTCTAGTCCTTCCGACCCAGATTCTCTGGTTGTTCGCCGCCAGGGTCAGCGGCGTGGCCCAGCAGGCACGGCGAGGGCCGCGCCGACATGGACCCGACACCGGTACCGCTTGCCGGCCGATGATTGCCCCTGCACGGTCCGCGCCTGGCGCACCGGTGGTTACCTGCGCCACCCTCGCGGAGCCCTGACCGACCGTGGCGTGAGGTGCGCGTGCGCGCCGTCGACGGGTGGGGTGACCAGGATTGCGCCGGTCACGACCTCGACGTGCAGCATGAGGCCCGGTGTCCAGCCCAGGGGCCCGCAGCTGATCCGGTACACCTGTGGCAGTGGCGCCAACCAGCAGTCCAGATGGTCGCCAACGGCGGCTACTTCCGGCTGCGGGCACGACACAGCGGCAAGTGCGTGGACCTGCCGGCCGCATCGACCGCGGCGGCTGTCGCCAACGCGAAGATCCCGGGTCGCATCATGCCCCCATGTATCGATGTCATCGCGTCAAGCAGCCTCAGCGGTCGGCGTGGTCAGAGGCCGGCGGCGGCGTCGTACCGGCGCCGCAGGTCGGCCATCTCCGATGGGGGCAACGCTTCCCTGAGTGCCAGTTCCTCGTACTTGTCGGGGAACATCTCCCGTAGCCGGTCGACGAACCTGACGTCGGCGGTCGCCTCGACCACCTGAATGCCGGGAGGTTGGGTGGTCATGTCCATGATCACCGGGCCGGCGAGTTTGACCGCTCCGTCCCAATGGCGCTTCTGTTCCGCGACGCCGCAGAGGTGGAAGCCGTAGACCGTCCGGACGTCGGCCAGTGTGGTGGCACCGGTGGGCTCGTGGCCGTAGACATGGACTCCGCAGATGACCGCCGGCGCGGCCTGCTCTCCGGCTGGTACCTGCGGAGCGGTGTGCCCGGCGTGCTGGTGCTGTGTCGGGTCCGCCTGCTCGAGGGTCGTACGCATCCGGGTCAGGATCTCTTCGCGGAGAGCTGCCGGGTCCGTCTTCGGGGTGATCGAGGTGACCACGGTGGCCAGCCCGAGCGACGCGACCAGCAGGCACACCTCGATCCACACGAAACGGCTTCGGTACCAGCCGCTGACGCCTACCCGGGAAATCATGGTCGTTCCTCACCTCATCGCGGTTCCTGATGGTGGCGGACGGACCGCTGCCCGGAGGTCGGGTTCGTCCGCAGAGTCACCCCCGGCGCAGGGCCTTGCCGACGGTGGGGTGGCGCGTGCCGCGCCACCCCACCGCAGATGCTGTTACCGGGCGGTGCAGGTGAGGTTGGGTGTGGAGTTGGTGCCGTTCCAGGAGGCGTTGAAGCCGAAGCTGGTGGTGGCGTTGGCACTCAGGGAACCGTTGTAAGCGACGTTCGACGCGGTGACCGACGAACCGCTCGAGGTGACCGTCGCGTTCCAGGAGTTGGTGATGCTCTGGCCGTTGGGCCAGGTCCATGCCACCGTCCATCCGGAGATGGCGGCGTTGCCGGCCCGGACGGTGACCTCGGCGCCGAATCCACCGGACCACTCGTTCGTCTTGCGGAAGGTGGCGGTGCAGGCGCCGTTTCCGGCCGGCGGCGGCGTGGTGGGCGGCGGGGTCGTGGGCGGCGGGGTCGTGGGCGGCGGGGTGGTGGGCGGCGGGGTCGTCGGCGGCGGGTTGTCGCCGCCGCCGAAGATCACGTCACTGCAGAGGTAGTACGGCTGGTCGAGGTGGGACGCCTGCCAGATGGTGTAGACGACGTGCCGCCCGGTGCGGTTGCCCGCGTTCACCTGCGCCTCGTAGAGCCCGGTGGTCGGGTAGCTGCCGGTACGGAGTACCAGCTCAAGGCTGTTCCAGGTGAGGGGCTGGGTGGTCGGGTCGAAACCCTGCTTGGTGATGTAGATCAACATGTAGTCGGCGCCGTGTCGAGCGCCGTCGGTCAGCGTCAGGGTGAAGTTGTTCGGCATCGGCTTCGCGGTCCACGCGCCGACCGCGTCGAGCGAGGCGTACAGGCCATTCTGGGTGCGGCCGCCGCTGCACAGTTGTCCGTCCGGCACGGCGGCCTGGTGGTTGCCGCCGACGTTTTCGCGGTACAGGCCGTTCCAGTTCCACATGGTGTTCGGGTTGGCCTGCCACGCCTGCCAGCACATCGGGTCGGTCTGGGCCATCGTGGGGTTGAGGTGGTCGGAACCCCAGCGCTCGTAACATCCGTAGTTGCGTGACGGCGGATTGGTGACCGACCCGTGCGCCGAGGCCGGACCGGCCTGGTTGACGACGACCATCGTGAGCGAGGCGACGAGAACTACGACCGCGCCCAGTCCCAGACGGCGTGCTGTCCGTGAGATTTTCATGATGCTCCAGTGGATGCGCCGGCGCCCAGTGGCCCTCGCTGGGTGCCCACCCCGGAGAAGGTGACGCCGATCGATTCAAGCCGTCCCAGGGGTGGACGGCACTGCTGCCCAGCAGCGCTTGGCGGCTCCCAGCCACGATGTTAGTAAAGGCGGCCGTCAATGTAAATCGATACCGAGAGCCGACCCCCACCCGGGTCAGACCGCGAGGGCCGCGCGTACCTCCCGCTCCGCCGTCACTCCCCCGTCGCCGTGCGAGGTGACCCGGCCGGATTCGAGGACGTGGTAGCGGTTCGCCACCTGCAGCGCGAACCCGAGGTGCTGCTCGACGAGCAGCACGCTGAAGCCGGACTGCCGGGTCAGCTCGACGATCCGCTCCTGGATCTCGGCGACCACCGACGGCTGGATGCCCTCGGTCGGCTCGTCCAGCATGAGCAGCCGCGGCCGGGTGATCAACGCGCGGGCGATGGCGAGCTGCTGACGCTGACCACCGGAGAGCAGCCCGGCCCGCCGCCGCAGCAGCGGACGCAGCGCCGGGAACAGGTCCAGCACCTCCGCGGTCGCCACCGCGCCGTCGCGCCGGGCGTCAGCGACGAGGCGCAGGTTCTCCGCCGCCGTCAGGTGCGGGAAGCACTGCTGGCCCTGCGGGACGTACGCCATGCCGCGCGCCACCCGCTCGTGCGGCGCGAGACGGGTGACGTCCTCGCCGTCCAGCTCGACGGCGCCGGCGGTCGGGCGCAACAGGCCTGCCGCGACCCGCAGCAGGGTGCTCTTACCGGCGCCGTTGTGCCCGAGCACCGCGGCCACCCCGTCGGGCGGGACGGCGAGGTCCACGCCGTGCAGCACCCGGGAGCGCCCGTATCCGGCGTGCACCCCACTCAGGGTCAGCATCATGCCTCCAGACCGCTGGGGACGGACCCGGCGTCGACCGGGTGGCCGAGGTAGACCTCCTGCACGCGCGGGTCCGCCTGGACCTGCGCCACAGTGCCCTCGCTGAGCACCTTCCCCGCGTGCAGCACGGTGACGCTGCGCGCGAAGCGACGCAGGAAGTCCATGTCGTGCTCGATCACCACCACCGTGCGATCCCGGCTCACCGTCGCCAGCAGGGCGCCCGTCGCGTCGCGCTCCTCGTGGCTCATCCCGGCGACCGGCTCGTCGAGCAGCAGCAGCCGCGCGTCCTGCACCAGCAGCATGCCGATCTCCAACCACTGCTTCTGGCCGTGCGCGAGCGTGCCGGCGAGCTGGTCGGCCCGGCCGGTCAGCCCGATGGTCTCCAGCGCGGCGGCCACCTCGTCGGGGATCCCCCGCCGGCGCCGGGCCAGGGTGGCCCAGCTCCGGCGGGCGCCCGCGGCGATGTCGAGGTTCTGCACGACCGACAGCTCCTCGAAGATCGTCGACGTCTGGAACGTCCGGCCGACGCCGAGCCGGCTGATCCGGTGCACCGGGCGACCCAGCAACTCCTGGTCGCCGAAGCGCACCGAGCCGGTGGCCCGCACCAGACCGGTGATCGCGTCGACCAGGGTGGTCTTGCCGGCGCCGTTCGGCCCGATCAGGAACCGGATGTCACCGGCGGGCACCTCCAGCGAGACGCCGTCGACGGCGGTGAAGCCGTCGAAGCTGACCCGCACGTCACGGACGGACAGCCCGTCCGGTCGGTCGTCGCTCATTTGTGCACCTCCGCCCGCTCGGCGCGGCGGCGGGCCAGCGCCCACAGCGACGCCAGGCCGCCGGGAAGAAACGCCACCACGACCACGAAGAGCAGACCCTGCAGGTACGTCCAGGTGCCCGGGAAACGCTCCGACAGGGCGGTACGCGCCCAGGCCACCGCGACCGCGCCGAGCACCGGGCCCAGCAGCGTCGCCCGGCCACCCACCGCCACACCGATGACGAACTCGATCGACGGGACGATGCCGATGAGGGCGGGCGAGATGATGCCCACCGCCGGCACGAACAGCGCGCCGGCGAGGCCCGCCATACCCGCCGCCACCACGTAGGCGACGAGCTTGACCGACGCCGGGTCGTAGCCGAGGAAACGGACCCGCTCCTCGCCGTCGCGGACCGCCACCAGCAGCTCGCCGTAGCGGCTGTGGATGAGCTGACGGGCCAGCGCGAGCAACGCCAGCAGGACGGCGGCGATGATGAAGTAGACCATCCGCTGGTTGACCGGGTCGTCCAGGTCGTAGCCGAAGAAGCCCTGGATGTCGGTGAGCCCGTTGGTGCCGCCCGTGGTCCCCTGCTGGCCGATCAACAGGATCACCATGGCGGCGGCGAGAGCCTGGCTGAGGATGGCGAAGTACGCGCCCCGCACACGGCGGCGGAACACCAGTGAGCCGAGCCCGAAGGCGACGGCCATCGGCAGCAGGACCGTGGCCGGCAGCGCGAACCACGGGCTGGCGAACGGCCGCCACCAGACGGGCAGTTCGTCGAGCTGCCCGTACAGCTGCATGAAGTCGGGCATCCCACCGGGACCCGCGTCGGCGAGCTTGAGGTGCATGGCCATCGCGTAGCCGCCCAGGCCGAAGAAGACGCCCTGGCCGAGGGTGAGCATGCCGCCGCGCCCCCAGGCGATGCCGATGCCGACGGCCACCACGGCGACGCAGAGGTACTTGGCGAGCAGGGCCAGCCGGAAGTCCGACAGCGCCAGCGGCGCGACGGCGAACAGCAGCGCCGCGCCGAACGCGAACCCCGCCGCCGCGCGCAGCCGGGACCGGTCACCGGACCGGCTTCCAGGCGCGATGTCGGCCGGGGCCCGCGCGTCGGCGGTGCTCGGCGGCGCGGGTGTCACGGCGGTCATGCGAGGCTCCTGGTCCGCAGGGTGAACATGCCCTGTGGCCGCCACTGGAGGAACGCGACGATCGCCACGAAGACGATCACCTTGGCGACGCTGAGGGTCGTGAGGTACTCCCCGGTGGCCTGGAGGACCCCGAGGGCGAAGGCGACGATCACGCTGCCCTTGAGCTGACCGATCCCGCCGACCACGACGACCAGGAAGGCGTCGATGATCAGGTTGGTGCCCATGGTCGGGCCGATCGGGCCGAGGAGGGTGAGCGCCACCCCGGCGAGCCCGGCCAGGCCCGAGCCGAGAAAGAAGGTCGTCCGATCGACCCGGGCGGTGGGGATGCCGGACACCGCGGCGAGGTCGCGGTTCTGCACGACCGCGCGGATCCGGCGCCCCAACGGGGTGAACCGCAGCGCCAGGGTCAGGGCGGCGACGGCGGCCAGGGCCAGGGCCAGGGCCAGGATGAACAGCCGGTTGTTGGCGACCGTCAGCCCGCCGGGCACCGCCACGTTGCCGGTGAGCAGGTCCGGCGCGCGGGTCTGCACGTTCGGACTGCCGAAGATGTCCCGGGCGAGCTGTTGCAGCATCAGGGACACGCCCCAGGTGACCAGCAGGGTGTCCAGGGGACGGGCGTAGAGCCGGCGGATCAGCAGGATCTCCAGCAGCACCCCCATCGTGCCGGCGACCACGAACGCCACCGGCAGCGCGACCAGCAGCGACAGGCCGGCGCCGGTGATGCTCTGTTGCAGCACGTACGTGGTGTAGGCGCCGGCCATGATGAACTCGCCGTGCGCCATGTTGATGACGTTCATCTGGCCGAAGGTCAGCGCCAGCCCGAGCGCGATGAGCAGCAGCACCGCACCGATGCTGATGCCGGTGAAGAGTTGACCGAAGAGGACTGTCACGGTGGGTACTCCCGTACTGCTGGTCGGGGACCCGGGCGGGGCGCGTCGTCGCGGTGCCCGCCCGGGGCCGGCGTCGTCAGCTCAGGCCGCTCGCCCACTGATAGGTCTTGAGGTACGGGTCCGGCGCGATCGGCTTGCCGGAGTTCCACACCTCGGTGATCAGGCCGTCCGCGCCGACCTTGCCGATGCGGGCGGTCTTGGCGATGTGCTGGGTCTTGCCGTCGACGGTGACCAGGCCCTCCGGCGCGTCGAAGGTGATCCCGTCGGAGGCGCCGCGGACCTTCTCGACGTCGAACGCGCCGGCCTTCTCGACCATCGCCTTCCACAGGTAGACGCTGACGTAGGCGGCCTCCATCGGGTCGCTCGTCGGCTTGTCCGCGCCGTACTTCGCCTTGTACGCGGCCACGAACTTGCCGTTCGCCGCGCCGGGCGTGGTCTGGTAGTAGTTCCAGGCGGTCAACTGGCCCTCCAGGTACTGGGTGCCGATGCTCTTGACCTCCTCCTCGGCGATGGACACCGACACCACCGGCATCGCGGTGGCGGTCAGGCCGGCCGACTTGTACTCCTTGAAGAACGCCACGTTGCTGTCGCCGTTGAGGGTGTTGAAGACCGCCTTCGCGCCGGACGACTTGACCTTGTTGACGATCGTGCCGAATTCGGTGGACCCGAGCGGCGCGTAATCCTCGCCGACCACTGTCATCCCGTTCGCCGCCGCGTACGCCTTGATGATTTTGTTGGCCGTCCGCGGGAAGACGTAGTCGCTGCCGACCAGGTAGACCGACTTCGTTCCCTGGGCCTTGAGATAGTCGAGCCCGGGGACGATCTGCTGGTTGGTCGTCGCGCCCGTGTAGAAGATGTAGGGCGACTGTTCCAGGCCCTCGTACTGCACCGGGTAGAACAGCAGCGCCTTGTTCTTCTCGAACACCGGCTTGACCGCCTTGCGGCTGGCCGACGTCCAGCAGCCGAAAACGGCTGCCACCCGGTCCTCGGAGATGAGCTTCTCGGCTTTCTCCGCGAAGGTGGGCCAGTCCGAGGCACCGTCCTCCCCGACCGGCTGGATCTTCTTGCCGAGGACGCCGCCAGCCGCGTTGATCTCCTCAACGGCGAGCATGATGGAGTCGCGGACGGTGACCTCGCTGATCGCCATGGTGCCGGAGAGCGAGTTGAGCAGGCCCACCTTGACGGTGTCGCCGGAGACGTCGGCGGTGACGCCGGCCGCGCCGCCCTCGTCACTGGTCTTGCTGCCGCACGCGGTCACGGCCGCCGCGGCGACGAGGGTCATGGCACCCGCCAGAATGCGGCGGCTCCAAAGAACTGGCATCTAATACTCCAACGTCACTTGGCTTGGGCGTTGGGCGTGGCGTGGGCATGAAGACGGCCACCGCGTTGATCATCGATGGTTTGTGAGGACAACCGAAGATCGTGCGGTGGCCGCGTGAACCGCCCCGGATCTTGTAGAGACTTCCCCGCTTGGGAAGGATCGAGAGATGGCAGGAACGAAGCCGTATCCGCAGGAGTTGCGGGTGAGGTTCCCCCGGTAGCTCGGAGGCTTTCGATCATGCTCTGATGGAGCTGAAGGGAGTCATCCGTGGCGGCACCGAAGAAGTACGCCGATGAGCTGCGTGAACGTGCGGTGCGCTTGGATCGGGAGTCGGACCCGAAGCCCGTGATCCGTCAACTGGCCCGCCAGCTTGGGGTGCATCACGAGGCGTTGCGCAACTGGATCCGCCAGGACGAGGCCGACCGTGGTCAGCGCGACGACCGGCCGACAACCTCGGAGGTGGAGGAGCTGCGTCGGCTGCGGCGGGAGAACGCCGAGCTGAAGCGGGCCAACGAGATCCTGAAGCTGCGTCGGCTTTTTTCGCCTCGGAGCTCGACCCGACCCGGCGACGGTCGTGACGCTCGTCAACGAGCTACGCGATCGCTTCGGGGTCGAGCCTGTCCTTCGGGTCATCGGCGTGGCCGTCTCCACCTACTACGGCTGGCTCCTGGCTGTGGCTCCCCGTCAGCTTTATAGATCGTGTACCGACCGGACTTGCGGCAGCCCGTCCTCGGTCAGCACGATCGTCATCCGGGGGTGTCCGGGAGGAGTGCGCCGGGGCCGTCCGGCACGTCCACACGCGGGTCGATCGGCGGGTACACCTCGGGATCGAGGTCGGGGTTGGTCATCGGCTCAGTATTCGACGCCACCGCCGGGACCGCCCGCCGAGCACGACGACGGGCGACGCTCGCCGGCGCGACAGCCGGAGGAAGCGGCCCTCGCTGCGCGGCGAGCGCGACGAGGGCCGCGGCCCGGGCGGGTGGCAGCGGACGGCGGGCGGTGGTCAGTCGGGCGGGGCCATCCGGCGACGCAGTTCCCGCTTGAGCACCTTGTGGCTCGGCCCGAGCGGCAGGTCGTCGACATACCGGACCTGCCGCGGGTACTTGTGCCGGCCCAGATGCTCCCGCGACCAGTCGATCATCTCCTGCTCGTCGGGCAGGCCCGGGCCGGCCGGGTCCGCCACCACCACCGCGCAGACCTCCTCGCCGTGACGCGGGTCGGGCACCCCGATCACCGCCACCTGGCCGACCGCCGGGTGCCCGGCAAGGACCTCCTCCACCTCGCGTGGGTAGACGTTGAAGCCACCCCGGATGATCATGTCCTTCTTCCGGTCGATGATGGTGATGAACCCGTCGGCGTCCTTGCGTCCCAGGTCACCGCTACGGAACCAGCCGTCCACCACCGCCTCCGCGGTCGCCTCGGGCCGCCCCAGGTAACCGGCGAAGACGTTGTGCCCCCGGATGACGATCTCGCCGAGCTCTCCGGTCGGCAGCAGCTCGATCCGCTCGTCCACCTCCGCGCGGGCGATCTCCACCTCCACGCCCCAGACCGGGTGCCCGATGGTCCCGGCGCGGGTGCCGAAGTGCGGCTGGTTGGTGGTGGCGGTGGGTGAGGTCTCGGAGAGCCCGTACCCTTCGAAGACCGTCGTCTGGAAGGCGGCGTGGAACCGTTCCAGCACGGCCACCGGCAGCGACGCCCCGCCGGAGACGCAGAGCCGCAGCCGGGGCAGGTCGTCCCGGTCCCGGGCGGCGTCGAGCAGCGCCACGTACATGGTGGGCACGCCGTGGAAGACGTCCACCCCCTCACGCAGCATCAGTTCGATGGCGGCCGGCCCGGTGAACCGGCTCAGCAGCACCAGCGTCGCGCCGATCCGGAAGGTGCCGTTCATCGCCACCGTCTGGCCGAAGCTGTGGAACAGCGGCAGGCAGCCGAGCACTACGTCCGTCCTGCGCGCGTCGTTGGCGTCGAAGACGTTCACGGTGGCGTTCATGACCAGGTTGAGGTGGGTGAGCACGGCGCCCTTGGGCACCCCGGTGGTGCCGCTGGTGTAGAGCACCACCGCCGGGTCCTCCGCCGACCGGGTGACGTACGACGGCAGCGGTGGCAGCGGGTGGCTCAGCTCCTCCAGGCGGGGCGCGACCGCGCCGGCGGCCGCCGGCCCCACGGTCACCAGCGGCACGCCGGCCGCCGCCGCGGCGGCGGCGCCCAGGGCGAGCTGGGAGCTGTGGCACACCAGCAGCTTCGTGTCGCTGTCGGTCAGCACGTGCGCCGCCTCGTCCACGGTCAGCAGCAGGTGCACCGGGACGAGCACCGCGCCGGCGGCGAGGGCCCCGTAGTAGACCCGGGGGAAGTCCACCACGTTCGGGGCCAGCAGGGCCACCTTGTCGCCGGGGCCGACCCCCCACTCGCGCAGCCCGGCGGCGTAGCTGCGCGCCTCCAGCCACAGCTCGGCGTACGTCACCCGGGTGTCGCCGTCGACCACGGCGACGGTGTCGGCGTGCCGGCGGGCGGACTCGGCCAGCACCATGGCCAGCGACAGCGCGGTCATCGGGCCACGCCCCGCACCAGGCGGCTGACCGTCTCGGCGACGCAGACCGGCTTGCCGCCGGCGTCGCTCTCCACGGTGACCGCGGTGACCACCTGCACGCCGCCGTCCACGGGTGACACCTCGGCCAGGGTCGCGGTGGCGCGGACCGCGCTGCCGACCCGGAGCGGGGCCGGGAAGCGCACCCGGTTGAGGCCGTAGTTGACCCCCATGGCCACCCCCTCGACCCGGTAAAGGCCACCGGCCAGCGCCGGCAGCAGGGACAACGTGAGGTAGCCGTGCGCGATGGTGCCGCCGAACGGGCCGGCCGCGGCCCGTCGCGGGTCGATGTGGATCCACTGGCGGTCGTCGGTGGCGTCGGCGAACCGGTCGACCCGTTGCTGGTCGATCCGGAACCAGGGGCCGGGGCCCAGGGTCTCGCCGGTCGCCTCGGCCAACTCCTCGATGGACGCGAAGACCCTCATGCCAGGTGCCCTCCCAGCTTCGTGTAGCCGCGCAGCAGGTCGCGGGAGATGATCAGTCGCTGCATCTCGTCGGTGCCCTCGAAGATCCGGTAGAGCCGGACCTGCCGGTACCAGCGCTCGATCGGCAGCTCGCGGGTGTAGCCCATGCCGCCGTGGATCTGCAGAACGCGGTCGACCACCCGATTGACCATGCCCGCGCCGTAAAGCTTCGCCATCGAGGAGGCGTGCCGCGGGTCCATGCCCTGTTCGACGGTCCAGGCGGCGCGCAGGATGAGCCAGCGGGCCGCCTCCAGCTCGGTCTCCGAGTCGGCGATCATCCACTGGATGGCCTGGTTGGTGCCGATCTTCGCGCCGAAGGTCTCCCGGGTGTTGGCGTGGTCGATGGCCATCGACAACGCCCGCTCGGCGATGCCGACGGCGTGCGACGGGATAATGTAGCGGCCCTTGCCGATCCACTCCATGCCGAGGCTGAAGCCCTGCCCGGGCTCGCCGAGGATGTTGCGCCCGGGCACCCGGACGTCGTCGAAGACCAGCGAGGCGGGGCCACCCTCGCCCATCGTCTGGATGAACTCCGAGCGCCAGCCCATCGACCGGTCCACCAGGAACGCGGTGGCGCCGCCGTGGCGGGCCCCCTTCTCCCGGTCGGTCACCGCGATCACGATGGCGAAGTCGGCGTCGTGACCGCCGGTGATGAAGGTCTTCTCGCCGTTGAGGATCCAGTCGTCGCCGTCGCGGCGGGCGCTGAGCTTGATGTTGGCCGCGTCGGAGCCGGCGCCGGGCTCGGTGATCGCGAAGCAGCTGCGCCGCTCCCCCTCGATGGTCGGGACCAGGTATTCGCGCTTCTGCTCGTCATTGGCGTGGAACAGGATGTTGTCCGCCTCGCCGCCGAACCGGAACGGCACGAACGAGCGGCCGAGTTCGGTCCAGATCAGGGACTGGGTGACGGCCGGCAGGTCCATGCCGCCGTACTCCTCCGGGGTGGCCAGCCCCCAGAACCCGAACTTGCGCGCTCTGAGCTGCAACTCGCGCAGCTCGCTGTGCTCCAGTCCGGGCCGGTGCGCCCGTTCCCGCCGCAGCAGCTCCTGCTCCAGCGGCATGACCTCCCTGGTGATGAAGTCGCGGGCGGTGTCGCGGATCGCCCGCTCGGTGTCGGAAAGCGCGAAGTCCATGTCCCCTCCGGGTGCTGGTCCGCCGGCGCGCCTCAGCGCGCGCCGCCGTTGACGTACAGGGTCTGTCCGCTGACGTACGACGCGTCGTCGCTGGCCAGGAAGGCGATCACCGAAGCGATCTCGGTCGGCTGGGCGACCCGGCGCAGCGGGGTGTGCTCGGCGACCATCCGCTGATGCTCCTCCGGGCTGCTGCCGACCCGCTGCGCGGTGGCGGCGGTCATCGCGGTGGCCACGTAGCCCGGGGCGACGGCGTTGACCGTGACGTTGTACGGGCCGAGTTCGATGGCGAGGGTGGCCGTCAGGCCCTGCACCCCCGCCTTGGCCGCCGCATAGTTGACCTGGCCCCGGTTGCCGAGGGCGGAGCGGCTGCTGAGGTTGACGATCCGGCCGTAGCGGGCCGCGACCATGTGCTGTTGGGCGGCCTGGCAGCAGAGGAACATGCTGGTCAGGTTGGTGGTCAGCACCGCCTCCCAGTGTGGCAGGGGCATCTTGAACAGCAGGTCGTCGCGGGTGATGCCGGCGTTGTTCACCAGCACGTGCAACCCGCCGTACGCCTGCACCACCCGGTCGCTCATCGCGGCCACCGCCGCGGGGTCGGTCACGTCGCAGCCGATGCCGACGGCCCGGCCGCCGGCCGCGGTGATCTCGTCGGCGACCGCCCGGCTGCGCTCCTCGTCGAGGTCGACCACGGCGACGGCGGCGCCCTCGGCGGCCAGCCGGTGCGCGGTCGCCGCGCCGATGCCCTGCCCGGCGCCGGTGACGACGGCCACCCGGTCGGCGAATCTGGTCACGGTTCTCCCCTTTGCTAAAAGGCGTTGACGCCGGTGAGCGCGCGCCCGATGAGCAGCTGCTGGATCTGGCTGGTGCCCTCGTAGAGGGTGGCGACCCGGGCGTCGCGCAGGTACTTGCCGACCGGGTACTCGTCGATGTAGCCGTACCCGCCGAAGACCTGGACGGCGTTGTTGGCCGCCCGGACCGCTGCCTCGCTGGCGAAGAGCTTGGCCATCGAGGCCTCGGTGGCGAACGCCTCGCCCCGGTCCACGAGGTCGGCCACCCGCCACACCAGCAGCCGGGCGGCGGCGGTGTCCACGGCGATGGCGGCGAGCAACTGCTGCACCAGCTGGTGCCCGGCGATCGGCTTGCCGAACTGGGTGCGCTGCCCGGCGTAGCCGACCGCCGCGTCGAGGCAGCCCTGGGCGATGCCGACGCAGCCGGCGGCCACCGACATCCGGCCCTTGGCCAGAGTGGCCAGGGCCAGCCGGAACCCGCCGCCGGCCGGGCCGAGGCGCGCCGAGTCGGGCACCCGGACGGCGTCGAAGCGCAGCTCACCGGTTGCCTGCCCACGCAGCCCGAGCTTGCCGTGGATCTCCCTCCGGGTGAGCCCGGCGACGTTGGTGGGCACCAGGAACGCGCTGATGCCCCGGTGTCCGGGTCCGCCGGTGCGGGCGAAGAGCAGGACCACGTCGGCCACGGTGCCGTTGGTGATGAACGTCTTCGCGCCGGTGATCAGCCAGTCGCCGCCGTCGCGGGTCGCCCGGGTGGTCAGCGCGGCCGCGTCCGAGCCGCTGTCCGGTTCGGTCAGGGCGAAGCAGCCGAGCGCGGTGCCGGCGCAGAGCCGGGGCAGCCACTCGGCCCGCTGCGCGGCGGACCCGTGCGCGGCGATGGCCTTGGCGACCAGCCCGAGCGACACCGAGACGATGCCCCGGACGGCGGAGTCGCCCCGGCCGAGCTCCTCCAGCACCAGGCAGTAGGAGAGGTGGTCGCCGCCGGACCCGCCGTCTTCCTCGGGGATGGTCAGCCCGAGGAAGCCCAGCCGGCCGAGCTTGTCCACGATCTCCGGGTCGACCGACTCGCGCCGGTCCCAGGCCGCGGCGTGCGGGACCACCTCACGGTCGACGAACTCGGCGGCGAGCTGACGAACCGCCGCCTGCTCTGCGGAGAGCTGAAGGTCCATGCGGCATAAACTAGCGCTGCAAGTTTAAGTAAGTCCAGACCCGGCTGTGGCAGAGTTGCCGCGGACCGACGAGTGAGCGAGGGAGGCGCGGATGCCCCGGCCGAGGCAGGCCCTGCTCAGCCGGCAGCGGATCGTCGATGCCGCCACCGCGCTGATCGACGCGGACGGGCTGGAGGCGTTCTCCACCCGCCGGCTCGCTGCCGAACTCGGCGTACGCGGGCCCTCGCTCTACAACCACTTCGCCACCAAGGACGAGATTCTCGACGCGGTGGCCGACAGCGTCACCGCCCAGGTGGACGTCTCCTTCTTCGGGCGCCTCGACTGGCGCGAGGCGCTGCGCCGGTGGGGGCACTCGTATCGCGCGGCACTGGCCGCGCACCCGAACATCGTGCCGTACCTGGCCCGCGGGCCGGGCCGGCGGCCGGCGGCGCTGGCGATGGCCGACGCGGTCTACGGCGGGCTCGTCGCTGCCGGCTGGCCGCCCGCACGCGCGACGCACATCGGCGCGCTGATGCGCTACTTCGTGGCGGGCTCCGCGCTCGGATCGTTCGCCCGTGGCTTCGTCGAGGACCCGGGGTTGTACGGGGAGCGGTATCCGCACCTGACCCAGGCGCACCGGCTCGCCGAGCATCAGCAACGGGTGGACGAGGGCGCCTTCGCGCTCGGCCTCGACGCGCTCATCCATGGGCTCTCCCGCACCTACGAGGAGCACATCGGGCCGCTACCACCCCTCCCGCCAGCCGATCCGGGGCACTAGAGTAAAAACTTGCAGCGCTAGTTTTTGACCACCGTGAGGGGCGCGATGGATCTCGCACGAACCGACATCTATCTCGACGGAGCGTGGGTCGCCCCCTCCTGCGGGCAGACCATCGCGGTGCACAACCCGGCGACCGAGGAGGTGCTGGCGAGCGTGCCGGCCGGCACGGCGGCCGACGACGAGAAGGCAGCGGTGGCCGTCGCGAACGACTCCCGGTACGGCCTGGCCGGCGCTGTCTGGTCCGCCGACGAGCAGCGGGCGGTGCGGGTCGCCCGGCGAATCCGCACCGGAGCCGTCGACATCAACGGCGCGCCGTTCAACCCGCTCGCCCCGTTCGGCGGCTACAAGCAGTCCGGCCTCGGCCGGGAACTGGGTCGCTACGGGCTCGACGAGTTCCTCCAGACCAAGGCGATCCAGCGATGAGGGCGCTGCTCGCCCGCGGCGTGGACCAGCCGCTGACGGTGGAGGAGGTGGAGCTGCCGGACCCCGGGCCGGGTGAGGTACGGGTGCGGGTACGGGCCGCCGGGGTCTGCCACTCGGACCTGTCCATGGTCAACGGCACGGTCGCGCCGCCGTACCCGCTGGTGCTCGGGCACGAGGCGGCGGGCGAGGTGATCGAGGTCGGCCCCGGCGTCGACCGGGTCCGGCCCGGCACGCACGTGGTGCTGAACTGGGCGCCGCCCTGCCGGCGGTGCTGGTACTGCAGTCGCGGCGAGCCGTGGTTCTGCGAGCGGACGGGCTCCCCCGCGACCGCCCGGGGCCGGACCTCGGACGGTTCGCCGCTGCACGTCGCCCTCGGCCTCGGCGCGCTGGCCGAGGAGGTGGTGGTGCCGCAGGAGGCGGTGATCGACGTTCCGGCGCAGCTGCCGTTCGCCACCGCAGCCCTGCTGGGCTGCGCCGTGCTCACCGGGGTCGGCGCGGTACGCCGGACCGCCCGGGTGGCGCCCGGCGACTCGGTGGCGGTGATCGGTCTCGGCGGGGTGGGCCTGTCGGTGGTCTCCGCCGCCCGGGCCACCGGCGCCGATCCGGTGCTCGCCGTCGACGTGTCGCCCGCCAAGGCCGAACTGGCCGCCGCCGCCGGGGCCACCGACTTCCTCGTCGCCGACGACGCGCTGAGCCGGGCGATCCGGGAGCGCACCCACGGGCGTGGCGTCGACCACGCCCTGGAGTGCGTCGGCCGCGGCGTGACCATCCGCGCCGCCTGGCGGGCCGCCCGGCGCGGCGGGCAGGTCACCGTCGTGGGGATGGGCGCGCGGGACGACGTGGTCAGCCTGAGCGCGCTGGACATCTTCCACTCCGGGCGGACACTGCGTTCCTCGGTGTACGGCTCGTCCGACCCGGACCGGGACCTGCCCGAGCTGGCCCGCGCCGTGCTCGACGGCACCCTGGACCCGGCCACCCTGATCACCGACCGGACCGGCCTGGACGGCGCCGCGGCGGCGTTCGACCGGATGGCCCGCGGCGAGGGCGCCCGTACCGTCGTGCTGCCCTGACCGTCGCCGCCCGCCGCCGCGCCGGGTTCAGTGCAGCGCGCGGGCGAGCTCGGTACGGGACCGGATGCCGAGCCGATGGAAGATGTTGCGCAGGTGGTGGTCGACGGTCCGGGTGGAGAGGAACATCCGGCGGCGATCTCGCGGTTGGTGGCCCCCTCGGCGACCAGCTGCGCGATCCGTAGCTGCTGCCCGGTGAGCAGCCGGGCGGCCGGCAGCTCCGGTGTGCCGACCGACTCGCCGGCCGCCCGCGGCTCGGTGGTGGCCTGCTCGTCCCAGACGGTCAGCCCGAGCAGACCGGAGGTTTCCCGGGCGGCGTGCAGGTGCTCCCGGGCGTCCCCGGGGCGGTGGCTGCGGCGCAGTTCCCGGCCGAGGAGCAGCTCACCGTCCTCGGTCAGCACGATCGTCACCGGGACCTCACGCGGTGGCGGTCTCTCCGTGGCCTCGCGCAACGTGCGGTGCGCGGGACATTCGCCGCATGGCTGCAGCGGGTCCGGGCACCCGACGAGGGCAGACGTCAGCCGCTGGACCCCGTTGACGGCGACTGGCCACGCCCAGTCCATGTCCCACGGCTCCTCCCAGGGCGAGTGGAAGCAATCAGGTCGACGGCCCGGACGACTGGTGGCACTACAAGATTCGCCTTATCACCGGCGAGTGGCCGTCCACCTGGGCATGATCCAGGAGGCATGATCGTAGGAACGGTGAGGAAGGTGCCGTTGCCGACATTCTCCTCACCGCTCCGCGTCACATGGTCGGCCCGTCACGGGCAAGTCGTACACCGCTCCAGCGGACGCAACCTCAACCCCCACACGTGAAGCCCGATCATCAGTGAACCGATGGACGGAAGAACCATGCCGTGATCAGATCCGGCGATCCACACTGAACTTGGTCCGAAGTCGGGTCAGTGGTCGTAGGCGATCAAGGACCTACTACATCGCCAAGCCGGTACAAGCCCCAGACGTGTCCGGCATCCTCGAACGGCTCGGCAGCCACCCGAGCAACCAAGGATCGTCGCCAGGAGAGAACGATGCACACCGATGACGAACTTGGTTGCCGCACCGCGTAAACGGGGGGTTTTCGGGGGGCGGTTCAAATCTCCATCGAAGAAAATCAAAGCCCTGACCAGTGTTCCCGCTGGTCAGGGCTTCTTCTTTGTCGGGACGGCCGGATTCGAACCGACGACCCCTTGACCCCCAGGACGACTCGCCACACGTCCACGCACGTCACGCACACTGTCTCCACGGTCAGGCCGTGCAGTCGACGGCATCCCGGCCACTATCGCGCACACCGTGAGGTCCCCATCGGGTCCCCAGATCGCCGACCCCCTCGGCGACCGCAGCGTGCGATTGAGGAAATGCGGACCCGGCCGCAAGGCACACGGCGACGGCCCGGCTTGTCCTGCCTCGCCACACCGGCCGCCACGGCAAGGCGCCTGGATCATCCCGCATCGGCCGGTTGTAGCCTCAGCCCCTATGAGTTGGCTGCCTGAGGATTTCGTCCACCCCGTCTACGTACCCGTGCCCAACACCGCGCTTCACCTACGGCCGATCCGCGAGTCGGACACCGCGATCGACTACCCCGCCGTGATGGGCTCTCGAGAGCGCTTGTGGGAGATCTTCGGCCCGGCCTGGGGTTGGCCCGAGGAGACGATGACCCATGAAGAGGACCGCATCGACTTGCTGCGGCACGAGAAGGAGATAGCCGCGCACCAGTCGTTCAACTACGTGCTGCTGAACGACGAGGAGACGGCGATCTTCGGCTGCGTCTACATCGATCCGCCCGAGCGCACCGGCTCCGACGGAGAGGTCTCCTGGTGGGTGGTGGACGACCTCGTCGGCAGCGAGGTGGAGCGCGCGCTCGACGCCCTGGTGCCGCAATGGATTGCCGCAGATTGGCCCTTCCAGCAGCCCCGTTATCTGGGCCGCGACATCACCTGGCACGACTGGCTTGCGCTGCCGCGCGCCTAGGAGGCCCATCGGCCCGGCCCACGTCCCGCGTCGTCGAGGCGGCCCGCGTCGTGGGCCGCCTAGATGATGCGAAAGGAGCAATTTGGCAGGTAACGGGCTGGCCACATTGCTTGACCAACGGTCAAGCAACGCCAGGCCAGCTCCAACTTGACTGATCTTGGTCCCAAGAACGGCGAAAGGGCCAACCCGTTTTCCGGATCAGCCCTCTGACCTGCGTCGGGACGGCCGGATTCGAACCGACGACCCCTTGACCCCCAGTGAACTAGCAGGTCTACCGGCACCTGCCGGACCGTATCGAATCACGCCGAACATGCAGGTCAACGGCCAAGCGGCGGTCCGGCCCGCATCGAACCTTGTCGGGCCGTCCCGGCCCGTCCGTGAGACGGCTGTGAGATCTCACGGCGCTCGGGGCTTGGGAGAGGCGCTGGAGTTCATCAGCCAGCGCCTCTCCATCGGCTACGCAATCGTCAACTCAACCCAGTTGACGACGTCCACGACGTTGGTCGACCTCCTACACTCCGCCACCATGACCCACAGCGACGTCCATCCCTCGGCGATCACCGAAGCCGCCACCGCCAACGAACGGCAGCAGGTGCAGCGCCTGTTCGAGGAGACCATCGGCGACATTGCCCCGGGGGCGGTGCCCGCCCCTACCAACTCCTACTTCCCGGCCCTGGTGGCGCAGTACCGGCCCCAGGACACCGGTGTCCTGGCTGGCGCAGCACTGGCGGTCCGCAGTCAACTCGCCGGCCGAGCCGCCGAACTCGCGGCAGCGGGCGCGCCCCTGCCACCTCCGCTGCGGCGGCTGCTGGCACCCGGGGTGTTGGACCGGCACCGCGAACTCGACCTGATCGGGGTGCGGCGTGACTTCCGCGATCGTGGCATCGGGTCGCAGCTCCTCGCCTACGTGGAGGGCCGGCTGCGGGCAGACGGGGTGAGGGTGCTGTTCGGCAACGTCACCGACGGGCTGGACGCTGAGGCGTTACGCCGGTTCTACGGCCGACACGGCTACCGGGTGCTGGACGACGGGCAGGACTTGCCGCCGCTGCTGGGGGCAGAGTTGATGCCTTCGATGGCCACGCTGCCGGTGCCGCCTCGGTTCTTCTTCTTCAAGATGCTGACCGGGTAGTGTCCGTCGGCCCGAATGGGTCGCGCCGAGCCGGCGCAGACGGGCGGAGGCCGTCCGCACCGGCTAGGCATCCCGGCTCAGTCCAGCACCCGGTGGGCGGCGACGAGCACGGTGGCGCCCGCGCCGATCGCCGCGAGCGGCCCCCCGACGAGGTAGCCGATGGTGGCCGCGGCAGCCGTGACCATCGCGATGATGGCCCACCGCTGCGGCAGTCGCTGCGGCTCTCCCGGCTCCTGGCCGGCAGTCCGTGAGGGACGTGGACCTATTCTGGACATGCGGCAACTCCTTGGTTGAGCGCGAAGGCTGATCCGCACTGCGGCCTCCTGGGGTGGATCCCGGGGGCCGTCCGCGGTACCGGCGGACGGCTGGCGCAGTGTGCGCGGCGAGGAGGTCCATCTGGTTGGTGGGCCCTGCCGTGGCGGGGCGGTGATCGCCCGGCTGGTGTCCATAGAAGCGTCAGCGGGGCAGCCTGCCAAGTGGATCATGTATCATGGTCAACACGCTTCGTTCCGTCCGACATCTACTGGGACATGAAGATAAAGAGATGACGCATAAGACGGATCAAAACGTTCGGTTAAGTACGTCGCATCCCCGTCGCTGAGCTTGCGAGGGCAGGTTGATCATGGCCACGACCCACCCCATCGACCCAGACAAGCCACCGTCCGCAGCGGAGCGCAAGCACTTGGAAACCCGGCTGCGCCGCCTCTACGACGCGGAGAAGTCCTACGTCAAGGCAAGGGCAAACCTGGCCGCGATTGCCACGCTCAGCATGTCCAGCAGCCCGGTCGCCAAGGGCGAGGTACGGGTCCGCGAGACGTTCGTCTACCGCGAGGACCCCGCCCCCGGAGACGCGTCGGACCGCAAGCTCCCACCAAAGAAGTACTGGCCGCCCGCCGGCCGGCTGGCGAACCCCCGCGGCGCGGCGCTGCGGCTGATGCTCATCGCCCTGTTCGAGGCGCAGGCCCGCACGATGCCCGGTCAGCGGCCGGACAACCCGCGCCCGCTGCAGGGCAAGGGCAACGAGATCGGATGGACGGACCTGCTGGCTACCGATGCGAAGCCGGCCTTGGACGGGCTCACGGCGATGAGCGTTTCGGCCAAGAAGGGACGACACCTGTTCAGCGCTCTGGAGCTGCTGCACGCGGAGGACCTGATCTCGCTGCCCCACGGTCAGGATCGCAAGAACAAGCACCGTGGGTTCCTGCTCAACGACGAGGGCGGAGAGCGACCCAGTGGCCCCAACGACCTCTACGTGGTGCCGCGCAAGACCGAGAACTATTTTTCTCTCCCGGTCGCGCTGTTCACGAACGGATGGATTCACGTCCTGGAGGACAGCGAGTTGCGGTACCTACTGATGCTGTGCCGCTACCACCACATGGTGCCGGATGGGTTCGGGTTCAAGGTCAAGGCGGGAACCAGGTTGCTGCACATGGCCATCGGGCCGGACACCTACGACCGGCACATCTGGTTCACCCGGTTCGGCCTCAACGAGGTGACCCCGGACGACGGCCGCCGCGATGACGGCACGGTCGAGGAGTACGGCAAGGGCAGCAAGGCCATCCCGCACACGCTGCGACTACTCCCCAAGGGGTTCGAACGGGACGCCCTGAAGATCGTCACGAAGGTGATCGACGAGCAGTAGAACCGCTAGTCCATCAGCCGACGCACCCAGTAGCGGGGGTCGAGCGAGTGGCCAGCGCCGTGGCCGGCCGACCGGCGTCCCAAAGTACGTCTCGCACTCCGCCATCTAGGCTTCGGTTGGCGGCCGCTCGCAAGCTCGCTGGCTACTGGCCCTCAACCTTTAGGAGACCGCGTGAACCCGGACCACATCGTTACCGACAAGGACCGGTGGGGCTACCTGAAGGGCGCACGATTCGTCGGGCCCGACGAATGGGACCAGCACCGGTCCAAGCACATCGACCGGCGACGCCTGTTCCTGGAACCGCTGGCAGAAGGATTGTCCCGCGCCGCCGACCAGAAGGGGCGGATCCTGGATTTCTGGCCGAACCGCTTCTACGAGGGCCCCATGTCGGATGCGATGCGCGACGAGGACGACCCGGGGTCATGGAAGTTGACGTACGACCGGTTCACAGCGATGACCTTGTCGGTGTTCATGTTCGAGCTGGTGGAGTCCGGATTGCTGGCGACACGGGGCAATGGGGACTCGGTGGACTACTGGCTCTGCCTGCCTGGTGGTGAGGCGTGACCGCCGAGGTGGAGCCGCCGGACGCGCACCCGGCGTACCAGGTCGCGCTCGACATGGGTCATGGCCCCACGTTCGAGGTGCAGGCCGTGCCGTTCAGCGACCCGAGCTGCGATACCCCGCACGCCAACCTGTGTTCCGTGTGACCGGCGGCGACTACGAGATGGCGTTCTCGTGCCGGTCGCTGCTCTCCGAAGAGGACATGAGTGCGCTAATCGACGCCTTGACGAGTGCCCGTGAGGACGCGCGCAAGCAGGCTGCGCTGTTCGGCTGGACGCCGGTGGCGGGGCAAGCGGGCGAGTAGCGCACTTCTTGCCCTGAACATGGGCAATGCCGTCTACCCGTTCGAGGTAGCCGGCATCGCGCTGCCTGAGGTCAGCCGGGGTACCGCCCCGCCACAACCAGCGCGACATACGCCGTCGCTGTCAGGAGTGCAGTCCCCTGGCCGCTGCGGCGGCTGCAGTGCGATGAGGGCAGTGCGGCGGCTGTTCCCCATGGCTACCATCATCCCTAGAGGGATCGCAACGGGTGTCCGATGCCGGCGAACACCCCCCACTGCCGTCGCTCATCACCCCTGGAGGGATCGCAACTCCTCATACACGTGCTCATTTGTGTTCCAAGTCAAGCCCGTCGCTCATCCCCACAGAAGGGTCGCAGCACTTACGCGACGACGATGGCCAGGACCGCAGGTCGCCTATCATCCCTGAAGGGATCGCAACAACACCCCGCCGGTCACCGTCTTGTTCGCCAGCGCCGCCGTCGCTCATCACCCCTAGAGGGATCACAACCGGTCCAGGTGCTGCTTCTTGTACATGTGGTCGGATCGCTCATCACCCTCAAAGGGAATGCCACATGCTCAGGTTGTTGATGCCCTCTCCGCAGAACCGCCTTGCTTGATCACGGCGAATGGTGCGGCCATCCAGAGGGACAGTTACAACAGGACCCATCGTCGGTGGCGCTCGTCGGCGTCGGGTCGTTCACCATCCCTGGAGGGATCGCAACATCAAAAGCCTCCGCTTGGAGTCGGTAAAGGTTCCGGGTCGCTCATCACCCCTTGAGGGATCGCAACCCGGTGATGGTGTCGCTGAGGTCCTCTTCCGCGGGTCGCTCATCACCCCTCGAGGGATCGCAACTTGTACGCCGGCACGATCGCCACGACGTGCAGCGCGGGTCGCTCATCACCCCTGAAGGGATCCAACCTGCTGTGCGCCTCGCGCTGCGGGTGTCGTCGCTAATCACCCTGGAGGGATCGCAACGTGGCCTCCCAGCCGATCATGCACCGGACTTTCTGCCCGTAGCTCATCACCCCTGGAGCATCGCAAGGCGGTCACCTCGTCGCCGGCCGGTCGCTCGTCACCCCTGGAGGGAGCTCAACCGTGCCGCTGCCCGAGATCGCTCGGGCAGGTCGGGCGTCGCTCATCACCACCGAAGGGATCGCAACCAGTGCCAGGCGTCGCGCTCGTCGTCGGCCCGACCTGCAAGTTGCTCATCGCTCCCCGATGAAGCTCAACGGTTCCTCTCGGAGAGGTTGACCTTGCGGGAGGGGGCGTCCATCATCGCTGGAGGCATCGTAATTTGCGGATGAAACCGGCCCGCTTGTCATACCTGCGCCGTCGCTGATCACCCCAGGAGGGATCGCAGTCCGCAGTGCGGGCAGGGGACGCCGATGAGGGACTGGGTTGCTCATCACCCCTGGAGGGATCGCAACGTCGTCAGTCCGTCGCCGGTCAGGTAGCAGGTCAGGGTCGCTCATCACGCCTGAAGGGACGCAACACGGCGTCCTGGTCGACCTCGACCGGGTAGCGCCAGAGTCGCTCATCACCCTGGAGGGATCGCAACACGGCCGGGCAGGGGGCAAACCAACCGATTCGTCGAAGTCGCTCATCACCTCTGGAGAGATCGCAACCGACCAGCCTTGATGGCGTCGCGGTGGTAGCTGATGCGCGGTCGCTGATCACCCCTGGAAGGATCACAACTAGCTCATGCGCGCGGCCAGCGCCCGGTCGACGTTGGGTCGTCATCACCCCTGGAGGGATCGCAACGAGTAGTGCGCGGCCTGCGAGTAGTAGATCCGGGCGGGTCGCTCCTCGCTCCTGGAGGGATCTCTATTCGGTACGGATCTCGTCGTTGGGCAGGAGGCGCGGCGTCGCTCATCACCCCGGAAGAAATCGCAAATGGTGCCTGCGGGGCTCGACCGGCTGCATGCCCGCAGGTCGCTCATCACCCCTGGAGGGATTCCAAAGGATCACTGCGGAAGGACCGGAGTCACCCCCCGTCATTAGTTGCTGCGCGAGCGCCGTTGACCGATAGCAACATCGATCAATGAGATGATTTCGCGGTGTCGCAGCAGGAGGCTGTCAGACGTTCCACGCCATCCGTACCCGCACGTTTCGGCTGCGGTGAAAGCGCAGCGCAGTAGGGAAGACAGATCCCGAGGCAGAGCATCCGACTCGGCCTGACTGAGCTCCCACTTCACGGCGAGCTGGTGCGCCGCTTCGGCCACCACCGCGTCCGGATCGGTCTCGTTTCCATGGGTGATCGGGGCACGATCCCGGGCATGGTTGAGCAGAAGAAGCACCCGCTCAGGCAACGCCTCGGGCCTGTCGCGACGGGCAGCGACTTCCTGGAGCGCCTCGCGGAACTGCCTGTACTTCAGACCGGCCGGCCCGCTCGTCTGGGTGGCGCCAACCGACGCCTCCATCGCGTCGGCCGCGAGGACCAACAGCCGAATCTGGTCGGCTTCGGCATACGAGAGCGCAGCCTCAACCAGCTCCAGGCGCTGGGCGATCATGCCCATCTTCCAGTCCCCGGCGTGGCCCGACGCTGCTGGCCCTTCGTTGCCCCCCAATGGCCCCCGGCAGGCAAACGCATCGGCCAGTTGCCGCGCCTTCTCGATGACCGTCCTGTCGATCGCCGAGGCCGCCAGCAGCCGCCAGGCGACGTCCAGCTCCAAGCTCTGCAGGGCTCGACGGGCGGCGATCAGGAGCGGCAGGTCACCACCGGTCAGAGCTGGCCACTGGTGCACCTCGTAAGCGCCCGGGCTTCCGGACTTCGCGTTTTGGCGGACGAACAGAGGGACGCCTCGCCTGGCTCCCAGCCGGCGCATCGCGCCCAGCAATGCCAGCACCACCGACTTGCTGCCCGTGGGGATCAGCAGGAGCGCCGCGGTCTCGCGGGTCAGCCTGGCATCGATGGCACGTTCAATGGTCGTCGACTCGGCACCCGCCAGGTCGGTCCACTCGATCCAAGCCTCACCCCGGGGCTCCCCCGTCGCCTCGTGAGTGGAGGTGCGGATTCGATGGGCGTCGGCCTCCGCGAGGTCACGGCTGCCATGTCCATCGTCTACGCCTAAGATGAGCGCCCGGATCTGCATCTTGTCCAGGCCGACGTGTCTGCTGACCGCCTCTGGGAGATCGTGTTGGCTGAGCTGTTGACCAACTGTTTCACCTGCGACGATGGAGCGACGCTCGCCTTCGATACTCCCAGACCTTCTCTGAATGCCCGCCGGCCATACCGCCAGTACGGTGTCGGCCGGAGTGACCGGCGGCTCGGGTAGACCGACATCCGCCCAGCCGGTCTCGTCGGTCTTGTAGCGGGACAGGTATTCCCCGAGGATCTTGGAGTCGCAGCCGGCGGGCGGGCGGAGGTTGTGGCTTCCCTTGCCGATGTTCTGCAGCGAGGTGACCACCGGGCCGAACAGCCACCTGTAGGACTGGAGGTCGATCGAGGCGCAGACCATCGGGTCGTCGTGGTGGTTGTGTGTGATCTTGCGCAGCTTCGCGCCGAGCGGAGGGCCGCCGTTGGGCTTCTCGTATTTGCGGAGCAGGTCCTCGGCCCAGGGATGATCGGCCTTGTCGAGGGCGAGCAGTTCCTCATAGCGACTGGTGACGTAGCGGCGCACGGCAAGACTGGCGGTGCCGTCTCGGCGCACGACGGCGTCGGCGAGCACAGCCCGGAGCGAGGCGCAGTCCCGCGCTTCGAGGCCAGCGCGGCGGCGTTGCGCGGCTCGATCGATCAGGTCGTGTTGGGCGTCGGTGAGCTGGACCGTCGGCGGCTCCTGGCGGGCGAGGTCGGCCAGGGAGTCGTACATGCGCCAGCGGACGAAGACGCCGACGACCGGGTCGACGTCGAGTTGGTCGAGTGGGTCGACGACCGACGCTCCGGCTGGATTGTTGGTGAGGACGAGCTGCCACGGAACCCCCGCCTGTGAGAGAGCAGTGAGTGCGCCCATGGCCATCGTCGTAGAGCCGGATCCCCAGGTCATCAGCGCCTGCTCGTACGACGTTGACTCCCCCAGGTGGGCGGTGAGCGCCGTAACCACCGATTCTTCCTGCAGGTCCGGAACGGCCAGCGCCGCGGCTGTACGGAACGGGTAGGCGTCGTCTTCGGCTGCGCGCTTGTTGATGATCGCGGCGATAGCCTCCGCGATGGGCAGGGTGTCCAGGCAGTGAGGTTGTCTCTGGTCGGTGCCGAGCACCACGACCGTCAGGTCGGGTGTGTTGTCGAGGACGGCCAGCGTGCCGAGTAGCGGGCTCGGTCTCTGCGTCTGGGCCACGCCGTTCTGCGGGATGCCGGCCGAAAGGAGATCGAGGGCTGCAGTGGCGCCGGCCGGGCCGGCCAGGGCGGCCATGAGTTCTGCGCACCGCGCCGAGACGAGCGCGGCGCGCGTTTCCTCGGAGCCGGCGCCGGAGCCGAGGAGGAGATCGGCTTCTCCGGCGATGTGGACCAGCAGACGCATGGCCGCCATTGTGGACCCTACGCCTCCTGATCGTCACCTGCTGTCACGGCCGAATCCTTAAGCTGATCCGATGGAGCTGGCGTACGACGGAGCGGTGCCCGAGGTGCTCAATCTGACCCCGCACGTGGTGCGCCTGGTTGGCGACAGCGCAACGCTGGAGGTGGCGCCCGCCGGTCCGCCGGCCCGCCTGGTGCTGCTCCCGGATCGCGCCGACGGCGCGGTGCGGATCGGCCCGTTGCTGGTGCCGCTGAAGCGGACCGCGGCCTCTCCCGACGTTGTCGGCCTGCCGGACGCGCAGCCTGGCGTACTGCTGATCGTTGCCCGGCCGGTGGCTGAGGCCTTGCCGGATCGCAACGACCTGTTCTACCCGCATGACACGGTTAGAGACGCTGACGGTGTCGTTGTCGGATGTCGGTCACTTGCCCGTCCGGTGGTTGCCGCCAACGACTGAGGTCGTATTTGCTGGGCGTCCTTCTCATGACCACCTCACTACCTGCCACGCTCCGCGACACGCGACGTTCGGATACTTTTGTTGTTTAACTACTCCCGTACTTCTAGTAGCCTCACGACCGTGCATGTCTTACCTGTCGCAATCCCGGCGGCCGAGGCGCGCCGCGCCGATGTGGTGGAGGCGCGGTTGGCCCGCAAGGTGGCCCCGCTGTTCGGCTTGGCTGCCGACCTTCCCCCGTTCCACCGCTCCTGGGTGTGTGACTACACCGCGCTCTCCCTCGCGGAGATCGGTCGTGGCGCTCCGAGCCCGGATCGGGCCGAACGGTCCAGGCTGGAGGCGGCCTCGACGGCCCGCTCCCATGAGGGTGACCATCCCGGGTGGGCCTGGTCGGGCCGCTCGGTCTGGTCCAGCCAGCAGAGCGGGATGCCCGGCGCCCTCACCAACGCGACGTTGAACCGGTACGGCCCGGACACCAAGGCCGCGGCGGTCCTGGCCGCCGCCAACCGGCTGCTGCGGGACGCCACGTCCGCAGTGGCAGCCGCGTCCCGGCACCTCGCTGCCACCGGCTGCGACCCCGAGGTACGGCTGGCGGTCTGGGCCGGATTGATCCTGGAGGCATACCGAGCGCAACCGGCGCTCGTGGTCGCGGCCGTCCAGGCACGCCAGGTCCAGCGATCCTTGGCTGCTCGTTGGGGTGCGCAGGTCGACCGGGCAGGGGTGCGCGGGGATGATGCCCCGGCCGAGATCCATCCGCCGGGCGTCGAGACCGACGACGCTCCGGAACAGGCTGCGGCTCGATGGCAGCCCACCTCGTTCGACCTCGTCGACTCGACCCTTCCGGCCCTCCGCCTCGCCGATGATCCGACCACCGGCCCCGGCCTCGTTACCGTGGACGCGCTCGACGACATCGCCTCGGCGTGGTGTCACCGACTGCTCGGCATCGGACGACCTGGTCGAGGAGTGGTGTGGCTGACCGAGGACGCAGGAGGTTCCCGCCAGGTTCAGGCGATGGTCCGGGTGGGCGCCGCCGTGGCGCCCTTCGTGGCGGCCACGCTCGGCGGTACGTCCGCCGCCGACCGGAGCAGTCCGCCGGCGCTGCCCGTGCTGCCCGCAGGCGAGGCGCTGGCAACGGCGCCGCTGTTGCAGCGGCGGGCGCAGCTGCTGGTCGCGCATGTCGCGGCCAACTACGTCCGGTACCGGGACGAGTGGCTGCTCACCTGGCCGGAGCTGCGCACCGGAACCCGTGAGCTGGTGGACGTCGCCGTCCAGCAGTGCGCCCGGGTTCTCGACGACGAGGATCCCGTGCCGCTGCAACTGCGGGCGTACGCCGCGTACCTCGATGTGTGGGATCCGGCCCGGACCAAGGGACCGGCGAGCGGCAGTGGAGAAGAGGATCCGGCAGTACGGCGGCTCGTCGCGACGCAGCAGCGGACGATCGATGCATGGCGGTCCGGGCGCCTGGATCCCGGAGCGGCGGCGTACCTGTTGGAGATCGGTGTCGTCGCGCTGCGCGGCACCGGTGTGGACGCGTCGACGGTCGGCACCTGGTGGTCAGCGATCCTCGCGGCGCGGGGGTTGGACGCCGGGGATGACCTGGCCGCCCGCGTCGACTCCGTCAGCGACGCCCAGGTGTTCCACCTGCACCACTACGTGCCCTGGTTGGCGGAGGGCGGGCGGCGGGCGGACCTACGCCGGGCGCTGGCCGTGCAGGAAAGAGTCGCGGCCGTACGCGCCGAGGTGGTCCGGCGGGAGCCGGCCGGGTTCGCGGCGAAGTCCGCGGCAGCACGGGATGCACACGAGCGGGCCGCCGAACTCGCCACCGATCTGGCGCTGGCCACGCCGGAGCGGGAACGCGGCGTGCGGGCACGGGTGCTGCGGGACGCGATCCGCCATGTTCAGGCGGTCCTGGCCGATCCGAGCACCCGCGCGCTGCTGGAGGAAGCAGATCCGCAGCCTGCGGCACTGAACACGGCACGGGTGGTGGCTCGGGCCCTGGCCGCGGCCGTCTCCCATGGGCTGGACGTGGACCCATCTGACGCCAAGGACGCCGTTGCGCTGCTCGACGCCGCGACCGGCAGTTCCGATCGGGCGTCCGCCGACGTCGAGATGGCGCTGGACGGCACCTCTCATCTGCATCAGCTCGACGGATCGCTTCACTCCGCCCTGCGAGGTTGGCGCGCCGATCTAGCCGGCGTCGTCGACCGGCAGCCCACCCATCAGACGGACGACTCAGACGCCTCCTCCCCCACTCTCCTTCTCACAGGCGGTGAAAGCTGAGATGACCACAGATCCACGCACCGGCGCCCCGAGCGCCGAGCGCCACTGGGTGTTGATCGAGACCGGCGGGAACCAGCGGTACATCTTCGGCAGCAACCGGATGCGACACGTCGTCGGCGCATCCCAGCTCGTGCACGAGGTCGGCACCGAGTGGGCACGAGAGGCGGTCGACCGGCTCGGCCTGCCCTACGACCCGGTCGTGATGACCGCCTCGGGCAAGGCGCTGCTGTTGGTCGACTCTCCCGATACCGGCCACGCGGTGATCCGTACCGTTTCCGAGCGGGCGTTGGCGGAGACGCCGGGGTTGCGGGTCACCGGTGTGGTCGGGCCACCCTTCGACCCGATGGACGACACCGCCCACGAGAAGGCGCGCGTCGAGACGTACCGGCTTCAGGCGCGGGTCCGAGCCGCTCGGCCCGATCCGCTCGTGCGGGACCGGGTGTTTCCCTGGCACCGGCTGTGCCGGGACAGTGGCCAGCCGGCCGAGCGCGAGGAGGTCTACAGCGACGCGGAGCCCAGCGTGCCGACGTCGGCCGGGATGCTGGCGCGGTCCCGGGCACGCCGCCGAGCCAGGAACCGCCTGGTCGGTAAGCTCACCGGCCGCCTGGCCCAAGTGGTGCCCGCGCATCTGGACGTGTTGCGGCACAGCGGGTGGGTGGCGGTGATCCACGCCGACGGCAACGGCGTCGGCGGACTGTTCCGTGGCTTCGTGCAAAATGTGGCCGAGGCCGAGTACGGGGACCGCAACCGGCCGGTGTCGCTGGAGACGCATCGGCGGTATCAGCGGGATGTGGCGCGGGAGCTCGACGACGCCACCTGGGACGCCGTACGCGACGCGATCGCCGACCTTCTCGCCCGCTGGCGGGAGGACGACCTACGTGAGCGGCTGCTGCCCATCGTAGTCGGCGGCGACGACGTGACGCTGGCGTGCGACGCGGCGCTGGCCGTGCCATTTCTGCGGGCCTTCGCCGACGCGTTCGCCCGCCACACCGCCGAACGTCCGACATTGTCGGCCGTTGCGCGGGCTGCCACCGGGCACCCCGGGCTCACCGCATCCGCCGGCTTCGCGGTGGTCAAGTCGCACCACCCGTTCGGCACCGCCTACAACCTGGCCGAAGCGCTCACCGTCTCCGCCAAGCGGTTCAAGGACGGGGAGCGGGCCCTGGCCGGGTTCGACTTCCACGTGGCGCACGCCTCGTCCCTCCGCGACCTGGCGGAGCTGCGCGAATACGTGCAGAACGGCGACGGTACGCGGGTCGCCAGGCACGCCGGGCCGTACCTTTTCGGCCGCGCCGCAGCCCTGCCGGATGAGCTTCGGCACCGCAGCGTGGAGCTGCTCGACGAGGTGAGCGGCTGGCTCGGCCCGGACGGCTGGCTGACGGCGGCCCAGGCCCACACGCTGCGGGAGGCCGCCGATCGCGGACTGGCCGAGTACCGGCATCAACTCGCGCTGCTCGTAGGCCGGGCCACCGATCCGGACCGGGCTCACCGCCTGCTCGACGTGCAGCGCGACCCGGTCACCGAGGCCGAGCCCGACCCGGAGCCGTTCCTGCGGCTGTTCGACGCGCTGCATCTGCGCGGCCTGCGCCTGCAGGCTCCGGAACTGGCGGCAGCTGGATCTGTCTCGAACGGTGGTGTCGCATGACCCTGCTCACGACGTTCGACGTGACGCTCGAGTTCCTCAGCGACTGGCACGTCGGCACCGGCCAGGGCCAGCTGGGCACCATCGATGCCGAGGTCCGGCGGGACGCCGACAAGCTGCCGTTCGTACCGGCCAAGACCCTGGTCGGGGTGTGGCGCGACGCGTGCGAGACGGTTGCCGCCACGTTCGACCGGGCCGCCGACCGGCCGCAAGCCTGGCAGGCATGGGTGACCTGGCTTTTCGGGTCGCAACCCGCGCAACGCGACGATCTGACCGCCCTGTCCGGGCGGCCGCCGATCCCGGCGGCGTTGCGCCTGACTCCGGCCCGGGCCCCGGAATGGCTGCGTGCCGGGTTGCGGGGCCGACCGGCGCTGGCGCAAGCAGCCGTCCTCCTGCGACCCGGTGTCGCCATCGACAATGCCACCGGCACGGCCGCCGACCGATTGCTGCGGGTCGAGGAGCGGGCGATTCGGTCGTTGCAGCTGCAGTCCCGCATCACCGTCACCATGGCGGACGACGGGCCGGACGGCACGGCGACGCCCGTTCCGCTGCCGGTGCCGGCGGAGCTGCTGCTGCGCGCGGGTGCCCGGTTGGTCGAGGCCGTCGGCGGCAAGCGGAACCGAGGCAGCGGGCGGGTCGCGATCCTGCTGTCCGGCGCTCGCCTGGACCACGCGGACGGGCACCCGACGGTGACCGATCCACGGCTGAACGAGCTGCTGTCCGCCGGGGTTCCGGCCACGCCGCCGCCCCCACCGGCCGCAGCGGAGCTGGTGACGTTCTATCCGTACGACCGGGTGAACGCGGACGGGCGACGGACCGTGCGGGTGGCGCTGCGGGTGCTCACGCCGGTGGTGGTCGCGGACGGTGTGCTGGGCAACGTCGTCTCCAGTCGTGACGCGATCCCCGGGACGGCGCTGCTGGGCACGGTGCTGTCCCGCGTGGCGCACGACGGCCCAGGCCGGATCGGGGTGAGCGACGTCGGCGTCGGCGATGCCGTGCCGGCCGTCGCCGATCCGCAGGACCCGAGGACGGTACGACCGGCGCACCCGGTGCCGCGGGTGTGGCAGCGAGGGGACAAGGGCCGCGGCCGGACCGTGCACAACTCGCTGAGCAGCGCGGCGACGCACGACGAGCGCGCCAGGGCGATGTCTGGGTGGATCGTGCGCGACGGGGACGGCTGGCGGCACGTCGACCCGGCCGTGACGGCGTCCACCCACGCGGTGGTCGATGACGAGGCCCGCCGACCGACCGTCGACAGCGGTGGCGTCTATACCTACCTCGGCATCGCGCCGGGCACGCTGCTCTGCACCGACATCCGGCTGCCGGCCCGGGCTCGACTTCGGCTGGGCAAGGGTGAGCGGCTGCGGTTCGGCCGGTCCCGCAAGGACGACTTCGGGTTGGTCGAGGTCGTCGCGATCGTGGATCCGCTGCCGGATCCCTCGCCACCGGTTCTGGGCGACCGGCTGCGGGTGTGGTGTGTCTCCGACGTGCTGCTCCGCGACAAGCGGCTGATCCCCGACCCGTCCCCGCAGGCCCTGGCGGAGACGCTATCGGCCGCGCTGGCTCCCGCGTCGGTCGAGGTGCACGACGCCGACATCGCCACCGCGGTGACCAGGCGGGAAGGATTCGCCGTTGCCTGGGGCCGACCCCGTCCCAGCCAGGTCGCGTTACGCGCCGGCAGCGTCGTCACCCTCGTCGTGACCGGCCCGGTCCACCCCGACCGGCTGGCGGAGTTGGAGCGCGACGGCATCGGCGAACGCACCGCCGAGGGGTACGGCCGCATCCGGTTCAACCCGCCGGAGCTGACCGTCGACGATCCGGCGGTCGATTTCTCCCACGGATCCGCGGACCCCGAGTTGAGACCGACGGAGCTGCCCCGCGAACCCCATCCGCTGGAGGTCAACGCCTGGCGGCGGGCCATCCGGCGGGCCAGCGCCGAACTGGCGCCCGACGACCTGGTCCCGGGCATCGGTCGGCTTGCCGGGAACCGGGCCCAGCTCGGCTCGCTGCGCGCCCAACTGGAGCGGCTGACCCTGCCGGGTGGGCGGGACATGGTCCGGCACTGGATCGAGGGGACCAGGGCGGTCCCTGCCCGCCGAACGATGTGGGAGAAGCCGACCCGGAACGAGAAGGCCGAACCCGAGTCCGTCCTGGATGAGCTGGCGCGGCTGCTGCTCGACAGCCCGGCCCTGCTCTGGGAACGCCTCCATCTGGCTGAGGAGCAACCAGCACTGACCCTCGCTCCCGGCCGGGAGGACGCGATCCGGCAGGTGCTGCACACCGAAGCGTTGACGATCGCGGTCACCGACGCGCTACGCCGTCTCCTTCGGCAACCTGGCAACGCCACCGGGCCGGGCGTCGGCACCCGAGCCAAGAACCGCACCGCGCCCAGCCCTGCCCGGACCACGGCGAAGGAGGCACGCTGATGGGTCAGTCCATCGGGATCCGCACCGAAGTGCTCGGCACCCTCACCTGCCTCGGCCCGGTCCACGTCGGTGGCTGGGACAACACGCCCGAGGCCAACCTGACCGTCGCCCTGGACGGCACCGGCCGGCCGTGTCTGCCCGGCACCTCGATCGCCGGCGCGCTGCGGGCCTACCTCGCCGGCGTCGACCCCTTCCGCGACCGTCCCGTCGAGCTCATGAACGCCTTGTTCGGGCACATCGCCACCACCGGCCGGGGCGGAACACCGTCCTGGATCCGCGTCGACGACGCACACCTCATCGGCCACGATCTCGCCCTGGCAGTCCGGGACGGTGTCGGCATCGACCGACGCTCGGCCAGCGCGGCCGCCAGCTTCCTCTACACCCGCCAGGTGCTGCCCGCCGGGACCAGATTCGCGCTGCGGCTGGTCGCCGACACCCCGACCACCGCTGCCGGCCCGGACCACCCCGGCGGATGGCCGGCGCTGGTGCGCGACGCCGTCAACGCCATGATCGCCGGCCTGACCCACGCCCGGGTGCCGATCGGCGCCGGCCGCGGCCGGGGGTTCGGTCGGGTCGAGCTGCGCGACGTCACGTTCCGCCGCGCCGACCTGTCCCAGCCGGCCGGCCTGATCTCCTGGCTGACCGGGTCGGTGCCCCCCACATCGCCCGAGCCGCAGGTCGACGTCTCACCGCCGGACGGCCGGCTGCGGATCACCGTCGCCTGGCGGCCGATTGGTCCGCTCCTGGTCCGCGATTCGATCAGCGGCACCGTGGTCGACACGCTGCCGCTCACCGAGACCGCCGCCGACGGAACGGTCCGGCTGTTGCTGCCGGGCTCATCGGTTCGCGGCGCGGTCCGGGCACACGCCGAACGGATCGTCCGCACGTTGCAGGGCCGGGACGCGCCGGAGAGGTTCGAGACGGCGCTGCGCGAACCACCGCCCGGTGTCGACGTGCTCTTCGGATCGGCGCCGACCGGCAGACACGCCGGCCGACCCGACGCCCACGGTGAGCTCTCCACAGCCGAGGCCGGGAAGACAAGCCCCGGCCGGCGTGGCGCCCTGACCGTGGCCGACTGCCACAGCGTCGGAAAGGTCAGCGCCGAGGCCTGGAACGAGATCGTCTCCGTCAGCCCCGATCCGGTGCCCGTCACTCCGGGTAAGGATCGGGAAGAGCGTCAGCTGCGCAACACCGAGCGGGATCGGGCCCGCTCGGCTCTGCGGAGCAAGCTGGACGGGATCTCCTTGGCTGTCGCGCTCGGAGTCAGCGACCACGTCGCCATTGACCGATGGACCGGTGGAGCCGGCGACCACCGGCTGTTCAGCGTCCTCGACCCGGCGAGCACGGTGGCGTGGGAGCCCGTACGCATCGACGTCGACACCGCCTGGCTGGACCGTGACGGAGGCGACGGCTCGCCCACGCTGGCGCTGCCACTGCTGCTGCTCCTCCTGCGGGACCTGCGGGACGGATGGCTCAGTCTCGGCTACGGCGGCACCCGCGGCCGGGGCCAGATCGAGGTGACCGGCGTGGCGTTCGACGGAGACGGGCTGAGCGGCCCGTGGCGGTCGCTGGCCGGACAGACGCTCGACAGCATCCTCGCCGATCCGCCCCAAGAGGTCATCGGAGCCATGGCCCGGTGGGAGCACACGTTCCAGGAGGTAGCAGCGTGACCAACGACCCGAGTCGTGCGGTGCTGCATGCCGTACGCGCCGCTTCGCTCAGCGCGGCCGACGCGGTCGCCTGGTTCGCCCCCGGCACATCGCCGGAACGGCAGGTGATCGGCTACGCCCTTTCCGCGCGGTCCGCGACCTGGGTGCGCGTCGGGTCCGCCGGCGCGGTCGAGACCGGCACCGCCGACGGCGACGTCCTCGCCGAGGCGTACGAGATGCTGCTGTTCGACGGCGAGCGCGAGCTGAGGTGGCTGCGCACCCCCGACGGGCGCGGCCCGGCGATAGCCGTCGGCGAGACGCTGGCCGACCTGCCGGACGGTGAGCCGGTCACCGCCGAGCCGCCGCCCCGACGGGGCGACACCCACAGCCGGCTGCTCGCCGGAGCCGCCCGGGCGCACGACGTACCGGGCTGGACCACGCTGGGCAGCGAGCGGTACGCCGCCGCCCAACTGCCGGTGACGGCGACCGACGGTGGGGCGCTCGTCATCGACACCGTCGAGTACCTCGTTCACGACGAGCACGGAAACGTCGACGTCGCCGACACCCGGACGGTCGGACTGCGGGCCATCACCACGGCGGAGGTACGCATCACGACCGCCGCCATCGCGCCCAGCTCGGAGAGGACGGCGGCATGACACCGGCCGACAAGCTGAGGAAGGTCATCTCGACGACGCTGACCAAGCGCGGCGACATCCTTGAGGGACCGATCCGCACGAGCGACAGGGCGAAGGACGCCAAGCCGAAGCAGGTCAACCGGTCGCAGTGGGACGACGCCCTGGCCGAACACGTGGCGACCATGGCAGAAGGTCAGAGCGTCGACGTGGAGGTGACCATCGACCTGGCAGACAACGGAAGGCGATCCGCCCGACTGGCCGGCGTGGCCTCACTGGCCAGCGTCACCCCCGACCGCGCGCGGAGCGCGACCATCGCGACGGCAGGCGGTTTCGTCAACCCGTACACGTTCGTGCCCACCCTGCCGCGAAGCACCGGGAGCGGCAGCCGGCTCGCCGGCACCGGCCTCGACGACGGCCCGCCGCCCAGCCACGCCTACCACCGGCACGGGCAGTGGAGCGGAACCCTGGCCCTGACCTTGACCACGGTCACTCCGCTGTTGCTGCCGGTGCCCGCTGCGAGCCAGCCGAAGGACGGGATCCGGACCTTCGACGTGCGAACGGATCCGGACGGGCTGCCGTTGATCCACGGCGCGTCGTTCAAGGGCGCGCTCCGCAGCGCCTACGAGACGATCACCGCCAGCCGGTACGGCGTCTTCTTCGAACATCACGAACGCCTCGCCTATCGCGTGCCCGCCAACACGGCGCTCGAGCTCACCCCGGCCCGCGTCCACCAGGACGAAGACGGCACCAAGTTCTTCCGGCTGTGCCGCGGTGACGCCGAGTGGGCGCAGCGCAGCCGCAGCGGCAACCAGGCGCAGTACGCCGCTCTGGTGCCGGCCTACGGCAAGGATCCCGTGCACCGCCTCGGCGACCTGGCCGCCGGACCGTTGTCCCGACACCACGGGGCGCAGGTGTACGCGCGGGTGGTAGTGCCAGGCAACGGCGGGTCCCGCACCTGGCGCGCGACCGACCTTGCGCGGACCGAGCAGGAACTCCACGCGCATCTACACGCCTCGCCGCGCGGCGCCCACGGCGATGGTCGGCACCGGATCGTGCGGGGATGGCTGTCCGCCACCGGGCACTCCATCGCGACCAAGCACAACGAGCGGCTGTTCGTGGAAACCTCGGGCCTGGACGTTCCTGTCACCGACGAGCATGTGTGCTACTGGCTGTCGGTGCTGCGGGCATACGACCAGGCGCAGGGTTACCACGACCCGAAGGCCACCTACCGTCGTGACCCAGCCACCGCGAACGGGATCGAACGCTCCCAGCACGTGCCCAGCACCCCGGAACTGCGCGGGCTCCCGCCCGGCACGCTCGTCTACGTCAAGTACGACGAGGCGCGCAAGCAACTCACCGAAGTGCACCCCGTCATGATCGGCCGCCTGCCGTTCGACGCCTCCCCCGGTGAGTTGCTGCACGAGAGCCTGCGCCCGGCACGAGACCGGAAGCAGCTCTCCCCCGCCGACCGGCTGTTCGGGTGGGTGTCACCGGGTCGGAGCGATGACGAGACCGACACCAACGACGGCACCTCGGGCTACTGCGGCCGGATTCGGATCCGCTCGATCACCTGCTTGACGGACGACTGGCGACCGACTGCCTTCCCGGCCGAGGGCGTCACTCTCGCCCCCTTGAGCAGCCCCAAACCCACCCAGTTCCGCTTCTACGCCTCCCCCGACCAGACGGGAAAGCCCATGCCTCGGGCGGCAAGGAAGACTGAGGGGTACGCGGACGGCGGCGGGCTGCGGGGTCGCAAGATGTACCGCTGGCGAGAAGAGAAGCCGGAGTACTGGCAGCCCACCCGGAGCAGCAACGACCCCACCCGGGGCTACCTGGCTCTGAAGGATCACGAGGAGCACTCCACGCAACTCGTGCGCCACCGTGGCTGGGTCCGACCCGGGGCGGCCTTCCAGGTCGAACTGTTCCTCGATGGGGTGCCCACCGCTGAACTCGGCGCCCTGCTGTGGCTGCTGACCAGGGGCCAGGACACCCCGCTTCGGCTCGGCGCCGGCAAGCCGTACGGCTTCGGCGTCGTCACCGTCCACCTCGACTGGGACCATACCCGGCTCTGGGATGCTGCCGGGGTCCGCGCCGGTTGGCTGCGACTGACTCGGCCGGAGCCCGTCGACGCCGGTCAGCTCGCCGCGCTGGCCGATCGCTTCGACGCCGTGAGCCGCAGCAACGAGGTGCTACGGGAGGCGACCACGTCGTACCTGGTCGCAGCCGCAGCCGTCGCCAGCCCGGTGCACTACCCGCGCACCTCTCCGGAGCCACAGGCCGAGAGCTACAAGTGGTTCGTCGAGAACGACAGGATCAAGGGCGGCAAGGCCGTCGAGGGATGGGCACTACCGCACGTCCGCGACGCCGAGCAGCAGTTGCCGTACCTCGCCGAGACCAGCTCCGATCGGACCGATCGAGGCGGTTCCGCCCACAAGTCGTCGAAGCCGGCACCTCAGCAGCGGCGCCCCAGGCCGACGCCAGGCACCGCGCGCAAGACCAACTCAGGGCAGAACCATGCTGCCGGGCGGCCCGGCTCCGCCGGGAGGAACAAGCGCCAGCGCCCGTCCTGAGCTCACAGCAGGCAGCCCAGCAACTGCCCTGCTGCTGTGGATGTCACACCGGACAATTGGATGGAGATAAGTTCATGCGGTTCTACGCAGACGTCGCTGGACCGGACGCGCAACTACCCTGGAAGTATGTGCACGGCGTAGCCCACGCCGTGGTCTACAGCCTGATCGCCGACCAGGCCCCCACCCTGGCCACCCACCTGCACGACGACGGCTGGGGGCAGAGCACCCTGCGGCCGGTAGGGATCTCACCTCCGGTCTTCCTCGGCGCTCGGAGGAAGCGCAGCGCGTACATGATGTCGCCGAACGGCCGGATCTGGTTCGGGTCACCGATGCCCGCACTGGCTGCCTCGCTGCTGGCCAGCGTCACCAGCCGCCGCGAGCTGCGGTGGGGACCGGTCACCCTGACCATCAAGGGCGCCCAGTTGGAGCCACTGACCAGCCCAGAGTCGCCGGCGGTGCTGGAGACCCGCTCACCTGTGCTGGTCAAGGCTGACAAAAACCGGTACCTGCTGCCCGAGGATGACGGATACCTCCCCGCCCTGGCCGCCAACATCCGTCACAAGGCCGACGTGCTCGGCCTGCCCGGCGATGCGGATCTTGAGGTGCTGGCCGCCGGCCCGCGGCGCCGGTTCGAAGCTGCTCGCGGCATCCGGATCGGGGCCACGGTGACGCTTCGGATGCAAGCCGACCCACGCCTGATCGGGGCACTCCGAGAGTGGGGCCTGGGAATTGCCAACATCCAGGGCTTCGGTTGGGTGCGGTGAGGCAAGGTGAGGAAGCTCGCCAACAGCATCCGGATCGAACGCGTTGACGGACGGTCCATGACACCCCGATCACCGACATCCGCGACCTCGTGGTCTTCGACAATTCGACATCAACACTGCCGCGGTGTCGTTGCTCAACAGGCACAGGGGGCAGCCACTCATCACTCCTGGGGGGGTCGCAACCCCCAGCGTGTCGCCCTTTACCGTGAAGGTCTCCTCGTCGCTCATCACCCCTGGAGGGATCACAGCCCGTAGTAGAACGTCTTCCCGGCGAGGTGGTTCGGGTCGCTCATTACCTAAGAGGGATCGCAACAACAGGTGGTGCAGGTCAGTGTCGTTCACGCTCTGGTCGTTCATAGCCCTGGAGGGATTGCAACAAGCGGGAGTAGACGCTCGGGGAGTAGTCGCCGGTCTGGTTGCTCATCACCCCTGGAGGGATCGCAACGGACTCCTCGTGTTGCGTGGATCCGGGTGGCAGCCCCATCGCTCATCGCCCTCAGAGAATCGCTACGAGGCGTTGTCGTGATCGCCTCTGCTGCGCCGCACGTCGTTCAACACCCCTGGTGGGATCGCAGCCCGATCAGGATTGCTCGAGCCATCTCCTCCTCCAGCATGAGGTTGCTTATCACCCCTGAATGGATTGCAACAACTGCACCTTGTACAGCATAAAGTCCATCGCTTCGCTCATTTCCCTGGAGGAGGGATCGCAACTGCTGAACGGCGGACGGGGGCATCAGGTTGCCAGGGCCCCCATCGCCCTGAAGGAATCACAACGCGCTCTGGCATTCCCAACCGCAGTAGCAGGGGCCAGGGCTTGTCACTCTGAGGGACTAAGACACGGCCGCGCGTGCGCTGGTGTCAGGACCGATCAGCAGCGTTCAGTCGCTCATCATGGAGGGATCGCATCCTCATTTTCAGGCCCTGGATGCGCTTGTAGTTGACCGGTCGCTCATTACCCTGGGGGATGGCAGCACACCGAACGCCATCGCGATCTGGATCTCGTGGGACCGTCGCTCATCACCCCTACAGGGGTCGCAACGGGTACAAGGTGAGGGTGAACGAGTTCACCGACTCGAATCACTCATCGTCGCTGAAGGATCGCAACATCATTTGTTCGCTGCTCTAGTTGTTGGGCCTGCTGGTCGGCCATCACTCTGGAGGGATCGTCACGCGCCCGCCTTCGAGTCACCGAGGACGATCGCGTCCGGTTCGCTGGCACCCCTGGAGGGGTCGCAGCTACCCATACAGAAGCGCGGCGAGCAGTTCCATACGGACTTCGCTCATCCCTAGAGGGATCGCGACGCCATCCACGCGCCGCAGCCCACGCACCGGAATACCGGTCGCTCATCACCCTTGGAGGGATCGCAACAACACCGCGGAGGTGTTCTCGGCCTGGAGCCACACGGACAGGTCGCTCATCACCCCTGGATGGATCGCAACGCGTGTTTGCGGGTGGCTTCTTCGTTGAGGTCCCAGGTCGCTCATCACCCCTGGAGGGATCGCAACAGCGTCTTCACGCCGTAAAGCATGTCGATCGACACGTCGCTCATCACCCCTGAAGGGATCACAACTGGGCCATCAGGAAGAATTCGTCGGCGAGGAGCAGGTCGTAGCTCATCACCCCTGAAGGGATCGCTACGACACTGCCGGGGCGACGACCACACCCAGTGCCTGGGTCGCTTATCAACCCTGGAGGGATCGCAACAGCTGCTCGGAAATCTTGGACATGCGAACTCCCAAATGGTCGCTCATCCCCCTGGAGGGATCGCAGCGGAACGAGCATCTCCCATGCGTTCGCGGTGCACCGCTCGCTCATCACCCCTAGAGGGATCACAACATCTGAGCGACGTAAGCCGGGGAGAACCGGGCCAGCCGGCCGCTCATTACCCCTGGAGGGATCGCAGCTCGCGGGGAAGCGAACCGACTATCGGGAACCAATTAGCCAACGTCACTGATTGCGACGCCAGGTGGCCCTGACTGACTATTTGTTCAAGCACTCCAACGTCTCCCGAAAGCTGGCCGTCAAGCTAGCGAGGAGTAGACGCCCCTTGTCACTCGACGCGAGAGAGGGTCGTCCGATCACCCCCGACTCGGTGTACGCGCGCATGCCGAGCGTGAGCAGGTGCGGGTGCTCGGCCACGTGGTCTTCCCGGTCATATCCTTCACGCACAGTTTCCGGTGCCACCTCGAGCAACACGGAGGTCTCGATTTCTCCGGCATGCATGTCGTCGTGCAGGGAGCTAACGATGCCGGCATCCTGACACGCGACCTCCCATGCCTCCCGGTTCGGGAAGAGCGCGAGCTGGGGCCGGGCAACGTTGGCCTGCTGCACAACGTTCGAGAGCACGTAGTTGCCGCCGTGACCATTCACGATCACAAGGCGCTCCACGCCTGAGTGCTGAAGCGACTCCCTGACGTCCATGATGATCGCGTCAAGTGTGCGTGCGGAGATGCTGACTGTTCCCGGCCACGCGGCGTGCTCGTGCGAGCAGGAGATCGTGATCGGTGGGAGTAGCAGCAGGTCATAGCGGTCGGCAACGGCTGCGGCGATCGCGCTGGCGACGATTGTGTCGGTGGCCAGAGGGAGATGGGAACCGTGCTGCTCAAAGCTACCGACCGGTAGAATGGCTACTGATGCCGCGCGGCGCGCCGCCTCCGTGGTCGTTGCTGTGGTCCAAAGGTTCACGCGCCCATTCTGCCGGCCACTTGATCCGCAAGGGCAAGTCGATCGCGGAAATGCTGCGCCTCACCCGTCACGCACCGCGAGCCGAGCTCGTGGTTCACGCGGTCCAGCGCTTTGATCAGACGCAGGGATCCTGCGTCGAGTGCGATGGTGAGCGCCTTCTCGCCCTGCTCGGCAGCTTCGTCGACGCGACCGACATGCACGTAGCCGGTCGCGAGCCAGGTACGGGCGAGGCCTTCGTCCTGCCGATAGGCAGATGGCCAGGAATTGAGGACAGTCTCCAGGACACCGATGGACTGCTTTGCCTGGCCCAGGATGAGATGGCACTGTCCTTCGTACGCCAGCACGTAGGTACGGGTGCAGTGCCGACCGATGGTGTCTGAGTCGTCGAGGCCTTCGGCGGCTTCTACCAGCGAATGGGCCTTCTGCAGCGCGGTGTGGCAGCGGGCTCGTTCCCCGGCGAGCGCGGCGGCTTGGGCGGTGCGGATAGCGCACAGCGCTCGGTCACGAGCTGTGGGCTCCTTCCGGGCGCTGGCGAACTCCGCCAGGGCAGTGGCTTGGGCGGCGTCCCCTCGTTCAACGGCACGCTGCGCCTGCCGCATGAGGACGTAGGTCGCCATCCTGCCGTCGCCGGCTTCTCGAGCCATCGACAGCGCCTGTCGCAGCCAGTACGCCGCGTCCTGACTGTCCCCGAGGTTATCGGCGGTCCAGCTGGCGAACTCCGCCCATCGTGACTCGACCCGCAGCAGCTCCCGCAGAGTTTGCCCGGCGGCGCCCGCGCGATGTCTCCGGATGATGTTCAGCTCGCCCCGTACGACGTCATGGAGGCGACGAGGGCCGAACGCGTCATGGGATGCGGCGAGGATGCGGAGCATGCTCATCCAGTGCGGCACTATGGCGGGGTCAACCGGGCTCGCCGTCGTCATCAGCCCAGCGGCGGGCGGGGCCTGCGCGTCGGCTGCTCCGAGCTCCGCTTCGTCAGGCATGGGCGGCGGAGCCTGCTCTTGGCGCATCGCCTGGTCGTAGAGGCTGAGTAGGGAACCATCTCGCCCTAGCAGCTCGTCGCAGCGCTGCCAGAATTCACGTGGCGCCTTCTGGCGTCCGGTCTCGACGTTCGCGATCGTGCTGCGGGCGTACCCGGTCAGGGGTGCGAGGGAGTGTTGGTTGTAGCCGGCGGCTCGTCGCAGCTGCGCCAGCCGAACGCCGAGCGTCCGCCAACCGTCTACGTCACTCATCGACACCTGACGCCCTTCTCATCGGCCATGGCATAGGTCGGCGGTAAACGGCGTTGCCCCTCAATCGAACCAGGGCTCAGCAGCCTGCCAGTAGCGTAGCGCTCCGGCTGGAAGCGGAGGGCCTCATGACGCTCCTGCCGAGGTCGTGGCGGATGATGCTCAGCCGCATCGGAGTGACCCGTAAAGAGCTGCGACTGCTGGTAAGGCTCGTGACGGATTTCAGGGGATCTCGTCATTGCGGATGTCGGTAAGGGATGTCGGCGGATTCCGACAATCTCCCAACATTCAACTGCCGCTCGACCTGGTAATCAACGCGGCGGCCAGCGTCGTAGCGGTCTCATCGACGATGCCATTCACCTCCAGGAACTGGCCCACTTGATCGATTAGCCAGGCCTGTCAGCGCAGTGTCATAGATCCAACCCCAACCCTTTCCGACACCGGTCCGACTCTCGTTGGCTGATCAGGCATCAGCAAGCGCAGGGCCGTCTACCTCTCCGGTGTGCGAACGGTCCCTGCATCCATCGGCCGGGATGCGCGGTCGGAGCCAGGAGGCCCGGGCGCGCACCCCTCACGAGGAGGTGACGGGATGACACGCTTCAAATGGTTCGTCCCTCAGCAGGATCACTGGCCGTTCGCGCCGTTCGGAATCGACGGCACGGCGATGCTCAGCAGCCTCCGTGACAAGCCGAACCGCACCGGCCCGAGCGTGCCTCGGTCCGCCCTGCACATCTCCGCTGCCCCGCTGCCATGTCCGAACCCCGCGCAGTGACCGGCGCCGAGGAGAGTGACCGCGCCGTTGACCGGTTCGATGCGGCCCGTCGAACCGTGCTTGATCACGCGGACGGCGGAGCCTGCTTCCAGTGCCGCGACGGCGCGTGTCGTCAGAACGAGTGGGCTCTGGAAGAACTTCCCCGTCATCCCGGGGGCCGTCGTCTCCTCGTACGGCTCCAGCTTCTTGGCCCTGCGAACGCCACGATTCAGGAAGGCCGGCTGCGGTGAATCCAGCCCTCGGCGCCGCTGACGAGCACGCCGCCCCACAGGTCCGCTCCGAGCCCGTCCCGGTCCCCCGACCGGCGCCCAGCGGCGCCGCCGCTGCGCGGACCGGCCGGATCGCGGACGAATTCTTCTTCATGTGCCACGAGGACCGGACCGGCCGACCGCGGCTGTTCGATTCGGCGCTGGCACACGGTCTGGCCGCCGGGCTGCTCATCGAGCTGTACTACGGCGGGCGGATCACGTTCGACCGCGGACACGTCCAGGTCAGGGACATCCGGCCGCCGCAGGATTGGCTGCAGCACCTGGTCCTGGACCGGATCGCGGCCGAGCAGCAGCACACGGCGACCCGGGTATGGCTGGCCTTCCTCGGCTCGTCCGCCTACGAGCAGGTCGCCCAACGGATGTGGCAGTCGGGTCTGGTGCGCCCAGAGCAGGCAGGCCGGCTCTGGCGGCAGCGCACCCTGTACGTGCCGACCGACATCAACACCGCGGCTTGGTCGTCGGCGCGGCTGTCGCAGCACCTGCGCAACGGCAGGGGCCTGAGCGGTGTCGACCTCGCCCTGGCCGGCCTGGCGCTGCACACCCAGCTGGACACCACGCTGCTCGACGGCGCGTCGCCGGCGGTGCGCTCGCACCTTCGGCAGCTCGTCGAGCAGTCGTGGCCGCCGTTGCGTGACCTGCTCGCCGATCTCGGCAGCGTCGTCGGCGGCGCGGTCCTAAGCCACCGCACCTCCTGACGACAGCCAACCCATCCCCGCTTCGTGAAAGAGATCTGATGTCGCATTCGACTCCCGACACCGTTTCCGAGGTTCTGGCGCGTGGCCGGCTCGGGATCCCCTCGGTGGTGTTCTTCGTGATCGCCGCCGCCGCGCCGCTGACCGTGGTCGCCGGCGGCGCGACCACCGGCTACGCGGTCACCGGCGTACCGGGCATTCCGGTGGCGTACCTCGTCGTCGCCGCCGTGCTGGCGCTGTTCGCGGTCGGGTTCGTGGCCATGTCCCGGCGGATCGTCAACGCCGGCGCGTTCTACACCTACGTGACCCGAGGGCTCGGCCGCCCGGCCGGCGTCGGCGCGGCCATGGTCGCGCTGGTGGCGTACAACGCCATGCAAATCGGCCTGTACGGCGGGTTCGGCGCGGTCCTCGCGACGTTCCTACGCGACCAGTACGGCCTGCACGTCACCTGGTGGGTGCCGGCCCTGATCGGGTGGGCCGTGGTGGCGGTGCTCGGCGTGCTGCGCATCGACCTCAACGGCAAGGTCCTGGCCGTCATGCTCGTCGCCGAGTGCGCGGTCGCGCTGGTCTTCGACGCGGTGATGGTCGGGCACCCGGCCGGCGGGTCGGTCACCTTCGACACCCTCGCCCCGTCGCACATCCTCGCCGCCGGTATCGGCGCCGCGCTGGTCACGGCCATCACGGGTTTCGTCGGCTTCGAGGGCACGGTGGTGTTCTCCGAGGAGACCCGTGACCCGCGCCGGACCGTCGCCCGGGCCACCTACATCGCGGTGGCCGCCACCGGCCTGCTCTACGGGCTGTCCGCCTGGGCGATGTCCGTCGCCACCGGCCCCGACAGGATCGTTGACGCGGCCCGCGCCGACGGCACCGACCTCATCTTCAACCTGGTCTCCCAGCACCTCGGCTCCAGCATCGTGACCGTCGGGCGAATCCTGTTCATCACCAGCCTGTTCGCCGCGCTGCTGAGCTTCCACCACACCGTCGCCCGATACCTGTTCGCCCTCGGCCGCGAGCGGGTCCTGCCCAGCGTGCTGGGCCGCACCAGCCGCCGCACCGGCGCCCCGAAGGTCGGCTCGATACTGCAGAGCGCCGTCGCGATGGCCGTCCTCATCGGGTACGCGATGGCCGGCGCGGATCCGATCGTGCACCTGTTCTTCTGGGTCACGGTGACCGGCGGCCTCGGCGTCCTGGTCCTGATGACCGTCACCTCCGCCGCGGTGATCGGCTTCTTCGCCCGCATCGCCCACGGCGAGGGCTGGTGGCCGCCGTTCGTCGCGCCGCTGCTCGCCACGCTCGCGCTGACCGGGTTCCTCGCCGCCACGCTGCGGGAGTTCGACATCCTCCTCGGCGTCGACGCGCGCTCACCGCTGCGCTGGCTCCTCCCTGCCGCCTACGCGGTCGCCGCACTCGCCGGCATCGCGTGGGCGTTGATCCTGCGCGCGACACGGCCGCAGGTCTATGACGCCATCGGCCTCGGCGCGGACAGCGCCACCGTGCTCCTGCGCCACACCGACAGCTTCCGCCAACCGGTCTGACCAAGGAGGCCACCATGACCGCCCCGAGCACCAGCGTGACCATTCGTCGCGCCACTTCCGCCGACACCGTCCGTCTGGTCTCCGTACTCGTCGAGGCGTTCTTCGACGGGCCGGTCGCCGACTGGCTGGTCCCCGACCACGACGACCGCCGTGCCGTCTACCACCGGTACTTCGCCCTGGCCCTGCGTCACGGACTGGACCACGGACACGTCGACACCACCACCGACCGGTCCGCCGTCGCGATCTGGTACCCCCGGCACGAACCCGCACCCTCGGCACCGCCGGAGCACCAGGCGGCGTTGGAGGCGGCCACCGGCCGGTACGCCCCGAAGTTCACGCTCCTCGAGGCCATGTTCGACGCGTTCCACCCCCGCGAACCCCACCACTACCTCGCGTACGTGGCGGTAAGCCCCGACCAGCAGAGCCGCGGCATCGGCGCCGCCCTGCTGGGCAGCTACCACCGCCGGCTCGACGCGCTGGGCCTGCCCGCCTACCTGGAGGCCAGCAGCATGCGCAACCGCCGGCTGTATCTGCGGCTCGGCTATCGTGCCGGGCCGCCGCTGGTCCTGCCCACCAGCGGGCCCATGATCTGGCGGATGTGGCGCGGGCCGGCCGGCGCCGCTGGGCCGGCAGCATTTCCGATCACCGAGCCGCAGCCACGTCGGCGGGCGCGGTGAGTCCCGCGCCGAGTGCTGGCGTGCGCCCGGTGCAGCCGGGGGACGTCGCCACGATCGCCGCGCAACTGGCCAGGTCCGTCATGTACGACCCGGTTGCCGAGTGGCTGGTGCGCGACCCGGACCAGCGGCGTGCCGTCTTCACCGAGCTGCTGGCGATGGACGTCGACCATGCCGTCGAATGGGGCACCGTCGACGTGCTGTTGGACATGACCGGCATCGCGATCTGGCGTCACCACCCCGACGACGACCTGCTGTCCCGCCACCATCTGGCCACCGTCGCCGAGCCTGCGCTGCCCCGATTCCGCCACTACAGCGCCCTGGTCAACAGCTACCGATCAGCCGCACCGCACCACTGGCTGGCCTGGCTGTACGTCACGCCGAGCCACCGCAGGCTCGGCATCGCCACGCGCCTACTCGCCCGCCACCATCAGGTCGTCGACCGCCTCGGGATTCCGATCGACGCGATGGTGTCCACCACGCACGCCCGCAACTTCCTGCACCACCACGGCTACCGACCTGGCCTGTCACTGCACCTACCCGGCGGACCGCAACTCTGGCCGCTACGTCGCCCAGCCCGGCCGGTCGCCGCCCATCGGGCCCTACCGGCTCGCAGCGCCTGACCGCGCTACAACCGACCCGCCGTGCACGAGCTCAGCCCGGTTGAACAAAAGCGAGGAACCACTTCCCATGGTCACGTCGACTGTTCCTGTCCGCCGTGTCGCGGTGAGCCTGCTTGGCAGCGTGCTGCTCGCCGGTTGCCAGACCAGCACCCCGGCCGGCCAGACACCCGCCTCCACGACATCGCCGGTTCTTGCCAGCCGCCCCGCCCCCAAACGAACGGCCGCCACCGGCCCGGGCCTCACCCCCGCGCAGCGGCTGACCGCGCTCGCCGACACCGTCGCCGCCGCCCAGGGCGACGGCACCATCGACCTGCCCTACACCTACCTGCACACGCAGGCCTGGGCCCGGGCGACCGACGCCGTCACCCGCACCGACCTGCGGCAGTGGCGCCGAGAAGCCGACGGATCCGGGCGCGAGACCACCCGGCGGCTGCCCGACCTGCCGGGCCTCGACCACCGTCCCCGCCCCGACGACCAACACCGCCTCGCGCACGCACCTGAGACGACGGCGTCGCGCCTGCCGGGCAGCCTTCACCCCTACCTGCCCGAGCCGCTGCCAACGCAGCCGGGCGCGCTGGCCGACACGCTGGCGCCCCGGGAGCTGGCCGCCGAACCCGCCTACCCACGGATGCTCGTCAACGGCGTCGCCACGCTCGCGAGCAGCCAGTACCTCGACCGTCAGCAGCGGGCCACGAGCCTGCGCGTCCTGGCGGCCGTGCCGGGCATCGCGTACCTCGGACCGTCCAAGGATCTCGCCGGCCGCACCGGCCTGACGTTCACGGTCACCGCCGGCGGATCGACGGCGCAACTGCTGGTCGACCCGCGCACCGGCGAGATCCTCGCCGCCGACGAGCGGCTGACCGGACGGCGGCCCGGCCTGTTCTCGTACGTCCTCATCCTCGAACGCGGCCACACCGCCCGCGCCGGCGCACAGCCCTGACGGCGGTAGGGCCCTTCATGCTCCGCCCGCACCGGGCGGTAGGGGTGACGCGTCACCGGGACGCGGCCACCCGGCACCACCTCGGGTCACCGCGGCCCGGGGAGATCTCGGATCGGAGGAAGACATGTCCACCAGCACCGCGGAGCAGAGCACGGCCGCCGACGGCGGGGACTTCGACCTGGACGTCAGCCTGCTGGAGGTGGCGGACGTCGCTGGCCTGGTCAACCTGACCGACGACGGCTGCGGCAGCACCTGCACCGCCTGCACCACAAACGTCGCCTGACCGACGGACCCTCCCCCGGAAAGGCCGGCCGGCGCGGCAACACGCCCCCACTCTCCGCGCCGGCCGGCGCCCCCAACCGACATCCCCCGAGGTGCAGCGTGCGCTCTCCCACAGGCTCCCCGGCCTACCGGTCGGCCGACGCCGCGCTCGTGCGCGCGGCCGCCCACCCCGACATCGACCTGCCGCCGTGGCCGGACCTGACCGAACCCCGCGATGCCCTGATCCCCGGCTGGGTGGCGTGGCTGCGGCAGGTGTGGACGAACGAGACGATCGTGGACGCGATCAGCCACGCCAGCCCCGTACTCGCCGCGCAGGTCGACAGGATGTGCGTCGGCGACGCCCTCACCGTCCGGGAAGCCCGGCGGGTGATCCAGGCCGTTGCCCGCTACACCCAGCGCCTGCGTGGCCGGCCGACCCCGTTCGGTCTCCTCGCCGGCGTGGCGCCCGCCGTGTTCGGATCACGTTCGCCGACCCGGTGGGGCACCGCCCACCACGCCATCGCCCGGGCCGACGCCGCGTGGCTCGCCGACGTGATCGCCCACCTGGAACGATGCCCGGACCTGGTCGCCCGACTCCCGGTGGTCGCGAACAACACCATGACGGTACGCGACGACCGGCTCGTCCTGCCCTACCAGCCGCACGCCCGGCCGCAGGGTACGACGGCCGTGGAGGTGTCGCTGCGGTACAGCGCGCCGGTCCGCGCCGCGATCACCGCTGCCCACGCCCCGATCCGTGTCGAAGTCCTGTCCGCGCAGCTGTGTGCCGCGTTCCCGCACGCCGCACCGGCGACCGTCCAGGGGATGCTCGCCGAGCTGACCACCCGTGGTGCCCTGATCACCGGCCTGCACGCGCCCAGCACGGAACCCGACGCCCTGGCGTACCTGCTGCTCCAGCTCGACGACGTCGATGCCGGCGGCATCGCACCGGTCGCCGACCTGGTCCGCGCCCTGCACGACATCCACACCGCGCTGCGCCGCCACCGCACCACCCACGGCGCGGACGGCCGCGAAGCCCGCGCCCAGGTGACCGCCCGGATGCGCGAACTCGGCATCTCCGACCAGGAGCCGCTCGCGGTGGATCTCCGGTTGGACGCGTCGGTCACGCTGCCCGATCAGGTGGCCCGGGAGGTGGAACGCGCCGCGCTGGCGCTGACCCGGCTCAGCGCCCACCCCTACGGCACCGCGGCATGGCGGGCCTACCACCAGCGCTTCTACGAGCGGTACGGAATCGGCTCGCTGGTGCCGGTGCGCGACGTCGTCGACCCGGACAGCGGCATCGGCTTTCCCGACGGCTACCCCGGCACCCCGGCGGACGAGCCACGCTCACCCCTGTCCCGCCGCGACGAGCTACTCCTCGCCCTCGCCCAGCGCGCGGCGGTGGACGGCACGGACGAGGTGCTGCTCGACGAGGCGCTGATCGCGCAACTGGAGCTGGGGCCATCACGGCTGCGGCTGCCTCCGCACCTGGAGGCGAGCGTCCGTCTGCACGCCGCCGACGAGGCGGACCTGGCGCGCGGCCGGTTCACCGTCGAGGTCACCTCCGTGTCCCGGGGCGCCGGCGGACTCACCGGCCGATTCCTCAGCGTGCTGCGACCCGTCGACGCGGCCAAGCTGGCCGCCGGCCTCACCGACGTGCCCACCGCAGACCGCGACACGGCGCCCGCCCAGATGTCGTTCCCGCCGCTGGACCCCACAACCGCTCACGTCACCCGCACCAGACAGGTGCTTCCCACGGTCATCAGCCTGGCCGAGCACCGGCGCCCGAACCGGGCCGTCCTCACCGTCGACGACCTGGCGATGGGCTGCGACGGCCGACGCATGTACCTCGCAGCGCCCGACCGCGGCCACCGCATCGAAGCGGTCAGCATGCACGCGCTCAACTTGCGTACCCACACCCCGCCGCTGGCCCGGTTCCTCATCGAACTCGGCCGCGCCCAGTGCGCCCAGGTCACCGCGTTCGACTGGGGCGCCGCCGCCCGCGCGAAGCTGCCGTTCCTGCCGCGCATCCGCTACGGGCGGGCGATCCTCGCCCCCGCGACCTGGCGACTGGACGCAGCCGAGCTGCCCGACCGGCGGCAACCCTGGTACGCCTGGGACGACGCCCTCGACCGGTGGCGGACCCGCCGGCGCCTACCCCGCCTGGTGCAGCTGGTTGAGGCCGACCGACGCCTGCCGCTGGACCTCGACGAGTCCGCACACCGCGTCCTGCTGCGCACCCACCTGCTCACCGCACCGCAAGCGGTCCTCGTGGAGGCACCCACCCCGCAAAACCTCGGCTGGTGCGGCGGCCGGGCACACGAGGTCATCCTCACGCTTCACGCCACGGAACCACCGCCCTGGCCGACCCTGCCCACACCGACCCCAGCCCGCACCGTCAGCCGTGACCAGGGCTTGAGTCCCGGCGCCTCCCCGCTGCTGCTCGCGAAGCTCTACGGAGACATTCGCCGCCAGGATCTGCTGCTCGCCGAGCACCTGCCCCGACTGCTCGCCGAGTGGGACGTGCCGCCGGAGTGCTGGTTCCTCCGGTTCCGCGACCCCGACCAGCACCTCCGCCTTCGCATCGCCCTGCCCGACCCGGCGGCGTTCGGACCGGCCGCTCAGCGCGTCAGCGCATGGGCCGACGACCTACGCCGCCGCGGACTGCTCCGGGAGATCGGGTACGCCACCTCCTACCCGGAGACCGGCCGGTGGGGATCCGGCGCCGCCATGCGGGCCGCCGAGGCGGTCTTCATCGCCGACTCCCACGCCGTCCTCACCCAACTACGCCAACCCGTCCGCCCGAGCCGGCAGGCACTCGCCGCCGCGCAGATTGCCGCCATCGCCGTGGCCTACACCGGCAGCGTCGATGCCGGCATGCGTTGGCTCGTCGACCACGTGCCCGCGACCGCGCCGCAACCGGTCGAGCGACCGCTGTTCCGCGAGGCCGTCCGCCTCGCCCACCCCGGCGACGACTGGGCCGCTCTGCGCGCCGCACCGGGCGGCACCGCCATCGTGGACGCCTGGAAGAACCGCGACGTCGCCCTCGCCGCCTACCGCAACCACCTACTCGGGCCGGAAACCGACGGCATCAACAGCGACGACGTCCTCGGCTCCCTCATGCACGCCCACCACATCCGCGCGGTCGGCATCGACTTCGACGGCGAGGACCAGTGCCGCTACCTCGCCCGCGCCGCCGCCCTGGCTTACTTCGCCCGGAGCCGGCCATGACCCTCCCGTACGAAGGCCACGAACTCGCCGTCGCGATCGCGGACCTGCTCGCCCACCCCGACGACCCCCGACTGCCCACCCGGCAACCCTGGTGGCGACAGTCACTCGCCCTCGGCGTACCCGGTATCGCCCTGCTGCACGTGGAGCTGGCAGCGGCAGGGCTAAGGCCCTGGCAACGTGCTCATGATTGGCTCGCCACCGCTACCAGCGGCCCGGTAACGACGGGACCCGACAGCCACCCCTTCCACGGTGCACCCGCGATCACCCACGTCCTCGCTTGTGCCGCCACCCACCAGCCCGGCGCCTACGCCCGCGCGCTCGACGACCTCGACCGGGCGACTGCCACCGACGTCCGCCGACGCGTGGCCGCCGCGCACGCCCGCATCGACGTCGGCGAGCTACCGGCGCTCGCTGAGTTCGACGCCATCCGAGGACTGGCCGGGGTCGGTGCGTACCTGCTCCACCGAGCACCCGACGGCGATGAACTGCCCGCGGTACTCGGGTATCTGGTCCGGCTGACGCAGCCCCTGCACGTCGGCAGCGAGGTGTTACCAGGCTGGTGGACCGGCAGCGGGCCTTCCGGCCGCGCCAACTCCCGTTTCCCGGGCGGCCATGGAAACAACGGCGTGGCACACGGCATCGCCGGCCCTCTGGCGCTACTGGCGCTCGCGGCACTGCGCGGCATCGTCGTCGACGGGCAGACCGCTGCCATCGCGAGGATCTGCGCCTGGTTCGACCGGTGGCGCCACGACTCCGCGGCCGGTCCCCTCTGGCCGTACTGGCTCACCAGACTGCAGCTCCGGGCGGACCGCGCCGCGGCCCACCGCGCGCAGCGGCCGTCCTGGTGCTACGGCACCGCCGGCCTGGCGCGCTCCCAGCAGCTCGCCGCCCTGGCCCTGAACGATCGGGTCCGCCGTGCCGCGGCCGAGGACGCACTCGTACGCGCTCTCGCTGATCCGCGCCAGCTCGCGGCGACCACCGACCCGTCGCTCTGCCACGGCCACGCCGGCCTGGCACACATCGCGAAACGGGTGGCCTCCGACGCGCTGCCCGACACCGCCCGACAGCTCAGAGCCTCAATCCCCCGGCTTCTCGGCTCGCTCGACCCGCACGACGCCGGACCGCGACATACCGCAGCCGCCCTGGTCGCCGCAGGCCCCGGCCTGCTCGAAGGCGCCGCCGGCGCCGCCCTGGCAGCCCTCAACTACAGCAGCGCGGGCCCGACAGCCAGTTCCTGGGACGGCTGCCTGCTCACCGCCCCAGTCACCTATCCCCAGACGTGAGGACGTCGAATGCCAACGCCCGCCTGGCGGCAGTACACCGTCGAGTTCCCCAACCCCGCCGCGGCCGAGGACGTCGCCGCCTCCGTTCTGGCGCCAGCGCTGGCCGCCGCACAGGACGAGGGCATCCTGCACGGGTGGTGGTACGTCCGGAAGTACCCCACCTGGAGGTGGCGCTACCTCGCCGACGACCTGACCTCCCACCTGGTTGAGGACCTGCTGGAGATGCTCGCGGTCGAGGACCGCATCACCAACTGGACCCGAGGCGTCTACGAACCGGAGACCCTCGCCTTCGGCGGACCAGCCGGCATGCGGGTGGCCCACGAGCTGTTCCATCAGGACAGCCGGCACCTGCTACTCGGCCCTCCTCCCACCACCATGCTGGGAAGACGTGAGCTTGCCGTCCTGCTCTGCAGCGTCCTGATGCGCAGCGCCGGCCTGGACTGGTACGAGCAGGGCGACACCTGGGCGAAGGTCGCCGACCTGCGGCCCTCCCCCGGCATGGCAACACCGGAGCGGGCCGCCGAACTGACCCGAGTGATCGACCGACTAATGACCATCGACCCGCGCAGCCTCGCCCACCCCGAGGCCGGCGGGCCCCTCGCTGGCCACGGCCCGTGGCTCAACGCGTTCGAGACCGCCGGCCAGGCGCTCGCCGACCTCGCCCGACGCGGATACCTCCGACGAGGGCTCCGCGCCGTCATCGCCCACCACGTCATCTTCCACGCCAACCGGCTCGGCCTGTCCGTCCACGACCAGTCCACCCTCGCCGCGCTCGCGGTCCGCAACGTCTTCCACCACACCACGAGGAGCATCGTGTCGATCTCAGAACCCACGCCCACGAGCACTAGCGTCGACCGGGTGACCAGCGAACCCGCCGACCTGCGCGCCGCGCTCACCGACGGACTACGCGCCGAGAACATCATCCGCACGCCCAGCGTCGAGGCCGCGATGCGCGCCACCCCGCGGCACCTGTTCCTGCCCGGCGTACCGCTGGAGCTGGCCTACGCCGACGCGCCCGTCTACACCAAGACCGACGGCCGCGGCGCCTCCATCAGCGCCGCGTCACAGCCGCGGATCGTGGCCATGATGCTCGAACAACTCGACGTACGACCCGGCCACCGGGTCATGGAAGCCGGCGCCGGCACCGGCTACAACGCGGCCCTGCTCGCCGTCCTCGCCAGCGACGACGGACGCGTCGTCACCATCGACGTCGACGAAGACCTCGTCGACGGAGCGCGTAAACACCTCGCCGCCGCCGGCGTCACCACCGCCGACGTCGTGCTCGGCGACGGAGCGCTCGGCTACCCCGACGGCGCACCGTACGACCGGATCATCGCCACGGTCGGCGCCTACGAAACTCCGACCGCCTGGCTGGAGCAGCTCGCTCCGGACGGGCGACTCGTCGTACCGCTGCGCCTGCGCGGCGCCGCCTCCCGCTCGATCATCTTCGAGCGGTACGACGGCGGGTGGCGCGACCAGGGCAGCGAGCTGGCCGTCTTCATGCCGCTGCGCGGCATCGGCGATGACGCCCGCCGGCAGGTGCCGATCACGCCCGAGCAGGACGTGATCCTGCAGGTGCACAAGGAGCAGGACGTCGACGCCGCGGCGCTGGTCGGCGTGCTGGACACCGAGCGGCGCAAGATCTGGACCGACGTGTTCTTCCCGCCGATGGTGCCGTACGAGTGGATGGACCTCTGGCTGGCCTGCCGCCTCGACAACGCCATCATGCGCATGAACGTCCAACCCGCAGCCACCGAACGCGGCGCCGTCACCCCGATGTTCCCCTGGGGCGCGATGGCCACCACCCACGGCGCCGACCTCGCCTACCTCACCATCAGGCCAACGCCGACCAGACCCGACGGCAGCAAACTGTACGAGGTCGGCGTCATCGGTCACGGCCCGGACGGCGCAGGTCTCGCGCACCAGGTCAGCGAGGAGATCCGCACCTGGAACGCCACCTACCGCTCCCAAACCGTCCGCTTCGAGATCCCCGACGCTCCTGTCGAGGCGGACCCCTCGGTCGGATGCTTCGTCCTTCCGCGGCCGCACCACCCCATCACCGTCACCTGGCAGTGAACGTGGAGCCGGACAGCGCGCTGCTGCGGCGCTTCCCGCTGGTCGCGCGGCCACGGCCCATCGCCGGGCCGTTGGCCGCCCGCGTCGATGACCTGTGCGCCCTGGCCGGACGCGCCGCGCGAGAGCACGACCGAGCCGCGGCGTCGGCCGTCTTCAACCAGGCCGCACTGCTCGCCTCTGACTGCGGCCAGCCGGACCTGGCCCGCCGGTGGTGCCACGAGCACGCCGCCGCGTACCTGCAAGCCGTTCCTCTGGACGCGCGGGCGGCGCGGTATGCGCTGGAGCCCTTGGTCAATCTCGCCCGGCTGCACATTCGTGACCGCGACGGCGACGCCGCTCTTTACCTCCTCACGAGCCTCTTCGAGGCGGTGTCGTCACGGACGGACACGGTGATCGACGGCCAGACCCTGCCGGCGAGCCGGCTGACTCGCAGCGAGGACGACCACCGCGAGGTGAGGCAGTGGCTGTGGAGCGTGCTCGTGGCGGAGGGCGCCCGTGCGCTGGCTGGTGCGGGCCGGTGGAGCGAGGCGTACGCGCATCTTGAGCGGCACCGTGGCATCGGCCGGCGAATGCTCGACGGACGTCAGGTGGCGGTCATTGCTCATGTCACGGCGGGTGATCTGGAGGCTGCTCGAGCGCTGGTGGCCGGAACCGCTCGGGGTGAGCCGTGGGAGGAGGTGGTCACCCAATGCTTGGCATACCTGTGCGACAGGTCTTCGCGTGCGAACTTGGACCTCGCGTTGGAGGGCTACCTCGGTCTACGGCCGGCGCAGGGCCTAGCTGCCTTCGAAACTCGGCTGGGCTTGACGCTCATCGACGCGTCGACCGGAGCGGATCAGCGAATCTTGCCCAAGCTTGTTTCGGAAGTGGTTGCCAGAGCGGTCGGCTCCGGTGACGCCTACGCTGCTCGCGAAGTTCTCCTCCACGAAGGCCTCATGGCGGCCCTTGACGGCTGGCACACCACCCAACTCAGGAACACCGTATCGGCCAGCGGGTTGATCTTAGTCTCACTTCCGGCCTGGTCGCGGGAACGCATCGACGGCATCCTCGACGCTTGTCGCGCTGCGATCGCTGAGGCATGGTGAGCGGCTTGAATCGAGCGCCTGCGATCTCCCCGGACTGAACTCCTTGCTATCCCTCCAGAGGTGATGAGCGACTCGACGTCGACGGCACGGCCACCCGGTCGATCCCGCTGTTGCGATCCCTCCAGGCGTGATGAGCGACGAATGGCGCGTGAGCCTTGACGACCACGCTGTTCCCGCGTTGCGATCCCTCCAGGGGTGACGAGCGACGGGCGTGGATCGAGCAGGCCATCAACTCGCTGACCGGGTTGCGATCCTTCCAGGGGTGATGAGCGACCCGAACCTTCAGGTGATGAGCGACCGCCGGCGAGAGCCCCGAGGCTTTCGCGCGGATGAGGTTGCGATCCCTCCAGGGTGATGAGCGAGCGTCATCAGCCGCACCGAGAACCCGTTCGGGTTGCGATCCCTTCAGGGGTGATGCGTCGTACTGCCCGCGTACTCCGGGCGAGCCTTCGAGCTGCGACCCCTCTAGGGTGATGAGCAACGAGCGGGCCATCCTGCACCTGATCGCCCCCGCTACGAGTTGCGATCCCTCCAGGGTGATGAGCGACGCCATGATCGCCCTCTTCGCGGTCGGCTACGTGTTGCGATCCCTCCGGGGGTGATGAGCGACCTCGACGCCCTCTGCGGCCACGAGTGGCACGGCGCGTTGCGATCCCTCCAGGGGTATTGAGCGACCGGCTGGCACTCCACCCACGCGGCGTTCAGGACCGTGTTGCGATCCCTCCAGGGTGATGAGCGACGCGTGGAGCGGATCACGACAACTGGCATCGCCGGCTCGCCGCATGCGGGTTGCGATCCCTCCAGGGGTGATGAGCGACCAACGACCTCGGGCGGGTGGTGTGGCCCAGCACCCGGTTGCGATCCCTCCAGGGGTGATGAGTGACTCGAACCTTAAGTCGCAGGTCAGAGCCGCTTTCCGGGCCTCGGTTGAGGCGGATTTTGCAGCAGTCCGGCGGTTGTGCATTTGTGCTGATTAGAGCGTTGAAGCTGACGCCCGCTATCAGCCGAAGCTCCCTAGGCACGGGTGCCCCCGGTCGTCAGTCCTCGCACAACCATGCCACCGTTAGAGTAGCTGCGACAAAGCCGTGGCGGGCGTCTGGCTTGTCGACACAGGCAGAGCCAAGCCTCTGCAACCCGCGCTGCGACACGACGATCACGCCGATGGCCGATCCGGGCGAGGGTTCCACTTGCCTCCGTCGAGCCACGCGTTGCCGCCGACCTCGGTCTGTGGGAAGGGCGTCGTGTTGTGCCCTCGGGTGCCGAGGTCGGGGCGTTCCTTGCGTTCCTGCTCATCGATCTTGATCAGATCCGACATAGCCTCGACGTGTCGGCGCTCCGCGTCCAGCAGGAAGTTCACGAAGGTCGTCACCGCCTTGACGAGGGCCGCCTCGGGGTTCGAGCAGGACGAGAAGAGCCCGTTGACCGCTTCGATGTAGCTCTTTAGCGCGTCGATGAGCTTGCCGATGTGCTGGTAGCCGAGCCCCGCGTACGCGTTGCGTAGTCCTTCCAGCATGCTGGCGGCCTTTTTACCCTCCTCGGCCAGCCACCGCGTCTGGGTCTCCAGCTGCACCAGGTAGGCCGAGGCGCGGTCGGCGTACTGGCCGAACGCCTGCGCGGCACTGCCGTCCCAGTAGAGTTTGAGGTTCTTCAGCTCGCCGTCCATCTCCGCGCGCAGCTCGGCGTACGTGCCGGCGGCGGAGTGCAGCAGGTCGGCCCGGTTCCAGATCACCTTCGGCGCCGACCGCCACGCGTGCACCATCAGATCCGTCAACGGAAGCCGCTGGCCGGTGCCGAGCTCGATCAGGATCGCCTCCAGCTGCAGCAGCGTGTCCCGGTGCTCGTGGATGAACGTGTCGAGCTGATCGCCCTCCCCGTTCTCGTAGTGCGTGGTCCGACCACCGGTGAAGCCCAGGTTGTTGCCGTCACTGCTGCCGATCGTGATCGGCTCCTCCACCTCCCGCGTACGCGGCAACCGCTCGTTACGGGTGGCGCCCAACCGGTCGTTGCCCTCCGGGATCACCACCACCGGCTGGTCGTCGGGAAGCCGACGGTCGTGGGGCTGGGAGAGGATCCCGGCGCCACCCGGCCGTACCCGCACGCTGCCGCCGTAGCCGTCGCCGAGCGGCAGGTAGGGGCCGAGATCCCGGTTGAACACGTCGAAGTCGGTGGCGACGTCCAGGTCAGTGCCCTCGTAGTCGGCGGCGATCTGCATCAGCCCGTCGGCGATGCGCTCCATCTCGTTCCGGGCGATGGTGGCCTCCGACATCCGGCTGCCCAACGCCGTGGCCCAGTCCCGGTTGAGCTTGTCGGAGATCCCCTCCAGGGTGCCCCAGGCCGCAGCCGGGATCGCACCGACGTCGCCGAGGTAGCGGCGCATGGCGCTGTAGGTGACGGCGTCCTCGTAGCGCTCCTTACCGAAGGCCACCAGGGCGCGCGACTCGACCCGTAGAGCCGACGTGTCCGTGGTCATGATCGATGCCTCTCCCCGTGCGACGGCTCGACGGGCGTGAACGGTTCCACGCCGACGGGCGAACCGAAGTAGTCCACGCGCAGCTGTCGGTACTGCCGGCGGTGATCGGCCACGGCGGCGAGCAGGGCCGCGCGGATCTCCGACGCCACCTGGTCCGGGGTGCAGCGGCGCAGCATGCCGGGCCGGATGTCGACCTTCAGCTCACCGTCGTGCCTGCGGACGACCGTCACCCAGCCGTTGGCCGAGACACCTTCGGCCCTGATCCGGGCCACGTCGTCGAAGTAGCGCTCCAGCTTGCCCACTGCGTGCTCCTAGTCGGCGGACTTAAGCGTGATCGCCCGGTCAGTGATGCGCTGCGCGCTGGTGTTCGCGTACGCGACGACCTGCTCGGGCGGGGCACCGGCGCCGGCGAAGTCGGCGTAGACGTGCGCGTACCGATGATCGGTCACCGCGAACACGCCCGCGAAGACCTTGTCGTTGATCCTCTCCCAGCACGAGCGCGCGACCTGGTAGTCAGCGGCACTCGGATACGGGACCGTCTCGCCGTGACAAGGGCCCTCCGTCGCGGTCCTGCGCAGGTCGGCTTCGTCGTCGCTGTGGGTGAGACTCACGGCAATCTTGCCTTGAAAAGACCGGTCGGTTGACGCGAAGTCGAACTCGCAGGTAACCACCGTCTTGCTGGTCTCGCGTTTCGGCTCCGTACGCGTCAGGGTCCACTCCCCCTCGACCACGCCCGGCAGTGCCCTCGTCAGCTCACCGCACGAGGGCACGACCTCGTCGTCGCTGAATGGCCCCCACCGCCACGCGCCGAGTAACCCGACAACGACGACGACAGCGCCGGCTACGACGGCCAGCACCCTCCTGTTCATCTGCCCGCTCACCAACCAGACCGCTGCTCGTCCACCGCGGGCTCCTCGTCACCGGCCGGCCGTTGCAGTGACGCCAGCGCCACCCTGGCCACGGCACGCACCTGCCGGGCCAACGACTCATCCGTGTGCCGGTGCAATCCGTCGACCTCCACCGCGATATCACCCCGCCTTGACGCCGCGATACGAACCGACCTGTCTGGCGAGTAGACATCCACGTCGTGACCAGGACCGGTCGAATCGAGATCGGAGGGCTTACGCGAGCCGGGAATCACTGGACTGGTCCTCCCGGGATGATCGTGCTCACCACCGTGATCGGGCAATGCAGGCCCTCAAGGAGCGCGCCCTCCCGCCGCAGCGTCATCATGGCGACGACCCTATCAACGGGTGTCACCGACCCGCTGCCTTCCGTGATCGCTAGGGATCGCTCCACCAGCGCCCCCACAAGGCTTAGCTCTGCACTCCACGTCATACCGCGACAGCAGCGTGGCCCACAACCCCGGGGCTGGCTCCGGCTCAACTACCGGATAGCGATGTAGGGGTCAGGTCTGTCAGCAGGTCCGTCAGCCTCGATTCCTCGTAGACGCCGTCAGCCTCGGCAAGCCATTCAACCGCGCCGGGCAGACGCAGGAGTTCGGTGAGGAACTGCTGCCCGGCGGTGTCGCGGTCACAGGTCATCAGCAGGCGGACTCCGGCGGCGGCCAGTCCCTCCAGCAGGAGCCATGCCGCGCTCGACGGACGCCCGTACACGCAGATCAGCGGTAGGGCATGAGGGCCGAGCCGTACCGCCGCAGTTTCGACCACGACGGGGTTCTCGCAGACCCGGACGGTGTGAAGACCGGATCCGGGTTTCCACCCGCGGCGCAGCGATCGGGCTGTCAGCCAGACCGGCTCACCGGTCTCGGCAGCCGCGGCGGTGATTGCCGCTGCGGCGCCGGAGCCGATCAGAGGCAGATTGAGGACGAGGACAGTCGCCGACACTTCGTCGCAGCTGACCCCCACCCTCGCCCACACTTGCCGCCACGTATCGGCGCTCAACGCGGCACCGGCCGCGACCGCCGCCGCTCCGGGGTCCGTCGCATCTGCAGCGGCAAGCAGGCGGGCGGCGAGGCGACCGAGGTCGGCGTCACGGTCGAGATGGTGCGGATTGCCGAACAGCGAGTTCGCGAGTTCCGGGAGTGGGCGGCTGGCAGCGGGCAGGTGCTGCCACAGCAGGGCGAGAGCCTGGGCGCGACTGTCAGCCAGATCGGGGCTGGTGTGCTCGAGCCAGCGCCGGATGCGGGCGAGCGCAACCGCATGCTCAGGGATGCCCGCACCGGTCAGGACGGCATAGGCGCTGTCAATGTGGTCCTTGGCTGCTTGCCGATCCGAGTCGCGCTTGGCCACCCGGTCGTCGAGTGGGCCACCGAGCCGGACGAGGAGGTCTTCCAGGCTGTCGTCCAAGCCTCGCAGGGCTTTGCGCAGCCGGCCGAGGGTGACCGGCGCAGCGGAGGCTTCCCAGGCCATACCGAGGATCCGTCCGACCTGGTCCCGTTCAGCCGCATCGAGGGTGACGCGAACGGTGACGTTAAGGCCGGTCTTGCCGTTCTCCAGCAGGTCGCGCGCGGCCGCGAGGACTTTCGTCGGGCCCGGTAGGTTGGCCCATCGGTCCGCAGCAACGCTCACCGCATGTCCCTGCTGCCGAGAGCCCCAGCATCAGCCGTTAGCGTGGAAAGTAGGTCGGGGCCGTCCTGTCCGGTCGGTCGCGGAATGGCCAGCAGCGGCGCGGCGGTATCGGCGACCGGCACGATCTGCATCGTGTTACCGGCCCACAACATCAGGGACAGATCGACGCCGGGCAGCGGCGCCGGTGCCCGGGTGATGGTCCAGATGGCGGCGGCGGGAACCTGGGCTGCGGCGACGAGGGCGCCAGGGCCGGCGAGCAGGAAGTCGAGGTCGAAGTCGCACAGCATCCGCAGCATGATCGCCCGGTTGTTGGGGTCGACGCCTTCGAACGCCTCGTCGAGCCACAGCGGGCGGGGTCCGGCCGGGTTGTCCGAGTACAGAGCAACGAGGGTGGCCAGCAAGGGTTGCATCAGGGTGACGACCTTGCCGCCGCCGGAGTCGACCGCGTGGACCTGTTTCGTCAGCGGCTTCCATTTCGGGTCGGTAGCGGTCCCGACCCGGAACTCGCACACGACGTCGAACCAGTCACGGTAGTCGAGCAGGGTGGCGAGCCGGTCGGTCCAGTCGTCGACGCCGGGCAGGCCGGCTTCCTGGACCTGCTGGAGCCGGTCGATGAGGAAGGCCTGCAGTTGCTCCTGGGCAGCGTCGGATTCGAAAGTGCCGGACTCCAGTGCACGCAAGATCTTGTAGCCGGACTGCTGTTCGTTGCGAGGATGCCTACGCAGCCGCAGCGTGGTTCGATTTGCTCCGGTCGGGTGTCGCTGAAGAACCTCATTGACGGTGTTCAGCAGGCTTAGAACTCGCTTGAGTCGGTCGCGCAGGTGGTTGATGAACGTCGACGACAGGATCTGCGTATACATCTGGTGCAGCTTCTCGTCGTGAGTCGCGGACAGCTTCGCGATCTGGTCGTCGAGATGCGCGATCGCGGCGGCCGGCGTGAGTTGCTTTCCGGAGGCTTCCACCACCATCGTGATCTCGGGTAGCGGCCGGGCGTCGTCAGCCTCGGCGGCGTGCACGGCGCGGCCGCCTTTGGCTTCGAGACTGGCCTGCAGCTCGGTGTAGGGGCTGGCGAACAGCCGGGCGGTCATCTGCCGGACCCGGTCCTCACGTCCGGTGCGCGTCGCCGGCCAGCTCGGCGGCCGAAGGTCGGCGATGGCGGTGCGGGCCTGCTGCAAGGCATCGTCGATGGTGCGCCCAGGCGGCTCGGGCAGGTTGCGAGCCGCGGCGAGCCCTGAGTCGACCGGAATCCACCAGCTGATGGCGGCGGCGGCACGATCCCGTTCGGCGGTGCTGTGCTCCCGGCAGCGAAGTTCCCAGTCGCTCTGTGCGGTCGCGGAGGCTCCAGCCAGGGCGAGACCGTCCCGGTGGGAATCGGCTATTGCCGATTTGAGCGCCTCGGCGTTGCGATCGAGTTCGGCAGCCCGGTCGAACAAGTCCTGGTCCCCGCGCGCGATTGCCTTCTCCGCCTCGGTCGCCTGCTCATCGAGCAACGCCGCCTCGGCCGCTGCGGCCTGCTCCACTTCGACGCCAGCGTCGAGGTGTGCTTCGGACTCGATGACCTTCGATTCCGCTTCGGCGCTGGCCCGCTCCGAGGTGAGACTGCCCTGAACGGCGAGCCGGAGCTTACCGATCGCGTCTGCCGCACGATTCAACGCGTCGTTGACGGCCTCAAGGTGCTGGTCGGAGTTCGGCAACCGGTGTTCGAGCGCGTGGGTAGTCGCGTCGGCGGTCGCGGTCTCCCAGACTTGGCGGGCGGCGTCGGCCTTGCGGGCCAGGGACACGTGCTTGCGCTGAGCGGTGTCGCGTTCGCGGTTGGCAGCCGTCAACGCCAAAGCGGCGGCGACCACGTCACCGTCCGACGGCGCCTGCTCCGCCGCAGCCCGCAGTGCGGCGATCTCATCGACTAGGGCGTCTGCAGCCTCGGTCGCGTCATCGGCACTCGTGCGGTGCTGCTCGGCCAGCTCGTGCAACTCGGTGATCCGGCGTTGCCGGGCGGCGGCGCGGGCGGCGGCGCCGATCAGCTCGGCACCATGTTGGGCCGGACCCGCTTGACCGGCGGAGGTCGGGGTCTGCCAGCGGCCGTCGACGGCGACGGCGACCGCATTGGCGTGCGGCTGGCCGGCCGGGGTGAACCCGATCCCCGCGAGGATCGCCGTGACGGTCGCGGTCAGCGGGCCGCTGTCGCCGGCCGGTACGAGCACCGTCGACAGCGCCGGACCGGTCGCCGCTGGCAGGCTCGTAGCGATCACGTCCGTGCCATCGCGGCCTGCGGTATACACACCGTCGACGGTGACCCACGCGTCGAGCAGACCTGCAGCGGTCAAGGCAGCCTCTACCTGGTCCAGCACCTCCCGCCCAACCCCGTCTGCGGGGTCGACCAGCCGCCACAGCGGCGCCCCGTCCGCGGACGGGAACGGCGGCCGCAGGCGGCGGGTCCAGCCGGCCGGAGGTGGCGGGATTGGGTCACTCTGCATCGCCAGCTCGCTGGCTTCCCGGCCAGCGGCGATCGCCGCGGATTGCTGCTGTTCGGCTTCGGCACGGAGCTGTGCCACCCGGGTGGTCCGCGGGTCGACGGCCGGGGTGAGCCAGTCCCGCACGAGCAGCTGCTGCAGCACCTGACGCGGACTTGCGCCGATCGACTCCGTCGTAACGTGCTCGAGCCACCGCTGCCGAAGGGCCAGCTCAGGTGCGGGACCGGTAAGGGCGGCGGCCCACCGTTCTACATCGTCGGACAGCTGCTGTATCGCATCGTTGAGCGTGCCGGCGGCCGACTCGGCATCGGCGTTACGCCTGTTGAGGTCCGCTTCTGAGTCACTCGCCAGGTCGTCGGCTGCCCGATATGTCGCAGCCAGCCGATTCACCTCCCACAGCAGGTTCCGCAGGGTGGCTAACGCGGTCCTACGAGCGGCAACGGCCGCCTCCAACCGGGCAGTATCCGCGTCGGCGGCCCACTTGGCCGCCTGGTCCCCGAGCATCGCCGTACCTGCGGCTGCGACGGTGGCGGCTACTGCTGCCTGGTAGGCGGTGCGGGCGGTCTCCAGGTCCGCCTGCGCCTCGATCTGGTCGGCCAAGGCCTGCTCATACAGGATGCGCAGCGTGACCAACGCCTTCACCGCTTCCTCGGCACGGGAGGCGGCTTGGTTGGCGGTGCGGCGGGCGAAGGTCGCGGCTTCAGCCCGACCGGTCGCGCTCTTGTAGGCCGCGGACTCCAGCAGCTGCCGATGCGCTCCGCGGTTACGCTCGGCGGCGCCAGTGAGCTGCTGAGTCTTCTCTTTTTCGGCGTCAAATTCCCGCTGCGCCTGATCCAACCTCGCGGCGGCGGCGTCCATCTCAGTCGACGCCGCCTTCAGCGCTGCATGGGCTTCGGTGAGAGCATCGGCATGCTGTCGCAACACGGCGTCCGCCCACGGCCGCCACGCCTTGGCGACGTAGTCCACGATCGCGGACCGGGCCTCCTCGGCGTCGGTGCGATCGGCGCCGACCTGCTCGACCTGCTGCCAGCCAGAGGCGAGTCCTTCGATCTCGTCACGGGCCAGCGGCGGCAACGCCGAGCGGATCTGGTTGGTGAACCAGTCCGGATTCAGTTTCTGCCCCAGATGCGGGGTCCGCAGCGTCTTGAGCAGTTCGAGAACGGTCGCGTACCGGTCTTCATCGGTGAACCCAAACAGTGCGGTGGTCAGTTTGCGCCGATAGTGCGTGCCGGTAGGAAAAGCCTGGACTCCGTCGATGCCGTCGAGGTGTTTCGGTTCGGTGACCGCCTGCCCGCTGACCAGGTCGAGGCCGGCGCGGACCCGTGCGATGCCATGGCAGATCATCCAGGTGCGGGTCAGCTGCGACACGCCCCGTTTGGCCTGCGCGTACAGCAGCGTGGTGAAGAACTCCGAGGCACCGTCGTCACGGATCCGGCCGTACTCGACCCACGCCCAGCCGCGATGCGCGGTGGCCGAGTCGTCGCGGCGATCCTGGTCGTTGCTGGAGGGCTCGACGTAGTACCGAAAGTCCTTGCCGGAGTCACCGAAGGTATCGATGTTCTGCCGTTCAAGGTTGCCGGCGAGCATGATCAGTGTCGTCAACGTCATCAGCGTCGACTTGCCGGACTGGTTCGCGCCGACGAACTGGGCGCGGCCATCAGCGAACACGTACTCGGCGACGTCAAACTCCCACAAGCCGATGACCCCGGCCCGCAGGATCTGCCACCGGCCGCGGACCGGATCCGGCAGCCGGCCGTGCGCGACGGCGTCACGCCATCCGGCGAGCTGTTCGTCGGACAGGTGCGGGCCCGGTGACGGTACGGTCAGGCCGGCGAGGGCGGGCATCAGACAATCTCCACAGCGGTGAGGTCAGCGGCGGACGAGGTGCGGCCGGTGGTTTCGGGATAGAGCACGTCCGGGTCCCGGTAGCGGGCGGCGGTCGGTAGCAACACCCAGCCGCCGTCACTGGTGACCCGCAGCAGGCCAAGCTCGGTCAGGACCCGCTGGACGTCGCCGAGGACGACCTGCGGGTCGCCTTTCTGCCGGTCGTTCATGTACGTGCCCCGCGACCGGATCAGATCGTCGATCAACTCGTCGACCATGGCCCGGGTCAGGCGGACCGTGCCGTCGTCGTGGCGGACACCGTCGCGGCCGGCTTGGTCCGCGGCAAGCAGAGCGACCCAGTCCGCGGCTTTCGCCCGCGGCCAGTCGGCGACCGTCGGCGGACGTCCGTCGCCGTTGCCCAAAACCAACAGGAGCCCTTCCTGCCGGGCCTCGATCGCACCGCCGGTCATCTGCGCCAGATAGCCGGCGTATCGGGATCGGTGCCGGCGCAGCGTGTCCGCATCGGTCGGATCGAGGTCGGCGTAGAGCACGGCCGGGGTTTCGACCAGGGCCCGCAGCAGCCGGATCGTGCGGGTCGCGTCCGCGTCCGCTGGCTCCGGCTGCAACGCGGCGGCGAGCACGTCCGGGCTGGTCATCAGCAGCAGCGCGTCCCTGTCGACTTCGAAGCCTGCGCCGGGACCGGACCCGTCCTCAGTCCATTCGTCCAGCATCCTCTCGTCGCTGGTCCGCCGATTCAGCACACCCCAGCGGGCCAACAGCGCCGCCGCGTCCCGCAGCTGCCGACGCTCAGACTTGATGTCCGGGTCGTAGGGCGACACCTGAACGCCGGGGGCAGCGCACACGTCACGGACCATGTCGGACAGGCGCTGCAGGGTGACCGTCCCGGACACCTCCTCGCAGCATGCCGCGATCAGGCACATCAGCGCCAGCAGCCTTCGAGACGGGGCGTCAGATGGCCGCGGCGGAATAGTCGCCGATCCACCGACCGGTACCCGGATCAGCCGGGCCGCCTGACCGACCCGCTGTATCCGGTACCCGAGACGGCGCGCGGCCTCCAACAGCGGCTGCTGATAACGAACCACCAGCCGGAACAACTCTCGGTTCGTGGCCGGGGTGATCATCGGCTCGGCGAGCAGACCGACGAACGCGTGCTGCGCAGCGATCTGCTGTTCCGACGTCCTGGCGCTCATCCGATGCTCCCGGTCGTAGCGGTGGAGATGTACAAGAACAGATCCGGGTGCACGAGCCGGCCCGCCGGTGTGTGGATCACCGCGTCCGCGCCGCCGGGAACCGGCTCGGTCCGCAACGACCAGCGGCCGTCCCCGGTCGTCGCGGTCCGCGTCCCGGGCCCCGCCGATGTGCCCCGCAGCATCGCGGTCAGGAACTGCAGCAGCAGCGTCGTCTCCGCCTCCGAGATCGGGGGCCACTCCGATAACCGCATGCCCGAGCGGCCCACTACCGTCGCTTCGGTCTGCGCCGCCAAGGACTGCTGCGCCACCGCATTCGCCCGCGCCATCCTCCGGTTGCCGGTGTTATCGGCCAGCCGCGCCGGCGCCCCGGTCGTACCGCGTGGCCCCTGCTTGCGGAGCCGGGCTTCGACCGGCACCGTTTCGGACTCCCACCACGACGATGCGGATGGGTTACCGGCCGGGGCCGGCGCCACCCCAGGCAGATGCCGGGCTGCGTACAGGCCAGTGGCGTTGCACCACACCTGCCAGCCTGCGTCGTCGTCGCCAGCGGCTTCGACTCGAGCCGCCAGAGCGAGCAGCTCCGCGCGCCGGGACATGTGCCCACCGACTGCGGCCAGAGTCCGCTGCCCGCGCAACAACGGACCGATCGTGTCGCGCATCTGCCGCCGCAACCGCCGCGCCTGACAGTCCGGCCCATCGAACCAGGAACGCAGCGTCTCCAAGGTCTGCCGGTACGTCCCGATCAGGTCCAGGATCGCCGGATCGTCGGCGTTCGGCCCCAGCATGCGGGCGGCAACCGCTCGCCACGCACCGTCCGGGACCGAACCTAGTTCGTTCACCCGGCGGGTGATCGTCTCCGAATGCACGTCGACGCCGGCGCCCCACATGTCGACGTACCGGCGCAGGGTCTCCTGCACCACCGTGATCTTGGCGACGGTCGGGGTGCCGGCCAGTGCGGACGCCAGCCTGGCCTGCCACCCGGCCGCAGCCCTCGCCATCGACTGGTGGGTGTTCAAGATGATCGACCACACGCTCGCCGCCTCGCCCGGATCCGATTCGGCGAGATCACGCAGTTGTGTCAGATTCGCGGTCAACACGCCGGGCGCCAGCGTGGCCGCGGCTGCCGCCGCAGCGTCCTGCCCGAGACTCGTGACCGCCTGGTGTAGCTGCGCGGCGATCTCAGTCAGCTGGAACCGGTCCAAGTTCCGGATGAAGTCCGCGTCCCGGAGTGCCCGGTCCTGGAACCGGTCGACGACACCCCACCGCTCCAGGCTTGTCATCCGCGCTGGCAGGTCGAACCCTGCTTCGTCGGCTAGGGCGGCGTCCGCACCCGAGGCGGCCAGATGCGCCCGGATGAGGTCGGGGAGATCCGTGGCGGCGACGCCGGTCAGGGTGTGCTGCTGCTGCGCGAGCAACACGTCAACGATCGCCCGGTACTGGGCGGCGTACCTGCCCGGCGTCAGATAGCTCGCTTGCAGCAGGCCACCGGGCATGCCGCCCAGTTGCCACGCATCCGCGCCGGCGACGTCTCCCCCCGGAACTATTGGCGGCACCTGGAACCCCTTTCAGCGCTGGACCATTGCCCATCTGCCCGAGCGCTTCAGACGACAACGCTGCCCGCCCAAGCCCCGCAGCATATGTAGACCCTCCGACAACTTGACCAGGCAATATCCGCTTCAGTGACCAGGGCGTTACAGGCTCCACTCAGGCCAGCGGATCAACGTGATTGGTGAGGCGGTCCACCAGAAGGGACCTCTTCGAGCAGGTCGTCTCGAACACCCGCTCCACCAGCGGCCTCGGCCTTGTGGCGCCGACGATTCCAGATCAAGAAGATCGCCAACGCCAGCAGGATCACCACCATCAGGCCGACCCCGACGGCGATCACCGCAACCTGTTGGTCACTCGGACCGCCCTGATCGCCGTACTTGGTCACATCGAAGTTGTCATCCTCGGCTGCCTGGGCAGCACTGCTGGGCGGGACCGCCGGGCCGAGCAGGGGGTTCTCGGAGGCTTTCGGCACGTCCGCGGTCAGCGCAGCCACCGGGTCGATTACACCGAAGCCGTACCGCGGATCGCGGCCCTTCGGGCCGGCGTCGCGGGCGGTCCGGATGATCCTGTTGATCACGTTCGTCGCGTCCAGGTCCGGATACTTCGACCGGATCAGTGCCGCGATGCCGGAGACGATGGCGGCGGAGTCAGAGGTGCCGTCACCCCAGCCGTAGCCGTGATCCGGACCGATGTTGAAGATGCTGTCGCCGGGGGCTGACACCACGGACTCCGGGCCCTGCACGGAGCCGGACCAGAATGCGCCGCCACGGGTCGTGCCGGTCACCGCGATCACGCCGGGAATATTCGCCGGCGAGGTGACGGCCCGCTCCCCCTTGGCGATGTTGCCGGCGGCGACGACCACGACGACGTCCTTGGCGAGGGCGTACGTGATGGCCTCCTTCTCCTCCGCCGAGGCCGCAGCCACCCCTCCGACGGACACGTTGACCACCGTGGCGCCACCGTCGACCGCCATCCGGATGCCCTTAGCGATCGCCTTCCTGCTGGCCAGACCCTTCCCCTTCTTGATCTTGATGGGGAGAATCCTGGCACCCGGAGCGATGCCGTCCACACCGTCGGCGGCGGCGTTCGTCGCCGCGATGATGCCGGCCATGTGAGTGCCATGGCCCTCCTCGTCGGCGCGGCCGTCGCCGACCGCGCCATAGCTGCGCCCGCCCGGAAGCACCCGGCCCCGAATGTCCGGATGGGTGGCGTCGACGCCGCTGTCCACCACCCCGACGATCACGCCACGGCCGGTCGACAGCTTGCGCACCTGATCGATGCGAAGCTCGTCCAGGTACCACTGCTCGGCCCGCTGGGGAGCGGCAGCAGCGGGCTGGGCGGCCGCACCGACCATGAGCATGCTCAGCAGGCCGGCCGCGACGGGCCGGAGCACGCCGACCTTCACGTTCATCCGTCCGTCCTCATCGCAGAATGCCGGGGGAACCGGTGTCATCACGGCCCCAAGGATCGTCATCCTCAGTCAACCATGACGACTCCGGATCGGGCTCGTCGTACTCGCTGCCGCCACCGCGTCCGGCCGCACCGGAACCGCCGATCATCCCGCCGGCGCTGCCACGCGAGGCGCCCGCGCCGGTGCCAGCGCGACCGGCACCGCTGGCATTGCGCAGCGCGCTGGCCGCGCTCGTCATTGGCGGCACCCGACCGTTACCACCGCCGACCATGCCGGGAACGCCGACCGGGTTTACCCCACCGCCGACGACGGAACCACCTCCGCCGATTCCACCCCCGACCCCGAGGCCGACGCCACCTGCGGCGCCCGGTGCGCCGAGCCCAAGGCCCGCACCGCCACCGAGCGGGCTCTGGCTGCCCAGCCCCAGGCTCGACGCACCGCCCAGGCCGGCGCCCCCGACGGTCGGACCGCCGGCGCCTGCCAGGCTGGTGCCAAGGCCGAGATCCGCAGCTGGGCCGCCGTCGTGCGGGTGGGACGGCGGGGTGTACGAGCCTGCACCGCCAGTGAGGTCGCCACCGGAACTGCCGCCAGTTGACGGGACTCCGACGGAGGACGAGTTGCCACCGGAGGAACCGCCAGCGCCCAAGCCCGTGTTGCTGCCGAGGGCAGCACCGCCGCCGGAACCGGAACCGCCTCCGAAGGCGGAGCCGCCGCCACCGCCGAAGCCGCCGTCCAGCCCGCTCGGGGTGTATCCGGACGGAGGGATTCGACGACGGTAACCGTCAGAGCTGCCGCCGTCGTCAGCCGGCGGTACGTCGAGCCGCGGCCGCTCGGTCGCCACCGCCTCGGGTAGCGGCGCCATGGCGCTGGTGGCCACCTGCTGGTTGTCCCGATACCAGTTGTTCAAATGGGAACTGGTGTCCCAGAAGCCGCCGCGCTTGTGGTCGCTGGCCTGGCCGTCGACTTTCATGGTCGCTTCCAGGTCGTCGGCCTTTTCCCGGAACGCGCCGTCGGCGTACGACGACGGGTCACTGCGGTAGTCGGCGCGCAGCGCGGCCAGGAAGCCGGACGCGTTCTCGCCGTCGTTGGCGTCGTCGAGCTCGCCGCCGTTGGGCAGGCTCCACTCGTTGACGCCGAAGTCGTCCATCAGCGGGATCGGGATGCTCGCGACCGCCTTGCGGATGTCACCCTCGATCCGCGACAGCGCGCCGCCGACGTTGCTCGCGGTGGTGATCAGCTCCTCGATGCTCTGGCCGATGTCGCTCAGATGCTCGCGGTACGCGTCGCCGCCGCTGCCGGTCCAGCCAGCGAGCATGCCGGGCAGACCATCGGTGTGCGGGCGCACGGTGCCGGGCGCGATCGGGCCGACGAAGGAACGCCCGACCAACGCATCCCGCAGGTATCCCAGAGTGGTGGAGAGATTGTTCCAGCCGATACCTACCTCGCCGACCAGGTCCGGGTCCGCCGACAGCGTCACCTCACGGACGCACTGCTCCCACGTACCTGCCATCGCCCTCCCCCTCAGCCCAGACGGGAAGGCGTGTGCTCCGGCCATGCCGGAGCGACGACCTGGAGCAGATCGACCGCGAAGCGCGGCCGCGGCACGAGATGAAGTTGCACCACTGAGCGCCCTCCCCCGAGATGACGAGAGCCTACAGTAGTCGACCCAATCCAGAGAGCAGCGGCAGGCGTGGGTGCCTTGCAGCCGGGATCAACGTGATCGCCCGTGACCGCGACCTGGCGCCGCTTCGACCGTCGGCGGGTTCGAAGGCTGCGACGTCGGTGACCGAGGACGTGGCGGGCGAGGAAAGGCGCGGGCCGCAGGTCCTATCCGCCCACCGTCGTTCTCGAAATCACGGCGCTCCAACAGCCCTCGGCCAAGATCCTGAATCGCGTCGTCGTAGATCACGGCGGGTCGCCACCGCTGCACGGCACGGAAGACGACTGATCCGGCGGGGCGGGTCAGCACACCCTCTGCTTTGACGAACAGCTCGCTGCGCCGTACCGCCGCGGTCAGGCCCTTGTGCAGCGTCGCCGCGAGGAACGGCAGCTCATGGCTGAGACGTGCGAGCTCGCGGGCAGGTGTAGGAGGGTCGGCCGTCAGGTGTGACCGCGTCCACCGCAGTGCTTCCGCCAACTCACCGGCAGCGTCGCGGGCTGGGCCGACCGGTGGGGTGGAGCGTAACTCGGTCGCGGCGATGGCCGCGCGCCGCCACCCACCCACCATCGCTGGCGTCACGTCGCTGGTGGCGACGTGCACCGCCAGGCCCAGCTGAGTGCCGAGCTGCAGGTGGACACCGGTGAGGTGCCGCGGGTGCTGCCACAGCCAGCTCCGCGCGGCCGCGACGGCCGCGACCGCGTCATCGACGGTACGGATGTCGGGTGCCGGATCCAGCGGCGAACGGGCGACGTCGAGTCCGTGCAGGGACGGCTGTCCCCGGCCGGCGGCGATCAGCTCTCGCGCGGTGCGGCTGAGGCCGCTGTTCGCCGTCCACCGGGCGGCCTCCGCCACCGGGCGGTAGATCTCGATCAGGTGAGCTGGTCCGTGGTCGAGCCATGCGGGCAACGCCATGTCGAGTACGACGAGGCTCGACGTGAGCCTGGCGACGTCGGCGAGACCCGACGGGACGCCGCCTCCTTGCCGGATGGCGAACCCCTCAGGTGTCGGGGGCCGCTGCCCCGGCGGAACATGGCTGGCGAGGATGTCCCCGATCACGCCGATGGCATCCGCGGCGCGGCGCAGCGTCCGCGCCGGTCCAGCCGTCGCCGCGCTGCGTGATGGCGGAAACTGCCGGTCGATGAGTGTGGCGGCCTGGAGCCCGGCGTAGAACTGGGTCAGTCGTTGACCGTGTCTGGCCATCAGCACCTCAGCACCGGCCCGGTCCAGTCTCTCCACGGCCGGCCGCCCACCAGCCAGCAGCTCGGTCGTCCGGGTCATCTGTGCGTAAACAGCACCGCGGGCGTTGACCACCGCGTTGATGTCCGCTGCGGTGTCCGGCGGTTGCTGGCCCATCGCGGTGGCCGCCGCGCGTAGGGCCCTCTCTGCCCTGCGGTGCCAGTGGCCGATCGTCATGCCAGTGCCGCGGCCGCGCGTCGTAGCTGCTGGGCAGCCGCGTCGTGTGCGAGCCGTCGGGCGAGGTCATCGCCGTCGCAGGTGGCGAGGCGTTCGTGGTAGCGGGCAAGGCGCTCCACCAACGTCGCGACGGCCCGGCGGGTCTCGGCGTCATCACGCGCCGGCGCTGCGGCGTCGACCACCACCTCGTCGTGGTCGGCGTAGAGCCGGGCACGGATGTCGAGCATCTCCAGGCCGAAGCGGTCCCAGGCGAGGTCGGTACCGGAGAGGCGCTTCCACGCCTCGATCGCCAGGTGGACGGCGCCGACCGCAGTGGTGTCGTCCAAGGCATCCGCGAGGCCGGCGCACACCTCCCTCGTCGCCTCGATGTAGTCCATGCCGTGAGCTTGATTCGAGGTCAGCACGGTCGTCCACTCCCATCGGTCGGTCTGATCAGTTCGCACTTGTCGGTCATCAGCTGCTGGTACTGGCCGTGAGCAGGTCGGGCAGGAGTTCGCGCAGCAGGGCGTACGTGGCAGGGGTCAGGTCCTCCGGTACCTCGGCCTCGCGTACCCGCATCAGCTCTCCGAGCAGGTTCCGCAGCTCTGCGGTGTGCCCCTCGGCATGGGCGACGCGGATGATGTCGTGCCACGGCCCGTCGTCACCGCGCTCCGGGTCGGCCAACCAGGCCTGCTGCACGGCCCACCGCGCACCGGTCGGGTCACCGGCGTCGAGGTACAGCTCGGCGAGCTCGTGGGCGGTGTCCACGATCGCGGAGGTGAGGTGTCCCGGGTAGATGTCGGACTCGGGCAGCCAGGTGAACGGGTTGCGGGTGCCAACGGCGTAGGCGCGCTCGGCGCCGTCGAGCGGTACGCCGCGGACGAGCTCCAACGCGGCTCGTAGGTCCTTGACGCCGGCCACTCCGCGGCTCTCGCCTCGACTGCGCAGTCGGCGGAACAGATGCCAGTCCAGCAGGTAGCCGTCGCGCAGTCGATAGAGCCGATCGGAGCCCATCTCGGGCAGCCAGGAAGTGCCGTCGGGCGCTTCGCCGAGCCAGCGGCGGGCTCGCGTGATGGCCACCCGGCGGCTGGCGTCCTTGACCTGCTGGTCGGGCCACAGCGCGTCGGTGAGCTGCTCGGCGGAGGCTCCACGGGCGCCACGCTGGGCGAGGTAGACGATAAGTTCGCCGTGGAAGCGCCGGCGCTGGTCCGGAACCGGGCCGGGCGCGTCGACGACGACGGACCCGAGCACGCCGATGCGCGGGCGAGTCGGGTCCTGCTCACGCCAGGACCGCAGATCGGTGTCGAGATCCGGGTCGGCTTGGCGGCGTCGTTGGCGGATCGCAGCGGTGACCTCGCGGCGCGGGGTGACGTCGGCCGTGGGAGGTCGGCCCAGGGCCGGTATGGCGACGATGGGATCCGCCGGCGCCGACGAGCGGGTATCGGCCGGTGCCGTCCTCGGGACCGATGGCTCGCCACCGGTCAGGAGATCGAGCACCGATCCGGCGGCGTCGGTGCCCTCCGCCCAATCCTCCGGTTCCGTGGCCGGCGGCGTCGGTTCGTCAGTCGCGGCCCGTGCCTGCGCCATGATCTCGACGAGCGGCTCCAGCTCGCGTACGGGTAGTCCGGCTGCGGCCCCCTCGACCTGGAGGTAGGGCAGCGCGAGGTGGAGCCGGCCGTCCTCATCCAGAACGATGGTGCTCGAGCCGGCGGCGCCGCGAGCGCCGGTGCTGACGACGGCGACGGCGCACCTGCCGGCGTCCCGCAGCTCCTTTGCGAAATCGTGGAGCACGTCGAGGTCGTCCTCGTCGGGCTCGGCGACGAGCAGCACCTGAGGTGCCCAGGCCTCGCCGACGTCGGTGAGGCGACCGGCGAGGGTGTCGGGCGCTCCGGACGCGTGCAGGCCGGCCGTCACCGCGGCGGCCCGCCGTCGCAGCCGTGCGACGGCCTCGTGAACCGATGACGTCGCGCGGACGCGGTCCGGGTTGAGGGCGACGAGCAGTTCGGTCTGCGGCGCCGGGAAGCCGGCGATGATGACTTCGACGTCGTCCGACCAGGTGTTGCAGGCGAGTTCGCAGGCCAAGTAGCGCAGCAGGGCAGCGGTCTGTTCACCGTCGCCGGCGATGGTCAGGTCGCCGAGCCGTTCGAGATCGAGCAGCAGGTGCCGGCCGGGCTGTGATCCCACCGCGACGAGGGTGGGCAGCGGTGCGAGCTGTTCGGCGACGGCTGGCACGGCCGCGTCCCCGGGCAGGGTCCACTGCGCGCCGTCCTCGGTCCACGGCCGGGGTGGCTGCGGGCATGACTCGACGAGCACGAGCGTGACTGCCTGGTCGACGATCCAGGCGGCGGCGATGTCCGGCACGGGTCGTTCGCGCTCGGCCAGCGCCGCAGCGAGGCTACGTAGAGCGAGGTCGAGCCGGTCGACGTCGGCTGGTTGCTCGGCGACGCGCAGGATTCGTTCCGTGGCACCGCGACGAGGGTGCGGCAGCCGGCGGCCGGGCCTGCGGTGCTGCCGTTGGCGGCGTCGATGGCGGAGCACCGCGGTCAGCAGCAGCGCGGAGAGCAGGCCTGCCCCGGCGAGTGATCCCAACACGATGGCGTCGCTGTCGTCGTCCTCGCTCGCCGCGTCGGGCTCGCGGGCCGGATTCGCAACCCCTGATTCGCCGCTTGGACGCGCGGTCGGCGAAGACGAGCTGGCTGAAGCGGTCGGCGTCGGAGCATCGCTCGGTCGAGCCGGCGCAGGTGAAACTGGCGGGACCGGTTCGCCTGCCTCACGGTCCGGCGGACGAGGTGCGATGGGCTCGTCGCCGGCCCCCGGAACACTCGGAGCCGGCTGCTCGCCGGCTTCGGGAGCGCGCGGAGTCGGCTGGGTGCGGCCACCGGCGACGATCCGGCCCCGGGCGTGGTCGCCGACGCCATTGTCGTGGGCGTCGGACGGCAGGGTGATGCGCCACCCGCGCTCGATGTGATCCGGGAACCGGTAGTCGCGCCGCTCAAGATCCGAGTTGATGGCCACGAGTTCCGGGTAGCGGTCGGCGTCACCGAGGAAACGCTCGGCGACACCGGCCAACCAGTCGCCGCGCGCCACCTCGTAGACCAGCCGATCGGGCGCCCGGGTGGTCCTGGCCACCGCCGAGGCGGCAACGGGAATCCGGAGCGTCCAGCCGGCGTACACCCTGGTGTTGCCGGGCTGCAGGCTGCGGCCGTCCGGCTGCGCGAGACCATGGTTGGCCTCGGCCAGACGTTGCCAGGGCACGTTGTACGCCTCGGCGATGTCGAGCAGGCTCTCGCCGCGCTCGACCGGATGTTCCACGTACCCGGTAGTGGTCGTGGCGTCGGCCGGCGCGGTGGGTTTGGCCACCGCGTGGTCGGAGCGGGGTGCGGCCACCGCCGGGGTGGTGAGCGCGGCCGGCGCGGCGGCGGAGGCCAGGGTCGGCGCGGCGATCGCGCCGAGAATGGCCGCGATCAAGGCGGCCGCCGCGCGCTGCTGGAATCGCGCCCCCGGGATCCGGGCGGCGTTGCGCGGCACCCGGCCGTGCCGGCGCCCCCGCAGTTGCGCGACGGCCTCCACGACCAGGGCGACGAGGAACGTGACCCAGGTCCACGCGGCCAGGAGAACAGCGATCCAGCCGATCAGCGTCAACGTCTGCAGGAACAGGTCCCCGTCGTCCCGAGTGGTGAACGCCTGCCAGAGCTGGCCGGTGGCAGCACGCGGATCGTCGGTGAGCGTCGAGAACCACGCGCCCAGGCGGGGCAGTGGATTGCCGGCGGCCCACACGAGCAGCGCGGGCAGGGCAGCGGTCACCGCGACCACGGCGAACGCGCCGATGCCGGCGAGCAGCTGCCGGCTGCGGCCGGTAGTGGTTGCGGTGCGTTCCACTGTTACTCCTTCGCGGGCTGCTATTGCGCGATCAAGGTGGCGGTCGCGCGACCGGTCACCGTCGTGCCCGCTCCTCCGGCGAACAGGTCGAGCAGGATCGGGTTGTAGGTGACCGTGACCGTCACGGTGAGCTGCTGCGCGCCGTCAACGGTGACCGAGCCGGTGACCCCGTCGAGATCATCGAGGTACGCCTGCACGGCGCCGGCGGCTACCGAGGGCTCGATCTCCTTGGTGCCACCGTCGATGGCCTGGCCGGCTTTGATCGCCTGCCCGCCGGCGCGGGCCGCCTCGGCGGCGATGTTGTCGGCGCGTTGGTAGGCCCGCACCTTGGCGCCGCCGTCGACCACGAGGCCGATCAGGGCGAGGAAGGCCGGCACGAGGACGGCGAACCAGACCGTGACCCGGCCGTCGTCGCCCCGCAGGCGTCGGCTGAGGGCGGTCACGACCTGCTCCGGTACGTGTCCAGCGGGCTGGTGAAGGACGCTTCGAGCGGCACGGTGCCGGGCATCCCGGGCAGCGCGACGTCGGAGAACGTGGCGGTGCAGCTGACCGTGGCGGTGACGGTGGCGGCCTGCCCGACCGGCACGTCGAACCCGCGGGTGGAGATGGTGACCTCCAGGCTGGTGCAGCTCAGTCCCTGGGCGTCGAGCGTGGAGCCGGCGGCGGCCGAGGCCTGCGCGTCCGCCTCGTCGGCGGTTCGGGCCAGCGACGCTGTCCGGGCGGCGTCGTACGCGGCGGCTTCGAGCGCCTGCCGGGCGATGTTGACCCGGCCGCCGATGACGGCGCCGGCGAACAGCGCCAGGATGGCCGGCGCCACCACTGCCATCTCGATGCTCACCGAGCCGCGCTGAGCCTGCTTTCGCCGGGTATTCATGGCGCGGTCGGCCGTTCGACGGGACCGTGCGCGGTCTTGCTGATCGTCCAGCTGAGCCCGGGTAGCACGGTGATCGCCTTGCCGGTGACGGTCACCCGCGCCTCTGCGCCGGTGCGGGTGACGACGACCTGTTGGTCGTTCAGGCCCGCGCCGGCGGTCGATAGGAAGGTGGTGGCGCGGGCCTCGCCGGCCGCAGCCGTCGACTGGTAGCCGCGCGCCGCGTTCACCCCCTGCGTGGCGGCGCCCAGCGCGATCGACTGGGCGAAGAAGACGAGCCCGGTCTGCACGACGGCGAAGGTCAGCAGCAGCATCGGTAGGGCGATGACGGCGAACTCCACCGGCGAGCTGCCCCGGTCGTCGCGCCACCAGCCGGCCCGTCCGCGCCCGGTGGGACGCGGGCGGGCGGTGGCCAGCGGCGTCGTCATGGCTGGGTCGGGATGAGCGCGACCCAGCCGTTGGCGACCGCGACGATCGCCCCGGCGACGACAACGGCGCCGGCGACCAGGATCGCGGTGATGACGGCCGTGCCGACGGGGCTGTCGCCTCGCTCGGCCTCGGCCGGATCGGTCATGCGCTGCCAGTTCGTGGCGAGGTGCGCGAGGACGTCGTGGATGGTGTGCATGGCGGTTCCCTCCGTGTGGGTGGTGCCGGGGTCAGCGGACGAACAGGCGGGCCATGAACGGGTAGCCGATGAGGACGAGGAGCACGAGGATCAGCGCGGCGGCGGGGATGTCGAGCTTGTTGGTGCGCAGCTCCGCCTGGGCGAGGGCGTCGGTGCGGATCCGGTCCCGCATCGAGTCAGCTCGGGCGCGCAGCGTCTGGTGGACGTTGGCGCCTTCGCTGCCGGCGGTGCGCATGATGTCGGCCAGGTCGCCCAGCTCGATGACCTCGATGTCACGACCGAGGGCCTTGAGCTCGTCCCACGGCGGCCGGAGCTGCAGCTGGGCGCTGAGCAGGGCCTCCCGGATGCGGGCGAAGACCCAGCCGTGACACACGCTGGCGGCGCGGTCGAGCGACTCGACCGGGCCGTGGCCGCCGAGGACCTGGTGGGCGGCGAGGTCGAGGTAGGTGCACATGGCGCGGCTGAACTCGGCCCGGGCGACGGCGGCCTTGGCGATGACCTCCCGGTGCGCCAGCGCCGCGCCGGCCAGGGCGGCGGCGACGGTCCCGCCGGCGGGGACGAAGACCGGAATCGGTACGCGCAACGCCGCGACCGCGACGGTGATGAGCGCCGGCAGGATGAGGCAGAACAGCGCCGACAGCCCGAGCGTGAGGAAGTACTGGTCGATGCTGCGGCCCAACAGCCGCAGGTCGGCGCGCGGCACGGTGAACCGGCGCCGCAGCCAGTTGACCCCGGCCGGTGAGGTGTTCGGTATGGTCAGCGGCTGGAGGCGTCGGAGTGCCGGGCCGAGCGCCGGCGGGGCGGGAATTAGTTGCATGACCAGCAGGAACACCCCGAGGCCGGCCATCGCGCCGGCGATGACCATGGCGGTGACGTAGCCGTTGGTCATGTCGTCGCTCCGAGCGTCTGGACCTCGACCGGCGGAAGCAGCCGCTCCCGCCGGGGCGGAAGGCTGAGCTTGCGTACCGAGGCCATGAGCAGGACGTAGAGGCCGGCGAGGAACAGCAGCACGAGTTGCCCGAGCACGCTGCCGTACGGCTGCAGGTAGTGCGGGTTGATCACCCCGTACGCCAGCACCAGGACGGTCATGCCGGTCAGGAACCGCACCGCGAAGCGAGGGCCCTCGCGCTTGGCATCGACGGTCGCGCGCATCTCGATCTCGGCGGCGATGGACCGGCTGATCGCGGTCAACACCTCGTGCAGGCCTTCGCCCCGGTCGGTGACGTGGAGCATCAGCGGGGCGATGACCTGGTCGGCGGTGTAGTCCTTGAGGTCGTCGGCCATCTGTTGCAGCGCGGCTATCGGGTCGCCGTTGCCCTGCAGGCGCGCGGCCAGGTCGCGTACCTCCTGCTCGATGAGCTGCGGCGCGGTGGCGGCGGTCGCGACGACGGCCTGTTGCAGGCCGATGCCGCGGGCCACGATGTCGGCCAGGCGCCGGGTCCAGGCTTCGACGGCCTCCAGCCGGGCGACTGCCTGCTTCTCCGCGCGGCCCGCGGCGAACAGCCACGGTACGCCGGGAACGGCGACGCCGATGATCACGCCGGCGGCCGGCCGGCCGGTCAGCAGCCAGGCCGCCGCGCCGACAACGACCGACGTCACCACCTTGATCTGGTGGGCGCGTTGCTCCCGGCGGGTACGTCCGGACCCGGTCCACCAGCGGCGGACCTGCTGGTGCAGTGCCGACGGCGGTCGGGGTGGCCGGGTGGTTCCCACGACACCGAGTACTCCGATGGCCGCGCCGGAGACGGCGAGCATGCCCGCCAGCACGGCGGCGAGGTCGAGCGGGCTCATGGCCGCCTCGGCAGGGTGTCGAGCCGGGTGGTCCAGGCGCCGTGGTTGTGCTCGCCCTGCTGGATGTAGCCGGTGAGGTGGCGGGGGTCGTAGCCGACTCGCAGCAGCGGTTCGCGCAGCCGTTCCGGCAGGTGTCGTGGCACGCCCCGCCCGTCCGGGCCCGGGCCGAAGATCTGCGTGGTGACGAGCTGGTCGCCGTTCATTCCGCCGACCTCGAGCACCTCGGAGACGTACCGGTGTTTGCGGCCGCCGAGCTTGGTCTCGTCCTCGACGCTGACGTACACGATCAGGTCGATGGCGCCGGCGGCCATCCGCCGCGCCAGCTCAGCGGTCATCTCCGGCCCGTGCTGCAGGGCCAGCTCGATGACGCGGTCCATCACCGCGCGCGGGTGCCGGGCGTGGATGGTGCAGAGGCTGCCCTTGCTGGTGGCCATGGCCTGCAGCATCGGCACGATCTCCCGGGAGCGGACCTCGCCGACGATGATCCGCTGCACGGACATCCGCAGCGTCAGCGGGATCATGTCCATGATCGTGACCTCGCCGGCGGGGCGGCCGTCGGCCCCTCGGGAGCCGTGGCCCTCCCGGGACTCGAGGCTCATCGCCCAGCGGTGCCGTCCGGTGGTGTGCAGACCGAGCTCGCGGGACTCCTCCAGGGTGACGAACTGTTCGCGGTCGGGGATCTCCCGGGCCAGGCCGCGCAGCAGGGTGGTCTTTCCGGCGTCGGCCAGGCCGGCCACCATGATGTTGAGGCCGGCGGCCATGGCCGCCTTGAGGAACCGGCAGAGCAGGTCGTCCAGGGCGCCGTACCGGTCGCGGAGTTCCTCCAGGCTGACGTCCATCAGCGTGTGGCGGCGGATGGCCGCGTAGGGACGGACCGACACCTGCATGAGTACGGTGAGCCGGCTGCCGTCGGGCAGCTGCATGTCCAGCCACGGCTTGGTCGAGGACAGCGAGCGCTCGGTGGCACCGGCGCGCATGGCGAGAACCTGGAACATGTCGACGAGTTCCTTGTCGGTCTCCGCGACCGGCTCGCCGACCGTGATCCGCCCGTCGGTGTGCTCGATCCGGACGTTGTCGCAGCCGAGGATGTGGATGTTCACGATGTCCGGCCGGTCCAGCAACTGCTGGAGCCGGCCAAGGCCGAACATGTCGGCGGCGACCGCGTCGAGCAGCGCGTGTTCCTCCGCCTGCGAGATCGGCTGGCCGGCCTGGTGCAGCGTGTCCACGTGCTCCCGGACGAGGCGGGCGGCGATGCGCTCGGCCTCGGCCTGGCGGTGGTCGGTGGAGACGTTTGGTGTCTCCCGCAGTGCCACGGTCAGCTCCGCGCTGACCCGGGCTCGCAGCAGTCGCACCGCCGCGTAGTCGATGCTCGGCGGCTGGCCGGTGGCCAGCGGCTCCGACGGGGCTTCCGCAGCCGTCTCGTTGGTCGGCCAGCGGTGGCCGTTCGCAGTGACGCGGTCGACCGCTGCCGGCCAGGTCGGGCCGCCGCGGCGGCGCTCGTCAGGCACGGCCACTCCCCCTCGATGCCGTCGGTGCCAGGTGTGCGCGCCGCCGCGCGATCGCCTCGCGTACGGCCGGCTCGGCGCTCGCCGCGGCGCGAAGCAGCTGCTGATTGCCGCGCAGCCGGCCGCCGCCGTCGCTCAGCACCTCGGCGGTACGCCGGTCGTCGGGTAGCTCGACCACGGTGGGCAGATGGAGCCGCTGCTCGACCTCCCGGCGGGTGTAGGGCCCGTCACCGACGAGCGCCAGCGCGAGCGCGCCGGTCCCCTGGCCGTGCTGGGTCAGCTCCCGCCGCAGCGCCTCGGCCGCGCCGACCGCCGGCGCGATGGTGCGCAGGGTGGCGACGCGTACGACGAGCAACACGAGGTCGGCGCGGAGCAACAGCGGCCACGGTGGCGCGCTGGTGGCTAGCCGCCCGCAGTCGGCGATGACGTCGTAGCCTGGCTCGCCGCGCTCCAGATCGGCGAAGTGCGCACTCAGCATGTCCCAGGTGGGCCGCAGCGTGCCGGCCTGGACCGCGTCGTTGATGCCGGGCAGGAGAAGTCGCCGGCCCGGATCCCGTGCGTCGAGGTCGACGAGCTGGTCGGCGAACGTCTCCTTGAGCTGGTCGCGGAGGGCCGCCGCAGCCAGCGGCAGCAGCCCGATGGGTGGGATCTCGAGACGGGACAGGTAGCCGCTGAGGATGCTGCCGCCGGCCGGGTCGCACTCGGCCAGCACGGTGCGTCCGCTCCAGGAGAGCGTGCAGGCGAGCGCGGTGGTGGTGATGCCGGGCGAGCCTTTAGCGGAGACCATCGCGATGATCGCCATGTCAGTTCCCGGTGGTCAGGGCGACGACGATCCGGCCGGCCGCGGCGCGGGAGGCGACGAGCGGTCCGTCGCGTTCCGCCACGGCGACGTTGAGCAGCGTCGTACCTTCCTTGGCCCCGGCACGCACGTCCACGACGGTGGCGTTGATGCTGATCGGCGCCGTGGTGCTCGGCTGCTGACTCGGGGCCGGGCCGCTGTCGGCGGTCACGACGAGCAGCACCGCGGCGCCGGGCCGGACGCGACCGGCTGGCCACCGCTCCGGCGGCAGGCTGAGACCCACCAGTTGCTGGCCCTCGCCCGGGACCGCTCGGTCGGTGAGCTGGGCCCGCGTCAGCAACGTGCCGGGTACCAGCGCGACCGCCGCGAACTTGCCGACGACCTGGTCGGCGGCGCTGGCTTCGACCGGCTTGAGGGCCGGGTCGACGGTGATCCGCACCGTCCTCAGATCCGACCGCTCGATGATCGAGCCGACCTCCACCGTGGCGCCCACCGCCAGGTACTCGGCCGTGGTGCCGACCTTGCGCAGCACCGCGACCGCGATCAGCCCGCCGGCGGCGACCAGCGCCACCGCCAGCCAGACCAACGCCGGCCGCCAGCGACGCTGTGGCGCGACTCGGGGAACGGCGTACGGGGCAGCGACCGGCGAGGCGGTGCGTCCGGCCTTGGGCGGCGCACTGGTCATGACGTGATCACCTGCAGTTCGTCGATGTCGATCGTGGTGGTGGAGGACAGGTCGATGGACTGGGAGCCGGTGTTGCCGCCACCGCTGCTCCAGGTGACGAGCCATGTCGTGGTGGCCGTGACGGTGTAGCGGCCGTCGGCCCGGGTGCTGCTGGGCTGGCGGTAGCCGTCGTATCCGCAGTCCGGCGACCGCTTGTTGCCGAAGGCAGGCTGGAATGGCGTGCCGGGCTTCGTGCAGGTGACGGACTGTCCGTCGCCCATGTCCCACACGACCTTCTGCGCGCGGGCGGTGGCGGCGACCGACCGTCCCGGCACCGCCGCCGTCCTGGTGACGGGTCCCCACGTGCTCGGGCTGACCCGGTTCCAGAGCCAGATCGGCAGGCCCACGAGGCCGGCGCCGTCGGTGCGCGGGGCGATCCCGATGTCGGGACCGTCGAGGTTCATCTGGGCGATGGCTCGCTGCGCAAGCTCCTGGTAGCTCGGCAGGATCCCGGCCGGTGGCTCCGGCGACCAGGCCATCGTCTGCGAGGCGATGCCACCGTAGACGCCACAGGTGCGGATGCTCCAGTAGCCATCGGTCCGACCGCCGGGTGGCGGCGGCACCCGCCTGACGTAGCAGGACCCGTCCCACACCCCGAAGCTGTCGACTACGCACGGCACGGTCCGTCCCTCGTAGCGGCAGCCCTGCCCGGCGCCGCCGCCGCTCTCACCACCGCCGTCGTTGCCGTCGCCTCCGGTGCCCGGCTTCTCCACCACCCAGTAGCAGTTGCCCAGCGCGTCGCAGTGCTCGTAGTCGGCGTGTGCGACGTCGGGCGCCAGCAGCGCGCCGGCGCCGACCGCCAAGAGCAGGGCCACGGCCCTTCGGATCAACATGGCCGTTCCCGTTGGGCGTTGACCTCACGGATGCGCCACTGGCCGTCGTCGAACAGCTCCGCCTTGGCGGTCACCACGTACCTCGTGACCTGGCCCTCGGTGCGTACCGATTTGCCGGTCTTCTTGGAGACCACGTCCCACGTGCCGGTGTCGAAGCAGTCCTCGATCTCGGCGGTGAAGGGGCGGCGGCTCGTGTCGACACTGCGTACCGCGGGCGTCGAGGACGGTTCGCCTTTCGTGATCAGCCCCTGCTGGAACTTGATCAGCAGGTCCTGGCGCACGGTCGGCAACGCCGGGTCGGCCACGAACCTGTCGAGCTTGGCGTTGTAGTCGCCCTTGTTCGAGGCGGTGACGTAGGCGTGCACGTAGTTCCGGTAGGCCGTCAGTGCTGCCGTACTGGCCGCGGCGTTCTCCGCGTCGGCCGTCGCAGAGGGCGCCGCAGACGAGGCGGTTGCCGTGGGGCTCGGCGTCCCGTCCGGCTTGCCGTTGCCGCAACCGGCCAACCCGGAGACGACGACGATGACGGTGAGCCAGGTGGTAACGCGGACGTCAGCCCGCAGGCTTCTGCTTACCGTTGCGGTCAACGTGATGCCTCCCCGTGGTGACGGACGCGGCTTGCGCCTCCTGCCCTGGCAACGCTGCCGGCAGTGCGCGGAGGAGCGGCTTCTCGTCGTCAGCGCGGCGACTGACTCTGGGATGCTCGGGCTGGCGGCGTTCTACCGACCCGAGCAGCCCAGCGTCCCCCTCCGAACCTCGGTGCCGGGAATGGCACCGCTCCCCCCGACAGGCTGGCCTCTCACGGCTTTGACCAGCCAACACAACAGGCGTTGAGCAGATTCACTTGCCACTTAACGCCTGTTGCTCCAAACAGGAGCGAGCATACGCTCACGTTCCGTGCATGTGTCAACATCTGTTTTGTAGACGCTTCCATCTGCGACACTGTCGTTTAGTCGCTGGAGGGTGATGAGTCATGGTCGACGATCGGCACGTGGGGCAGGAGCTGCCATCCCTCGACACACTGGCCGCCCGGCTCGAGTACCTGTTCGACCAGATCCGACCGTCGCCCGAAGAGCTCAGTGAGTCCGACGAGCCCGGTCGCAGGTACACCAACAAGGAGATCGCGGACAAGATCAACGCGAGTGTTGCCGAGACCGGCGTCTCGATCAGCGCGGCCTACATCGGAGAGTTGCGGCGCGGCGTGGCCAGCGATCCTCGCACCTCCCACGTACGCGCCCTGGCCGCCGCCTTCGGGGTGAGCTCCGGCTACTTCGTCGATGACGCGGCTGCGCGACGGATACAGGAACAGATCACGCTGCTGAGCGAGCTGCGGCGGATGGACGTCAAGCAGGTGGCGCTGCGCCAGGTGCTTGCCGACAACGGGTTGTCCGCGCGGGACACGCAGCTCATCGAGCAGATGGTCGCCCGACTGCGAGCCGTCGCCGAAGCCGGTAACCCAGGCGAAACGAGCACCGCGCCAGGCGATCGCAGATAGCCGTGTTCATCCTTCGGTGGCAGTACGCCGATGAGCGGGGGAACCCAGACGTGAAGTTGCACCGACTACGCAAGCGCTGCGAGCAGATAGCCGCGGAGGTGGAGATACCGAAGCCGTTCGACATCCAGCGCCTCTGCGACCTGCTCGGCGAACGGCGTGGCCGGCCCATCCACCTGGTGCCGATCCGGCTCCCCGCGCTCACGGTCTGCGGCATGTGCGTACCGACCGGGGAGTTCGACGCCATCTTCTTCGAGCAGGACACCTCTCCCCTGCATCAGCTGCTGATCATCGGTCACGAACTGGGGCATCTGCTCGCAGGCCACCAGACGACCGAGGTCCTGGACCCGGAAGCCTCCCGACTGCTCCTGCCCGACCTGGACCCGCAGCTGGTCCAGCGCAGCCTCGGCCGGAGCAACTACGCCGCCGCCGAGGAACGCGAGGCCGAGATGATCGGCTCGCTGCTGCTGCGACGGGCACGCGCCGGCCGCGTCGTCGAGCAGGAATCGCCGCTGGACAGCCGGCACACCGAGCTGTACGGCCGGTTGCGGCACTCGCTGGAACACCCCGACTGGTAGACGAGATGGACACCATCCTGTACAGCGTGTGTGCGGTCGCCGGCTGGCTCGCCTTCGGCTACATGCTCCGCCTCCAGCGACGGCAGCCGAGCCAGGTCCGAGGCGCCATCTGCGTGGCGCTCGGTGCCTTCGCCGCCGGGATCACCCTCGCCATCCCACCCATCGCAGCGGGCATCGACTCGGCGTCCGGATTGCCGAACCTGGCCAAGGTGCTGTCCCACGGCTGCGCCATGACGATCGCCGCGAGCGCCGAGAACATGCTGCTCCACCTCTCCCTGCCGCCGGCAAAGGCGACAGCCCGCAGCCGGATCTGGGTGTGGGTCACCGGCGGCGCCTTCCTCACCATGGCCGCCCTGTTCGCCTACACGCTCACCTACGACGAACCGGTGCTCCTGACGGTCGAGTACGCGCGCGATCCCGCAGTCACCGCGTACCTGCTGATCTTCATGCTGGTCGGCTTCTTCGCCTACTGCACCGACATCACCCGGCTGTGCTGGCGATTCGCGCGCATCTGCGGGCGCCCGTGGCTGCGCCGAGGTCTCCGCCTCACCGCCGTCGGCGCCGCCTTCGCGCTGCTCTACAGCACTAACAAGATCGTCTACCTCATCGCCTACTGGTCCGGCTACCAGCCGGCCGGTGAACGGGAGATCGCCGCCGTCCTGGTCACCATCGGCGCGCTGCTCATGATGATCGGTCTCACCATGCCGGCGTGGGGGCCGATCTTCACCATCACCCGACGCTGGGACGACTATCGGTCGTACCGGCAGCTCGAACCGCTCTGGCGTGACCTCGTCGCCGCACTGCCGGAGCTCGAACTCGACCCCAGCCTGCGCCGGCCGCTCGGCGCCGCCCGCGACATCGACTACGCCCTGACCCGCCGAGTGGCCGAGATCCGCGACGGCCGCCTGGCGCTGCGCCCGTACATAGACGTCAAGGTGACGGAGCTGGCCGGGCAGTTCGCCGAGCAGGCCGGCCTGAGTGCTGACGAGCAGCGAGCCAACGTCGAGGCGGCGCACCTTGCCTGCGCCCTGCGTCGTCACCGGGTTGGGCTCATGGCCGCGGTCCCGCAGCCGGCGGACGAGCTGCACCGCCCAGAAGGCGGCTACGCCGGCGAGATCGGATGGCTGGCCCAGGTCACCGCCGCCTACATCCGATCACCCGTGGTAGCCCGGACGCTCGTCGCGGCCCGACTCGCTGCCGCTCAGGATGCCTCGAACTCCCGGGTTGGAGATGCCCTACGATGAGAAAGCGCTACGCCAACCTGGCCCGGATCCGCACGCTCGACCCCGAGCGCGACTGGCTGGAGATCTACCAGACCATGCTGCGGTTGGAGTTCCCCTGGGACATGAAGCTGGGGCTGAACCTGGCGTTCAACCGGTCCTTCTCCATCCCTGCCATCGCGGCGGTCCACGTCGGCACCGGTGAGTTGACCGAGCGCACCCAGAAGCGCATCGACGACACCGGCCTACTGATGTACGAGATGGTGCTGAACGGCTTCGAGCAGCCGCGTGGTCGGGAGGCGCTGCGTCGGGTCAACCAGATCCACCGCCCGTACGACATCCCCAACGAGGACTACCTCTACGTGCTGGGCTGCCTGGTGGTCATCCCAACGCGGTGGCTTCAGCGGTACGGCTGGCGTCAGCCGTGCTGCCACGAGCGGCGAGCGACCTTCCTGTTCTACCGGGAGCTGGGCCGACGGATGGGGATCACCGACTTCCCTGGCTCCTATGAGGAGTTCGAGGTCTGGTTCGATGGGTACGACGCCGCGCACCTGACACCGAACGAGGATGCTGCGGCGATCGAGCGCGCAACCCGATCGCTGCTGCTCGGCCGGATCCCCCGGCCACTCGCGCCGCTAGGTGACGGGCTGGTCAGCGCCATGTACGACGATCGCCTGCGGCGCGCGACACAGGTCGATGCGCCCGCCTGGTCGATTCGGGCTGGACTACACCTAGTCCTGAAGCTGCGTGCTCGGTTACAACGGAGTTTCGGTACTCCGTCGAAGATGCCGCTGTTCGCCGACGGCATCAGGACCAAGACCTACCCTAACGAGTACGAGATCAGCATGCTCGGGCCCGAGCAGAGCCGGCCGGGCAGCGGCCGTGACGCTTGAGCAGTCCACTAATACTGCTACGCCAGTAAGCGAATCGCGTTCGGCTGAGGTTAATTGGTCTTACTGTGGTTTATGTTGACCGGTGGCATGCGGAGCTAGCTAGGCCGGGTTGCACGCGCGGATCGGACCTCGATTTCGCCGGTCGGAGCGGCCGCAGTGGTTACGGCAGTGCCTATGCGGGCTGGTCTCGGGTGTGGATCGCAAGAACGGCTGGACCCTGGCGGAGCAGGCCGGGGACGTATCGCCGGACAGGATGCAGCAGTTGTTACGGTGACAGGACTGGGCGTCGATGATGATCGCTGGCCACCGCAACCTTGTGGCGACCGGTGAGCAGCACACTGGGCGTGCGGAGGAAGGCACGTGACACCATTGCCGAGCCGACGTCCCGACGACCACCGACCGCTTCTATTGGATGAGTTTCGACTTCGTCGCCTGATCCGGTCAGCTGAACAACCCGGCGACCTTCTCGACGACATCCGTCATGTCGGCGATCACCGGCAGGGCTGCGACAGTGCCCGCCCAGAGTGTCTTGAGGATAGCCTTTCGCGGCACGGGTTGAGCGAGCTCCTGCGTCATCGCATCAAAATTTTCGGCGGCCTCGCTGTTCCCGGATTGCTCGATGACCTCGGCGACGCGCTTGAGCGCGTCCGCGATATCGGCCTGACCGCCGTCCTGCAATTTGTTCATGGAGTTCGACAGGAAGCTCCGGTTGATGATCGTGGCACCCTGCCCGATGTTGTTGAAGATGTCGCCGGTCATTTCTAGTCCTTCGTGTCGACTGTGGGATGAGATGGTCACTTCGCTGTCCTTGATGACGTACGTTGCACTCCCGATCGTCTGCCGCAGACCGTCGACGTGGGGTTCCATGGCGGCGAGGGCTGGATCGCCGGTCGTCGAGACGAGTTCGCCCAGAATGTCCAGCGACTTCGCCAGTAGGGTAAACATCATCGCGCGCTCGTTCTCCGAGTCAGCCATGGCCGGGCTCCGGGTCCTCACTAACAGCCGGCGGCCGGCGGAGCATGGCGAGGTTATTGCGTGTCGCCAACGTTTGTGGGTGGTCAGGACCGAGAATCCGCTCCCGCAAGGCGAGCACCTGCCCGAACAGAGCAGAGGCTTCGGCCTCCCGGCCTATCTGCTGGTAGGAGGCGGCAAGGTTGGCCAGTGCGGTCAGCGTTTGCGGGTTCTCGGGACCTAGAACTCTCTGGCTGTCCGCGATTACGCCTTCGAGTGCAGTGATTGCCTCCTCGACACGGCCGACCTGCTGGTAGGCCACGGCGAGGTTTGCCCGGACGGTCATCGTTCTCGGGTGGCCATGGCCGAGCGTCCGCTCGCTGTCGAAGAGAACATGCTCCAGCTGGGCAATGGCCTCCGCGGAACGACCGATCCGCTGATAGGAGGCGGCGAGGTTAGCCCGTGTGGTAAGCGTGTCCGGATGGTCGACGCCGAGGATGCGCTGACGCCCGGCCAGGGCATTCTCGAGGAGGGCGATAGCCTCGCTGTAGCGGCCGTCCTGTTGGTAGCTGGTGGCGAGATTCGCCCGTGTGGTGAGCGTGTCCGGGTGGTCGGAGCCGAGGACGCGTTCGCGATCGGCGAGGACTTGCTCGAAGAGTGCGATGGCCTCGCCGGTGCGGCCAGCCTGCCAGAAGGAGACGGCGAGGTTGGCGCGGGCCGTGAGCGTGTCCGGGTGGTCGGGCCCGAGGAGGCGTTCCCGGTCGGCGAGCACTCCGACCTCCATCTCCATTGCCTTCTCGGCGTTACCCTCCTGCTGGTAAGAGACGGCGAGGTTGGCCCTGACGGTGAGCGTCTGCGGGTGGTCGGTGCCCAGGACGCGTTCGCCGTGGACCAGGAGTCTCTCGAACAGGATGACCGCGTCGCGGGTGCTACCGGCCTGTTGGTACGCGCTGGCCAGGCCCGCCAGCGCGGTCAGCGTCTGCGGGTGGTCGGTGCCGAGAACGCGTTCGCAGTCGGCGTGGAGCTGCTGCCAGGCGGCGGTGGCCTCCCGCGTGCGTCCAGTCTGCTGGTAGGCGGTGGCCAGATCGGCGCGTGCGGTCAGGGTCCTCAAGTGATTGGGCCCCAGAATGCGCCCACTGTCCGCCACCACTCGCTCGAACACGGCGATTGCGGCACTGACGTTGCCCTGATACTGCACGTAGATCCCGGCACCTCGCCGGAGGCCCAGCACGGCTTCCGACAAGTGGTCGTCCGGCATGTGCTCGGTCAGTGCCAGAATGTGCGGCAACAGAGCGGCCCACTTCGGCCATCCCGCGACATCGTTCACCGGATCGGCGGGTGCTGCGTCCAGCAGGACCCGGGCTGCCGTCTCCCTCACCTCGTCCGCTCGTCCCTCGGCGGTTAGTGAGTTGCGGACGACCGACTGCACGAGCGGGTGCACCGCCACCGCATCCGACGTGCGTGTCACCATCGAGTACGACGCCAGCACCGTCACGGCCTCGTACACCTCGGCCGGATCCTCCACGAGCGACTCGAGCACACTTTCGGGGAGCGGGTCGGAGCTTAGCCAGGACATCGTCTCCAGTACCCGGATGGCCAGCGGTGATCTATGCGTGACGGCGGCGAGGGTCACCGACCACACTGTGGCGAGGGCCTCCTGACGGTCGAAGCCCTCCCCGGCGACCCGATCGAACCGGTTGGCCAGCGCACTCTCATAGTCACCGTAAGTAAGGCCACGCTCGGCGACATAGGCCGCAGCCAACTCCAGCGCGAGCGGTAGACCGCCCAACGCGCGTGCCAGCCGGTCCGCACCCTGTGGATCGTCGAGCCCAGCCAACTCGTCCATTAGGTGCGCTGCGGCCAGGGGATCCAGAACGTCGAGATGCAGGGTCTTGAGTCCCAGCTTGCGCCACCGCGCTCCCAGATCCCGGCGTGTCGTCACTAGCACGTCGCCGCAGCCGGCGAGAAGGCCGAGGAGCTCCGCGATGTCGGCAGCCTCCTCCACGTCATCCAGGATCAACAACCATCCGCTGTTCATCTGCAACCAGCCAAGCGCCCATTCCGTTGCGTCGGCCAACGTCGCTACTGGATGCAGTCGCCTGGTCAGTGCCGCGAGACCCAGAGCGATCGACTGCGGGCTGTCCGCGGTCACCCACCACAGCAGCGAGTACCGGTTAAAGCTGGTGCGCGCATATTGGTTGGCGAGTTCGCTCTTGCCCACTCCGCCGAGCCCGTGGACCACGACCTGAGCCGCGCCGGTCTCGCCGAATAGATCATCGAGGGCGCCGATGTCACGACCCTCAAAGACGGCTGCGGCTGGCGGAAGGTTGTGCAGGGTCCGCACCAGGCCGGTGGCCCGCGGATGCACCAAGCTGAGGTTGACCTGCGAGTTGTTGGAACCGACCTGGACGCCGACGCTGCCGCTGACCGACACGTCATATGCCCGGCCGGGGGGCCCGGATGTCATGAGTTCAGTGTCCAGTTAGGCGGCGGGCTTGTCACCCGGACCGTCATCAGGATGGGCGGATCGGGGTGACCCCGTCGGCGCTGATGATCAGAGCAATGCGGCTTCTCCAAGCATGACCATCGTCATCGGAATCAGCCTGGTGTACTGCCCAGGCAGGTTGGTTGAGGTCGTGTGACGACACGGCGTAGATAGACGTGATGACGAAGGCCTCCGGTTGTGGAGTGGAGCTGTCTAGGAACCGCTCCGGCAACAGGAGGCCTTCGTGTCCCACGCTAACGCCGCTCTGACTCCTCGTGCACGTCTTCGCCTGGCGCGTCTGATCGTGGATGAGGGGTGGCCGGTCGCCCGGGCCGCAGAACGCTATGACGTGTCCTGGCCGACCGCGAAACGGTGGGCCGTGCGCTATGCCGAGCTCGGCGCCGACGCGATGGCCGACCGGTCGTCACGGCCGCACCACAGCCCGACTCGCACGCCGCAACCGGTTGTCCGCAAGGTCGTGCACCTGCGATGGAAGCACCGTCTGGGGCCGGTGCAGATCGCCGGCCGCCTCGGCATGCCCGCCTCGACCGTGCACGCGGTGCTGACCCGTTGCCGGGTGAACCGGTTGTCGCACATCGATCGGCGCACCGGCGAACCGGTGCGCCGCTACGAACACGACCACCCGGGCGCGATGCTGCACATCGACGTCAAGAAGCTCGGCCAGATCCCCGACGGCGGCGGATGGCGTTACGTCGGTCGGGTCCAGGGCCAGCGCAACCGAGAAGCCACCGCACGGCGCACCGGCACCCGTAACCACCACTGGGAACCACGGGTCGGGACCGCGTTCGTGCACACCGTCGTCGATGACCACTCACGGGTCGCCTACGCCGAGATCCGCGACGACGAGAAAGCCGCCACCGCCATCGACGTGCTCCACCACGCGCTCGCCTGGTTCGCCGCCAGAGGCGTCACCGTTGAGCGGGTGCTGACCGACAACGGCTCCGCCTACAAGTCCTACGCCTGGCGCGACGCCTGCACCGAACTCGGCGTCACCCCGAAGAAGACCCGCCCCTACCGACCCCAGACCAACGGCAAGGTCGAACGCTTCCACCGAACCCTCACCGACGGCTGGGCCTTCGGCCGGTTCTACACCTCCGAAGCAGCCCGACGGAAAGCCCTACCCGCCTGGCTGCATCACCACCGGCCCCACACCGCTACCGGCGGCAAACCGCCCATCACAAGGTTGACCAACGTCCCTGGGCAGTACAACGCGCACGAGCCGGACCGCCAGCGGCCGGGTCCGGTGCTTCAGGAGGTCTTCGTACAACCGATCGTCCTCTAACAGGCGAAAGACCGCCTGTTACCAACGCCCGCGATTGGACATCTTGCGCCGCCACTCATCGCCAATCTCGCCTTGTTGACAAAACGCTCATAGATACCAAAAAGGCTTGCCTTGCCCCACTTGGTAGAGTCCCTTGCGTGGAGGGAAGCAGTCAGATTCAGGCTATTGTCTTCGACGCAAACGTCTTTGGCGGGAACGTCGAGCCAAACATGACAACGATTGAGAACTGGGCTGAAGCCTGCGAGCGGCATGACGCCGAACTATGGATCCCAGAGGTGGTCGCGTGGGAACTGGCTCAGCGCGTAGTGCACGAGTGTGAGCAACTCGCTCGCCAGATCCAGACACACAACGGAAAGCGCCGGAAATGGGGCTTCCCGCAGGCCGCCGAGCCTCCGCTCATCAATGAGCTTCAAGTAATCAGAAGGATTGGAAGAGCCGGGGCAATTATAGTGCCCCTGGAAGGCGAAGCAGCAGTCGCCGCCATCCGCGACCAAGTCCTGCTTCGGGGTGCAGGGTCTCGCAAGAAAGATGTCAAAACAGGCGCAGCAGACAGCGCTTGGATTCGTTCCGTCATCGAACATAACAACGGAGAATCTGACGGGCTAATCTTGGTTTCGGGTGACACCCGAGCCATTATTGCGACATGTCAGTCACTAGACGTTCAAGTGCCTGAAATTGCCTCGAGCCTTGGCGAGATCCGCCACCTGCTCGATGAGACCGTAGAAGCGACTGAACAGCAGCGCACAAGCTTTGTTTCCTCAATCACTCACCTGTTCTCACAACAGGGATTATCGGCGTCGGACCTGACAAGCATCGCGGACCTGAGCCGCCCTCACAATTGGTGGTCGATTGATTTGGGGATGAGCTCAGATGATAACTGGGAGTTCCAGGATTCATCGCTCCAGGTCGAGAGAGTAGAGTTTGTCGGCCCAATTCAGTATGACGCATGGTCGGAATCCACTGCCGGGCAAGTTCGCATCGAAGTTGAAGTGGAAGAGCAGTATGCTCGACAAGACCGCTGGGGTGATTCCCCCGAGTATCGCAACTTTTACTACGGGGCGTGGATTCAAGGCGAGATCGCCCTATTCGATGGCCAAGAGCCTACTCTTGAATCCATCGAGCTAGCGGAGGCGGAGTTCGGAACCAATCCGGAATCCGTCTATTCGCAAGCAATATAATTGCTTCAATTAACCCCACCATCCTCCGCCCAAATACAGGGCTCTCACTTCACCAATGGCCTACGAATTGCAGCCACCGATCGACTCCAGCTCCTGACCGCGACGATCTTTACGACGTCGCCGGTCTTTGGAGCCTGAACGAGGTATTGCATTCCCCGCTGACTGGTTCCGATATACATGCCGACGTGACCGGGCCGGGACATCGAGCCGTCGGAGCCCGGAATGAAGATCAGATCACCGGGCTGCATCGCCGCCAGCGACAGGACAGCAATGCCTGTGTGTACCTGGTCGGCGGTCACGCGGGGAAGCCGGACCCCGCCCTTGGCCCAGGCGGCCATCATCAGGCCCGAGCAGTCGTAGCTATCGGGTCCTTCGGCGCCCCAGACGTACGGCTTGCCTCGCTGAGCAAGCGCGAACGCGACGACGCTCCGGAGCTGCGGGTCCGCCGGCAGCAGGAAGCCCTCGGGAAGCCCCTCGTCGTCCACCGGCGGCATCCCGTCGCCGCCGTCACTGATACAGACGACGCCCAGCCCGTCGCTGATGACGGTGACCAACTGCTCGGCCTCGGACTGCCACCTCGCGTACGCGTCAGGGAACGCCGAATGCTGCACCGCTTGCGCCACCTCGGTAAGTGGCATGGTCTGCCAGCCGTCGACGTCGAGCAGGCGCTCGTAGAACTTCCGGCTGGCGTATCGGGGATTCAGGATCTGCTCCGGCGTCCCCCAGCCCTGGCTCGGACGCTGCTGGAACAGGCCGAGTGAGTCGTGGTCGTTGTCCGCGCCGAGGTGGCCGAGGTTGCGCAAGGTGGATTCCTGCATCGCGGTGGCAACGGCGATCTCCCAGCCGTAGCGCGGCACCTGCATCTCAGCGCCGACGGACACAATGGTGGCGGCATTGCCGACCTGCTCGGAGCTCCACGTGCCCCGACTGGGCCAGACCGCGGGCCCAGTCGTCGCGCCGGGCGAGGCACTGGGCGAGCTGATGGTGCAGGCCATCGCGGGGTCTGCGCTCAGGACCGAGACCGGGACTATTACAACGAGCGCCAGCGACGTCAGAACAACGACGACGAGTCCGCCCGCCACGATCAGCCAGCGGCGGGTCATCGCAGACTGACCAGGCGGATCTCGTAGCTGGCGACTCGCCAGCCGGGACCGCCCGGGCTGCCGGAGCGCGAGCGGCAGTCGACGGTGCTGTACTCGGTCCGGTCGCGCCAGCCATCTTCGCCCACTGGGGTCGATTTCACTCGGTAGGCCCGCCCGGCGTTGATCCCGTCGTCCGCCGCCGTTGGCGTGTCGACGAAGGGCGTCACGACGGCCTGAACGTAGGCGCGGTGAGCGGTCCAGGTCGTCCAGCGGCCGTCGTGGTCCGCGGCGGCGCTCTGGCTGGCCAGGGTGCCGCTGGCGAAGCGCATGGCCCTCCGGTAGACGTCATCCGGCCGCGCGTCGCGGCGTGTGTCGGCGCTGTAGAGGGACGTCGCGAACCGTTGAGACACCCGGCCCGGCTCCGCATACGAGAAGCCGTGCTGCATAGGTGGCGGCACCGAGACCGCCACGATGGTCGGCCCGGGAACGGCCGAGCCTCCGCCGGCGCTTGGTTCGGTCGGTGTCGGCTCGGTCTTAGCGCCGCCGGTAACGGCCAGCGCTACGACCCTAGCCACCGCGACTCGTTGTGGCGCATTCATGGCACGACCGTGTCGAGCCGCCGGGGCCGTTACCGCTGCCGTCCGCCGCCGCCGGAACCGGTAGCGGAGGCGACCACTCCGGCATCAACTCTGCCGTCAGCAGCTCCTGGCCAGGGTCCGTGGCAGATGCCCGCCTGGGTGTCCTGACCGTCAGGAGATTGCTGTGCTTGCTCACTACCTCGCCAGCGCCGCGGCCGAGCTGTTGGCCGCTCCGACTCCGGCTCCTTCCCCTCCGCCGGGCTTGGAGAGCGCGGGCAACATGTTCATCGGCTGGATGAAGTGGATCCTCATCGTTGCGGGCGTCGGTGGTCTGCTCATCTGCGGGATCATGATGGCCGTCGGTCGACGCAACCGGTCGGCGTTCGCTGCCGACGGCGCCGCCGGCATCCCGTGGGTGTTGGCGGGCCTGACGTGCGGGGCGGTTGCGGCCGTCGTGGTCGGCACGGTTATCCCGGGCTGAGTCATGACCTACGACGTCATCGATCACGCCCGCCGCGCCACGCGCCGCCGGCTCACCACCATTTGTCTGACCGCGGTGGCACTGACCGCCGTCGTGGCCGCAGCCATGATGGCCACTACCGCCCCGGATCGGCCTGCCGACTCACCCTCGGGTGGCGCGATGTCGACCTTCGCCGTCACTGGCGTGATCCCCGGTAGCGAGACGCAGAGGATCACCGATCTCGAGTGGGTCGACGTCGCCGGTGTCTCGGTGCCCGTGTCGAGCCACTCCGGTCCGCGCATCACCAGCGGAGGGCAGGCGCGCGGGTTCGCGCATGACCAGGTCGGTGCGCTGCTCGCCGCCGTGCACATCGTCGTACGCATCAACCCGCAGGTCGGCCCGGCGGTCTTCGAACCGACGCTGCGCGACCAGGTGGTCGGGCCCGATGCAGCCGCGATGCGGGTCCAAGTAGCGCAGGCGTACGACGAGCTCCGCGCACAACCGGACGGGCAGCCTCTCGGACGCTTGAACGCCATCCTGCGGGGCTACCGCATCGTCAGCTACCGCGACGACGAGGCGGCCGTGCGGCTGCTGACCGAGGCGCCAGGCGTAAACGGCGTACCGCTGTCGGTGATCGCCGAGGTGCGCGCGCGCTGGACCGGTTCCGACTGGGCGCTGCTGGCGCCCGCGGGCGGGACGTTCGACCAAACCGTGCTGGCCGCGTCGGACGCCGATACCGCGACGTTTCTTCCCTTCGGCGTAGGTGGGTGACCTGATGCCGCTCTGCAATCCGTTCCTACCTATGACCTGCTCCGGCGTCATTGGCGGTGGCGTCAACCCGGGCGCCGCGGTCCGCGACTCGATGGTCAGCGCGATCCTCGATGGGCTGGCCAACGCCGTCCGTGAAGGCATCGAGTGGGTCGCCGGTCTGCTGACCAGCTGGACGCTGATCCCCTCGAACAACCTGTGCCCGACCAGCGGCTCGGACCCAGGGCAGTGGGCCTCCGACTGGATGACCCAGTGCAACTCCGCCGGAGGCCCGGCGCAGCAGCTACGCGGCTTCATGCTGCCGATGACGATCCTGGTCCTGGTCGCCGGCCTGGTCTGGCAAGGCATCACCATCGTCGTCAGCCGCCGGGGCGAGCCGCTTCTTCAGGCCGTGCGCGGCGTCTGGAACACCGCGCTGTGGGGCAGCATCGGCGTCGCCGGAACCCACCTGGTCCTCAAGGCCGGGGACAGCTACTCGATGTGGCTGCTCAACGAGGCGATATTCAAGGAGTCCAGCAAGCCACCCAACGAGGCGATGACCACGGCGCTCGGCGGAGTGTTGCTCCCCGGCGCGACGGTGGCGCCGTTCGTGATGATCCTCGTCGGCATCGTGGTCATCCTCGCCGCCGTCGTGCAGACCATCCTGATGGTCTTCCGGGAAGGCTCGGTGGTCATCTTGGCCGGGCTGCTGCAGCTGGCCGCGGCCGGATCCGTCACCCGGGGCACGAGCCAGTGGCTGCACAAGACCCTCGGCTGGTCGCTGGCGCTCGCGCTGTACAAGCCGGCGGCGGTGTCGGTGTACGCCACCTCGTTCGTGATGATGCGCGGCAACGGACGGGACTGGCTGATGGGCCTCGGCATGCTCGCCCTGTCGGTGATCGCCCTGCCAGCGCTGATGAAGTTCTTCACCACCTTCACCGGCGGCGTCGCCTCCGCAGGCGGAGGACTCGGCATGGCCGGCGCCGGCGCGGCGGCCGGTCTGCATGCTGCGTCGTCGGTGCGCGGGGCGGTCGGTGGCCATAGCGCCGGCGATCACGCCCGCTACCTCGACTCGCGGGGGCCTGGTAGCGGCGGGGGCGGCGGTCCGAGCGGGGCGGCAACGGTCCCGTCGGCGCCCGCGCCCACGAGCGGACCCGGCGGTACGAGCGGCAGCGCACCGAAGGTGGTGAACGGCACCCTCGTCGGCGGTCCACCCGGGCCGGCAACACCCGCAGCGACCGGGCCGACCGCTGCCAGCACTACCGCTACCGCCGGTGGTAGCGCCGCTGCCGGGGCCGGTGCGGCGGGAGCGGCGACCGGGCCGGCGGCACCGGTAGTCATCGGCACCGTGCTGGCCGCTCAGGCCGGTGCCGCAGCCGCGAAGGCCGGCGCGAACACCGCCGGTTCGGCGATGCGGGACGGGAGCTCACTGTCGTGAGCAGCGATCAGGCACAGGTACGCACGTACGGCGGTTGGCGACGCGCTCGCGGCATGGGCCTGTTCGGTCTCGGGCCGATGCAGACGTTCACGGTGCTCGCGGCGATCACCGCGCTGATTGTCTCCGGCTCGCTCGGGTTACGGGCGTTAGCCGTTACCGCCGGGCCGTGTGCGCTGCTGGTAGCGCTGTTGGTGCTGCGGTGGGACGGGGTGCCGCTGTCGGCTGGGATCGCCCAGCGGGTGCGATGGCTGGTCGGCACGAGCCGCGGCTACACCTCGTACCGCTCCGGGGTCATGGTGGCCGGCGAGCACGCCTGGCAGCTGCCGGGCGTGCTCGCGCCCACCACCCTGCTGACCGTCGCCGACGAGAGCGGCGGCGGGTACGCGGTGGTCTACAACCGGCGGCTGGGCACTATGACGGTGACGCTGCGCTGCGCGGCGACCTCGACCTGGCTGGCCGATCCGGACGCCAGCGCGACGTGGGTGGCCAACTGGGGCGGCTGGCTGGCGAACCTGGGCTACCTGCCGATCGTCGACCACGTCGCGGTCACCGTGGACACCGCGCCGGATCCCGGTTCCCGGCTGGCGGATCACGTCAGCCGGCGGATCGTGCCGCACGGGCCGGCGTCGGCCCGGCGAGTGCTGCAACGGCTGGTGGAGGTGTCGCCGGCGGCCGCCGCCGACGTGGAGACCCGGGTATCGGTGACGTTCAAGCCCGGCTCCTCCCCCAGCAAGCCCAAGAACCTCGACGAGGCCCTGGACGAGATCAGCCGAACCCTGCCAGGTCTGCAGGACTCCCTGGGCAGCTGCGGCCTGACCGTGCTCGACCGGGCCAGCGCCGACATCATCTCGGGCGTCGTGCGGACGGCGTTCGACCCGGCCGCCCGCGGCGACGTCGCCCGACTCGCCGCGACGCCCGGGCTCGACCTGGGCCGGTGGGTGGACTGGGACACCGCCGGACCGGTGATGGCCGAGGAACACCTCGACCGGTACGTCCACGACTCCGGCACGTCCGTGTCGTGGGCGTGGCACGAGGCACCACGTCAGCACGTGCACGCCGACGTCCTCGCCCGGCTACTCGCCCCCGGCCCGTACCCGAAGCGGGTGTCCCTGCTCTACCGGCCCTTCCCCGCCGGGGAGGCCGCGCGGATCGTCGAGAGCGAGGTCAACGCCGCGGCGTTCCGTGCGGCGTACCACCGGGCGCAGAAGCGCGACGAGTCCGCCCGCGACCACGCCGACCGGGAACGGGCCCTGCAGACCGCCCGCGAGGAAGCGACCGGCTCCGGGGTGGGGCTGATGTCGCTGTTCGTCACCACCACCGTGGTCGGTGCCGAGGACCTGGGGCGGGCTGTCGCCGACGTCGAGTCCCGCGCCGACGTAACCAAGATCCGGCTACGGCGGCTGCGCGCCAGCCAGGCCGTCGGCTTCGCCACCACCCTGCCGTGCGGCGTGTGCCCACCGCAGCTGGCCCGTCACTGGCCCCACTGACCTCACCAGGAGACACCCGATGCAGAGTACTGTTACCGCCCCTGCCTGGGGCATGCGGGCGCCCGGCGCCGGCCGGGCGAGCCACATCGCCCCCGGCATGGAGTACCAGGGCACCACCGTCCAGCTGTGCGGCTTGTTCCCCTTCGTCGCCGGCTCCGGGGCGCCCACCATCGGGGTGCCGATCGGGCGGCACATGCTGTGGGGCGAGGTCGTCTGCCTCGACCCCCTCGAATGGCTCCGCGAAGGCCTCATCACCAACCCCGGCGTGTTCGTCCTCGGCCAGCCCGGCGTCGGCAAGTCCACCGTGGTCAAAAGGCTCATCACCGGCATGACCGGCTTCGGCACCAGCGCGCTGATCCTCGGGGACACCAAACCCGACTACACCCGGCTCGTCGAGCACCTCGGCGGCCAGGTCATCCGGATCGGACGCGGCCTGGACCGGCTCAACCCGCTGGACTCCGGCCCGTTGGGCAGCGCGCTCGCCCGCATGGGCACAGCCGACGCCCGACAGCTGCGGCTGGAGATCCGCGGCCGGCGCATGTCCCTGCTGCTGGCGCTGTGCGCCCTCGTCCGCGGGCAGGCGCTGAACAACACCGAGGAGATCATCCTCGGCCGTGCGGTCGACGTACTCGCTGAACGTCTCGACCGCGACCCGACGGTGCCGGACGTGCTGAGCCTGGTCGAAGCCGGCGCCGACGAGCTGCAGGCCGCGGCCCGGGCACGCACCGACGGCGAGTACCGCCGCCGCGTCGACCAGCTGGTACCCACGCTGGCGCTGCTGTGCGAAGGCAGCCTGCGCGGAGTCTTCGACGGCCCCACCACCAGACCGCTGGACCTGGACGCACCAGCCGTCAGCGTCGACATCTCCCAGGTCGCCGCCGCCGGCGACCAGCTCGTCGCCGCGGCGATGCTGTGCACCTGGGCGTACGGCTTCGGCATGGTCGACGCCGCGTCCGTGCTGGCCGACCAAGGCCTGGCGCCGCGCCGGCAGTACCTCGGCGTCATGGACGAGCTATGGCGGGCACTGCGCGGCGCATCCGGACTGGTCGAGCACGCCGACGCGCTCACCCGGCTCAACCGGCAGCGCGGCATGGCCAGCGTGATGGTCACCCACTCCCTCGCCGACCTCGACGCCCTCCCCACACCCGAGGACCGCGCCAAGGCGCAGGGCTTCATCGAACGCTCCGCCATCAAAATCCTCGCCGGCCTGCCGCCACGCGAGCTGAACCGCGTCAACGACGTCATCAAACTGTCCGGCCCGGAGCGCGAGCTGGTGGCGTCCTGGGCCGCACCGGAGGCCTGGTTCGCCGGCTCCGTACACCCCGGCCGGGGCAAGTACCTGATCAAGACCGGTGAGCGCAACGGACTGCCGGTGTCGCTGACCCTCGTCGGTGAGGAATGGGAGCTCTACGACACCGACGCGGCGATCCGGCAGGTGCAGCCATGAGCACCCGGCCGGTCGAACCGCGCGGCAACGCCGGCGGACCACTCACCCCGTTCCTGATGCTCGGCCTCGTGTGGGCGGGGATCGCGCTGATGTGGCTGTCCTGGCTGGCAGGGCGAACCGCCGCCGCCGTGACCGGGCGGCCCGGCACCGGCATGGGCTTCGGGTCCGCGTACCTGGAGCACCTACTGCGCGCCGACTGGGCCGCACTCTGGCCCGGGGTCTCGCCCACCGCGGTCGGTGTCGTTTACGCGGTGCTGCTGCTGATGCTGGTCGGCGTGGTCAGCGTCGCGGCGGTGTGGTGGCAGGGGCACAGACCCGACGCGGGGGACCCGCTGCCGTCGCTGGCCGGCCCGCCCGAGGTACGGGCGATGACGCTGTCGGCGGTCGCCGCCAAGGCCCGCCGCCTGCGACCCGGTCTGGCCGACGTGCCGGTGAAGGCACTCTCGGCCGAAGCGGCCGGGGTCGTGCTCGGTGCGCACCGGCGGCGGCGTGGCTCGGGTCCTCGGCTCTACTCCTCCTGGGAAGACGTCATCCTCGCGGTGATGGCACCCCGCGCCGGAAAGACCACCGCCCTGGCCGTGCAGTCGATCCTCAACGCCCCAGGGGCCGCGCTCGCCACCAGCAACAAACCCGACCTCTGGGCCACCACGGCCACCGCCCGGGCCGAGCGCGGCACCGTGTGGGTGTTCGACCCGCAGTCCATCGCCCATGTACCGCAGGACTGGTGGTGGAACCCCCTCGCCGCGGTGGAGGACGTCGAGGACGCCCACCGGCTAGCCAACCATTTCGTCCAACAGGTCCGCAGCACCCAGGGCAGCGACGACTTCTGGATCCAGGGAGCGCTGGACCTGCTCACGTCGCTGATCCTCGCCGCCGCGATCGAGGGCCGCACCCTGACCTCGGTGCAGGCGTGGCTGTCGGACTCCACCTCCCGCGAGCCGGCCACCATCCTCAAGAGCCACGGCTTCGGCGCCTCCGCCCGAGCGATGTCCGGCCGCCAGGCCGGTGCCCCCGAGACGCGCGAAGGGCTCTACGAGACCGCCCGCACCGCCGCAGCCTGCCTCGCCAACCCCACCATCATGGCCTGGGTCACTCCACCGGACCGGCCACTACCCGCGCTGGACGTCGAAGCGCTCGTCGAGAGCACCGACACGCTCTACCTGCTGTCCAAGGATGGCGCGGGTGCCGCGGCGCCGCTCGTCGCCGGCCTCACCGACCAGGCGCTGCGCGCCGCGGTCACCGTCGCCGAAGCCCACGGAGGCCGGCTCGACCCGCCACTGATCGCCTGCCTCGACGAAGCCGCGAACATCTGCAAAATCAGGGACCTGCCGGAGCTGTACAGCCACTTCGGCAGCCGCGGCATCATCCCGCTGACCATCCTGCAGTCCTACCGCCAAGGCACCCGCGTCTGGGGCGATCACGGCATGGACGCCCTCTGGTCCGCAGCCACGGTCAAGCTGGTCGGCGCCGGCATCGACGACGCACGCTTCGCCGAAGACCTGTCCCGGCTCATCGGCGAACACGACGTCACCATCGCCTCCCGCAGCCGCGACGGGCAAGGCCGCACGTCGTACCAGACGTCCGTGCGTCGGCAGCGGATCCTCGACGCCGCGCAGATCCGGGCGTTACCGAAGGGCACGGCGCTGCTGTTCGCCACCGGCGTCAAGGTGGCCATGCTCGAATTGCTGCCCTGGTACGACGAGCCGAGCGCCGAGCGGCTGACCAGCGCCGTCGCCGCCTCCATAGCAGAGATGACCCGGCATGCGGAGCACTCCCGTGCCGCGCGGCGGGTTCGGATGGCGCAACGCTCCTGGCGGGGTTGGGACCGCTGAAGCTAGCTTGGATTTCGGAGGTAGTCCATGGGCGCACCTCGACTCACTCCCCCGTCCTCCTCGACCGAGGGCCTCGGGCTCGACGTCGGACGGCTGATCGCGGCCGTCGAAGCCGCAGTCACGTACTACCGCGACCAACTCGCCCACGCCGACGGCCCCCGCGCGTACCTCGCCGATCGTGGCCTCGGTGTAATCGCTGAGCGGGAGTGGCCGTGGCGGATCGGGTACGCCCCAGCTGGCCGGACCTCGCTGACGCGTCACCTGCGTGCGGTTGGCTTCAGTGACGATGAACTGGTCGGTGCGGGGCTCTCGAGGCGCGACCGAGCAGGGCGGCTCATCGATATGTTCCGGGACCGGATCGTGTTTCCGGTACGAGATCCTTTCGGGCATGCAGTGGCGTTTCTGGGGCGCGCCGGACCTGGCGCCGGTGACGGGGTGCCGAAGTACATCAACAGCCCCGAGAGTGCGATCTACGACAAGGGGCGGCTGCTGTTCGGGATGGCGGAGCAGCAGGATCGCCTCGATGCACGGTGGATGCCGGTGCTGGTTGAAGGGCCGGCGGATGTCCTCGCGGTCTGGCTGTCCTACTCACGATCGCACAGGCAGGGTGCGGTGGCCCTCGCGCCTTGCGGCACCATGCTGACCGGTTACCAGGCCACGATTCTGCGGGAGTTGCCCGGTGCAGCAGCCGGCATTGTGGCGGCGTTCGACGCGGACCCGGCCGGTCGTGACGCAGTGGATCGGGCCTGGCAAGTGCTCCGGCAGCCTCGGGTGCCTGAGCCGTTACTGGTGGCTGGGTTCGCCGCAGGTGTTGACCCGGCGGACCTACTGCGACGGCCGAACGGGAGGGCCCAGTTGCGGGTTGCGTTGCAAGGGCGAGCACGGCCGATGCTCGATGCAGTAATTGATCACCGGCTCGCACGGCTCGTCAAACGGCATCCACGTCTGCTGGAGGACATCGACGGCAGGTGCGCCGCAGTGCATGCTCTCGTGCCGCTGCTTTTTGACGCGGCGAGCCCGGACCAGGCAGTCCGCGTCGGGCGACGCATCGCCACCCTCACCGGGGTCGGGGCCGACACAGGGCCCCGGCAAAGTCGTCAGGTGACGCCGAGGAGTGCCAGTGGGCGGGTGCTGTCGCGGGCGTGATGGCGGGTGCCGGCGGCGATGTTGGTG